>NZ_JBIAVL010000003.1:0-552600 GCF_042894165.1 Kitasatospora sp. NPDC001547 | reverse complement strand
ACCACCCTTCACACCGCCCGCCAGGGACCCGCGCCCCGGAAATTCCCGCGCCCCCCCCCCCCCCCGCGGGGCCCACAGCGGCCCAGCCCCCCCCCCGCCCCCCCCCCCCCCGCCCCCCCCCCCCCCCCGCCCCCCCCCCCCCGCGGCCTGACCCACGGGTCCGGCACTCCTTACGCGGGGTATCGGCCCGTCGGAAGGACCCGCTCATGCGCCGCTCCCGCCTCCAGCTGTCCCTGGCCGTGACGGCTATGGTCGCCTCCGAGGTCGTGCAGGACGAACCGTACCTGTGGCCCTGCCGGTGCTCCGCGACCCGCAGGCCCAGCCGGAGGGCGCGAAGATCACCCGGCGGCCCTTCACAGCCGCGCTTCACCACCTCCGATGGCGAGCGCGAGCTTCCACATCCCGGTGGACGGATTGACCTCGTGCTCCTTCCCCCATTCGGCCAGTTGCTCCGCCCGCCTCGCAGCCAGCCGCCAGTGCGGCGCGTAGCGGTCGAACTTCATGCCGGTCTTGCCGTATCCGGCGGGGAACACTTCACCAAGGACCGGCATGAGCTCCTTGAAGGAGCGAGCCGGACGGCGATAGTCCTTGAAGTGCAGCAGGAGCCACACCTCGAAGCAGGGGTTCGAGAACGCTACCTCGATGTTCTTCCGCCGCGCTTCGACTGCCGTCCGCTCCAGGTCGGGAAAGTCGTCAACGTCGAGAACGCACCACGTCGCGTCGTATTCGCCGCCCGCCTGGTCACGCAGGAGCACCGCGTGGTCAACGACCTGGGAGGGCGACCTCGGGTGTTCGACGATCCTCAGGGAAACGGCTGAATTCCGAACGCTCGACTTCAGCCCCTGAAGGTAGTCGCGCTCGGTCACCTTCGCGCCACAGACCACCAGAAGCCTCTGCTTCGACTCCCGGTGCCCCGTCCGCCTGGTCAGTGACGTGTCAAAAGAGGGACGCTTGCGTCCGCTCGGCTTCTCCGCCCTTGCCATCATCGTCCCCCCGCGCCGCCACGGCGCTGGCAAAATTGTCGTCGATGTACGGCACACCGCCGTAGCTCCCGCTGAGGTACCGTCGCTCGCGGTTCTCCTCCTGGCGCGGCTTGAAGTCGGCGAGGGCGAACAGCTCCGTCTCGCCGTGCTCGGTCTTCTCCACGAACCAGACCTGATCCCGCCGCAGGACGTCCTCCCCGCCTGCCCGACCGAGCAGACTGGAGTCGTGCGAGGTGAAGATCAACTGGGCACCGTTCGGATTGGTCCCGGAATCCTGGAAAAGCCCGATCAAGCGTGCTGTGAGAATCGGGTGGAGGCTCGAATCGATTTCGTCCACCACGAAGGTACCGCCCCGACGGAGTGCCCCCATGATGAGAGGTGCCTGCCGCAGCAGGGCCTGAGTGCCCTCGGACTCCTCGGACACGTCCATCCTGACGATCCCGTCGCGCCCGCGATGTCCTATCCACGGGCGCATGACCTCACGCGGTCCGTGCTCTTCGAGTTCCGCGAGCCGCCATTGCGGAATGCGCGTGCCGTAGCGTTTCCGCAGCTCCTCCTCATCCAGCAGCACGCGATCTGTGCCGCATTCCGCGATCCCGAGGTCTGCGGCGCGCAGCAGACCGATGAACTCGGGATTCCGGTCCGGGTTCTCCAGGATTCGCGCCACACCGATGCCGCTCGCTCCCTGTGACCGTCGGCTGAACTGCAGGCTCCGGGCGAACCAGTCGTAAACAGGGCGGAAGTCGTCCTGCCGGGAGCGTGCCGCGAGGGACATGAAGAGGACGTTGGGCTCGGTGATGTTCTCGACCAGTTCCAGCTCCCGCCGGTGCTGCGAATCGCCGATCTCCAGTCCATCCACCGAACGTTCGAAGATCTTGCGCTTCCGGCCGTGGGGAAAGCTGTGCAGCCACTCGTCGACCACTCGGTCGTCGTCCACGCTGAACCCGTAGGTGTAGCGGACTCCGTCGATGAGTAGGTCCACCACGTACCAGGACGGTTCCTCTCGCGCCGCCCCTTCGAGACGGAAGGGCTGCCGGGCCACACCACCGTCCGGCTCCGCGTCCCGGTGCGAGTTGACGACCATCCTGCTCATGTACGCCAGGGCATCGATCACGTTCGACTTGCCGGCGGCATTGGCTCCGAAGATGCCCGCCACAGGGACCGCTTCCCAGTGCGTCCCCGGCGGCCTGTCCGCTTCATAGACCGGGTTGAGCTGGAGCGATTGCTCCTCTCTGATCGAGCGGTGGTTCGCGACCCTGAAGTTCAGCAACATCTGCGATCCCCCCTTCGCGGGCTGTCAGGCGTTTCTCTGCAAGTCAATCGCGCAAACCGGCCTTGGGCAAGCCTGAACAGGCTGCCACACGCCCGCGGCAGCCTGAAGATCGTGGACTTCCCGCACCGAGGCCGCGAGGCCGGCGCGAGAAGTCGGCCCGGCTGACTTCTCGCGCGGTCGGTGGGTGGCCCAGTCGGCGGGCCACAGAGCGGCGGCGAGCGCAGGAAGTCGGCGGGGTCGACTTCCCTGCGCGGGCGGTGGGGGAAGGGGGCTCAGCCGTGGGGGTTGGCCGGGGCGGGGAGGGCGAGTTCGCACCAGACGGTCTTGCCGATGTAGCCCTCGCCGCGCGGGTGGGCGCCCCAGGATGTGGCGAGGGCGGCGACGAGTTCGAGGCCCCGGCCGGACTCGTCGTCGGGGGTGGCGTCGCGCAGGGTCGGGAGGTCGGGGTTCGCGTCGGAGACCTCGATGCGGAGCAGGGAGACGGTGGGGAGGAGGACGCGCACGCCGATCATCCGATCGCGCGGGGAGCGGGCGTGACGGCAGGCGTTGGTGACGAGTTCGCTGAGGAGGATCAGGCCGGTCTCGGCGGCGTCGACGGGCACCTCCCACTCGAAGGCCTGCCGGATGAAGCGGATCCGGGCACGGCCGGCGCTGCGGGGGAGGCGGGGGAACATCCACTCGACGAGGTCGGCAGGCTGAGTGAGCATCAGGGAGTCCTTGGGGGTGTACGGACGGCTTCACTCGTGAGGGCTGAGTTCGGCCATTTCACCCTTCAAGGGTCGGCAGCCAGGCATAGCCTCAGGAGTAACCACGTAAGTACAGCCAGAGCTTTGACCGCCCAGCGACCAGGGCAGGAAGGGGTGCCGGGCCGTGAGCACGCCGAAGCAGAACCCGATGTCGTGGAGGTACTGCGGCGATCAGGTCAAGCGCTGGCGCACACTCGCGGGCGTGAGCCGGGAACAGCTGAGCCAGGCCGCCCACTACGACATCGAGAGCGTGCGCTCGATGGAGGCAGGAAGGCGCAAGCCGACGCTCCAACTGCTGCAGGCAGCAGACGAGTTGTGTGACGCGAAGGGGATGCTGCTGGGAGCGGCGACCTTCATGACGCCGGAGAAGTTTCCGTCCTACTTGCAGGGCTACACGGACGCCGAAGCCAGCGCCATCGCGATCCACACGTACGAAGCCCTGCTCATCCCGGGACTGCTCCAGACCGAGGAGTACGCCCGAGAGTTGATCAGCCATTCCCTGCCGCCCCTGGACGACGACACCGTCGAGGCGCGCGTGGCGGGCCGAATGCAACGCCAGGAGAAGCTGGCGAACTCCCCGAGGGTGCTATTCGGCTTCGTGATCTACGAAGTCGCACTGCGGGCAAAGGTCGGCAGCGCGGACCTCATGAAGAGGCAGCTCGCGCACATCATCGATTTGAGCAGTCGGCGGAACGTCGCGGTCCAGGTACTTCCCGCGAACCGTGCGGCCTACCCAGCCCTCACCGGCCCCATCACCCTACTGGAGACGGCCGACCGCGAGGAGCTGGCATACGTGGAAGGACATCGGACCGGCGTGCTGCATGCCGACCCGGACAGGGTGAACGTCCTCAAGCAGCGGCATGGCATGATCCGCATGCAGGCCCTCAGTGTTGAGGAGTCCGTAGAGTTCATCGGGAAAGTCTCGGAGGAGCTATGAGCGCCGAAGCCGACTGGTTTAAGTCCAGCTACAGCGACGACAATGGCGGCGCCTGCGTCGAAGTCGCCGTCTCCTGGAGCAAGTCCAGCTACAGCAATGACGACGGCGGCAACTGCGTCGAAGTGGCCTCCTGCCCCTCCACCGTCCACGTCCGGGACTCCAAGGACAAGGCTGGCCCGACCCTCGCCTTCTCCCCCGAGGCCTGGTCGTCCTTCGTCTCCTTCGCGGCCGAAGCTCAAGCCGCCGAGGCCGAGTGACCCCTAAGGGAATGGGTGGGCAACCACCTTCCAACCAGCCCCGTACACAGCACATATGACTTATCGTCACAGCTTCACCACGCCGCGTTCCGCCGTGTAGCGTGCGCACCAACGAAACAACCCCCGCCGGTGTTAGCAGCACCGAACGGGGGTCTGACCCTCACGATCGAACGGAACTCGATCCTGTGGCTGCCCACGACTCTACCCCCATGGCCTCTCCCGGGTACGGCAAGCAGTCCGCCCCGGAGCAACTCCCCCGCTCCGCGACCGACTTCGCCCACCTCCCGGCGCGCGAGGCGTACCTCGCCTCGCTCATCGACCACCTGCCCGACGGCGCCGCCATGGACGTCAAGACCCTCGCCGTCCTCCAACCCCACTACGGGCAGATGGCCTGCCGCACCGCCCTCAACAGGCTCTCCACCGCAGGCCACCTGCGTCGCGTCCGGGAGCGCATCAGCGCCAAGGACTGCCGCTGGGTGTTCCGCACCTACTTCTCCCGCACGCCCCGCTCGGACGCCTGGTGGACGCGGTTCACCATGACCGGCGAGACGTCAACGCCCACCACGCCCGATCCCCCGCAGGAGCGAACGCTCAACCGCACCTCCCCCGCCTCGGCCGCCTACGCCGCCCTCGCCGGCCTCGGCCTCGCGGACGCCCGCCTCGCCCTCTCCGCCGCCGACTGCGCCGCGCTCGAACCGCTGGCCGCCGAGTGGCTGGCCCGGGGCACCACGCCCGCCCTCTTCACCGCCGCGCTCACCGCGAACCTCCCGCCGGACATCCACAGCCCGGCGGCCTTCACCCGCCGCCGCCTGCTCGACAAGCTGCCCCCGGACCGCACGCCCCTGGACGGCCACCCCCGGCAGGCCCGCGTCCTCGAATGCACCGCCTGCCGCACCCCGTGCCGTCCGCACGCCCTCCTCGGCGGCCTCTGCCGCGCCTGCCACGGCGCCCCTCCACCCCCGCCGCCCCGCTCCGGCGGCCTCTCCCCCACCGCCGTCCGCGCCCACGCCGCCCGGATCCGGCAAGCCATGGCCACATCACCGTGATCATGAATATTCACAGGCGATGGCGTTAACCTATGCAAAATCCCAAGGTGAACCAGATAACAAACCTTGCATTCCAAGTCATCCGGTTTGCTCACATGCTGAGATCCGTGCGATAGTCAAGGCGTCGAACTTCGGCGGGCCCGACCTGGCACTGCCGACGCCCATCGCGCGGCACGCACCCCCTTGGCCGGCGCGATGACCTGCAGGGGCCCCCATCCGCCGGACCACGGCGAATCCGGGGGCCCCGCGTGTTCTCCCGGGCCGGGAGCCTCAGCCCCGCACCTTCAGCTCGAACCAGACGCCCTTGCCCCTCGGCAGCAGGTCCGCGCCCCAGCGGTCGGCGAGGTCGTCGACGATCCTCAGCCCCCGCCCCCGCTCGTTCACCGGGCTGGCCTCGGCGAGGATCATGCAGGGCAGCGCCCGGGAGGAGTCCCGGACCTCGATCCGCAGCCAGCCGGGCTTGCGGCTGACGTGCAGGCCGATGGTCCGTCCGGCCGCGTGCCGCACCGCGTTGGCCACCAGCTCGCCGGTCAGCAGCTCCCCGACCTCCAGGTGCTGGTGGAGATCCCAGGACTCCAGGACGCACAGCACCAGCCGACGGGCCACCGGCCCCGACTCCGTCCGGGACGGCAGCCGCACCTCGTTGGGCGCGGACGGGTCGCGGAGTCTGTCGGAGTACATCTCCTCCAGCTCCTCGGAGGAGAGCCGCTCCAGCGCCGAGAGCCCGCCCTGGAGGTGGATCCAGGACACCTCGGCCACCGCGCCGGCCCCGGAAACTGACGACTGATCTGTTTCGCCCCAACCCGCCATGCGGACCATCATTGCGGAACGCAAGCAGCCGCGTACGGACAATGAGCAAACGATCTCACCCGATCGGCATATGCCGCGAGCAAGAAGGGGCCACCCGGGCCGACTTCCGTCAAGCCCGGGTTGACCCCGGCTCCCCGCTCAGCCGCCGGCTACCAGTTGCTCCACGGCAGGTTCCAGCCGCTCAGCCCGTTCGCCGGGTCGAGCGTCTCCTTCCTCGACGAGTTCTTCACGGTCATCACGTCGCCGACCAGCGAACCGTCGTAGAACTTGCCCATCGAGGTGTCCGCACCGCCGCCCTCGACGTCCTTGAGGCCCACGCAGCCGTGGCTGACGTTGTCCTCGCCGAAGGTGCTGTTCCTGCTCCACCAGTTGCCGTGCACATAGGTGCCGGAGGTCGTCAGCCGCATCGAGTGCGGGACCTGGAGGTCGTACGGCGCACCGGTCATCCCCGGGAGGGTGCTGGACTGCATCCGCACCACGCCCTCCTTGGACATGATGACCATCGTCCCGTTCCAGGTGGGGTGTTCGGGCGCACCGGCGCTGATGTCGATGTCGCTCGGCACGCCGTCCCGTACGACCGTCATCTTGTGTGCGGCGACGTCAACCGTCGAGATCTGGGACCGCCCGATCGTGAAGGGCTCGTCCCGGTCCCCGCCGTACACCCCCGGGGCGATCTCGACGCTCTTGAGGCGGTAGTGCACGACCACCTTGGTGCCGGGCTTCCAGTACTGCTCCGGACGGAAGTCGATCCGGCGGTCGTCGAACCAGTGGCCCTTGACCACGGTGCCGTTGTCGGTCTCGAAGGTGATGCCCCTGGCGACCTCGTCCCGGTTCCTGACGTCCTTGCTGAAGTTCACCGAGACGATCATGCCGACGCCGTAGGTGGCGCCGTTGTCGACGTTGTCCGAGGCCTTGGCGAGCGCCGTCGGGGTCAGCGTGGTGAAGCTGCTGTCCGCCGTGGCCACCGCGCCGTCGGCGTCCGCGGCCATCGCGCTGACCTGGTAGGCGGTGCCCACCTCCAGCGGGGCCGCGGGCGCCCAGGAGGCGCCGTCCGCGGCGATGGCGCCGGGGACCTCCTTGCCGGTCCGGTCGTTCACCTTGACGGTGGTGAGCCTGCCGCCCGTCGCGCCGATCTTCAGCGCGTTCGGCGCCACGTCCACCGAGCCGGCCTTGGGCTCGATGCTCACGGCGGCGGTGGAGACCTTCGGCACCGTGCTGGTGGGCGCCGCCGCCGCGGGCTTGGCACTGGCCGCACCGGCCGCACCGGCCCCGAGGTCGGCCCTGGCCGCGCTGCCCGCACCCGATCCACTGCCCCCGTCACCCCCGCCGCAGGCGGCCGTCAGCGCCATCGCCCCGCCGACCAGACCGACGGCCACCACTCTGCGTATCGACCTCAACGTCGATTCCCTCCCTCAGAAAACCCGAGAAACTCCCCGTGGACCCGACGGACCCGACCGGACACACGCGCCCGGCCACCGGAAAGGTTGCGCCATTCGTGAGGCTCGTCGCCCCGGAAACCGCGGCGGTCCGACCCCAACGGGTGAGGTCGGACCGCACGACGGAGGACTCGCCGGCAGGCCCGGAGTACCCGGGCCTACCGCCGGGTAGGGCCTACCAGTTGGCCCACTCCAGGTTCCAGCCGCCCAGCCCGTTGGAGGGCGCGACGGTCTTCTCCTTGGTGTTCACGATCTTGATGGGATCGCCGATCATCGAGTCGTTGAAGAACTTGCCCGCGACCGAGCTGTCGCTGCCGCCCTTCACGTCCTGCATCGACACGCAGCCGTGGCTGGCGTTGGTCTTGCCGAACGGGTTGGCCCAGTAGTTGCCGTGCACGAAGGTGCCGGAGGTGGTCAGCCGCATCGCGTGCGGCACGTCCTGGATGTCGTACTCGCCGCCGAGACCGACGGTCTGCGAGTTCATCCGGGTGACCTTCTCCTTGGACATGACGACCATCGTCCCGCCCCAGGACGGCGTGGCGTCCGCGCCCAGGGTGACCGGCACGGTGGTGCTCTTGCCGCCGGTCTCGATGGTCATCTGGTGCGACTTGGCGTCCGCCGTGGAGATCATCGAGCGGCCGATGGTGAACGGCTCGTCCTTGTCCACGTCGCCGTAGATGCCCGGCGCGACCTCGACGTTCTTCAGCCGGTACTTGACGGTCACCTTGGTGTCCGGCGCCCAGTACTGCTCCGGACGGAAGTCCACCCGGCGGTCGCCGAACCAGTGGCCCTTGACCACGGTGCCGTTGCTGGTCTCGAAGGTGATGCCCTTGACGACGGCGTCCTTGTTCTTGACGTCCTTGTTGAAGTTCACCGAGACGATCATGCCGACGCCGTAGGTGGCGCCGTCGCTGATGTTGTCGTTGGTGGAGATCTTCTTCTCCGGCGTCAGCGTGGTGAACGAGGTGGTGGACGCGGCCACCAGACCCTCGCCGTCCTTGGCCTGCGCGTTCACCTTGTACGCCATGCCGACCGCGAGCGCCCCCGTGGGCTTCCAGGCAGCACCGTCCGGGGTGACCGCACCCTCGACCGGCTTGCCGTTCTTGTCGGTCACCTCGACCGTGGTGAGCTTGCCGTTGGAGACGGACACCTGGAGCCCGTTCGGCGCGACGTCCTGGGCGCCGTCCTTCGGCTCGACGGCGAGCACCGCGGCCGAGGGCTTCGGCGTGGCCGGCGCGCCCCCGTCCGCCGCCGCGGGCGCCGAGGCCGCGCTGCCGCCCGCCGAGTCGCCCGAACCGCTGCCCTTGTCGTCGTTGCAGGCCGCGGTGAGCAGCAGTACCCCGCCCATGACCAGCGCCATCGCACCCCGGCGCCCGTAGCGGTTGCTGGTGCGTATCGCGGTGCCGGCCGTCTTACCCGTCTTCACGGTTTCTCCCCTCCCGGTATTCACTCTCTTGACGCGTTGAGTGCCCCTGTGAGTTGCACCGGTCGCCGACTCTTTCGGCCCGGGCTGCGGACGCGCCGGAGCAGGATAACTAAGCCGTTCGAGTGAACCCCGGGAGGAGTCGGGTTGACGGCATGTGAAGCAGTCGTAAAGACGGACGGAACGGGCGGAATCGGGCCGAAGTGCCCTACGGTGCGGCGGGCCCGGACGGCGGACCGGACGCCCCGGCCGACGGCGCCCGGCGCAGCGCGCTGCCCGCCACCCACTGCTCCCACGGCACGTTCCAGCCGTTGAGCCCGTTCTGCGGCGGTACGAGGTCGCCGGACGAGGCCGTCACCTCCAGCACGTCCCCCGGGAGGGTGTGCTCGAAC
This sequence comes from Kitasatospora sp. NPDC001547, assembly GCF_042894165.1. Classification (NCBI taxonomy): domain Bacteria; kingdom Bacillati; phylum Actinomycetota; class Actinomycetes; order Kitasatosporales; family Streptomycetaceae; genus Kitasatospora; species Kitasatospora sp. NPDC001547. The sequence goes on along the minus strand of NZ_JBIAVL010000003.1, from coordinate 543,297 downwards.
AGCCAGCCCGCCGGGGAGTCCTTGCTCGCCCCGCCCTTGGCGTCGGCCAGCCCGATGCAGCCGTGGCTGGTGTTGGCGGCGCCGAACACCTGCGGGTCCGCCCAGTAGTTGCCGTGCACGAAGGTGCCGGAGGCGGTGAGCCGCATCGCGTGCGGGACGTCCTTGATGTCGTACTCGTCGCCCATGCCGACGGTCTGCGAGTTCATCCGGGTCTCCCGGTACTTCTCCGACACCACCATCACCCCCCGGTAGGTGGAGTGGTCGGGGCTGCCGCCGGAGACCTTGAGCACCCGGACCACCCTGCCGCCCTGGCCGGCCCGGACCGTCAGGGTGTGGGCGTCCAGGTCGACGGTGGAGACCTGCGCCCGGCCGACGGTGAAGCGCAGGTCCCGGGTCTGGGTGCCGAACTCCCCCGGCGCGCCCTGCACGTCCTTGAGCCGCAGCGCCACCGTGACCCTGGTGCCGGCCGCCCAGTACCGCTGCGGACGGAAGTCCAGCCGCTGGCCGCCGAACCAGTGCGCGGCCACCGGCACCGGCGGGTCGGCGACGACCTGGACGGCCTTCTCCACCGCCGCCCGGTCGGCGATCGGACGGCTGAAGCGCAGCGACACCGGCATGCCGACGCCGACCGTGGAGCCGTCCTCCGGCGTGAAGAACGCCACGAAGGTGTGCTCCCGCGCCGCGGTCGTGAACGCCGAGTGCTGGGCCGCCTTCTGGCCCCGGTCGTCCTCGGCGACGGAGTCCAGGGTGAACGCGGTGCCGAGCGGCAGCGGGCCGTCCGGCGCCCAGCCGGCGCCGTCCGGGCCGATCGTGCCGGGCACCTCGGTGCCCTTGGCGTCGGCCAGCCGGACGGAGACCAGCCGCCCCTGGACGACGCCCACCCGGACCGCCCCCTCCGGCTTCACGTCCTGCGCCCCGTCGGCCGGCAGCACGCTGATCACCGCCCGGGAGGGCGCCGGCGGCGCCGTCCGCCCGTCGGCCGCGACCGCGTCCCCGTCCGGCACCGCCGGGGAGGGCCCCCCGCCGCACCCCGTGAGAACGGCCAGACAGCAGGCCACCGCCGCCGCGCCCCGCGCCCACACCCGTCCTCGGCGCCGCATCCCGGGGCCTCCCACTGTTCACGTCTCGACGCCTGGAACAACGAGGCGCGGCGACGCGGGGACACGCCGGCCGGCCCCGAATCCCACCCCCCGTCGACCGCCCGTCCGGGCACACTGCTTCCGGCCGACGCAATCCGGGAAAGAGAAGGTGAACGGACCCGGAACACCGCGCCCAGGGAGGCCATGGCGATGGCGTCGGACCAGGAGCTGACCCCCGGCAGCTGGCAACCCCTGGGCGCCCGCTACCGCACCGACCGGCTCGGCCGCCGCGGCACCAACTTCGCGCTCTGGGCGGGCGGCGCCGAGGCCGTCGAGCTGTGCCTGTTCGACGAGGACGGCCGGGAGAGCCGCCACCGCCTCACCGAGCAGGACTTCCAGGTCTGGCACGGCTTCCTCCCCGGCGTCCGCCCCGGCACCCGCTACGGCTTCCGGGTGCACGGCCGCTGGGACCCGTGGACCGGCGCCCGCTGGAACCCGGCCAAACTGCTGCTCGACCCGTACGCCCGCGCCGTGGACGGCTGTTACACCTCGCACGACGCCGCCTGCGCCGCCGTCCGCGACTGGCCCGAGGCGGACGTCGCCGACACCGTCCGGGACAACCGCGACTCCGCGCCGTACGTGCCCAGGTCCGTGGTCGTCCACGACGACGACGACTGGTACGACGACCACCGCCCGAAGACCCCCTGGCCCGAGACGGTGCTCTACGAGCTGCACGTGCGCGGCTTCACCATGCGCCACCCCGACGTCCCCCCGGAGCTGCGCGGCACCTACGCCGGCCTCGCCCACCCCGCCGCCGTCGCCCACCTCACCCGGCTCGGGGTGACGGCCGTCGAGCTGCTGCCGGTGCACCAGCACGCCAGCGAGGACCACCTGCAGGCCCGCGGACTGGTCAACTACTGGGGCTACAACACGATCGGCTACTTCGCCCCGCACGCCGGCTACTCCGCCTCCGGCTCCCGCGGCGGCCAGGTCGGCGAGTTCAAGCGGATGGTCCGCGCCCTGCACGCCGCCGGGATCGAGGTGATCCTGGACGTGGTGTTCAACCACACCGCCGAGGGCGGCGCCCTCGGCCCGGCGCTCTCGCTGCGCGGCATCGACAACGCCGCCTACTACCGCCTCCCGCCGAACCGCCCGCGCGGCTACGCCGACTACACCGGCTGCGGCAACACCCTGGACACCCGCCGTCCGCAGGTGATCCGGCTGATCACCGACTCGCTGCGCTACTGGGTCGCCGAGATGGGCGTGGACGGCTTCCGCTTCGACCTGGCCGCCGCCCTGGCCCGCGGCGGCCCGAACGGCGGGGACGCCGTCGACCCGGACCACCCCTTCCTCGCCGCCGTCGCCCAGGACCCGCTGCTCAGCCGGGTGAAGCTGATCGCCGAGCCCTGGGACGTCGGGCCGGGCGGCTACCAGGTCGGCGGCTTCCCCCCGCCGTGGGCCGAGTGGAACGACCGGTACCGCGACACCGTCCGGGACTTCTGGCGCGGCGCCCGCCCGGACGTGCGCGAACTCGGCTACCGCCTCTCCGGCTCCTCCGACCTCTACCAGCGGGCCGGCCGCCGCCCGTACGCCTCGGTCAACTACGTGACGGCGCACGACGGTTTCACCCTGCGCGACCTGGTCTCCTACGACCGCAAGCACAACGGGGCCAACGGCGAGGACAACCGGGACGGCACCGACGACAACCGCTCCTGGAACCACGGCGCCGAGGGCGAGACCACCGACCCGGCGGTCAACTCGCTGCGGCTGCGCCAGCTCCGCAACCTCACCGCCACCCTGCTGCTCTCCGCCGGCGTCCCGATGCTCACCGCCGGGGACGAGCTGGGCCGCACCCAGGGCGGCAACAACAACGCCTACTGCCAGGACAACGAGGTCGGCTGGCTGGACTGGTCGCTGCTGGAGCAGCCCTGCTGGCAGGAGCTGTGCGAACTCACCGCCCGGCTGGTCCGGTTGCGCCGGGCCCACCCGGTGCTGCGCCGGCGGGCGTTCTTCTCCGGCCGGGCCCGCACCCCCGGCGGGCAGCCCGACCTCGCCTGGTTCACCCCGCGGGGCCGGGAGATGACCGAGGACGACTGGTTCGCGCCGACCGCCTGCCTCGGCATGCTGCTCTCCGGCACCGCGATGTCCGAACGGGACGACGCCGGGCTGCCGTTGAGCGACGACGGCTTCCTGCTGCTGCTCAACGGGGGCCCGGAGCCGGTCGTGTTCAGCCTGCCCGGCGAGCCCTGGGCGGCGCCGTCGGCCGGCTGGGAGACGGTGGTCGACACCGCCGCCGCGGACTCCGGCGGGCCGTGCCCGCGCGGCGCCGTCGTCCTGGGCGGGCGCTCGCTGCGACTGCTGCGCGCGCCCGCCCCGGACGCCTAGACCGGGTCAGCCGCGGGCGCGCCCGAGCTCGACGTTCTCCAGCACACCGATCGCGTCCGGCACCAGCACCGCCGCCGAGTAGTAGGTGCTGACCAGGTAGGAGGCGATCGCCTTCTCGTCGATGCCCATGAACCGGACGTTCAGGCCCGGCTCCACCTCGTCCGGGATGCCGACCTGGGTGAGGCCGACCACGCCCTGGTTGTCCTCGCCGACCCGCATCGCGATGAACGCGGTGGTCTGCTGGTCGGACACCGGGATCTTGTTGCACGGGAAGATCGGCACCCCGCGCCAGGTCGGCCGCCGCTTGCCGAGGACGTCGACGGTGCCCGGGTAGAGGCCGGCCCGGTTGCACTCCCGCTCGAAGGCCGCGATCGCGCGCGGGTGGGCGAACAGGTAGTCGGTCTCGCGGCGCATGCTCAGCAGTTCGTCCAGGTCGTCCGGGGTGGGCGCCCCGGCCCGGGTCTGGATCCGCTGGTCGAAGTCGGCGTTGCCGAGCAGGCCGAACTCCGGGTTGTTGATGAGCTCGTGCTCCTGCCGCTCCCGCAGGGCCTCGATGGTCAGCCGCAGCTGCTCCTCGGTCTGGTTCATCGGCTTGTTGTAGAGGTCCGCGACCCGGGTGTGCACCTTGAGGACGGTCTGCGCCACGCTCAGCTCGTACTCGCGCGGCCTCAGCTCGTAGTCCACGAAGGCGCGGGGCAGCTCGTACTCGCCCTCGTGGCCGGCCGAGAGGTCGATCTCCGCCTCGCCGTGCTCGTTCTGCGCCTGCGCGGCGTCGGCGGCGAAGCCCAGCAGCTGCTCGCGCAGCGACTCGGAGCGGCCGATCAGCTCCTGGAGCACCGACCAGGACAGCGCCATCGCGACACCGGGGGTGCTCGCCCGCACGGTGTACGGCCAGCTGCCGCCGCCCTCGGTGATCGCCTCGTCGCCGAGGTGGTCGCCGTCCGCGAGCGAACCGAGCACGGTCTGCTCGCCGTACTTGCCGGTGCCGATCCGGTCCACCTTGCCGTGCGCGATCAGGAACACCTCGTCGATCGGCGCCCCCTCCCGCACCAGCTCCTCGCCCCGCGCGAAGTCCCGCTGCACGAACCGGCGGGCCAGCTCGGCCAGCACCTCCTCGTCCTCGAAACCGCGCAGCGCCGGCACCTCGGTCAGCGAGGGGGCGATCACGCTCACCGCGGAGCCGGTCTTCGCGAAGCTCACCCGGCCGCGCCCGGGGGCGTAGCTCAGCCGCCGGTTGACCCGGTAGGTGCCGGCGCTGACCTGCACCCACGGCAGCATCTTCAGCAGCCAGCGGGAGGTGATCTCCTGCATCTGGGGCTTCGACTTGGTCGTCGTGGCCAGGTTCCGCGCCGCGGTGGTGCTGAGGCTGAGCTGGGCCCGTACCTGCACGGTTGTGGAGCCCGGGCCGGGGGTCGGCTCGGTTTCGACCGTCATCTGAGCACTCCTGTCACTCTCGTAACACCGAACATCCGTCAGGAGATCTCATCGGTCGATCGGCGGGCGCTCGCAAGAGGCGCACGGCGCACTCCTCCCTGCACGAACGGCGGCGCACGCCCCGCATCTCACGCCCGCCCCGCCCGTTCGGGTGGCCGGTTCTCGCCGAGCGTCCCCGACAGGCGCGAAAAACCGGATGAGAAGTGACCGGCTCTCTGCCTACGCTCACCGAGATGGCCGAGAACAGACAAGACCCCGAGAACCCGCCCCAGGGAAGCCCCCGGACCGCCCCGACCGACGCGCTCGCACCGACCGACGGAGCCGACGGAGCCGGTCCGACCGGGCCCGGGCCGCGGCGCTCCGCGGTCCGCTCCCTGCTGCGCCTGTGGCCGTACGCCCGCGCCGTCCGCGGCCGGCTGGCCGTCTCGGTGACGACCGCCACGCTCGGCATGCTCAGCACCCTCGCCGTGCCGGTGGTCCTCGGCCTGATCGTGGACGGCCCGCTCGCCGAGCACGACCTGGCCGGCCTCTGGCCGCTGGTCGGCCTGCTGCTGCTCCTCGGCCTGGTCGAGGCCGCGCTGTTCTACACCCGCCGGGTGGTGCTGGCCCGCCCGCTGGCCGGGCTGGAGACGGCGATGCGCGGGGACCTCTTCGCCAAGCTCCAGCGGCTGCCGGTCTCCTTCCACGACCGCTGGGGCTCCGGCCAGCTGCTCTCCCGGGCCACCGCCGACATGTACACCATGCGGCTGTTCCTGGCCTTCCCGCTGGTCTTCCTGATCGTCAACTCGGTGATGTTCCTGGCCGGCACCGTGGTGATGTTCACCCAGGACTGGCGGCTCGCGCTGATCGCACTGACGCCGGCCGTCCCGCTGTTCGTGCTCACCCGGCGGTTCGAGTCCGGCTACTCCGGCGCCGCCCGGCTCGCCCAGGACCAGAACGGCGACATCGCCACCCTGGTCGAGGAGTCCGTCCTCGGCATCCGCATCCTCAAGGCCTTCGGCCGCCACCGCTCGATGGCCGAGCGCTTCCGCGCCCAGACCCAGCAGCTGCGCCGCACCGAGCTGCACAAGGCGCACCTGCTCGCCAACCTCTGGGCGGTGATCGTCGGCCTGCCGGAGATCGCGCTCGGCTGCGCCCTCGCCGTCGGCTCCTACCTGGTGGCCCACGACGAGCTGAGCGCCGGCACCCTGGTCGCCTTCCTGTCCACCGCGCTCGCGCTGCGCTGGCCGGTCGAGTCGCTCGGCTGGCTGCTCGCCTACGCCAACGAGGCGGCCACCGCCACCGACCGCTTCTTCGAGGTGCTGGACGAGCCGGACACCCCCGAGGCGGACACCCCCGCCGCCGGCGCCCCCGCCCCGGGCGCCGCCGCCGGGCCCGCCGCCCGGGACGGCATCCGCCTCACCGGCGTCCGCTTCCGCTACCCCGACGCCCCCGACGGCACCCCCGACCTGCTGGCCGGCATCGACCTGCACATCCGCAGCGGCGAGACGATGGCCCTGGTCGGCGCCACCGGGAGCGGCAAGACCACGCTCACCGCGCTGCTCCCCCGGCTGTACGAGGCCACCGGCGGCACCATCACGCTGGACGGCCGGGACATCCGCGAGCTCCCCCGGCAGCGGCTGCGCGAACTCGTCGCGGTCGCCTTCGAGGAACCCACCCTGTTCTCCGCCACCGTCCGGGAGAACGTCCTGATGGGCGCCCCGGGCGCCGGCGAGGAGCAGCTGCGCACCGCCCTCGCCACCGCCCAGGCCGGCTTCGTCGAGAAGCTCCCGCAGGGCCCGGACACCGAGGTCGGCGAGCAGGGCCTGAGCCTGTCCGGCGGCCAGCGCCAGCGCCTCGCGCTGGCCCGCGCGGTGGTCGGCGACCCGGCCTTCCTGGTGCTGGACGACCCGCTCTCCGCGCTGGACGTGCACACCGAGGCCCTGGTCGAGCGGGCGCTGCGCGAGGTCCTCGGCGCCACCACCGCCCTGGTGGTCGCCCACCGCCCCAGCACCGTGCTGCTCGCCGACCGGGTCGCGGTGCTGGCGGACGGCCGGATCACGGCCGTCGGCACCCACCAGGAGCTGCTGCGCGACTGCGCGCACTACCGAGAACTGATGTCGGGCGAGGCCACCCCGGTGCCCGACGGCCCCCTGCTGTCGAAAGGAGGGCACGCGTGACCACCACCGCCGAACCCGTGCAGGCCGGCCCCGCCGCGCCGATCGAGGAGGAGCTGCCCCCGCCGCCCGCCGACGAGGAGGACATCCCCGTCCCGCCGGGCGCGCCCCGGGCGCTGCTGCGCTCGCTGCTCGGCCCGCACCGGGGCCGGATCGCCATCGCCATGGTGGTGATCCTGGTCCAGCAGGCCGCGCTCCAGTCCGGCCCGCTGCTGGTCGCGGTGGCGATGGACCGCGGCATCCCGGCGCTGCGCGACCACGACGCCGGCCCGCTGATCGCGGTGGTCGCGGCGTACCTGTTCTGCGCGCTGCTCAGCCCGGTGCTGCAGTGGGTGTTCATCAAGATCAGCGCCCGGGTCAACCAGGACGTGGTGCTGGAGCTGCGCGGCCGGATCTTCCGGCACGCCCAGCGGCTCAGCCTGGACTTCCACGAGCGCTACACCTCGGGCCGGATCATCTCCCGCGCCACCAGTGACATCGACGCCCTGCGCGAGCTGCTCTCCGAGGGCCTGCAGGAGCTGCTGGCCGTCTTCCTGTCGGTCTGCTACATCTCGGTGCTGCTGGTGGTGCTGGACTGGCGCCTCGGCCTGGTCTCGCTGGCGTCCTTCCTGCCGCTGGCGCTGATCGCCCGGTCCTTCCGCCACCGTTCGCGCCGGGTCTACCGCCGCTCGCGCACCTCGGCCGCCTCGCTGATCGTCCGCTTCACCGAGACCATGAACGGCATCCGCCCGGTGCAGGCCTTCCGCCGCGAGGAGGCCAACGACGCCGCCTTCGCGGTGATCAACCGGCAGTCCGCCCACGCCACCGCGGACGGCTTCCTGGAGCTCGCCCGCTACGTCGGCCTCTCCCGCGTCACCGCCAACCTGTGGACCACCGGCGTGGTGCTGCTCGGCGGCTACCTGGTCGTCGACGACGCGCTGGAGCTGGGCGTGCTCACCGCCTTCGCGCTCTACCTGCGCCGGCTCTACGACCCGGTCGACCAGCTGGCGATGTTCCTGAACAGCTACCAGTCGGCCGCCGCCGCCCTGGAGAAGATCGCCGGCCTGCTCGCCCACGAGCCGACCGTCGCCGAGCCGGCCGAGCCGAAGCCCCTCCCGGGTGGGCGGACCACCGCCCGTGAGGTCTCCTTCGAGAAGACCCGCTTCGCCTACCGCACCGGCAAGGAGGTGCTGCCGGCCTTCGACCTGCTGATCCCGGCCGGGCAGACGGTCGCGGTGGTCGGCGCCACCGGCGCGGGCAAGTCGACGGTCGCCAAGCTGCTGGCCCGCTTCTACGACCCGACCGACGGCCGGATCCGGCTGGACGGCGTGGACCTGCGCGACCTGGCCACCCCCGAGCTGCGGCGCGGGGTGGTGATGGTGACCCAGGAGTCCTTCCTGTTCTCCGGCACCGTCGCCGAGAACATCGCGATCGGCCGTCCCGGCGCCACCCGCGAGGAGGTCGAGCAGGCCGCCCGCGACATCGGCGCGTACGAGTTCATCGCCGCCCTGCCGGACGGCTTCGACACCGACGTGCGCAAGCGCGGCGGCCGGATCTCGGCCGGCCAGCGCCAGCTGGTGGCCTTCGCCCGCGCCCTGCTGGCCGACCCGGCGGTGCTGATCCTGGACGAGGCGACCAGCTCCCTGGACGTCCCCGGGGAGCAGGCCGTGCAGCGGGCGATGCGCACCGTGCTGGCCGGCCGGACGGCCGTGATCATCGCCCACCGGCTCTCCACCGTGGAGATCGCCGACCGGGTCCTGGTCATGGACCAGGGCCGGATCGTGGAAGATGGCTCCCCACAGGAGCTGATCGACGGCTCCGGCCGTTTCGCCGCCCTCCACCGGGCCTGGCGGGACAGCCTGGTCTAGGCCCTCGGCCCCCTGAATGTGCCCGTCCGGGTGCGCCGTCACGCACCCGGCCGGGCCACCCCGCTTCCCGACCGGAGGTACGGCCGCGGCCGTGCGCCCGGTTCACGGCGGTGCCGCGTGGGCGGCCGCCGTCCGCCTCGGCGGGACGGCGGCCGTCCGTGCGGTCAGCGCAGCAGTCCGGCGTCCATCCCGGCCGACTCGGCGGGCAGGGCGACCAGCCCCAACTCGGCCGGCGAGGCCAGCCGCGGGTGCGCGGGCAGCACCCGGACGGTGTAGCCGAACGGACCGGTCCGGCACAGCTCCAACGAGCCCTCGTAGCGGGTGCGGCCGTCCAGGTCGGGCCCGCCGACCGGCTTGAGGGCGAGCAGGCAGGCGTCCGAGATCCGGTCCCGCTCGTCCACCCGGCCGGAGACCACCTGCACCTCGACGTCGCCCGGCTCCAGCGCCCCGAGCGCGACCTGCACCCGCAGCGCCAGCGAGCTGCCCAGCTCCTGCGCCTCGGCCGGGCAGTCCGCCTCGACGTGCTCGACCCGCACGGCCGGCCACGCCTCGCGGACCTTCGCCTTCCAGACCGCCAGCTCGCGGGCGCCGGTGAACCGCCCGGCTGCTACTCGCCCGCTCGCCTCCGGGCGCTCGGACCCGGCGCCGACCGTCGTCGCTCCGGCACTCCCTCCTCCGTCGATCGCTTGTCGCTCCTCACCTTCGCCACCGGCGCGCCCTTCGGCTCGGGGCGGGAGGGTGACTCGCCCGCTCGCCTCCGGGTGCTCACCCACCAGCTCCCGCTGGGCCTGCGCCGCCGGGGCGTACAGCCGTTCGACGTACTCCCGGACCATCCGCCCGGCCAGCACCTTGGGCCCGAGGGTGACCAGGGTGTGCCGGACCATGGCGATCCACTGCTGCGGCAGCCCGTCCGCGTCCCGGTCGTAGAACCGGGCGGCGACCTGGTTCTCGATCAGGTCGTAGAGCGCGGCCGCCTCGATGTCGTCGCGCCGCTCGGCCTCGCCGCTGTCCGGGTCGAGCGCCCCGCCGCCCTCGTCGGCGGTGGGGATCGCCCAGCCGTTTCGGCCGTCGTACCACTCGTCCCACCAGCCGTCCAGGACGGACAGGTTGAGGCAGCCGTTGAGCGCGGCCTTCATCCCGGAGGTGCCGCAGGCCTCCAGCGGGCGCAGCGGGTTGTTCAGCCAGACGTCGCACCCCGGGTAGAGGCGCTGGGCCATCGCCATGTCGTAGTCCGGCAGGAAGACGATCCGGTGCCGCACCGCCGGGTCGTCGGCGAAGGCGACCATCTGCTGGATCAGCCGCTTGCCGCCGTCGTCGGCCGGGTGGGCCTTGCCGGCGACCACGACCTGCACCGGCCGGGTGGGGTGCAGCAGCAGGGCGCGCAGCCGCTCCGGGTCGCGCAGCATCAGGGTGAGCCGCTTGTACGAGGGCACCCGGCGGGCGAAGCCGATGGTGAGCACGTCGGGGTCGAGCACCGAGGAGACCCAGCCGAGCTCGGCCCCGCCGGCCCCGCGCCGGCGCCAGGATGCGTGCAGCCGGCGGCGGGCCTCCTCCACCAGCTGGGCCCGCAGGGCGCGCCGCAGCTCCCAGACCTCGGTGTTGCCGATCCGCTCCAGGCCCGTCCAGCGCCCGGTCTCACCGGTGGTCATGGCCTCCTCGGCGCGTTCGGCGCCGAGTTCGGCGGCGCCGAGCCGGACCACCGCCGGGTCGATCCAGGTGGCGGCGTGCACGCCGTTGGTGACCGAGGTGATCGGCACCTCGGCGGCGTCGAAGCCGGGCCACAGGCCGTTGAACATCGAGCGGCTGACCTCGCCGTGCAGGGTGGAGACCCCGTTGGCGCGCTGGGCCAGCCGCAGGCCCATGGCGGCCATGTTGAACAGCTTCGGGTCCCCGTCGTGCCAGCTCTCGGCGCCGAGCGCGAGCACCTGGTCGACCGGCACGCCCGGCAGCGCGGCGTCGCCGCCGAAGTGGCGGGCGACCAGCTCGCGGTCGAAGCGGTCGATGCCGGCCGGGACGGGCGTGTGGGTGGTGAAGAGGGTGCCGGCCCGGACGGTCTCCAGGGCCGCGGCGAAGTCGAGGCCGTTCCGGCCGTCGGCGACCAGCTCCCGAATGCGCTCCACGCCGAGGAAGCCGGCGTGGCCCTCGTTGGTGTGGAAGACGTCGGGGGCGGGGTGCCCGGTGAGCCGGCAGTAAGCCCGCACCGCCCGGACGCCGCCGATGCCGAGCAGCATCTCCTGGAGCAGCCGGTGCTCGCTGCCGCCGCCGTACAGCCGGTCGGTGACGTCCCGCTCGGCGGGCGAGTTGGCCTCGATGTCGGAGTCGAGCAGCAGCAGCGGGACCCGCCCGACCTGGGCCTTCCAGATGTGGGCGGCCAGGGTGCGGCCGCCGGGCAGGGCGAGGTCCACCCGGCCGGGGGTGCCGTCGGCCTCCCGCAGCAGGCTGACCGCGAGTTCGTCCGGATCGAGCAGCGGATAGCGCTCCTGCTGCCAGCCGTCCCGGCTCAGGGACTGGCGGAAGTAGCCGTGCCGGTAGAACAGGCCGACGCCGATGACCGGCACGCCGAGGTCGCTGGCGGCCTTGAGGTGGTCGCCGGCCAGGATGCCGAGCCCGCCGGAGTACTGGGGCAGCGCGGCGGCGATGCCGTACTCGGGCGAGAAGTAGGCGATCGCGGCGGGCAGCGGGGCGGCGTCGGACTGCTGCCGGGTCTGGTACCAGCGGGGGCCGGTGAGGTACTCGCGCAGGTCGTCGGCGAGGTCGCCGAGTCTGCGCAGGAAGCGCCGGTCGGTGGCGAGTGCGGCCAGTCGGGCGGCCGGGACCTCCCCGAGCAGCCGCACCGGGTCCTCGCCGGTCGCGGCCCAGACCTCCGGGTCCACGGACCGGAAGAGGTCCCTGGTCTCGGGGTGCCAGGACCAGCGCAGGTTGAGGGCCAGCTCGTGCAACGGCTGGAGTTGTTCGGGCAGGACGGTGCGGACGGTGAATCTGCGGATTGCCTTCACGGCGTGAAGCGTAGCCGCGGCGGTCGGCCCGACAGTGCGTCAAGTGGGCTATTGGGCGCCCGTTCGGGCTATTGATGAGATCGCATTCGGCGCATTGGTCTGTACGGGGGGCGCGCGGGGCGCACATTTCGGGGGCCCGCGCTACCAATACGTGAACTCTTCGGTACGGGGCCATTTCCGATCGTGTGTCCGCCCGGGAGAAGGCCCGAAACTACTGTCGTACCGCTGCGAAAACCTCGCTGCCGGTGCGAGGATGACCGAAGGCCGCTGATGCTGTGGGGAGTGCGACGACGGGTGGCGTCCCCCGCGAAGCAGCACGTCCGAATCCTTTTCGCGTTGGCCGTTCCCGTCCTTCTTAGCCCATTCGGCGCCCGCCGCGCGCGGACGCGTGTCCTCGCCCCCGGCCCGCTCGTTCACGGGTGGACCGGGTCGGTCGGGGACGTGCCCCGCGGAGGCGTGCGCCGGGACGCACACGGGCTCCGGGACGTCCCGCCACCGGCCCGGCGGACGCCGGGCAGGTTGCCGGGAACAGCGGCGCGGGCAGGCTCCGGTCGCACGTCCTCCCCACCCAGCAGTCCTCCGGTACTCCCCCGGCCCGACCCCGGCCCGCGGGGAGCTGCCGCCGATCTCGGGCAGGAGCTTGGCATGCACGGCGACACGCGGGACCAGTCCACACCGGTGGCCGAAGGCCACGACGCAGCGGTCGCGGAATCCGCCGGACGGATGGATTCTGACACTCGGACAGATCCGGCGATGCCGGCGCCGAGGGCGTCCGGGGCGGTCCGTGGCGGATCCTCCGAAGCCCAGCCCTCCGCGGCGGCCCTGCACCCCGGGGCCGAGGAGGACCCGGCGGCGGCACCCCGCAGGCGCACCACCACGCGCCGCGCCACCGCCACCGCCACCGCCCCGAAGGCCGGCGCCGCGAAGGCCGCCACGCCGGAGGCCGCCGCCACGGGGGCGCCGGCCACCCGGGCGCCCGCCCGGAAGTCCACCGCTCGCAAGCCCTCCGCCCGCAAGACGACAGAGAGCGACACCGTGATCGGCCGCATCCCCGTCCTGGACGTCAGTCCCCTCGTCGACGCCGGCCGCCGCCCGGCCAAGGCCGTCGTCGGCGAGACCTTCCTGGTCACCGCGACCGTCTTCCGCGAGGGCCACGACGCCGTCAACGCCAACGTGGTGCTGCGCGACCCGCGCGGCCGCAGCGGCCCGTGGACGCCGATGCGCGAGCTGGCCGAGGGCACCGACCGCTGGGGCGCGTACGTCACCCCGACCGCGCCCGGCCGCTGGTCGTACCTGGTGGAGGCGTGGAGCGACCCGGTCGCCACCTGGCGCCGGACCGCCTCGGTGAAGCTGCCCGCCGGGATCGACACCGCGCTGGTCCTGGAGGAGGGCGCCCGGCTGCTGGAGCGGGCCGCGGCCGGGGTGCCCAAGAAGGAGGGCCGCGCCGACGTGCTGGCCGCCGCCGACGCGCTGCGCGACCCGACCATGCCGCCGCTGTCCCGGCTGGCCGCCGCGCTCGCCCCCGAGGTGCTCGACGTGCTGGCCCGCCACCCGCTGCGCGAGCTGCTCAGCGCCTCCCGCCCGCTGCCGCTCCAGGTGGACCGCGAGCGCGCGCTGTTCGGCTCCTGGTACGAGTTCTTCCCCCGTTCGGAGGGCGCCGTGGTGGATCCGGCCGGCGTCGAGCCGCCGCGCTCCGGTACCCTGCGCACCGCTGCCGAGCGGCTGCCGGCGGTCGCCGCGATGGGCTTCGACGTGGTCTACCTGCCGCCGGTCCACCCGATCGGCCGAGCCTTCCGCAAGGGCCCGGACAACACCCTGACGGCCGGTCCGCACGACGTCGGCTCGCCCTGGGCGATCGGCTCCCCCGAGGGCGGCCACGACGCCGTCCACCCGGACCTCGGCACCATCGAGGACTTCGACCACTTCGTCGCCGAGGCGCGGGCGCTGCACCTGGAGGTCGCGCTGGACTTCGCCCTCCAGTGCTCCCCCGACCACCCGTGGGTGAACAAGCATCCGGAATGGTTCAGCCACCGCGCGGACGGCACCATCGCGTACGCCGAGAATCCGCCGAAGAAGTACCAGGACATCTATCCGATCAACTTCGACCAGGACATGGACGGAATCGTCAAGGAAACCATCCGGATCCTCCGGTTCTGGATGTCCCGCGGGGTCCGGATCTTCCGGGTCGACAACCCCCACACCAAGCCGGTGGTGTTCTGGGAGAAGGTGCTCGCCGACGTCGCCCGGACGGACCCCGACGTGGTCTTCCTGGCGGAGGCCTTCACCCGCCCGGCGATGATGCACACCCTGGCGAAGATCGGGTTCCACCAGTCGTACACGTACTTCACCTGGCGCACCACCAAACCGGAACTCACCGAGTACCTCACCGAACTCAGCGGTGACGCGGCCGCGTACATGCGGCCCAACTTCTTCACCAACACCCCGGACATCCTGCACGAGTACCTCCAGCACGGCGGCCGGGCCGCCTTCGCAGTCCGCGCGGTGCTCGCCGCCACCCTCTCCCCCAGCTACGGCGTCTACGCCGGCTACGAGCTGTACGAGAACGAGCCGGCCCACCCGGGCTCCGAGGAGTACCTGCACTCGGAGAAGTTCGAACTGCGCCCGCGCGACTGGAGCCGCACCGACACCCTGGCCCCGCTGCTGACCGTGCTGAACCGGCTGCGCCGCCGCCACCCCGCCCTCCAGCAGCTGCGCGACCTGCGCTTCCACCCGACCGACAACGACCAGGTGCTCGCCTACTCCAAGACCGCGACCACCCCCGAGGGGCTCACCGACCAGGTCATCACCGTGGTGAACCTCGACCCGCACCACGTCCAGGAGGCCACCGTCACGCTCGACGGCGACGGCCCCTACGCGGTGCACGACGAGCTCACCGGCGCCGTCTACACCTGGGGCCGGCGCAACTACGTCCGGCTCGATCCCTCAGCCGAGCCGGCTCACCTCCTCACGGTTCGGAGGAACCCAGCGTGACAGTGAACGAGCCCGTCCCCGACACCTTCCCCGAGACCTCGAAGAAGAAGCTCGACCCCGAGTGGTTCAAGCGTGCGGTCTTCTACGAGGTGCTGGTGCGGTCCTTCCAGGACAGCAACGGCGACGGGGTCGGGGACCTCAAGGGGCTCACGGCCAGGCTCGACTACCTCCAGTGGCTCGGGATCGACTGCCTCTGGCTCCCCCCGTTCTTCGCCTCGCCGCTGCGCGACGGCGGCTACGACGTGTCCGACTACACGTCGGTGCTGCCGGAGTTCGGCGACCTCGCCGACTTCATGGAGTTCGTCGACGCCGCGCACGCCCGCGGCATGCGCATCATCATCGACTTCGTCATGAACCACACCAGCGACCAGCACCCGTGGTTCCAGGCCTCCCGGACCGACCCGGACGGGCCGTACGGCGACTTCTACATGTGGGCCGACGACGACAAGCAGTACCCGGACGCCCGGATCATCTTCGTCGACACCGAGACGTCCAACTGGACCTACGACCCGGTCCGCAAGCAGTACTTCTGGCACCGCTTCTTCTCCCACCAGCCGGACCTCAACTACGACAACCCCCGGGTCCAGGACGAGATGATCGCCGGGCTGCGGTTCTGGCTCGACCTCGGCATCGACGGCTTCCGGCTGGACGCGGTGCCGTACCTGTTCGCCCGCGAGGGCACCAACTGCGAGAACCTGCCGGAGACCCACGAGTTCCTCCAGCGGGTCCGCAAGGAGATCGACGCCAACTACCCGGACACCGTGCTGCTCGCCGAGGCCAACCAGTGGCCCGAGGACGTCGTCGACTACTTCGGCGACTTCACCTCGGGCGGCGACGAGTGCCACATGGCGTTCCACTTCCCGGTGATGCCGCGGATCTTCATGGCGGTGCGCCGGGAGTCCCGGTACCCGGTGTCGGAGATCCTCGCCAAGACCCCGCGGATCCCCGGCGGCTGCCAGTGGGGCATCTTCCTGCGCAACCACGACGAGCTGACCCTGGAGATGGTCACCGACGAGGAGCGCGACTACATGTACGCGGAGTACGCCAAGGACCCGCGGATGCGCGCCAACGTGGGCATCCGCCGCCGGCTCGCCCCGCTGCTGGAGAACGACCGCAACCAGATCGAGCTGTTCACCGCCCTGCTGCTCTCGCTGCCCGGCTCGCCGGTCCTCTACTACGGGGACGAGATCGGCATGGGCGACAACATCTGGCTCGGCGACCGGGACGGCGTGCGCACCCCGATGCAGTGGACCCCGGACCGCAACGCGGGTTTCTCCTCCGCCGACCCGGGCAGGCTCAGTCTGCCGCCCATCATGGACCCGGTGTACGGCTATCAGGTGACCAACGTCGAGGCGCAGCAGAGCAGTTCGAGTTCGCTGCTGCACTGGACGCGTCGCATGATCGAGATCCGCAAGCTCAATCCGGCGTTCGGCCTCGGGAGCTACGCCGAGCTGCCCTCCAGCAACCCCGCCGTGCTGGCCTTCGTGCGCGAGTACGAGGGGGACCTGGTCATGTGCGTGAACAACTTCTCGCGGTTCGCGCAGCCGACCGAGCTGGACCTGCGGCAGTACGGCGGCCGGTACCCGGTCGAGCTGATCGGCGGGGTGCGCTTCCCGTCGATCGGCGAGTGGCCCTACCTGCTCACCCTGGCCGGACACGGCTTCTACTGGTTCCAGCTCCGGCAGCCCCCGCGCCTGAGCGGGACCAGGCGATCGAAGTAACGATCCGCCGCACGCCGCGCACCAGCATGAACAGCACCACCAGACCCTCCGGGGGCGCGAGTAGAACCCCGCGCCCCCGGAGTTCTCTGCACACCGCGTACGGAGAACAGCCCAACGGCCACCCACACGAAGGCGTGACACCCGAGCCGTGCTCGCGTGCCGCGACCGCCGCGCCGCCGCAATCCGGAAGACTGACGGACCCGGCCACGACCCGGGCAGCCCGCGCGCTTCCGGGGAAAGGGAGTCATGTCCGAAATCTCCCGTTCTCAAGCCCACCTCCAGGACGACTCCGCCGCCGGTTCCGCCGCCGCGGGCACCCGGGGCACCGGGGCCCGGAGAACCGCCGTGGGCGTCAGCGAACTCGTCCAGGCGGCCTTGCCGCTGATCTCCGCATGGCTGCCCACCCAGCGCTGGTACGCCGGCAAGGGGCGGCCGATCACCGGCCTCACCCCGGTGGTCGGCACTCCCCTGCAGGTCGGCGACCCGGCCCTGCTGCACCTGCTGCTGCGGGTCGAGCACGCCACCACGGCCGGTGCCCCGCACGGCGACATCTACCAGCTGCTGCTCGGCATCCGTTCGGGCGGCCTCGGGGACATCGGGCCCGGCGCCGTGCTCGGCCGGCTCAGCCAGGGCCCCTACGACGGCGCGACCCTCTACGACGCGGTGCACGACCCCGAGCTCACCGGGCGGCTGCTGGAGCACCTGGCCACCGGCGACCGCTTCGGCGCGCTGTCCTTCCGCCGCACCCCCGGCTCCGGACTGCCCGCCGACCTCCCCGGGCGGGCTTCCACCGCCGAGCAGTCCAACAGCTCGGTCATCTACGGCACCTCGTACATCCTCAAGCTGTTCCGCCGCATCCACCCGGGAACCAACCCGGACCTGGAACTCTCGCTCGCGCTCTCCCGGGCCGGCTCCACCCGCATCCCCCGGGTCGCCGCCTGGTTCGAGAGCCGGATGGAGCGCGCCGAGCCCGCCACCCTCGGACTGCTGCAGCGCTACCTGCCGGACGCCGAGGACGGCTGGGAGCTGGCCCTCGACCAGGTCGGCCGGCTCAAGGGCGACCGCTCCCCCGGCAACTTCGCCATCGAGGCGCACCGGCTCGGCCGGGCCACCGCCGAGGTGCACCGGGTGCTGGCCCGCTCGATGCCGGTCGCCCGGCTCGACCGCACCCAGACCGGACGGCTGGCCGGCGCGATGGCCGACCGGCTGGACAGCGCCGTCGCCGCCGTCCCCGGGCTGCTGCGCTTCCGGGCCGCGCTGCGCACCGCCTTCCAGCAGCTCGCCGACGCCCACCCGGACGGCCTGCCGGTCCAGCGCATCCACGGCGACCTCCACCTCGGCCAGGCGATGCGCACCCCGCACGGCTGGGTACTGCTGGACTTCGAGGGCGAGCCGGCCAAGTCGGTCAACGAGCGCCGCGAGCCCCAGCCGGCCCTGCGCGACGTCGCCGCGATGCTGCGCTCCTTCGACTACGCGGCCGCCCACCTGCTGGCCGGCGGCCCGGTCGACCCGGAACTGGCCCACCTGGCCGCCGCCTGGGCCCAGCGCAACCGCACCGCCTACTGCGCCGGCTACACCGCCGGCGGCGGCGCCGACCCGGCCGCCTCACCGGAGCTGATGCGTGCGCTGGAGATCGACAAGGCGGTGTACGAGGTGGTCTACGAGGCCCGGCACCGGCCGAGCTGGCTGCCGATCCCACTGGCCGCGATCAACCGGCTGGCCCTGTCCGTCTGACCCCGCTTCCCGTCCCGTCCGCAGGCCCCGCCCACCCCGTCCCAGGAGGACCCCGCCGTGACGCCGATCGACCCGACCGGCCGCCCCACCCGCCCCGTGCCGGCCACCTTCCTGGCCGGACCGCTCCCCGCCGGAGGGCGGGCGGCCGAAGGACGCGCCGGCCGCGAGCGCGCGGCCCGCCGGGCGACCGCGGAGGAGGGGGGCACCGGCACCGGCACCGGCACCGGACCGGAGCCCCCGACCGCCCGACCGCCCGCGGCCGGGGAGCCCGCGGGGAGCGGGCGACCCGCCCCCGCCGGGGCGCTGCGGCTGCCCGAGGCGCCGCTGCCGCCGGCCGAGGTCGACCGGCTGGTGGGCGGGCAGCACCACGACCCGCACGCCCTGCTCGGCGCGCACCCGGTGCACGGCGGCACCGCGATCCGGGTGCTGCGCCCGTTCGCCGAGCGGGTGGTCGTCGAGACCGCCCACGGCCCCGCCGAACTCACCCACCAGCAGGGCGGGTTGTTCACCGGCTTGGTGGCCGGCGGCGAGCCGC
The DNA here is from genome assembly GCF_042894165.1 of Kitasatospora sp. NPDC001547. Taxonomy (NCBI): domain Bacteria; kingdom Bacillati; phylum Actinomycetota; class Actinomycetes; order Kitasatosporales; family Streptomycetaceae; genus Kitasatospora; species Kitasatospora sp. NPDC001547. Next base: position 524,419 of record NZ_JBIAVL010000003.1, on the reverse strand, counting down.
CGGAGTACACCCTGCTGGTGACGTACCCCGGCGGCGAGCCGCTGCGCCAGCACGACGGCTACCGCGCCGCGCCCACCCTCGGCGAGCTCGACCTGCACCTGATCTCCGAGGGCCGGCACGAGCAGCTGTGGCGCGCGCTCGGCTCGCACCCGCGCACCGTCGACGGGGTGCCCGGCACCGCCTTCGCGGTCTGGGCGCCGAACGCCGTCGGGGTGCGGCTGATCGGCGACTTCAACCACTGGGACGGCACCGGGCACCCGATGCGCTCGCTCGGCTCGTCCGGGATCTGGGAGCTGTTCGTCCCCGGCCTCGCCGAGGGGGCCTGCTACAAGTACGAGGTGCACACCCGGCAGGGCTGGGTGCTGGACAAGGCCGACCCGCTGGCCCGGGCCGCCCAGTGCCCGCCCGGCACCGCCTCGGTGGTCACCTCCTCCGACTACGCGTGGCAGGACGGCGATTGGATGGCCCGCCGGGCCCGCACGGCGCACCACCGGGCGCCGATGTCGGTGTACGAGCTGCACCTGCCGTCCTGGCGCCCCGAGCTCACCACCTACCGCGCCATCGCCGAGGAACTGCCGGGCTACCTCAAGGAGTTGAACTTCACCCACGTGGAGTTCATGCCGGTGATGGAGCACCCCTTCGGCGGCTCCTGGGGCTACCAGGTGTCCGGCTACTACGCCCCCACCGCCCGGCTCGGCGGCCCCGACGACTTCCGGTACCTGGTGGACACCCTGCACCGGCACGGCATCGGCGTGATCGTCGACTGGGTGCCCGCGCACTTCCCCAAGGACGACTTCGCGCTCGCCCGCTTCGACGGCGAGCCGCTGTACGAGCCGGCCGACCCGCTGCGCGCCGAGCACCCGGACTGGGGGACGCTGGAGTTCGACTACGGCCGCAAGGAGGTGCGCAACTTCCTGGTCGCCAACGCGGTGTACTGGTGCGAGGAGTTCCACGTCGACGGCCTGCGGGTGGACGCCGTCGCCTCGATGCTCTACCTCGACTACTCCCGCGAGGGCGGCGCCTGGACGCCCAACCGGTTCGGCGGCCGGGAGAACCTGGACGCGGCCGCCTTCCTCCAGGAGATGAACGCCACCGTCTACCGGCGCTGCCCGGGCGTGGTGACCGTCGCCGAGGAGTCCACCGCCTGGGACGGGGTCACCCGCCCCACCGACGCCGGCGGCCTCGGCTTCGGGCTGAAGTGGAACATGGGCTGGATGCACGACTCGCTGGTCTACATGTCCAAGGAGCCGGTGCACCGGAAGTACCACCACAACGAGATCACCTTCTCGATGGTGTACGCCTACTCGGAGAACTACGTCCTGCCGATCTCGCACGACGAGGTGGTGCACGGCAAGCAGGCGCTGGTCTCCAAGATGCCCGGCGACTGGTGGCAGCAGCGCGCCAACCACCGCGCCTACCTGGGCTTCATGTGGTCCCACCCGGGCAAGCAGCTGCTGTTCATGGGGCAGGAGTTCGCCCAGGGCGCGGAGTGGGACCACGAGCAGGGCCCGCAGTGGTGGGTGCTCGACGAGCAGTGGCCGGCCCACGAGGACCACCTCGGGGTGCGCCGGCTGGTCCGCGACCTCAACCGGCGCTACCTCGACACCCCGGCACTGTGGGAGCTGGACACCGTCCCGGACGGCTTCCGCTGGCTCGACGGCGGCGCCGCCGAGGACAACCTGCTCTCCTTCGTCCGGTACGCGGCCGACGGCTCCCCGCTGGTCGCGGTCTGCAACTTCTCGCCGGTCGTCCGGCACGGCCACCGGGTCGGCCTGCCCCGGCTGGCGGGCCGCGAGCAGCTGTGGGAGGAGGTGCTGAACACCGACGCCGAGGAGTACGGCGGCAGCGGCACCGGCAACTCCCACCCGGTCAAGGCCGAGCCGGTGGAGTGGGACGGCCAGCCCCGCTCCGCCGAACTGGTCCTCCCCCCGCTCGCCACCCTCTGGCTCCGCCCGGTGCGCTGAGGGCCCGCCCGCCCGGTGCGCTGAGGGCCCGCCCGCCCGGGGCCGCTCGGCCACGCGCCCGGCGGCCCCGGGTGCCCGCCCCGCCGGGCGCGCACCCGGGCGGGACCTCCGCCCCTTGCCCGAGCCCCGCCCCTCTGCTCGCGGACGGTCGTTCGGGGTGCGAAGGTATGGTCGATATGACCACTTTCCGAGACGACGGGACGGAGACACCCACGTGGCGCGCAGCGTGTACGTGACCGGCATCGACCGGGGGGACGGCCGACAGGCCGTCGAACTCGGGGTCATGGAACTGCTCACCCGCCAGGTGGACCGGGTCGGGGTGTTCCGTCCGCTGGTGCACGCGGCCGCGCCCGGCGAGTCGGGGTCGGACCACGTCGTCGAGCTGCTGCGCGCGCGGTACCGGCTCGACCTCCCGGGCACCGAGCTGTACGGCCTCACCTACGAGGACGCCGCCGCGCTGCAGGCCGCCCACGGGCAGGACGAGCTGGTCTCCGTCCTGGTCGACCGCTTCCACGCGCTGGAGCGGCGCTGCCAGGCGGTGCTGGTGCTCGGCACCGACTTCGCCGACACCGGCATCCCGGACGAACTGGCCTTCAACGCCCGGCTGGCCAACGAGTTCGGCGCCGCCGTGCTGCCGGTGGTCGGCGGCCACGGAGCGGACGCCGAGACGGTGACCGCCGAGGTCCGCAACGCCCACCGGGCGTACACCGACCTCGGCTGCGAGACCCTGGCGATGATCGCCAACCGGGTCGCCCCGGGCGCCAAGCAGCGGATCCAGCGCACCCTCGGCGAGAAGCTGCCGATCCCCGCCTACGTCATCCCGGAGGAGCCGGCGCTGGCCGCGCCCACCGTCGCGCAGCTGGTCGAGGCGACCGGCGCCGAGGTGCTGCTCGGGGACGCCGCCGGCCTCGCCCGGGACGTGCGCGGCTACGTCTTCGGCGGCGCCATGCTGCCCACCTTCCTGGACGCGCTGACCGAGGGCGCCCTGGTGGTCACCCCCGGGGACCGCGCCGACCTGGTGATCGGCTCGCTGGCCGCGCACGCCGCCGGCGCCCCGCCGATCGCCGGCGTGCTGCTGACGCTCGGCCAGCACCCCGGCCCCAACGTGATGGCGCTGGCCGCCCGGCTCGCCCCCGGCACCCCGGTCGCGGTCGTCCCAGAGGGCAGCTGGCCGACCGCCGCCCATCTGACCCACCTGGAGGGCAAGCTCACCTCGGCCAGCCCCCGGAAGGCCGAGATCGCCCTCGGCCTGTTCGAACTGCACGTTGACACCGTCGAGTTGACCGACCGCATCGAGGTCGGCCGGTCCGAGCGGGTCACCCCGATGATGTTCGAGCACGAGCTGCTGGAGCGCGCCCGGGCCGCCCGCCGGCACGTCGTGCTGCCGGAGGGCACCGAGGAGCGGGTGCTGCGCGCCGCCGAGATCCTGCTGCGCCGCAACATCTGCGACCTCACCCTGCTCGGCGAGGTGGACGCCGTCCGCCGCAAGGCCGCGAGCCTGAGCATCGACCTCCCGGCCGAGGCCCCGGCCGCCGACCGCGCCCGGGTGCGGATCGTCGACCCGGCCACCAGCCCGCTGCGCCGCCAGTTCGCCGAGCTGTACGCGAGGCTGCGCGCCCACAAGGGGATGACCGTCGAGCTGGCCCTGGACGTGGTCACCGACGTCTCGTACTTCGGCACCCTGATGGTCCAGGAGGGCATCGCGGACGGCATGGTCTCCGGCGCGGTGCACTCCACCGCCGCCACCATCCGGCCCGCCTTCGAGGTGATCAAGACCTCGCCGGGCGCCTCGATCGTCTCCTCGGTCTTCTTCATGTGCCTGGCCGACAAGGTGCTGGTGTACGGCGACTGCGCGGTCAACCCCGACCCGGACGCCCAGCAGCTGGCCGACATCGCCATCCAGGCGGCCGCCACCGCCGCCCAGTTCGGGGTGGAGCCGAGGGTCGCGATGCTGTCGTACTCGACCGGCACCTCCGGCTCCGGCGCGGACGTCGACAAGGTCCGCAAGGCCACCGAGCTGGTCCGCGAGCTGCGGCCGGACATCCTGGTGGAGGGCCCGATCCAGTACGACGCGGCGGTGGACGCCCACGTCGCGGCCACCAAGCTGCCGGGCTCCGCGGTGGCCGGACGGGCCACCGTGCTGGTCTTCCCGGACCTCAACACCGGCAACAACACCTACAAGGCGGTCCAGCGCTCGGCCGGCGCGGTCGCGGTCGGCCCGGTGCTGCAGGGGCTGCGCAAGCCCGTCAACGACCTCTCCCGCGGGGCGCTGGTGCAGGACATCGTCAACACCGTCGCGATCACCGCCATCCAGGCCCAGAACCACGAGTCGGACAGCAAGGAGCCCGGCGCATGACTGAAGGTACCCGCGTTCTCGTCCTGAACGCCGGCTCCTCGTCGGTGAAGTACCGGCTGATCGACATGCTGGACGGGGCCGCGCTTGCCTCCGGGCTGGTCGAGCGGATCGGCGAGGCCGGCGGGCGGCTGGTGCACACCCCGCGCACCGGCGGGCCGCGCGAGGCCGTCCAGGTCTTCCCGGACCACGCCGCCGCGCTCAAGGCCGTCGCCGAGGAGCTGGCCGCCGACGGCCTCGGGCTGGACTCCCCCGAGCTGGCCGCGATCGGACACCGGGTGGTGCACGGCGGCCTGCGGTTCACCGAGCCGACGGTGATCACCGACGAGGTGCTCAAGGAGATCCGCCGGCTGATCCCGGTCGCGCCCCTGCACAACCCGGCCAACATCACCGGCATCGAGGTGGCCCGCGCGCTGCGCCCCGACCTCCCGCAGGTGGCCGTCTTCGACACCGCCTTCCACGCCTCGATGCCCGAGTACGCGGCCCGGTACGCGATCGACCGGGCCGTCGCGGACCAGCACCGGGTGCGCCGCTACGGCTTCCACGGCACCTCGCACCAGTACGTCTCGCGGGCCACCGCCCGGCTGCTCGGCAAGGACCCGGCCGAGGTCAACGTGATCGTGCTGCACCTGGGCAACGGCGCCTCCGCCTCGGCGGTCGCCGGCGGCCGCTGCGTGGACACCTCGATGGGCCTGACCCCGCTGGAGGGCCTGGTCATGGGCACCCGTTCGGGCGACATCGACGCCGGCGTGGTGTTCCACCTGCACCGGGTCGGCGGGCTGTCCGTGGACGAGATCGACGACCTGCTCAACCGCCGCAGCGGCCTGCGCGGGCTGTGCGGCGAGAACGACATGCGCGAGATCATGCGCCGGGCCGACGACGGGGACGCGGACGCGAAGCTGGCGTTCGACTCGTACGTCCACCGGCTGCGCAAGTACATCGGCGGCTACTACGCGGTGCTGGGCCGGGTGGACGCGATCGCGTTCACCGCAGGCGTCGGGGAGAACGCGGCCCCGGTGCGCGCGGCGGCCACCGCGGGACTGGAGGAACTGGGCATCGCCGTCGACCCGGAGCTGAACTCGGTGCGGTCCGGCGAGGCCCGGATCGTCTCCCCCGAGTACGCCCGGGTGGCGGTCGCCGTGGTGCCCACCGACGAGGAGCTGGAGATCGCCCGACAGGCCTTCGCGCTGGTGCACCGGGAACGCCGGGAGTCCGAGGACTGACACGAAACCGTCTCACTCCTCGGAACCATTCGTCGGCGATTCCTCCCGGTGCGTGCCGAATGCACCTATAACACGAACGGATAGACTGATCCATATGCGCCGAGCGAAAATTGTCTGCACCCTGGGTCCGGCGACGGACTCCTACGAACAGCTGAAGGCCATCGTCGAGGCGGGGATGAACGTCGCCCGACTGAACATGAGCCACGGCAACCACGCGGACCACGAGGAGCGGTACCGCAAGGTCCGCCAGGTCTCGGAGGACACCGGCAAGGCCATCGGCGTCCTTGCCGACCTCCAGGGTCCGAAGATCCGTCTGGCGACCTTCGCCAACGGCCCGGTGACCGTCGACAACGGCGACGAGTTCACCATCACCACCGAGGACGTCCCCGGTGACCAGCACATCTGCGGCACCACCTACAAGGGCCTGCCCGGCGACGTGAAGCCCGGCGACCCGATCCTGATCAACGACGGCGTCATCGCCCTGGAGGTCGTCAGCGTCGACGGCCCGCGGGTGAGGACCGTGGTGGTCGAGGGCGGCGTGCTCTCGAACAACAAGGGCATCAACCTGCCCGGCGCGGCCGTGAACGTGCCCGCCCTGTCCGAGAAGGACAAGGACGACCTGCGCTTCGCGCTGCGCCTGGGCGTCGACATGATCGCCCTGTCCTTCGTCCGCAACGCGGACGACATCAAGGACGTCCACGAGGTCATGGACGAGGTCGGCATCCGGGTGCCGGTCATCGCCAAGATCGAGAAGCCGCAGGCCGTCGAGGCCATGGAGGAGATCGTCCTCGCCTTCGACGCCATCATGGTCGCCCGCGGCGACCTGGCCGTCGAGTACCCGCTGGAGCGGGTGCCGCTGGTCCAGAAGCAGCTGATCACCCTGGCCCGCCGCAACGCCAAGCCGGTCATCGTCGCCACCCAGATGATGGAGTCGATGATCCACGCCTCGCGCCCGACCCGCGCCGAGGTCTCCGACGTCGCCAACGCCATCCTGGACGGCGCCGACGCGGTGATGCTCTCCGCCGAGTCCAGCGTCGGCAAGTACCCGGTCGAGACCGTCCGCACCATGAGCCGGATCTGCGAGAAGGCCGAGGAGGAGCTGGTCTCCCAGGGCCTGCAGCCGCTCAACCCGGGCCGCAAGCCGCGCACCCAGGGCGGCTCGGTCGCCCGCGCCGCGTGCGAGCTGGGCGACTTCCTGGACGGCAAGGCGCTGGTCGCCTTCACCAAGTCCGGTGACACCGCCCGTCGGCTGTCCCGCTACCGCTCGCCGATCCCGGTGATCGCCTTCACCCCGGACTCCGCCACCCGCAACCAGCTCTCGCTGAGCTGGGGCGTCGAGGCGTACGTGACCGAGCAGGTGGCCACCACCGACGCGATGGTCGCGCAGGTCGACCGGGAGCTGCTGCGGATGCGCCGGCTCGACGAGGGCGACACCGTCATCGTCACCGCCGGTGTCCCGGTCGGCATCCCCGGCACCACCAACATGGTGCAGGTGCACCACCTGGGCACCCGGGGCGAGTGAGCACCCGTCAGGCCCGAACGCCCGTGGGGCGGTCCTCCTCCGGGAGGGCCGCCCCACGGGCGTTTCGGCCTCGGCTCCCGCTCACTTGTCGCTGTAGGGGGCGTCGTCGTTGAACAGGTGCATCCCCGGGATGTGCAGGGTGCCGCCGAACTGGCCGGCCTGCTTGGCGGTGACGCCGGTCAGCTCCAGGTCCAGCGGGATCGGGATGGCGCCGATCAGGTCGTACAGCCAGCGCGGCAGGGTGTCCGGGGTGAGGGTGATCTCGCCCAGGTCGATCGGGATCGGCAGGCCGAGCACCTTGGAGAGGTGGCCGGACAGCCGCTCCACGTACATGGTGACCGGGCCCTGGCGCATGGTCGAGGTGGAGCCCGGGGCGCCCTGGACGTGGAAGGTGACGCCGTTGCCCTCCAGGGTCGACATGTCGAGGTTGTCGATGTCCACGCTGTCGACCACGAACTTCAGCACGCGCTTGGTCCTGGTCGGGGTCTTCACGTCGTAGACGCCGTGGAAGGCCGCGCCGTGCAGGGCGAGCCGGCTGGTCTTCAGGGTCCAGTTCTGCTCCGGCACGACGTGCCCGGCGGCGGCCGCCCCGGCGGTCAGGCCGCGGGCGTCCACATCGCAGTCGGGGTTCTCGGTGGGCGTGGCGGACGGGGTGCCGGAGGCGCCCGCGGAGGGCGTCGCCGACGGCGTCGGCCTGGCGTCCGCGGAGGGTGCCGGCTTGGTGCTCGCCTTGCCGCTCGGCGTCGCGGTGGGCGAGGGCCGGCCGGCGGCCGGCTGGGTCGCGGGCGGCGCGGCCTGCTGGGCGGCGGCGGCCGGGGCCTGCGGCTGGGCGGGCTGGTCCGCGGTGCCCGTACGCGGGGCGGGGGCGGGCGGGGCGGCCGGGGTGGTCGGCGCCGCCGGGGTGGTGGGCGCCGCCGGGGTGGTGGCCGGGGCGGGGCTGCTCGGCGAACCGTCCGGGTTGAACAGCCGGGTGATGCCGCCGACCAGGTCGTCGATCAGCCCGGCCTGGGACACCGTACCGGTCCCGGTGGCGGTGCCCTGGTGGACCGCGCCCGACACGGCCGCGTCGCCGGTGGCGGCGGAACGGGCGGCGGACTGCTCGGCGGACGGGGTGGCCGTCCCGGCGGCCGGCGGCTTGACCGGCGAGGTGGGCTGCTGCGCGGGCGCGCCGGGCGGCGCCTGCGTCGGCACCGAGCCCGGGTCGGTGGACGGGCCGGCCGGGGGCGCGGCGGTCGGGGCCGTACCCGGCGCGGTGGACGGGCCTGGCGGCGGCTCGGGCAGCTCGCTCTTGGGCACCGGCGTCTCGATCGGCGCGACGTCCGGCACGACGGCCGGCGCGGTGCCGCAGGGCTTCCCTGCCGCGGACTCGGCGACCGCCGGGTTGGGCGTGTAGGCGGCGGCCATCAGCAGCGCGGTCGGCACCGCCGCCATCGCCAGCGCCCGGCCTCTCAGCCGGACCCGGACGGACGTGCGCGGGGCCGCGTGCCGGCCGGAGCGCGGCGCGGGAACGGTCGTGCCGTCGGCTTGCTCGGCCGGCCCGGTCACCGTGCCTCCTCCTGCTCCACGGCTCCGCCCTGCTTCGGGACCGCGGCCTCGTCGGCCGGGCCGGCGGCGTTCTCGACAGCGGTCCCGGCGGCCTGCGGCGTGCCCTGGGCGGGCAGTTCGGCGGTCGGCGCCTCGACGGCCGGCTCGGTGGCGACGCTCTGCGCCACGGCGTTCCCGGCCGCGGCGCCGTCGGCGCCCTTGGCCCGGCGGCGTCGGCCCTTGGCCGCCGTCCCGGCGGTGGGCTCCGGCAGCGGCGCCCAGGAGACCATCAGCCCGCCGCCGATCAGGCCCGGCAGCAGCGCCAGGCCGAAGCCCGCGAGGTTGGAGACCGGAATCGACACCAGCGTCAGCAGGATGGTCGCGATGCCGGCGAAGACCCGTACCGCGGGCTGGAACCAGGCGGTCAGCCCGAGGATGACCATCAGGATCCCGATGATCAGCGACCCCGCGCCGGCCGTGGTGGACATCGCGATGGTCAGGCCGCCGAACGACAGGTGGGCGTACGGGAAGTAGAGGATCGGAACGCCGGCGATCATGGCCAGCAGTCCGCCCCAGAAGGGCCTGGTGCGGCGGAATTCACGGAAGTGCCGCCAGAGCCACCCGACGGGGTTCTGCTGGCGGGGCCGCGTCTCGACCGTTGCGCTGGACATGGTGCAGCTCCTCGACGTCGCTACGAGGGAAGAACAATGGGGGTGGGCCGGGGGCGGTCTGTCACCGCCCCCGGCCCCGGGCCGTCACTCGGGCACGCCGTCCGGCGCACCGTCAGGCGAGGCTCAGAAGCACTCGTTGCCCTTGCCGTCGCCGCTCTTGAGGGAGAGGTTCAGGCCGTTCAGCTTGAACGTTCCGGCGGAGGTGGCCCGGGCGGTCTGCTGGACGCCGGTCAGGTCGGCCTCCTTGGCGGCCTGGGCGAAGCCGGTGGCACCGGTCGGCAGGCCCTTGTTCCCGGTCGCCTTCTGGACGGCCGCGTGGGGCGACCAGCCCTGGGTCGCCGAGCCGGCGAGGGTGGAGGCGTCCTGGCCGATGTTGATGTTGGTGAAGGTCGCGTCCGCCTTCAGCTGCTCCAGGTCGATCAGCAGGTTGTCCGCCTGGACCGGCTTGCCCGCCTCGGTACCGGCGTTCAGCTGGAGGGTGATCTTCCCGAGGCCGAAGCCGGACAGGTCGGTCACCACCGACTGGCACAGGTTCTCGATGTCGGCGTGGTCGAAGGCCGAGACGGCGACCGGGTGCGGCGTGCCGTTGGCCTCGATGTCGACGGTGCCGAACTGGGCGAAGTTGGTGCCGTGCAGGTGAGAGGTGCTCACCTTGAACTGCTGGCCGGAGATGCTGAACGAGGCGGCGAGCGCGCTGTTGGCGATCGAGACGCCCACCATCGCGGTGGCCGCGACGCTCGGCACCATCACCAGGGCGAAGCGCTTCCAGCGGGTCTTGCCGTAGGTCTGGGACATGCGAGTCCTCCTTCTAGGACGTACATCTCCGGCTCCCCGGCGGTGCGTCCCGCACCGGTGGGGGCCTGGGATGGGAGAGAGCTACGTCCTCGGTAGCGGAGAGCGCCTTGGGCGTCGTCGGACGCGGGAACGGCCCGCGTGCAGCGGGCGTCCCGTCCAAGCACCGGCCGTCCTTGCGGGGCGGCGGGCAGGACCGACGACATCGGCGATCACCCCCGAGCGACAACCAGCGACCGCGCAGGGCCGCGCGGCCGGTCGAAGGACAGGAACCGCCGTGGGACCGCGGATACCCCCCTGCCCTCCCTCCCGCCGGCCGGAGCCGGCGGATCACCCGGTGGGGATCCCGCACTCCGCGTGACCGACCGGGGTCGGGGGCCGTGGAGCCCGGGACCGGGCGTGGCCGATCGTGCTTGAATCCCGGGCGAAGCACAAGGGGTGCCTTACTGACGGGTAATCCAACACTGGGTGGCATTGATCATGGAATCGGCCCGAAGTGCACCCTGCGTGACGACTTGAAGGAAACGTGAGGACGAAATCCGCCGGAAACAGAAGCGAAACACCCGTGGACGGTCACATGACGTGACCATCCACGGGTGAAATCAAGATTTGGTAAACCTCTGGGCGGTTGACCGGATTGTCGCCAAATCACCCGACGACACCGCAGGTCATCCACCGTGCCAGGCGCCCGGCCCGAACCCGGCGCGGAACCGGGTCGGGGCTGGGCCCGAACCGCCCGAACCGGGCTCAGAACAGCACGCGCGCCAGCGCCGTACGGGCCGCGACGACCCGCGGGTCCTCCGGGCCGATCACCTCGAACAGCTCCAGCAGGCGCAACCGGGCGGTGTCCCGGTCCTCGCCGGCCGTCCGCCCGACCGTGGTCACCAGGCGCCCGAAGGCGTCCTCGACATGACCGCCGACCAGGTCCAGGTCGGCCGCCTTGAGCTGGGCCTCGACGTCCTTCGGGTCGGCGGCGGCCGCCGCCCGGACGGCCTGGAGGTCCAGGCCCTCGATCCGCTTCAGCAGCTCCGCCTGGGCCAGGCCCAGCTTGGCCTCGGTGTTGCCCGGCTCGTCGGCCAGCACGTTCCGGTACGCCTGGATGGCGCCGCCCAGGTCACCGGCGTCCAGCGCGTCGTGCGCGGCGGACAGCGCCGGGTCCTCGGGACGCTGCGGGGCGGCGGGGGCGGCCTCGCCCGGGGCACCCGCGCCGCCGGACACGCCGAAGCGCTGCTCGGCGACCAGGATCAGCTGGTCCAGGATCTTGCGGACGTTGGCGGCGCTCTCCGCGCCCTGGAACAGCGGCACCAGCTGGCCGGCGACCACGGCCATCACGGCCGGGATGCCCTGGATGCCGAACTGCTGGGAGAGCAGCGGGTTGGCGTCCACGTCGATCTTGGCGAGCACGAAGCGGCCGGCGTACTCCTCGGCCAGCCCCTCCAGGACCGGGCTCAGCTGCTTGCAGGGCCCGCACCACTCGGCCCAGAAGTCGATGACGACCGGCACCTCGGTGGAGCGCTGGACGACCTCGGTCTCGAAGTCGTCCTCGGTGACGTCGATGACGAGCTGGTAGGCGAACTGGGCCGGGGCCGCTCCGGCCGACTCGGCGGCCGCCGCCTGACGGGCCCGCTCGGCCCGGGCCTGCTCGGCCTTCTGGGCGGCTTCGCCGGCCGCCTTCACTGCGGCGAGGTCGACCGCTCCGCGCAGGGCGGAGCTGTTGAGACGCGAATTCCGTGGCTGCATGGCACCATCCTCCCCCGTCCGCGCTGCTCGCGGGCACCAACCTCCGGAAAGTCGCCCCGCACGGGCCGCGCGGTGCGGATTCCCGGGCGCGGTGCCCCTCCCCCGGTAGCCTGGACCGTTCGGCGCGGATCCCCACCCGCGCCCGCGCCGCTCCCGTCCCACAGGAGGCGGCGCCTGGTTGTCACTGCTTTCGCTACGAGTCGTAGCGTAACTGGAGCCGGTGCCCCGCCCGCAAGCCCCACCGGCGGTTCGGGGACGTGACCTGCCCCACTTTCCCGGGGTGCCCCGCTCCCCGAACGGGGGAACAGTCGCTACCGTTACCAGCCCCACCCAAGTTACTTACCGGTAAAGCGCAAGGAGGCCCGGTGCCGGCCGCCCAGCCCCCAGCGAGCCCGGACAGCCCGGAGAGCCCGGACCAGGCCTGTTCCGACCAGGCCCCGACGGCCCGGGTCCCGGCGGCCGCGGAGCCCGCAGGGATCATCCGGGCCAAGGGCCGCCCGCGCAGCGCCGCCGCCGACCGCGCCATCCTCGACGCCACCCGCGAGGCGCTGGCCGAACTCGGCTGGGGCGGCCTGACCATGGGCCACGTGGCGAGCCGCGCCGGGGTCGCCAAGACCACCCTCTACCGCCGCTGGCCGTCCAAGAACGAGCTCGTGGTGGACGCCGTCGCCAGCCTCTTCGACGAGCTGGAGATGCCCGACCTCGGCAGCCTGCGGGCCGACATCGAGGCCGTGGTGACCCAGTTCGCCGACCTGCTGGCCCGCCCGGAGACCCAGGCCGCGCTGCTCGCGCTGTTCGCCGAGGGCACCCGGGACCGGCAGCTGCGGCGCCGGATCCGGGAGTCCATCGTGGACCCGCAGAAGCGGCTGGTCCGCCAGGGCCGGGCGGCCGCCCAGGCGCGCGGCGAGCTCGACGCGGACACCGACGCCGCGGCGGCCCGCGAGGAGGTCGACATCATCTTCGACACCATCGCGGGCACCGTCGAGCACCGCGTCCTGGTCAGCGGCGAGCCGATCACCGCCGAGTGGACCCGCCGCTTCACCGACCTGCTGCTCGGCCCGCTCATCGCCGGCTGACCCGCCCGGGCACGGCGGAGCCGCCCGTACGGATTCCCGTACGGGCGGCCTGCGCGGGTCGACGGGTCTGCGGGCCAGCGGACCGGCGGACCGGCGCGTCAGCGGATCAGAACGCCGCGTTCTCCCGGTACGTCCCCCACTCCTCCCGCAGCGCGTCGCAGATCTCGCCCAGCGTCGCCTCGGCGCGCACCGCGTCCAGCATCGGCGGGATCATCGACTCGCCCGAGCGCGCCGCCGCCAGCATGGCGTCCAGCCCGGCCCGGACGGCCGCCTCGTCACGGGCCGCCTTGCGCTCCTTGAGCACCCGGACCTGCTCGCGCTCGACCTCGTGGCTGACCCGCAGGATCTCCAGCTCCGGGGTGACGCTGCGCGGGTGGCAGTTGACGCCGACCACGCGCTTCTCGCCCTTCTCCACGCCCTGCTGGTACTGGAAGGCCGCCTCGGCGATCTCCCCGGTGAACCAGCCCTCCTCGATGCCGCGCAGGATGCCGGAGGTGATCGGGCCGATCTCGTGGTCCTCGCGGCCCTTGTCCAGGATCCGCTGGAAGATCGCCTCGGCCTGCTGCTCGATCCGGTCGGTCAGCGCCTCGACGTACCAGGAACCGCCCAGCGGGTCGGCCACGTTGGCGACGCCGGTCTCCTCCATCAGCACCTGCTGGGTGCGCAGGGCGATCTCGGCGGCCTGCTCGGAGGGCAGCGCCAGGGTCTCGTCCAGGGCGTTGGTGTGCAGCGAGTTGGTGCCGCCGAGCACCGCGGCCAGCGCCTCGACGGCGGTGCGGACCACGTTGTTGTACGGCTGCTGCGCGGTCAGCGAGACGCCGGCGGTCTGGGTGTGGAAGCGCAGCCACTGCGCCTTGTCGGTCTTGGCGCCGAAGCGGTCGCGCATCCAGCGGGCCCAGATCCGGCGGGCGGCGCGGAACTTGGCGATCTCCTCGAAGAAGTCCAGGTGCGCGTCGAAGAAGAAGGACAGGCCGGGCGCGAAGACGTCCACGTCCAGGCCGCGGGACAGGCCCAGCTCGACGTAGCCGAAGCCGTCCGCGAGGGTGTACGCCAGCTCCTGCGCGGCCGTCGCACCGGCCTCGCGGATGTGGTAGCCGGAGACCGACAGCGGCTTGTACGCGGGGATGCCCTCGGCGCAGTAGGCCATCAGGTCGCCGATCAGGCGCAGGTGCGGCTCGGGGGCGAAGAGCCACTCCTTCTGCGCGATGTACTCCTTGAAGATGTCCGTCTGGAGGGTGCCGTTGAGCACCGCCGGGTCCACCCCCTGGCGCTCGGCGGCGACCAGGTACATGCAGAAGATCGGCACGGCCGGGCCGCTGATCGTCATCGAGGTGGTGACCTCGCCGAGCGGGATGCCGTCGAACAGCACCTCCATGTCGGCGGCCGAGTCGATGGCCACGCCGCAGTGGCCGACCTCGCCGAGCGACTTGGCGTCGTCCGAGTCGTAGCCCATCAGGGTGGGCATGTCGAAGGCGACCGAGAGGCCGCCGCCGCCCGCGTCCAGGATCATCCGGTAGCGCTCGTTGGTCTGCCGGGCGTTGCCGAAGCCGGCGAACTGCCGGATGGTCCAGGTGCGGCCCCGGTAGCCGGTCGGGTGCAGACCGCGGGTGTACGGGTACTCGCCCGGCCAGCCGATCCGCTCGAAACCCTCGTAGGCCTGCCCGGCGGGCGGGCCGTAGACCGGCTCGACCTCGTCGCCGGAGAGGGTGGTGAAGTCCGCGTCGCGCTTGCGGGCCTTGTCGTATCGCTGCTGCCAGCGCTGCCGGCCGCGCTCGATCTCCTCGGCGTCCATGACCCCGAACTCCGCTCCGTACGGCCGCCACGGCGACGGGGCGGCACAGCTAGTAGGACGTCCTAACAATTTACTCGGACGTCCTACTACTTGTCGATGGCAGCCGGGTCGCAGTCGCCCGCGGCGGGCGGGAAGCGGGGGCGGGAAGCACGGGCGGGAAGCACGGGTGACCACGGCGGACCGCGGCCGCGCGAACGCCGGAGCGCCCCTCCCCCGGTCGGGGAAGGGGCGCTCCGGAAGGCGCGGGAGGCGGGGCTCAGACCCCGCGAACGCCGGAGCGCCCCTCCCCCGGTCGGGGAAGGGGCGCTCCGGAAGGCGCGGGAGGCGGGGCTCAGACCCCGGCCGGCTGGCGGGCGCCGGCGCCCGCCGGGAGCTTCTCGGCGGCCTCGCGGGCCACCTTGCGCTCGAAGACGAAGGAGAGGAAGGGGATGCAGCCCGCCGCCAGGGTGAGCACCAGCCGGCCCATCGGCCACTTCAGCTTCTGCCCGAGCATGAAGGTCACCACGAAGTACCCGATGTAGAGGTAGCCGTGCAGCATCGCGACGTACGTGGTCACGCCCTCGGCGGTCTCGAAGCCGTACTTCGCGACCATGAAGCCGCAGAACACCAGCAGTGCCAGACCGGTCGCAATGGCCAGGCCCCGGTACCAGCCCAGCAGGGGGGTCGCCTTCATGATCTTCCTCGCGTCGCTCGGCAGTATCGGCCGGTACGCCCGGATCCGCGCACCGCTCACACGAGGGTAGCCGCCTTCACCTCCTCCGCTTCGCAGCCCCCTCGGCCTGCTCGGCGAAGTCCCCCGCGGCGATCCGCAGCGGCCTGAGCAGATCGAACACCTGGCGGCACTGCTCGGCGTCGTACTCCTCCAGCCCGAAGTCCATCGCCATCAGCTCGCGGGTCGCCTCCTCGACCACCTCGCGGCCGCGGTCGGTGATCGTGGCCAGCACGCCGCGGCCGTCGAGCGGGTTGGGGCGGCGGGCGACCAGGCCGGCCCGCTGCAGGCGGTCGACGGTGTTGGTGACGCTGGTGGGGTGGACCATGAGCCGCTCGCCGACCTTGGAGAGCGAGAGCTCGCCGGTCCGGCTGAAGGTCAGCAGCACCAGCGCCTCGTAGCGGGCGAAGGTCAGCCCGTACGGCTTGAGCACCGCGTCCACCCGGGACAGCAGGATCTGGTGGGCGCGCATGATCGAGGTGATCGCCGCCATCGAGGGGACCCCGCCCCAACGGCGGGTCCACAGCTCGTCGGCGCGGGCGATCGGGTCGAAGTCGAGAGCGAGGGGCTTGGCCACCTCCTTACCGTACCGGCGCAGGGGGTTCGCGGTACCAGGCGTTCCTGATGGTGGACAAGCGCAGCACGTGGCGAGAACCCGCCAACCGGACGGCCAGGTCCATACCAGGACATTGCGGCGGTGTGAACGCGCGGCAACGGGCTCCGGTCGCGGCGGGGTTGACCCCGGATCGGCCCCGCGCCGCGCCACCAGGCTTCGGTTCGGACGGTAACCCGCTGCAAGGACGAGCGATACGTCCCTTTTATCCGCTCGTTCATATTCCTTCACCTTGGCGGAACTTGGCCAATTCATGAGCAAGACCTGTCATTTGATGTGCTCGATTGTCATGCTTTCGGCCAACCCCGTTCGACAGCCACCACCCCCACCCACCGGTGGCGAAGCCGCTTCGACCGCACGGGGCCTGCACGTCAGCGCACGTTCCGCCCCTCAGGTGCCGCCCCGGCCCCCGGAACGCCGCGCGACCGCGCCTGCTCGCGGTTTCCCGGAAGGACTCGTTCGTGAAGCGAAAGCTCGCCGCAGTCGCCGTACTCTCCGCCACCGCCCTGCTCACCGGTGTCGTCCAGGTGAGCACCGCGGCCGTCGCGGACCCCGCCCCGCACTCCCGGGCCGCGCAGCAGCGCGCCGACCTGATCGCCCTGGCCAACGGCCAGGCCGGCAAGGTGGCGCACGCCCTGGCCCTGAGCGGCCAGGAGCAGCTGGTGGCCAAGGACGCCGTGGTGGACGCCGACGGCACCCGCCACCTCCGCTACGAGCGCACCTTCGCCGGCCTCCCGGTCCTGGGCGGTGACCTGGTGGTGCACCAGAGCGCCGACGGCTCGACCACCTCCGTGGACAAGGCCACCGGCGCCACCATCGCCCTGCCGAGCCTCACCCCGCAGATCCCCGCCGACAAGGCCGCCGCCCAGGCGACCGGCGCCGTGCAGTCCACCGTCGGCATCGCCGTCGACGAGGACGAGTCGCCGCTGACCGAGGTCCACCAGACCGGCGCCGCCAAGCTGGTGGTCTGGGCCGCCGACGGCTCGCCGCGCCTGGCGTACCAGACCACGGTCGAGGGCCTGCGCGCCGACGGCACCCCGAGCAGCCAGCTGCTGGTCACCGACGCCGCGACCGGCCAGGTGCTCTCCACCCACGAGCAGGTCCGGACCGCGGCCGGCTCCGGCAACGGCGTCTTCGTCGGCAACGTCTCCCTGACCACCACCCAGGTGTCGGGCGGCTACTCGCTGAAGGACGCCTCCCGCGGCGGCCAGTCCACCAGCGACATGAAGAACCGCACCTCCGGCTCGGGCACGCTCTACACCGACGCGGACAACGCCTGGGGCGACGGCACCGTCGCCAACGGCCAGTCGGCCGCCGTGGACGCCCAGTTCGGCGCGTCGGCCACCTGGGACTTCTACAAGAACACCTTCGGCCGCAACGGCATCCGCAACGACGGCGTCGGCGCCGCCAGCCGGGTCCACTACGGCAAGAACTACGTCAACGCCTTCTGGTCCGACCAGTGCTTCTGCATGTCGTACGGCGACGGCGCCAGCAACACCCACCCGCTGACCGAGCTGGACGTGGCCGGCCACGAGATGACCCACGGCGTCACCGCGGCCACCGCCAACCTGAACTACTCGGGCGAGTCCGGCGGCCTCAACGAGGCCACCTCGGACATCTTCGGCACCATGGTCGAGTTCTACGCCAACCTCTCCACGGACAAGCCGGACTACCTCATCGGCGAGGAGATCGACCTCAACGGCAACGGCACCCCGCTGCGCTACATGGACAAGCCGTCCAAGGACGGCCGTTCGGCCGACTACTGGTCGTCCTCGGTCGGCAGCCTGGACGTCCACTACTCCTCGGGCGTGGCCAACCACTTCTTCTACCTGCTCGCCGAGGGCAGCGGCGCCAAGACCATCAACGGCGTCAGCTACAACAGCCCGACCTACAACAACTCGACGCTCACGGGCATCGGCCGGGACAAGGCCGCGCAGATCTGGTACAAGGCGCTGACCGTCTACATGACCTCGACCACCAACTACGCGGGCGCCCGCACCGCCACCCTCAAGGCGGCGACGGACCTGTACGGCGCGAGCAGCGCCGAGTACAGCGCGGTCGCCGCGACCTGGGCCGCCGTCAACGTCAACTGACGCACCGCACCGGCGCACCGGACGCCCGGGTCCTCCCCAGGGAGGGCCCGGGCGTCCGGCCGTTCCCCGCCGGGGCCGTCCGCCGTCCCGGGCGGCTGTCAAGGCCGTCCGGCTGGCGGAGTCCCGCCAGGGGGGACGAACCGCCGGAAACCGGGCAACGGGCGGCAGCCGAACCATCCGTACCGGCACTGGCGGTTCCTGGCCAATCCGGGAGGCACCCTGTCCATCCCTGCCGACAATTGTCATGCTTCTGACCAAGTCCCGTCCGATCCTCCGCCGCCCCACCCACATCCGGCGGAGTGTCAGAAGCCGCACGGGACCGGCACGTCCGCGCCCTACCGCCCCCAAGGTGCCAACCCCGGCGCCCCGGTACGCGGCGCACCCGCATCGCACCCGCGGGTCTCGTGGAAGGAACCCCCGCACGTGAAGCGAAAGCTGACTGTCGGAGCCGTACTCTCCGCCACCGCCCTGCTGGCCGGCGTCATCCAGATCGCCGCCGTCCCCGCCCAGGCCGCCGCCCCCTCGCCGGCGCAGCAGCAGTCCGCGCTGCTCGCGCTGGCCACCGGGCAGAGCGCCCCGGTCGCCCAGGCCCTCGCCCTCGGCGGCCAGGAGAAGCTGGTTCCCAAGGACGTGGTGGTGGACCGGGACGGCACCCGCCACCTGCGGTACGACCGGACCTACGCGGGCCTGCCGGTGATCGGCGGCGACCTGGTCGTCCACCAGAAGGCCGACGGCTCGGTGAAGTCCGTCGACCGGGCCTTCGCCGGGCAGCTGGCGGTGACCAGCCTGACCCCGGGCCTCGCCGCGCCCCAGGCCGCCGAGGCGGCCACCGCCGCGGTGCGCGCGACCGTCGGCGTCGCCGCCGACCGGGACGAGGCGGCACTCAGCCGGGTCGACGGCGCCGGCGCGCCCGAGCTGGTCGTCTGGGCCGCCGACGGCACCCCGCGGCTCGCCCACCGCACCGTGGTCGAGGGCCAGCGCGCGGACGGCACCCCGAGCCGCCAGGAGGTGATCACCGACGCCGCCACCGGCGCGCTGCTCGCCAGCGACGAGAAGGTGCAGACCGCCACCGGCACCGGCAAGGGCGTCAACGTCGGCACCGTCACGCTGACCACCACCCAGAGCGGCAGCTCCTACCAGCTGAAGGACGCCTCCCGGGGCAACCAGTCCACCACCGACCTCAAGGGCGGCACCTCGGGCAGCGGCACGCTGTTCAGCAACACCACCAACTCCTGGGGCAACGGCCTGCCCTCCAACCGCGAGTCCGCCGCCGTGGACGCCCAGTTCGGCGCGGCGGCCACCTGGGACTACTACAAGAACACCTTCGGCCGCAACGGCATCAAGAACAACGGGGTCGGCGCCGCCAGCCGGGTGCACTACAGCACCAACTACGTCAACGCGTTCTGGGACGACTCCTGCTTCTGCATGACGTACGGCGACGGCTCCAGCAACACCCACCCGCTGACCGCCATCGACGTCTCCGGCCACGAGATGAGCCACGGCGTCACCTCGGCCACCGCCGGCCTGATCTACTCCGGCGAGTCCGGCGGCCTCAACGAGGCCACCTCGGACATCTTCGGCACCATGGTCGAGTGGTCCGCCAACCTGTCCGTCGACCCGGGTGACTACCTGATCGGCGAGAAGCTCAACATCAACGGCAACGGCACCCCGCTGCGCTACATGGACAAGCCCTCCAAGGACGGCGCGTCGGCCGACAACTGGTCCTCCACGGTCGGCAACAAGGACGTCCACTACTCCTCGGGCGTCGCCAACCACTTCTTCTACCTGCTCTCCGAGGGCAGCGGCGCCAAGGTCATCAACGGGGTCAGCTACAACAGCCCGACCTCCAACGGCTCGACGGTGACCGGGATCGGCCGCACCAAGGCGGCCGCGATCTGGTACCGCGCGCTGACCGTCTACATGACCTCCACCACCAACTACAAGGCCGCCCGCGCGGCGACCCTGAAGGCGGCCACCGACTTGTACGGCGCGACCAGCACCGAGTACAAGACGGTCGCGGCGGCCTGGAGCGCGGTGAACGTCAACTAGCGGCCGACCGCGCCACCCCGGCGGGAGACGAGCCACCCCCGGTAAGAAACGGCGACAGGCTGCCGCGGCCCTTTGGGAGAGGAGGCCGTGGCAGCCTGTCGACCGTCCACGATGGAGCCGGGGCTCAGGCGGTGGCGGGCTTCGGCTCGCCCCGCTCCTCGCGGCCGAGCATCCGCTCGGCGAAGAAGCCGCCGGTGGGCAGCACCGCCAGCACGAACATCAGGACGCCGCGCTTGGCGTCCCACTTCTGCGCCTGCCAGGCCTGGATCCAGAAGACCACGTACAGGATGAACAGGACGCCGTGGACCATGCCCATCACCGGGACGGCGTCGAACGAGGTGGTCCGCTTCAGCACCGAGCAGATCAGCAGCAGGATGAAGGAGACCCCTTCGGGGCCGGAGACCAGGCGCAGGCGGTGGACGGCGCTGCTGTTCACGATGGATACCTCGATACGGGGGTCGGCGGCGCGGACGCGCTTGTGAAGCGACTCACAAGCCTTCCGGCCCATTATCACCGAGCACATGTGCGGCACCCCGGCCGGGGGTGGGCTCCGTGCCGCATCTCACAGGGCCGGGCCGCCCTGTCACAGCTGTGTGCCGGAACGCCGCCGAGCGCGGCCGCCGACCGCCGGGAACCCCTATCCTGCTGCCCGCGCGCCCACCGATCCGGGCGCCGACGCATCGCACACGGGGGTAGCCGCAGATGTTCGAGCTCGACTGGGACCGCAGGACCTGCGCCAGGCGCGGTCACATCACCTACGCGCCGACGGAGCCCGAGCTGGCCTCCCGGCTGCACGCCACGACCGCCCTCGGCGACGCCTGGCGCTGCCTGCGCTGCGGCGACTTCGCGCTGGGCGACCCGCACGGCTCCGGCCCGGCCGAGGACGCGCCGCTGGTGCCGCGCGGCAAGGCGCTGCGGGACCTGTTCATCCTGCGCTTCCTGGCCGTCGAGCGGGTGCTGCGCGGACTGCTGATCATCGTGGTCGCCTGGGCCGTGTGGAAGTTCTCCAACAGCCAGGACGCGGTGCACCGGGTGTTCGACGAGAACCTCACGGTCTTCAAGCCGGTCACCGACCACTTCCACTGGGACCTCGAACACGCCCCGATCGTCGAGACGATCCGCAAGACCTTCGAGTTCAGGAAGAGCACCCTGCTGATCGTCGCGGGCGCGTTGATCGCCTACGCGGTGGTCGAGATCGTCGAGGCGGTCGGCCTCTGGCTGAACAAGCGCTGGGCCGAGTACCTGACGGTGGTCGCCACCGCGGCCTTCCTGCCGCTGGAGGGCTACGAGCTGAGCCACCACGTCAGCGCGCTGAAGGTCTGCACCCTGGTGCTGAACATCGCGGCGGTGCTCTGGATCATGCTCTCCAAGCGCCTGTTCGGGCTGCGCGGCGGCGTGGCGGCCTTCGAGGCGGAGCGCCACTCGGCCTCGCTGCTGGAGGTCGAGCAGGCGGCCGGCACCGTTCCGCACTCCGGACGGGGGGCGCGCGCCGGAGTCTGACCGGCGCGTTTGTCGCAGCCCGGTACCAGTTGTCCCGCGCACTCTCCCCGGGTCGCGCCCGCAGCGGCTAGATTGCGGCCGTGGCTCAGTTCAGACTCCAGGGATCCCGCGTGCTCGCAGTCGAGCTGGGCGGGGACGCCGTCAAGGCGCGAAACGGTTCGATGGTCGCCTACACCGGGCAGATGGCCTTCAAGAAGCTGACCGGCGGCGGGGACGGCCTGCGGGGCATGGTGACCCGCAGGCTGACCGGCGAGAAGATGACGGTCATGGAGGTGAAGGGACAGGGCACCTGCTACTTCGCCGACAAGGCCACCGAGATCAATCTGGTCCGGCTGAACGGCGAGACGCTGTACGTCGAGGCGGACAACCTGCTCTGCACCGAGGGCACCCTGCACACCGGCACCAGCTTCACCGGGCTCAACGGCATGTCCTCCGGCAACGGCCTGTTCA
Source organism: Kitasatospora sp. NPDC001547 (assembly GCF_042894165.1). Lineage (NCBI taxonomy): Bacteria > Bacillati > Actinomycetota > Actinomycetes > Kitasatosporales > Streptomycetaceae > Kitasatospora > Kitasatospora sp. NPDC001547. The sequence continues at coordinate 502,348 of NZ_JBIAVL010000003.1, read as the reverse complement.
CCACCAAGGTGGAGGGCCACGGCTGGGCGGCCGTCACCTCCAACGGCCCCGCCGTCATCCTGCGGGTCGACAAGAGCATGCCGCTGCGCGTCGACCCGGGGGCGTACGTGGCGCACACCGGCACCCTGCAGCGCAGCCTGAAGTCGGGCGCCGGCTGGACCACCGTCATCGGCGAGGGCGGCGGCGAGGCCGTCCAGATCGAGTTCACCGGCGAGGGCCTGGTGTACGTCCAGCCCTCCGAGAAGGTCACCGTCGGGGGCGACGTCTGATGGGCTTCACGAAGATCAACGGCAAGATGGTCGAGGCCCAGGTGGTGCCCGGGCAGCGGCTGTTCAGCCAGCGCGGCGCGATGCTCGCGTACAGCGGCGACGTCCGCTTCACGCCGAACATCACCGGCGGGCAGGGCGGCGTGATGTCGATGATCGGCCGCCGGGTGGCCAACGAGGACACCCCGCTGATGACCGTCGAGGGCCAGGGCCGGGTGATGTTCGGCCACGGCGGCCACCACGTCCACGTGATCGACCTGTTCGGCGACACCCTGTACGTCGAGGCGGACCGGCTGCTCGCCTTCGAGGGCACGCTGCGGCAGTCCACCATGTTCATGGGCTCGCAGGGCGGGGTGATGGGCATGGTTCGCGGCCAGGTCACCGGGCAGGGCCTGTTCACCACCAAGCTGGAGGGCCAGGGCGCGGTCGCGGTGATGGCCCACGGCGGCGTCTTCGAGCTGCCGATCGTCCCCGGCCAGTCGGTGCACGTCGACCCGCAGGCGTACGTGGCGCACCGCGGCGACGTCCGCAACAAGCTGTCCACCGCGCTGGGGTGGCGCGACATGATCGGCCGCGGCTCGGGCGAGGCGTTCCAGCTGGAACTGTCCGGGCAGGGTGCGGTGTACGTCCAGGCGAGCGAGGAGAAGCTCTGATGTCCTACCCGCCGCAGCCCCCGTACGGCTCGCCGCACAACCAGCCGACCCAGCCCGGCTTCGCGGTCCCGCCGCCCCCGCCGAACTACGGCGCGCCGCAGGGCTACCCGCCGCCGCCCGGCGGCCACCCCCAGCAGGGCTACCCGCCGCCCCCGCCGGCCCAGCAGCCCCAGCAGCAGCCGTACGGCCAGCAACAGCCTTACGCCCAGGAGCAGTTCGGCGGACCGGTGGCCCCGCTGCCGACCGGCCGGGGCGACGCCGGCCCGGTGGTGTGGGACGCCCACAGCCTGCCGGCCGGGGACAACGTCAACCCGTACGCCTTCTCGGTCGACCTGAACGGCTCGTACTTCCTCCAGAAGGGCAAGATGGTCGCCTACTACGGCGACATCTCCTTCCGGGGCGTCGGGGCCGGGGCGATCGACCGGATGCTCGGGCAGCACTTCAACTCGCCGATGCACGCGGCGGACTGGGTGATCGCCGAGGGCCGCGGCAAGCTGCTGCTGGCCGACCGGGCGTTCGACCTCAACTCGTACGACCTGGACGAGGGCAACCTGACCGTCCGCTCCGGCAACCTGCTGGCCTTCGACCCGACGCTGCGGCTCAAGCAGTCGATCATCCCGGGCTTCCTGACCCTGATCGGCACCGGCCGCTTCGTGGCCGCCTCCAACGGCCCGGTGCACTTCGTCGAGCCGCCGATCCGGGTGGACCCGCAGGCGCTGGTCGGCTGGGCGGACTGCCCGGCGCCGTGCCACCACTACGACCACGACTACATGCACGGGCTGATCGGCGGCCTGCGGCGGCTGACCGGCTTCGGCGGCGCCTCCGGCGAGGAGCACCAGTTCGAGTTCATCGGCGCCGGCCAGGTGCTGCTGCAATCGAGTGAAAAGCTGATGGCGGAGCAGCCGGTCGGACAGGTCGGCGCCGAGGCGGGAGTGCCGGTCGGCGGGGTGCCGATCCAGCCGGGCGGGCACGGCGGCGGGAATCCGAACCTGCCGGGCCTCGGTAACCTGGGCGACCTCGGCCGACGTTTCGGTCTGTAAACTTGTACAAGATTGAACTATATCGGCTATGCTGGGCCCCATGGATACGCACACGATCGACACTGCGGACGACCCGCCGTCGCAGCCCGGGGAGGAGACCCCCTGGCTGACCGCCAGGGAGCAGCGGATGTGGCGCGCCCATCTGGAAGTGTCCAAGCTGCTGGAGTACCAGCTCAGCCGTGAACTCCAGCCGCACAACCTGGCGATCAACGACTACGAGATCCTGGTCGTGCTCTCCGAGGCCGCGGACCGCCGGATGCGCATGACCGACCTCGCGACCGCCACCCTCCAGTCGAAGAGCCGCCTCTCCCACCAGATCACCCGGATGGAGAACGCCGGCCTCGTCCTGCGCCAGGAGTGCCCCGGCGACCGCCGCGGCCTCTACGCCCACCTCACCGAGCACGGCTGGGAGACCATGCAGCAGGTCGCCCCGGACCACGTGCGCAGCGTCCGGGCCCACTTCATCGACCGCTTCACCCCGGAGCAGCTCGACGAGATGTACGAGGCCCTCGCCCCCATCGCCGAACACCTCCGCGGCCTCCGCGGCAAGCCGTAGGCCCTGCCGCACCGAAGGGCCGGTCCCCCGGGACCGGCCCTTCGTCGTTCCCGCCGCGCGGTGAGCCGGCCCGGCCGGCTCACCGCGCGCGGGCTCAGCTCGCGGTCAGGCCGGCGACCAGTTCGTCGGCCGCGCCGTACGGGTCGAGGGCGCCGTCGGCCACGCGCTCGGCCAGGGCGGCCAGATGCCGGTCCCCGCGCAGGTCGCCGATCCGGGCGCGCAGTTCGGCCAGCGCGATCGCCACGATCTCCTCGGCGGCCCGGCGGCGGCGGCGCGCGGCGAGCTCGCCGTGCTCCTCCAGCCAGGCGCGGTGCTTCTCCAGCGCCTCGACCACCTCGTCCACGCCCTCGCCGCGGGCCGCGACGGTCTTGACGATCGGCGGGCGCCAGTCCCCCGGCTCCCGGGCCTCGCCGAGGCCCAGCATGTGGTTGAGCTCCCGCGCGGTGGCGTCGGCACCGTCCCGGTCGGCCTTGTTGACCACGAAGAGGTCGCCGATCTCCAGGATCCCGGCCTTGGCGGCCTGGATGCCGTCGCCCATCCCGGGGGCCAGCAGCACCACGGTGGTGTCCGCCTGGGCGGCGACCTCGACCTCGGACTGGCCGACCCCGACGGTCTCGACCAGGATCACCTCGCAGCCGGCCGCGTCCAGCACCCGCAGCGCCTGCGGCGCCGCCCAGGAGAGCCCGCCGAGGTGGCCGCGGGTGGCCATCGAGCGGATGAACACCTCGGGGTCGGTGGCGTGGTCCTGCATCCGGACCCGGTCGCCCAGCAGCGCCCCACCGGAGAACGGCGAGGACGGGTCGACGGCCAGCACCCCGACCCGCTTGCCGAGCCGCCGGTAGGCGGAGACCAGCGCCGAGGTGGAGGTGGACTTGCCCACCCCGGGCGAGCCGGTCAGGCCCACCGTGTACGCCCGCCCGGTGTACGGCGCGAGCGCGGCCATCGCCTCCCGCAGCTGCGGCGCGGCGTTCTCGACCAGCGTGATCAGCCGGGCGACCGCCCGCGGCCGGCCCTCCCGGGCCTGCTCGACCAGCGTGGCGACATCGATCATCAGGAGCTCCTAGCGCAGACGCAGATGCCGAAAGGGGCTACGGACCGCAGCAACGCGGTCCGTAGCCCTGGAGGTCGGATCGGCCGGTCAGGCCTTCGGGACGCGCACGATCAGCGCGTCGCCCTGGCCGCCGCCGCCGCACAGCGCGGCCGCGCCGACCCCGCCGCCGCGGCGCTGCAGCTCCAGCGCCAGGGTCAGCACCACGCGGGCGCCGGACATCCCGATCGGGTGGCCGAGCGCGATGGCGCCGCCGTTGACGTTGACGATGTCGGAGGAGACGCCCAGGTCCTTCATGGACTGGTGGGCGACCGCCGCGAAGGCCTCGTTGATCTCGATCAGGTCGAGGTCGGCGACCTCCAGGCCCTCCTTGGCCAGCGCGTGCTTGATCGCGTTGGACGGCTGCGACTGCAGCGAGTTGTCCGGGCCGGCCACGTTGCCGTGCGCGCCGATCTCGGCGATCCAGGTCAGGCCCAGCTCCTCGGCCTTGGCCTTGCTCATCACGACCACGGCGGCGGCGCCGTCGGAGATCTGCGAGGAGGTGCCGGCGGTGATCGTGCCGTCCTTGGTGAAGGCCGGGCGCAGCTTGGCGAGGCCCTCGACGGTGGTGTCCGCGCGGATGCCCTCGTCCTGGCTGAACAGCACCGGCTCGCCCTTGCGCTGCGGGATGGCGACCGGGACGATCTCGGCATCGAAGACCCCGTCGGCCTGCGCCTTGGCGGCTCGCTGGTGGGAGGCGGCGGCGATCTCGTCCTGCACCTCGCGCGGGATGCCCAGGCGGGTGTTGTGCTTCTCGGTGGACTCGCCCATCGGGATGTTCTCGTAGGCGTCGGTGAGGCCGTCGTGGGCCATCGCGTCGAGCATCCCGATCGCGCCGTACTTGAAGCCCTCGCGGGACTTCGGCAGCAGGTGCGGGGCGTTGGTCATCGACTCCTGGCCGCCGGCCACCACGATGTCGAACTCGCCGGCCCGGATCAGCTGGTCGGCCAGCGCGATGGCGTCGAGACCGGAGAGGCACACCTTGTTGACGGTCAGCGCCGGGACGTTCATCGGGATGCCGGCCTTGACGGCGGCCTGGCGGGCCGGGATCTGGCCGGCGCCGGCCTGGAGCACCTGGCCCATGATCACGTACTGGACCTGCTCGCCGGTGATCCCGGCCCGCTCCAGGGCCGCCTTGATCGCGACGGCGCCGAGCTCGGCACCGGAGAAGCCCTTGAGGGAACCCAGCAGGCGGCCCATCGGGGTCCGCGCACCGGCAACGATCACAGAGGTGGTGTTGGTCATGGGACGGGCCCCTTCGCACGTCGTGGCCAGGTGAGGATGCGCTCAATGTACTGACCTGTTACCCGCCCGTCACCGGAGCGACGGTGTGATCGAGCGCACTGGCACCGTCCAGTCAACACCGTGCCGACCCGTTCCGGGTGAACCGCCCGCCGTGTGAGCAGGCTCGCACGTCCGGCACTGGCGTCCGTCGCGGGGCATGCGCTGCACTGGGTGCACCCTTCCCCCCATCACCCGGAGGCCGTCGTGCTGACCCGAATCGACCACATCGGCATCGCCTGCCGAGACCTCGACAAGACGGTCGAGTTCTACCGCGCCACCTACGGCTTCGAGGTCTTCCACTCCGAGGTCAACGAGGAGCAGGGCGTCCGCGAGGCCATGCTCCGGATCAACGGCACCGACGACGGCGGCGCCTCCTACCTCCAGCTGCTGGAGCCCACCCGGCCCGACTCCACGGTGGCCAAGTGGCTGGAGAAGAACGGCGAGGGCGTGCACCACATCGCCTTCGGCACCGCGGACGTGGACGGCGACGCCGCCGCCATCCGGGACAAGGGCGTCCGGGTCCTCTACGACGAGCCGCGGATCGGCTCGATGGGTTCGCGGATCACCTTCCTGCACCCCAAGGACTGCGGCGGCGTGCTGACCGAGCTGGTCACCTCCGCGCAGCAGGGCCACGACGAGCACTGATCCCCGTCCGGACCGCCCCGGGGCGCCGCGCGCCCCGGCGGCAGCCGACGCCCCGTCGGTCATGACCCGTCAGTAACCTGGCGGGAAGAGCCGGAAAACACCCCTGCGGCCATTCCCCCGCAGTGCGCTCCCACTACAATGCCCAGGTGCGCGAAGGCTCCGGGGGACGGAGGCGACGGGCACGGCCGAAGACAGGCCCGTCCGCCCTCCGGTGGTCGGCCCGTCGCAAGGGGAGTCCACAACGCGGGCACGGCTGAACAGTCGCAAGACGGATCTGTCACCATTCTCCACAAGGCAAGAGTTCGCCCAGGAGTCCACCCGGACGGGGGAACGCGGCACCCCCGCGCTCCCGCGCCCCGGACTCCGACGACCGCGGCGGGCGGCCCCGACACCACGGGGAGCCGTCCACCAGCCGTGGATGCAAGGACCAGTCGGACCGGCACCCGGGTATCGGGAGCCCGGCACCGGTCGGGTCGAGGACGCGACCAGGAGATGGATGGGACCGCGGAGTGCGGGGCAACGACCGCTACGAGGCTGACGATCACCTCTCCCAGTTCGAGGCCGAGATGGGTCGGACTCGGAAGGAGCGGGACAAGGCAGTCGAGCATGCCGAGGACCTCGCCTACCAGGTGGAGGTGCTGCGGGCCAAGCTGCACGAGTCCCGCCGCATGCTCGCCCAGCCGCGCGCCTTCGACGCCGTCTCCGGCCAGGCCGAGCAGATGCTCCGCACCGCCGAGATGCAGGCCCAGCAGCTGCGCGCCGACGCCGAGCGCCAGCTGCGCGACTCCCAGGCCGCCACCCAGCGGATCATGGCCGAGGCCGCCGAGCGCACCGCCCGGTTGGAGGCCGACCTCGCCGCCCGCCGCCGCCAGCTGGAGGACGAGCTCGCCGAGCTGCGCCGCTCCGCCGAGCAGCACGTCAACGGCTGGGCCGAGCAGACCAGGGTCGGCTCCGAGCAGGAGGCCAAGCGGCTGCTCCAGGAGGCCCGCGCCGAGGCCGAGCGGATGGTCGCCGCCGCCCGCGCGGAGGCCGTCGCCCTCTCCGACCAGGCCCGCGCCCAGACCGCCGCCGACGTGGACGCCGCCCGCGGCGAGGCCCACGCCGCCGCCGAGGCCGCCCTGCAGCGGGCCCAGAGCGACGCCGAGCGGCTGCTGCGCGCCGCCTCCGAGCAGGCCCAGCAGGCCGGCGCCCAGGCCGCCGCCGACGTGGACGCCGCCCGCGGCGAGGCCCAGCAGCAGCTGGCCGCCGCGCACGCCGCCGCCGAGGGACAGCTGGCCGCCGCCCAGGCCGAGATCGGCCGGCTCAAGACCCAGGCCGCCGCCGAGCAGGCCCGCGCCGAGCAGCAGCTCGCCGCGGCCAAGGCCGAGATAGAGCGGCTGCGCGCCGAGGCGATCGCCGAGGCGGAGCGCACCCGCCGCGAGGCCGCCGAGCTGCGCGCCCAGGCCGAGCGGGCCGCCGAGCAGCTCCAGGCCGACGCCGAGGCCGCCGCCGAGCGCAAGGTCGCCGACGGCGAGGCCGCCAACGAGCAGCGCTCGCAGACCGCCCGGGCCGAGGTCGCCCGGATGGTCGCCCAGGCCACCAAGGAGGCCTCGGCGATCCGTGCCGAGGCCGAGGCCGTCCGCGCGGAGGCCTCCACCAAGCAGGCCGAGGCCGACGCCGCCAAGGCCGCCGCGGCCGAGGAGAGCGAGCGGCTGCGGGCCACCGCCGAGTCGGTGGCCGCCGAGCTGAAGGCCGAGGCCGAGGCGGCGATCGCCGAACTGCGCGCCCTGGCCGAACGGGACGTCGCCGAACTGCGCGCGCGGGCCCAGGCCGACGCCGAGCGGCTGCGCGGCGAGGCCGAGGAGGCGGGCCGGGCGGCCGGCGCCAAGGACGCCACCGTCCACCTCGCCAAGGCCGCCAAGACCGCCGAGGAGGTGCTCGGCCGGGCCAACCAGGACGCCGAGACCGCGCGCGGCGAGGCCGCCGCCGAGGCCGAGCGGATCCGCGCCGAGGCCGCCGCCGAGGCGCAGCGGCTGCGCGAGCAGGCCCAGGCCGCCGTGGAGCAGGCCCAGAACGCCGCCCTGGACGACGCCGCCGCGATCCGCGAGCGGATCGAGCGGATGCAGGACGAGGCGGCCCGGCTGCGCGCCGAGGCCGAGGAGCTGCGCGCCCAGGCCGCCGCCGAGGCCGACCGGGTGCGCGGCGAGGCCCGCCGCCAGGCCGTGGTCCAGATCGAGGAGTCGGCGAAGAACGCCGAGGAGCTGCTCACCAAGGCCAAGGCCGACGCGGACGAGCTGCGCGCGGGTGCCGCCGGGGAGATCGAGCGGCTGCGCGCGCAGGCCCAGGAGCAGGCCGCCGAGACCCAGGGCCGGGCCGAGCAGACCCTGGCCCGGGCCCGCGCCGAGGCCGGGAAGATCACCGAGGCCGCCGAGCAGCAGGGCCAGGACGCGCTCGCCGCCGCCAAGGCCGCGGCCGCCGAGAACCGCGCCGCCGCCGAGCGCGAGACCGCCGAACTCCGGCGCGAAGCCACCGAGTTCGACCAGCGGGTGCGCGCCGAGGCGACCGCCGCCGCGGAGGCCCTGACCACCGAGGCGCAGGCCGAGGCGAACGCCGTCCGGGACGCCGCGGTGGCCGACGCCGAGCGGGTTCGCACCGAGGCCGACACCGAGGCCGCCCGGACCCGGGCCGAGGCCGAGGCGGCCGCCGACGCGCTGCGCGAGGAGAGCCGGCGCGAGCGCGAGGAGGCCGCCGACGGGCTGCGCCGCGAGCGCGAGGAGACCGCCGAGCACCTGGACGCCGCCGAGGCCGCCCGCGAGCAGGCCGAGCGGGCCGCCGCGGAGACCCTCGCGGAGGCCGAGCAGGCCGCCGGGGAACTGCGGGCTCTCGCCCAGCGCGAGACCACCCAGCAGCGCGAGGCCGCCGAGGCCTACGCCGACCGCGTCCGCACCGAGGCCGAACAGCACGCCACCGACCTCACCGAACGCACCGCGGCGGAGACCGCCGAGGTCCGCCAGGCCGCCGACGCCTACAGCGCCGAGGTCCGCGAGCAGGCCGACGCCTACAACGTCCAGGTCCGCGAGGCCGTCGACGCCTACGCCGCCGAGCAGCGCACCACCGCCGACACCTACGCCGCGGAGACCCGGGCGGAGGCCGAGCAGGCCGCCGAGGAGCTGCGGGCCCTCGCCCAGCGCGAGACCACCCAGCAGCGCGAGGCCGCCGAGGCCTACGCCGACCGCGTCCGCGCCGAGGCCGAACAGCAGGCCACCGACCTCACCGAACGCACCGCGGCGGAGACCGCCGAGGTCCGCGAGGCGGCCGACCGGCACAGCGCCGAGGTCCGCGAGCAGGCCGACGCCTACGCCGCCGAACAGCGCACCGCCGCCGACGAGGTGCTGGAGCGCGCCGAGGCGACCGCCGAGCAGCGCCGCGCCGAGGCCGCCAAGGACGCCAAGGCCACCCGCGAGAAGGCCGCCGCCGAACTGGCCCTGGCCAACGAGCAGGCCGGGACCGTCCGGGCCGAGGCCGGCCGCGAGCTGTCCGAGGCCCGCGCCACCGCCGACGGCATCCGCGCCGAGGCCGCCGCCGAGCTGGAGCAGGCCAAGGCCGACCGCGCCGAGCTGATCGCCGCCGCCAAGGCCGAGGGCGCCGAGCTGGTGGCGGCCGCCGAGGAGGAGGCCGCCGAGGTCCGCCAGTCGGTGGCCGGCATGCACGAGGCCGCCGCCGAGCAGATCGCCGCGCTCAGGGCCGCCGCCGAGCAGGAGGCCGCCGAGGTCCGCGAGGCCGCCGAGAAGGACGCCACCGAGCTGCGCGTCCTCGCCGAGCGCGAGACCACCGAGCAGCGCGAGGCCGCCGACGCGTACGTCGCCGAGCTGCGCGCCCTGGTCGAGCGCGAGACCACCGAGCAGCGCGAGCTCGTCGACCGCGAGACCGCCGACCTGCGCGCCCGCACCGAGGCCGAGACCACCGCCCTGCGCGAGCAGACCGAGCTGGAGCTGGCCGCCGAGCGGGAGGCCGTCGAGAACGAGCTCGGCCGCCGCCGCGCCGAGGCCCGGGCCTACGACGAGCAGCTGCGCGCGGACGCCGAGGCCGAGCTGCGCGCCGCCCAGGAGGCCGCCGAGCAGCTGCGCGCCGACGCCGAGGCGCAGGCCGCCCGTACGGTCGCCGAGGCCGAGGCGCAGGGCGCCCGCAGCATCGCCGACGCCGAGGAGCTGGCGGCCGGTCTGCGCGCCGAGGCCGAGGAGTACGCCCTCGCCACCCGCACCCTGGCCGACGAGTACGACTCCGCCACCCACGCGCGCGCCGACGCCTACGACGCGCAGACCCGGGAGGCCGCCGAGCAGTTCGACAAGGCCACCCGCGAACAGGCCAAGTCCGTCCTGGAGAAGGCCTTCGCGGACGCCGAGGCGCTCGGCGAGGACGCCCAGACCACCGCGCTGGCGACCACCGCCGCCGCGGAGGAGCAGGCGGACGCGATGGTCGCCGCCGCCCGCAAGGAGGCCGACCGGCTGGTCGCCGCCGGCGAGGCGGCCGGTCAGGCCGAGGTCGAGAAGGGCCGCTCCGACGCGGACGCCCTGCTCGCCGAGGCCCGCCGGGACGCCACCGCGATCCGCGAGCGCGCCGAGGAGCTGCGCGAGCGCACCGACGCCGAGGTCGAGGCCCTGCACGAGCGCGCCCGCAAGGAGAACGCGGCGGCCATGAAGTCGGCCGGCGAGCGGGTGGACGCGCTGGTGACGGCCGCCCAGGAGCAGCTGACCGAGGCCGAGGAGCAGGCGGTGGCCACCGTCGCCGAGGCCGAGGACCGCGCGGCGGCCCTGGTCGCCGCGGCCGAGGACCGCGCTGCCGAGCTGACGTCGGAGGCCTCCGCGGAGGCGAGCAAGGTCCGGATCTCCGCCGTCCGCAAGGCCGAGGGCCTGCTGAAGGAGGCGGAGACCAAGCTCGCCGACTCCACCAGCCGCGCCGAGGCGCTCATCGTCAAGGCCGAGGCCAAGCTGCGGTCGTCCGAGGCCGAGGCCGAGGAGCGGCTGGACCGGGCCGCCGCCGAGGCGGAGAAGCGGCTGCGGGACGCCGACGAGGCCGCGGACGAGCAGGTCGAGCTGGCGAAGGCGGAGGCCGAGCGGCTGCTCGCCGAGGCGAAGGCCGAGGCGAAGCGGGTCACTGACGAGGGCCGGCGCGAGCTGGACGAACTGGTGCGCCGCCGCAAGGACATCAACACCGAGATCTCCAGGGTCCAGGACGTGCTGTCCGCCCTGGAGGCGTTCGAGGCACCGTCACCGGTCGCCCAGGCCAACGGGGGAAGCAACACCAAGAAGGACGGGGGTGCCAAGGCCGGTGCCGGAGTTGGCTCCCCCCGGTCGGGTGGCAATCGCTCCAAGAGCTCACCACCCGATTGAGCGGACATTGGCGGTCATTGTCCGTGAGAGAACGGCGTACAGCCGTCGACACTCCGGTACCGTGTCAGGATTCCCTCAACCACCTCAGCGGTTTGACGACAGGAAGCCCAGAACCCCATGAGCGACAGTCACTCCCCTCACGGCTTCGACCTGGTGCGCCGTGGGTACGAGCGCGCCCAGGTCGACGAGCGGATCACCAAGCTGGTGGCCGACCGTGACAGTGCCCTGACCCGGATCAGCGCGCTGGAGAAGCGCATCGAGGAACTCCACCTGGAGACCCAGACCGCTCAGGCGGCGGTCGTCGAGGCCGAGCCCTCCTACGCCGGTCTCGGCGCCCGGGTCGAGAAGATCCTGCGGCTCGCCGAGGAGGAGGCCAAGGACCTGCGCGACGAGGCGCACCGCGCCGCCGAGCAGCACCGCGAGCTCGCCGAGGCCGCCGCCCAGCAGGTCCGCACCGAGGCCGAGAACTACGCCAAGGACCGCAAGGCCAAGGCGGAGGACGAGGGGCTGCGGATCGTCGACAAGGCCAAGAGCGACGCCGCCCAGCTGCGCGCCGAGGCCAACAAGGACGCCCAGAACAAGCGCGAGGAGGCGGACGCCCTCTTCGAGGACACCCGCACCAAGGCCGCCCAGGCCGCGCTGGAGTTCGAGACCAACCTGGCCAAGCGCCGCGAGCAGTCCGAGCGCGACCTGGCCGCCCGTCAGGCCAAGGCCGAGAAGCGCCTGGCCGAGATCGAGCACCGGGCCGAGCAGCTGCGCCTGGAGGCGGAGAAGCTGCGCACCGACGCCGAGCGCCGCGCCCGTCAGACCGTCGAGACGGCCCAGCGCCAGTCCGAGGACATCGTGGCCGACGCCAACGCCAAGGCCGACCGCATCCGCAGCGAGTCCGAGCGCGAGCTGGCGGCGCTCACCAACCGCCGCGACAGCATCAACGCCCAGCTGACCAACGTCCGCGAGATGCTGGCGACGCTGACCGGCGCGGCCGTGGCCGCCGCCTCGCTGCCGAACGACGACACCATGGGCGTGCCCGCCCAGCAGTCGCGCTGACGCCGGCAGGACCGCGCGGCAGCACCACAGGCCCTCACCCGTCCGGGTGAGGGCCTGTCGGCTTTCGCCCCGTCATCACCTCGGGCACTTCTGGGGCCCGCCGTGGACGGAGTCCTACCGCGGGTAGGCGCCGTCCGGCCGCTGGTGCCCGCTGCTGAGCTGGTTGCCCTCGTCGTCCGAGACGGTGCCGAACCAGGAGGTGCACCAGACCGACACCGAGTCCGGCCAGTACTGCACCTCGAAGGGGTGCCCGGGCCCGTAGTCGCCGTACGAGGTGACGATGAAGGTCTCCCCCGGGCGCATCCAGTAGTCCTCGCCGAGGGGTTCGAGGGTCAGTTCGAGCAGCCCCTCGCCCCGGTTGGTGAGGGGCATCCGGCCGGTCACCTCCAGCGCCGAGAAGTCCCAGGCCGCCGCGTCCTGGCTCTCCTGGCTCATCCGGCGGCCACCCGGGCGAGCAGGGTGCGCACGACGGCGTCGAAGGCCTCGGGCGCCTCCAGGGCGCTCAGGTGGCCCACCCCGGGCAGCACGGTCAGCTCGGCGTCCGGGCGGGCCCGCAGCATCGTCGCGGCCTCCTCCGGCGCCACCAGGGCGTCCTGGGCGCCGGCGACGACCGCGACCGGCACCCGCAGCCCGGCCAGCACGTCCAGGGAGTCCGGGCGGGCCGCCATGGCCCGCTGGGCCCAGGCGACGGCGGCCGGCGGCGCGGCGGCGACCATCGCCTGCACCCGCTCCACCAGGTGCTGCGAGTCCGGTCCGAGCTGCCCGGCCGCGACCTGCTCGTCCAGCAGCAGCCGCACGCTGCCCCGCGCGGTGACCGCGGCGGCGATCCGCTCCCGGTTGGCCCGTGCCGCGTCGGTGTCGGCGGTGGCCCGGGTGTTGGCCAGCAGCAGGCCGGACAGCCGGTCGGGGTGGCGGCGGGCGAGGGCCAGCGCCACGTAGCCGCCCATGGAGAGCCCGCCGACCACCGCGCGCTCGATCCCGGCCGCGTCCAGCAGCAGCGCGAGGTCGTCCGCGACCCGGTCCAGCGAGGGTTCGTCGACGCCCAGCGCGGTGCCGCCGAACCCCCGCTGGTCCGGGGCGAGCACCCGCGCTTCGTCCCCGGTCAGGCCGGGCAGCGCGTCCAGTTGGGACGACCACATCGAGGCGTTCAACGGAAAGGCGTGCAGCAGCAGGAGTGGTGTTCCGGTACCGCTCTCGCGGACCGACACTGCGGAGGGGAGCTCGCTCATGCACCCACCTCGCTTCGCTCGGCAGGGGCGTTCGCCCACGCGCACCTCTCGATGATTCGCTCGCTTCGCTCGCTCATGCGCCCAACCTATTCCGGCACGCCCGGCGGGCCCACTCAGCGAGCCGCGATACCCCCTTTGTCCCGAGCGCCGCCCGGCAATTCCCGCCGGGGCCCGCGCTGATCCGCCGCCGAATGTCGGACATGTCCTAGCCTGGCAGGGACCTGAGGGAGCGCGAATGATCGAGTTGCACGACCTGACAAAACGTTACGGCAAGACGCTCGCGGTAGACCGGCTCAGCTTCCAGGTGCCCCGGGGCGTGGTGACCGGCTTCCTCGGCCCCAACGGCGCCGGCAAGTCCACCACCATGCGCATGATCCTCGACCTCGACCGCCCGACCGCCGGCCGGGTCACCATCGACGGCAAGCGCTACGGGCAGCTGAGCGAGCCCCTCAAGTACATCGGCGCGCTGCTGGAGGCCAAGGCCGTCCACCCCGGCCGCACCGCCCGGGACCACCTGCTCTGGCTCGCCCAGAGCAACCGCATCCCCGAGCGCCGGGTGGACGAGGTGCTCGCCCTGGTCGGCCTCACCCCGGTGGCCCGCAAGCGGGCCCGCGGCTTCTCCCTCGGCATGGGCCAGCGCCTGGGCATCGCCTCCGCCCTGCTCGGCGACCCGGAGATCGTCATGTTCGACGAGCCGGTCAACGGCCTGGACCCGGAGGGCATCCTCTGGATCCGCAACCTGATGAAGCGCCTCGCCGCCGAGGGCCGCACCGTCTTCGTCTCCTCGCACCTGATGAGCGAGATGGCCGTCACCGCCGACCACCTGGTGGTCATCGGCCGGGGCCGGCTGCTCGCCGACCTGTCGATGCCGGACTTCATCCGGCGCAACTCCCGCTCCGCCGTACGGCTGCGCAGTCCGGAGCCCGAGCGGCTGCTGGACGTGCTGGCCGAGGCCGGCCTGCGGCACGAGCCGGGCCCGGACGGCTCCTACGAGGTGGTCGACGGGGACATCGCGCGGCTCGGCGAACTGTTCGCCGGGAACGGTGTGGTGCTGCACGAGCTCAGCCCGCAGCAGGCCTCGCTGGAGGAGGCGTTCATGCAGATGACGGCGGACTCGGTGGAGTACCACGCGGGCGACGGACCGGGCCGGGACGCGGCGGGCGCGCCCGCCGAGTGGGGCGCCGACTGGAAGGCGGACAGTACCCGGAAGACGGGCACGGCACGGCAGGAGGAGAACTGAGATGACGTCCTTCCCGGCGATCCTGCGCTCCGAGTGGACGAAGATCCGCAGCGTCCGCTCGACGGTCTGGACGCTCGCGCTGACCTTCGTCGTCACGGTCGGCATCGGCGCGCTGCTGTCCCTGCTCACCAACAACAACTTCGGCGAGTTCCGCCGGAACGACCAGTCCACGTTCGACGCCACCGGGACGTCCTTCTCCGGCATCATGCTCGGCGAGCTGGCGATCATCGTCTTCGGCGTGCTGGCGATCGGCAACGAGTACAGCACCGGCATGATCCGGGTCACCCTGGCCGCCGTCCCCCAGCGCGCCACCCTGCTCACCGGCAAGGCGGCGGTGCTCGGCGCGCTGGCCCTGGCGGTCTCGCTGGTGACGGCCTTCGTCACCTTCTTCGTCGGCCAGGCGCTGCTCGGCTCGCACTCCACCACGATCGGCGAGCCGAACGTGCTGCGGGCGGTGTTCGGGGCCGCGCTGTACCTGACGATGCTCTGCCTGTTCGCGGCGGGCGTCACCACGATGCTGCACAACCAGACGCTCGCGCTCGGCGTGCTGGTGCCGTTCTTCTTCCTGCTCTCGCCGATCCTCTCGGCTGTGCCGAAGGTCAAGACCCTGGCCCACTACTTCCCCGACTACGCGGGCTCGCGGATGCTCCTGGTGTACGAGCAGCACGGCCAGCCGTACGGGCCGTGGACCGGCTTCCTGATCTGCCTCGCCTGGACGGCGGCGGCGCTGGTCGGCGGCGCGCTGGTGCTCAGGAAGCGCGACGCGTAGCCGGCCCGGCGGAGGGACCGTCAGTACCGCGGAGCGCCGCGGCCCCGCAGCACGTTGGAGGCCCGGCGCTCCCGCGCTCCCCAGCAGGCCCGGTGCCAGTGCCGCCGGTCGTCCACCCCCGCGCCGTGCATCGGCCAGGCCACCACGTGGCCCGTCCCCGGCGGGATCTCCTGGTCGCAGCCCGGGCAGCGGTAGAACCGCCCCGCCGTCCCGGCCACCGTCTGGACCACCCAGTCGTCGCCCTGGTAGCTCTCGGTGCGGCGCAGCGAACCGCCGAGCGGGGCGGCCGGCTCCGCGCTCTCGCGGGGAACGGCGCTCTTGATCCGGTTGCGGCGCGGCGACACGGCGGACTCCCTCTCCTCCTGGGCTCTGGATCGTTCCAGCCTACGGCCGGCCGGGCTACCGCACGGCCACTACCACGGCTCCGTCCGACGCTCCGGGGTTTTTGCCGAGATCCACCCGATCATCGGGGAAATCCGGGGTTCCGCGTGCCATTGGCACATGACATCGGATACCCACAAGGGGAGAAGGCGGGGCCCGCAGACCCTGCGCGCACCCGAGGAGGACCAACGATGAGCGAGACCAGCGCCCGCGCCGAGAGCGGCCGGCCCGTCGGGGTCCGGCCACCCGCCCCCGGTCCGACGCTGACCGCCGTCCCCCCGGTGACGGCCGTGGCGGGCGAGCCGCTGCCGGCGACCCAGCGGGCGGGCGCGCTGCCCCCGGCCACCGGCCCGCTGCGGGTCGGACTGTTCCAGCTGTCCGCGCAGTTCCCCGGGCAGAGCCACGGCGAGGCGCTGGAGCGCACCGTCCGCTCCGCCGTCGAGGCCGAACGCGCGGGCCTGGACAGCGTCTGGCTGGCCGAGCACCACTTCGTGCCGTACGGGGTGTGCCCGGACGCCGCGACGCTGGCCGCGATGCTGCTCGGCCGCACCCGCCGGATCGGCGTCGGCACGGCGGTCAGCGTGCTCTCCACCCGCCACCCGGTGGGCCTCGGCGAACAGGCCGCGCTGCTGCACCTGACCTCCGGCGGGCGGTTCACGCTCGGGGTGGGGCGCGGCGGGCCGTGGATCGACCTGGACGTGTTCGGCGGCGGGGTGGACGCCTTCGAGAACGGCTTCCCGGAGCGGCTGGACCTCCTGCTGCGCTGGCTGCGCGGCTCCCGGGTGGGCGCGGACGGCCCGCAGTTCGCCTTTCCCGAGGTCGCGGTGGTGCCCCGGGCCGCCGAACCGGTGCGGCGGCCGGGCCTGAGCAGCTGGCTCGGCCTCGGCGAACGGTCCGGCCCGGTGCGCTTCCCGCGCCAGCGCCGGGACGACGAGGACCTCGGCGAGGAGCTCACCGCCGCCGGGCTGCCGGTGGCCGGCCCGCCCGTGGTGGTCGCCTGCACCTCGCCGGGCGGGGTGCGGCTGGCCGCCGAGCGCGGCCTGCCGATGCTGCTCGGCATGCACTCCGGGGACGACGACAAGCTGCGGATGCTGGAGCTGTACCGGACCGCCTGGCTGGCCGCCGGTCGCGGCGAGGAGCAGCTGCGCCGGATCGCCCGCCAGCACGTCGCGGCCGGCGTGGCCCAGGTCGACGACCGCGCCACGGCGGCCCGGTCCACGCTGCTGGACGCGATGCCCGGCTGGTTCGAGTACGGGCTCGGCGCCCACCGCACCGTGGACGGCCGCGAGCGCAGGATGCGCGACCCGCGCCAGTACACCGAACTGCTCTGCGACCTGCACGCGGTGGGCACCCCGCGGCAGTGCGCCGACCGGCTGCTGGCCACCGCCGAGCGCACCGGCATCCGCCGCTTCGCCCTGCTCGCCGAGGGCAGCGGCGACCAGGAGGCCACCCTGCACAACATCGCCCGGCTCGGCTCCGAGGTGCTGCCGCAGCTGGGCTGAGCGGGCGGGGCGGGCCCGGGCCGCCGCCCCGTCCCCCGTACGGGGGACGGGGGCGGCCGGAGCCGCGGCCCGGTCAGCAGTCCCGCAGTTCCTCGGACTGGTTGAGCAGCTGCTCCCGGACCGAGGTGAAGCGGTCGTACCGCGCCTCGTTGGGCTCCGACGGCAGGAACACCGCCACCCGGTGACAGTTCTGGAAGGCCAGCCGGACCCCGAAGTGGCGCTGGAGGGCGCCCCGGATGGCGTCGCTGGCAAGGGCGCGCAGCAGCTGGCCGCGGGCCTGCTCGCTGGGCGGTGGTACCTGGTTGTCGGCGAAGTCGGTGCCGTCGACCTTCGCCTGGGCGACCAGGGAGCTGATCAGGTCCCAGGCGTACGGCAGCGAGACGCGGACGCAGTCGACGAATTCCCGCTCGTCGACCTCGCCCCGCTCGGCCTTTTCCAGCAGGGCCGGTGAGACGTCGAGCGACATGGATTCTCCTCTCGCGGTCCACCCGCGCGGCGCCCGGGTGGTCGTGCGTAGGTCAAGCTCACAGTGAGGGTGGCGAATGCGCGTGGGGCGTCCGGAACACCGAGGGACAGGGGTTTCCGGCGCCTTCGCGACCGCGGTGGCACCACGGGACGTGACGCCCTGGACACCGAACGCGCTCAGAACAGCGTGGCAGTCAACGGCGTGGCAGGCCGGTCATTCCTGCGGATTGCTTGGGAAATATGTTGCGGTGCACCAGATTGGCCGGATCCCGTCGGATCGTTCATCTGAAGTCTCCATCCCCGTTGACAGCGATCCCGCGAGCGTGCCGTCACACACCGTAGCGACTCGTGGGTGGGGGCGCCAGACCTCGACGGGGCGGCGGCGGGACCACAGGACCTCAATGTTGGCCGGGTTCGCGGTTTCTTCACCCTGCCGTCGCGGAATCGCATCAACTGGCCCTGGTGGGCTAGCGTGGTCGACCGTGCGTCTCGTAATTGCCCGCTGCTCAGTCGACTATGCCGGTCGGCTCTCCGCCCATCTGCCCTCCGCCACCAGGCTGATCCTGGTCAAGGCCGACGGCAGCGTCAGCATCCACGCCGACGACCGCGCCTACAAGCCGCTCAACTGGATGTCCCCGCCGTGCGTCCTCAAGGAGGCCGACGGGGTCTGGACGGTGGAGAACAAGGCCGGCGAGAAGCTCATCATCACGCTGGAGGAGGTGCTGCACGACTCGTCCCACGAGCTCGGGGTCGACCCGGGCCTGATCAAGGACGGCGTGGAGGCCCACCTCCAGGAGCTGCTCGCGGACCGGATGGAGGTGCTCGGTGCCGGCTGGTCGCTGATCCGCCGCGAGTACCCCACCGCGATCGGCCCGGTCGACATCCTCTGCCGCGACTCCGACGGCGCCACGGTCGCCGTCGAGATCAAGCGCCGCGGCGAGATCGACGGCGTCGAGCAGCTCACCCGCTACCTCGAACTCCTCAACCGGGACCCGCTGTTGGCCCCGGTCAAGGGCGTCTTCGCCGCGCAGGAGATCAAGCCGCAGGCCCGTGTGCTGGCCACCGACCGCGGCATCGGCTGCGTGGTGCTGGACTACGACGAGCTGCGCGGCATCGACGACGACAAGCTCAAGCTGTTCTGACCGCTCAGGACGGCCCCGGGGCGGTCGGACTGCCCGTCCCGCTCGGGGTCGTCGGCGACCCGGACGGGGTCGGCGACGTCGGGGTGGTCGCCGTGGACGTCTGGCTGTGGCTCGGCTGCGGCGGCTGCGGCGGCTGCCCGGTCGGCTGAGGCTGCTGCGGCTGGCCCGGCTGCGGAGCCGGCGGCTGCGGCTGGCCCGGCGCGGGCGGCTGCGGCTGCTGCGGGGCCGTCGACCCGCCGGCCCCCGGCGAGGAACTCGGCTTCCGCGTCGGCGAGGCGCTCGGCGAGTGCGAGGCGCTGCCGCTCGCGGACGGCTCCGGACTGCTCCCCTGCCCCGCCGCCGGACTGGCCGGCCCGGCACCGGCCGTTCCCGGCCCGGCGCTGCCGGAGGACTGCGGGAACGGCGGGTCCTGGGTGCCGCCGCCGTCCAGCCGGCCGCTGTGCGGGTCCCTCCCCTTGACCTCCTCCGGCCCGCTGAAGCTCATCGCCACCGCCGTACCGAGCACCCCCAGGGTCAGCACCGCCGTGGAGACCACGGCCGCCCGGCGCCGCCTGCTGGACTTCAGCCGGGCCGGCACCCGGGCCGCGATCTTGCGGATCACCGGTGCGCGGCCGGGCGCCGCCGCGGCGGGCGCGGCGGCCGACAGCTGCCGGCCCTCGGCGCGCAGCAGGTCGAGCATCCGGCGGGCGGCGGCCACCCCGCGCTGCTCGCCCGCCGTGCTCCGCAGGGTGAGCGCGGTCTCCAGTTCGGCGATGGCCCGGGAGGGCTGCTGGACGCAGATCGCGTGCACGCCCGCCTCGTGGTGGAACCAGGCCTGGTCGACCGCCGAGCCGGTGCGGCGGGCCGCCTCCAGACCGAGCTGGAGCACCCGCTCCCAGGCGCCCCAGCGCAGCGACAGCGCCAGTGCGGGCGCGGCGGCGCGGGCGAGCCGGACCACCGCGTCGTGCCGCCCGGCGGCGCGGTCGGCGAGCAGCACCCCGATCATCACCTCGGCCTCGGCGGCGATCTGATCCAGCGTCACCGAACTGTGCCCGACCCACCAGGCGAAGTGCTGGGCGGCACCGTCGACGCAGCCGCGGGCGGGCCAGTGCGGTATGAGCAGTTCGAGCGCGCCGGCGGTCAGCCGGTGGTGCCCGCCGATGGACACCGCCAGGCCGGCGTCGGCGAGTTCGGCGAGGGCGGCCTCGCCCTGCCCGACGTCGATCAGCGCCGGCAGGTGCGGCGCGGTGGGGCACTCGCCGCCGAGTGCGACGGCGAGCCGCAGCACGGCCTGCGCGGGCTCGCTCAGCCCCTCGGCGAGCCGGACCGCGGGCGAGGCGGTCTCCGCCACCGAGGGCAGCGGGACGGTGCCGCGCAGCGCGTTCTCCCGGATCGCCGGGTCCGGGTCGTGGCGGGGCTCGGCGACGGCTCCGAAGACGTCCAGCCGGTCGTCCTCGGCGGCGACCAGGGCGTCCACCGCGACGTCCCGCTGGCGCAGCAGCGCGGCGGCCTGGACGAAGCGCAGCGGCAGGCCCTCGGACTCGAACCAGAGGTCCACCGCCCAGGCCTTCTCGTCGACGTCCAGCGGCCGCCCGGCCAGCCGGGCGGTGAGGGCGAGGCAGGCGGAGCGGGAGAGCCCGGCCACCAGGTGGTCCTGGAGCCGGGAGCCGGCCGGCAGCGGCGGGCTGCCCGGGGCGACGGAGACCAGGAAGGCGCAGCCGGGGGCGGCGGCGAGCAGTTGCTCCAGCTCGGCGCCCGAGGGCTCGGCGGCGTCGATCACCACGATCGCGCCGACCTCGGCGAGGTGGGCGGCCAGCTGTCCGGGGTCGGGGCGGTAGCCGGGGGCGTGGTGGGTGGCCGCGAAGAGGTCCTGGAGCAGGTCGGGGACGGTCCGGCGGTGGCCGCAGAGCTGCACCACGCCGCCGGGGGCGAGGTCGGCGGCGGCCGCGGCGACGGCCGACAGCAGCGCGCTGCGGCCCGAGCCGGCCTGGCCGACCAGGCGTATCGAGCGGCCCTCGGCGAGCAGGCCGAGCAGTTCGGCGATGTCCGCCTCGCGGTCCAGCATCGGCAGGTCGGCGGGCCCGGCGCCGAGCGCCAGCGGGCCGACCGCGCGGCCGACGCCGCCGACCGGGCCGCGGGCGGGCTCGCTGCGTTCGATCCGGCGCGGCCGCGGCCGCCACTCCTCGGGACAGGTCCGGGCCTCGGAGCCGTCCGGGGCGCCGACGCCCACCAGCAGGCCGCCGGAGACCAGTTCGCCGCCACGGGTGCGGACGGCCTCCTGCCGGAACTCCCCGGATGGCTGTGCCACGTTCTGCTCCGCATCGTGCTCGGCCGGCGGCGCCCCGCGCCGCCCGGCTGACGTCCCGGTAGCGGCCGCGGCCGGGCTGGAGGCAGCCCCGGCGGCCGTCTTCTGACGGGCAGACTCTCGCACATTCGGCCCCGGCCGTGCAGAGGGGTCCATGGCGGACGGCCGCTCGGCGGCGCTGACCAGCGACGTTGCGCGGGCCAGGCCGGGGTACGCAGGCGCGCGGGCCGGGCGCGCGGCGTGGGGAGGCCCGGAGAGGTCTAGAGCACGACCCCGTGCGCCTCGGTGACGCCGACGACGCCGGTGACTCCGTCGACGGCCAGGATGCGGTGCAACTTGGTGGCCACCAGCAGCCGCTGGAGCTGGGCCGGGACGGAGCGCAGCACCAGCCGGCGGCCGATCCGACCGGCCCGCCGGTGGGTGCCCATGATCACGCCGAGGCCGGTGGCGTCCCAGAACTCCAGCCGGGCGAGGTCCAGTACGAGGTCGCCGAGGCCGCCGTCCACGGCCTGGTGCAGTCGGGACCGCGCGTCGGCGGCGGTGCGCACGTCGAGGCGGCCTTCGATGGCCAGCGCCGTGTGGTCGCCGGTGATGCGCATGCTCTCCTCCTTCGCCTGGACGGCCTGGTGCGGGGCGGGTCCGCCCCGGCCGTGCCGGGTGCGGGAGTGGCGGGTGCATCCGGGAGGGCCGCGGCCCCACGTCCGGACCCGGGCGGAATGCCGGGTTCCCTCATCTGACGGTCAACCGGCTCCGCAGGTTGCTGGTTCCGGCCAGATCTGAGGCAACTTCACCCGTCCGAGGGAATATACGCAGGTCGGCCCCACACCTACGCTCGATTCCCGCCCAAATCACCCGTCTGCGGCACCGGGCGTGAGGAAACTCACCCGACCCGGTGGAGCGGGCCGTACGATGCTCCGATCGCACGGCCCGCCGGTCGTTCGGCCCTGTCGGCTCACTTGCCTTCGTACGGGTAGAAGCCGCGGCCGCTCTTGCGTCCCAGGTCACCGGCGGTGACCATGCGGGCCATGATCTCCGGGGCGGCGAACTTCTCGTCCTGGGTCTCGGTGTAGATGTTGCGGGCGGCGTGCAGCAGGATGTCCACGCCGGTCAGGTCGGCGGTCTGGAGCGGGCCCATCGCGTGGCCGAAACCGAGCCGGCAGGCGGTGTCGATGTCCTCGGCGGTGGCCACGCCCGTCTCGTACAGCCGGGCGGCCTCGACGACCAGCGCGGTGATCAGGCGGGTGGTCACGAAGCCGGCGATGTCGCGGTTGACCACCACGACCTCCTTGCCGACGCCCTCGGCGTAGGCGCGGGCGGCGGCCAGCGCCTCGTCGCTGGTCTTGTAGCCGCGGACCAGCTCGACCAGCTTCATCATCGGGACCGGCGAGAAGAAGTGGACGCCGACGACCGACTCCGGGCGCTGGGTGGCGGCGGCGATCCGGGTGATCGGGATGGCGGAGGTGTTGGAGGCCAGCACGGCACCGTCCTTGGCGAGCTTGTCGAGCTCGCGGAAGACGCCCTCCTTGACCTCCAGCTTCTCGAACACGGCCTCGACCACGATGTCGGCCTCGGCGACGGCGCCCAGGTCGGTGGTGGTGGTGATCCGGCCCAGCGCGGCCTCGGCGTCCTCGGCGCTCAGCTTGCCCTTGGAGACGAACTTCTCGTACGAGGCCCGGATGCCCGCGAGGCCGCGCTGCAGCGCCTCCTCGGTGACGTCCCGCAGCACCACCGGGTGGCCGGCCTGCGCGGAGACCTGGGCGATGCCGGCGCCCATCAGGCCGGCACCGATCACGGCGATCTGCTTGCTGGACGCATTGCTCATGGCTGGGTCTCCCGATGCCGTCGCCGCCTCGCGGGCGGGCCCTGAAGGCGGCTCAGGGCAGGGGTCACCGCCGAAGAGCCGCGTCGCTCTGGCCGGACTCTAATGCCCAAATCCCCCGTGCAGTAGCAATCGAGAGTGTGATCTGCAACCGACCTGGTCAGGTGGCCGGACAGGCGACGTCGGACGGTCGGACCGAGCTCGGACGGTCGGAAGGTCGGATCACGGGACGGTCGGAAGGTCAGACGGTCAGCCCGAGGTCCTGCGCCAGGATCGCCGCCTGCACCCGGCTGCGCAGCCGCAGCTTCGCCAGGATGCGGCTGACGTGCGTCTTGGTGGTCGCCTCCGCCATCTCCAGCCGGGTCGCGATCTCCCCGTTGGACATCCCCGCCCCGATGCAGGCCAGCACCTCCCGCTCGCGGCCGGTCAGCGCCCCCACCGCGGCCCGGGCCTCCGGTCCGACCGGCCGCTCGGGGCGGGCGAAGGCGCCGATCAGCCGCTTGGTCACCGAGGGCGCCAGCATCCCGTCCCCGCGCGCCACCGTGCGGATGCCCTCGACCAGGGTGTCCGCCTCCAGGTCCTTGAGCAGGAACCCGGAGGCGCCGGCCCGCAGCGCGCCGTAGACGTACTCGTCCAGGTCGAAGGTGGTCAGCACGAGCACCTGGCCGGCCGCGGCGGCGACCACCTCGCGGGTCGCCGAGACGCCGTCCAGCCGGGGCATCTGGACGTCCATCAGCACCACGTCCGGCCGCAGCTCCAGCGCCAGCCGGACGGCCTCCTCGCCGTCGGCGGCCTGCCCGACCACCTCGAACTCCGGCTCGGCCCGCAGGATCATCACCAGCGCCGCCCGTACCGCCGCCTGGTCCTCCGCCACCAGCACCCGGATCGTCATGCCCGTCCCTCGTTCCCCTGGGCGCGCGGCAGCACCGCGCGCACGCTCCAGCACCCGTCCTGCGGCCCGGCCTCGAAGCTGCCGCCGAGCAGCCCGGCCCGCTCCGCCATGCCCACCAGTCCGGCCCGGGCGCCGGGCAGTTCGCGGCCCGGCCCGCCCCGGTACGGACTGTCGACGGCGATCCGCAGTTCCCCGGGCGCGAACTCCAGCCGCAGGCTGACCAGTCCGGGCCCGGCGTGCTTGAGCGCGTTGGTCAGCGACTCCTGGACGATCCGGTAGGCGGCCAGCCCGACCGGCACCGGCACCTCGCCGCGCTCGCCGCGCTCCTCCAGCTCGAAGTCCAGCCCGACGTCCCGGCCGGCCGCCCGGGCCTTGGCCAGCAGGGCGTCCACCGCGGCCAGGTCGGGCGCCGCGTAGGACTCGTCCACCTCTCCCCCGCCGCTGTCCCGGAGCAGTCCGATCATGCGACGCATTTCGGCCAATCCCTGGACGCTGTTCTCCCGGATCACCGCCAGCACCTCCACCAGCGGATCGTCCGCGGGCAGGTTCCGGCGTCTGGCCACCGACTGGGCGCCGGTGGCGTGGATCGCGATCGCCGACAGGTGGTTGGCCACCACGTCGTGCAACTCCCGTGCCATCCGGGCCCGTTCGGCGACGATGGCCTCCCGCCGGTCCATCTCCGAGAGCAGCGCGGTCTGTTCCGCGCGCAGCCGCTCGGCCTCCGCCTGCTGACGGTGCTTGCGCACCACGTCGCCGGTCCACACCGGGCCCAGGAAGACCAGCGCGCTGATCACCACCACCAGCAGCGCGAAGGAGGTGCCGCCGTAGACCGCCGCCAGGGCGGAGAGCGTCAGCACGGTCGCCCCGCCGGTCAGGTGCAGCACCCGGGACATCCGCGGGCTGCCGTAGATCACCGCCGCGTACAGCAGGTCGGTGTACATGATCAGCGTGGCCGTCAGGTTGCCGAGGAACACGCTCGCCACGAAGACCAGCCCGCCGACCGACACCGCCAGCACCGTCCTGGTCCGCCGGACCAGCTCCAGCCCCGCCATCACCAGCAGCGGCGGCACCACCGCCCACGGCGGCACCCGGCCGGCCTGGTCGTACGCCTTGAAGACGATCAGCACCGCGCCGCCGAGCAGCCCGCAGAGGGCGATCAGCTGGTCCTGGCGGCGCGGGGAGAGCGCGGGGAACGGGAGGGGCACGCTCCCCATCTCACCACCCCCGGCACCCGCCCGGCTCCGGTCCACGGAGGAGTCCGCTACATCGAAAGATGCAGCACCGGACGGCACCGCGCGACGACGACACCGGCGCGCCCCCGCACGAGGCTGGAAGCACCACCGAAACGTCGGGAGCAGAACGTGATCGTCACTCTCATCGTCGCGGCCGAGGTCTCCTTCTGGATCCTGCTCGGCCTCGGCCTCACCACCCGCTACCTGCTCCGGTGGCGCCGCACCAGCACCGCGCTGCTGGTCGGCCTGCCGGTGGTGGACCTCACCCTGTACGCGCTCACCGTCCTCGACCTGCGCGGCGGCGCCGTCCCGAGCTGGACGCACGCCCTGGCCGCGAGCTACGCGGGCTTCTCGATCGGCTACGGCCCCTCGCTGGTCCGCTGGGCCGACCGGCACTTCCTGCACCGCTTCGCCGGCGGTCCCAAGCCGCTGCCCTCGCCCAAGTACGGGCCGGAGCGGACCAGGTACGAGTGGCAGGTCGCCGGCCGGACCGTCGTGTCGGCGGCGATCACGTTGAGCCTGATCACCCTGCTCGTCCCGCTCTCCGCCGGCTCCGCGCACTTCGGCACCTTCTCCCAGTGGTACCTCAAGCTGGGCATCGCGGCCGCGGTCAACGTGGCCGTGGCCGCCTGCTACTCGATCTGGCCCAAGGAGCCGCCGGCCGGCGTGCAGGTCGAGAACGGCCGGGCGGTCACCGGGAAGCCCCTCGTCGGCAGCGCCCCCGGCCGCACCCCGGCCGACCGGCCCTGAGGCCCGGAGGGGACCCTGGACGCGCGGGGCCCGCCGCCGGACTCCCACGGGGGGAGTCCGGCGGCGGGCCCCGCGTCGCGTTCTAGCGGTTCTCGCCCGGGACCCAGAGCACGTCGCCGCGCTCCTTGTTGGCCACCCGGGCCAGGATGAACAGCAGGTCGGACAGCCGGTTGAGGTACTTCGCGGTCAGCGGGTTGACGCTGTCGCCGTGCTCCGCGATCGCCGACCAGGTCGAGCGCTCGGCCCGCCGCACCACCGTGCAGGCCAGGTGCAGGTGCGCCGCCCCGGCCGTGCCGCCGGGCAGGATGAAGCTGCGCAGCTTCTCCACCCGTCCCAGGTACTCGTCGCAGTCCGCCTCCAGCCGGTCGATGTAGGACTCCAGCACCCGCAGCGGCGGGTACTTCGGGTCCTCCACCACCGGGGTGGACAGGTCGGCGCCGACGTCGAACAGGTCGTTCTGGACCCGGACGAGCACCGCCGTGATGTCCTCCGGCAGTTCACCGACGGCCAGGGCCACGCCGATCGCGGCGTTGGCCTCGTTGGCGTCCGCGTAGGCGATCAGTCTCGGGTCGGTCTTGCTGGTCCGGCTCATGTCGCCGAGCGCGGTGGTGCCGTCATCGCCGGTACGGGTGTAGATGCGCGTCAGATTGACCATGCGGCCAGACTAGCCGCCGGGTTAGGCGGCGTTAACCCCGTCTCGGAACACCGCTACGCGACGTTGACTCTCTGGCCGGGCGGAGCCGCCTCCAGCCAGGCCAGGAAGCCGGTCAGCGCGTCCTCGCTCATCGCCAGTTCCAGCGGCGCCCCGTTGTGCAGGCAGCGCAGCACCACCGAGCCGGACAGCAGCGCCAGCTCCTCCTGGCCCTCCGGGTAGCGCCGGCCGAGCACCTCAATCTCCCGGCGCGGCAGCGTCCGGCGCGGCCGCGGGGCGTACGAGAAGACCCGGAACCACTCGATCGAGTCACCGCTGTACCGGCCGATACCAAAAACCCACCCCTTGCCGTCGGTCGGGGGGACCGGGGCGGAGGTGGGTTTGCCGTTCTCGTCGAGGTCGGGCTGCGTCGAGGCGTCGGCGGGCATTTTCAGCCGGTAACTGCAGTCGAAGGTGCCGCCGACCCGCTGGATCAGGCGGCGCCTGACGGCGAAGGCCATCAGCCCGATCACACCCAGGGCCACGACCGCCGCACACACCACAAGCGCGAGGACCATGCTCACCCACCTCCTCGCTACCCGCGTTCCCCGTAGCGGTCGTATCAAGCGACCGCGCTGACCTACCAACTACGACGACAGTCCCGGGGTCACGCTCACG
Source organism: Kitasatospora sp. NPDC001547 (assembly GCF_042894165.1). Lineage (NCBI taxonomy): Bacteria > Bacillati > Actinomycetota > Actinomycetes > Kitasatosporales > Streptomycetaceae > Kitasatospora > Kitasatospora sp. NPDC001547. The sequence continues at coordinate 475,387 of NZ_JBIAVL010000003.1, read as the reverse complement.
CGTCCCCGGGACCGTCGGTCGACCCCGCTAAGCCGGGGTCCGGCGCACTCAGGCGTGGGCCTTGAGGCCGCGCGCCGCGAACAGACGGACCTCGGCGCGCCGCTCGGCGTGCTCGTCCAGGTCCGACTTGGCCTTCTCCAGTGCGCGCTCGGCACGCGCGACGTCGATCTCGTCCGCCAGCTCGGCGATCTCCGCGAGCAGAGACAGCTTGTTGTCGGCGAAGGAGATGAAGCCGCCGTGCACCGCGGCGATCACGGTGCCGCCGTCCACCGTGCGGATGGTGACCGGACCGGTCTCCAGCACGCTCAGCACCGGGGTGTGGCCCGGCATGATGCCGGTGTCACCGGAGGCCGTACGGGCGACGACGATGGTGGCCGCACCGGACCACACCTTGCGGTCGGCTGCGACCAGCTCGACGTGCAGCTCAGCCAACGTGGGCTCCTAGGCTCATGCAACGCCCGATTACTCGGGAGTTTCGGTAAGAATAACGGCCCCGCGCCTCCGGCATGAAACCGGCGGCACGGATTTGACCGGAATCACAGCCGATGCGACGCGAGGGGTGGTCCCCAGGCTCGGGGGCCACCCCTCACGGTCACGCACAGCTGCTACCGGCCGCGATTACTTCTTCGCCAGCTCGGCGGCGTTCTTCTCGAGGTCCTCGATGCCACCGCACATGAAGAAGGCCTGCTCCGGGACGGAGTCGTACTTGCCGTCCGCGATCGCGTTGAAGGCCTCGATGGTCTCCGACAGCGGCACGGTCGAACCCTCGACACCGGTGAACTGCTTCGCCACGTAGGTGTTCTGCGAGAGGAAGCGCTCGATGCGACGGGCGCGGTGCACCGTGATCTTGTCCTCTTCGGACAGCTCGTCGATACCGAGGATCGCGATGATGTCCTGGAGGTCCTTGTACTTCTGCAGGATCCCCTTGATACGGATGGCCGTGTCGTAGTGGGTCTGCGCGATGTACCGCGGGTCGAGGATGCGGGACGTGGAGTCCAGCGGGTCGACGGCCGGGTAGATGCCCTTCTCCGAGATCGGACGCGACAGAACGGTGGTCGCGTCCAGGTGGGCGAAGGTGGTGGCCGGCGCCGGGTCGGTCAGGTCGTCCGCGGGGACGTAGATCGCCTGCATCGAGGTGATCGAGTGACCGCGGGTCGAGGTGATGCGCTCCTGCAGGAGGCCCATCTCGTCGGCCAGGTTCGGCTGGTAGCCCACCGCGGAGGGCATGCGGCCGAGCAGGGTCGACACCTCGGAACCGGCCTGGGTGAACCGGAAGATGTTGTCGATGAAGAGGAGCACGTCCTGCTTCTCGACGTCACGGAAGTACTCCGCCATGGTCAGCGCGGACAGCGCGACGCGCAGACGGGTGCCCGGCGGCTCGTCCATCTGGCCGAAGACCAGCGCGGTCTTGTCCAGAACGCCCGAGTCGACCATCTCGTCGATGAGGTCGTTGCCCTCACGGGTGCGCTCGCCGACACCGGCGAACACCGACACACCACCGAAGTTCTCGGCGACGCGGTAGATCATCTCCTGGATCAGAACGGTCTTGCCGACACCGGCACCACCGAACAGACCGATCTTGCCACCGGTGACGTACGGGGTGAGGAGGTCGATGACCTTGATGCCGGTCTCGAACATCTCGGTCTTGGACTCGAGGTCCTTGAACTCCGGGGCCTTGCGGTGGATCGGCCAGCGGACCTGGACCTGCGACTCGAACTCGTCCTTGTCGACGTTCAGCACGTCACCGAGGGCGTTGAAGACCTTGCCCTTGGTGATCTGGCCGACCGGGACGGAGATCGCGGCACCGGTGTCGGTGACCTGCGAACCGCGGACCAGGCCGTCGGTCGGCTGCATCGAGATGCCGCGGACCATGCCGTCGCCGAGGTGCTGGGCGACCTCGAGGGTCAGGGTCTTCCGGCCCGTGCCGTCGGGGTTGTCCACCTCGACGTGCAGGGCGTTGTACATGTCCGGAATCGCGTCGACGGGGAACTCCACGTCGACGACCGGGCCGATGACCCGCGCGACGCGGCCCGTCGCCGTGGTCGGCTCAACAGTGGTGGTCATACTCATTCGCTCCCGCGGCTGGCGTCGGCCAGCGCGTTGGCGCCACCGACGATCTCGCTGATTTCCTGGGTGATCTCGGCCTGACGGGCCGAGTTGGCAAGCCGCGTGAGCGACTTGATGAGCTCGCCGGCGTTGTCCGTCGCGCTCTTCATCGCACGCCGACGAGCGGCGTGCTCGGAAGCGGCCGACTGCAGCATCGCGTTGTAGATCCGGCTCTCGACGTACCGCGGCAGCAGCGCGTCCAGGACGCCCTCCGCCGACGGCTCGAAGTCGTACAGCGGGAAGATCTCCGCCTTGGCCGGCGTCTGGTCGCTGAGCTGGACCTCGTCCAGCTTCAGCGGCAGCAGCCGCGCCTCGACCGCGTTCTGCGTCAGCATGGACACGAACTCGGTCGAGATCAGGTGGAGTTCCTCCACGCCGCCCGTCTCGGCCGTGAAGGCCGCGATCAGGTCGGCCGCCACGGTCTTCGCGTCACCGTAGGTCGGCTTGTCCGAGAACCCCGTCCACGAGTCCGCGATCGCCAGACCGCGGAACGTGTAGTACGAGACGCCCTTGCGGCCGACGACGTACGTCACCACGTCCTTGCCCTCGGCCTTCAGGCGCTCGGTGAGCGTCTGGGCGGCCTTGATGGCGTTGGTCGAGTAGCCGCCCGCCAGGCCGCGGTCCGCCGTGATCAGCAGGACGGCGGCGCGCTTGGCGTTCGGGTTCTCGGTGGTGAGCGGGTGCTTGGCGTTGGACCGGGTGGCCACCGCCGTCACCGCCCGGGTGAGCTCATCGGCGTACGGAGTGGAGGCGGCCACCGCGCGCTGCGCCTTGACGATGCGCGACGCGGAGATCATCTCCATCGCCTTGGTGATCTTCTTCGTCGCGGTGACAGAGCGGATCCGGCGCTTGTAGACCCGAAGCTGTGCTCCCATGGGTCGTTACGTCCTTTCCCTCGCTACCGGACTCAGGCCTGCTCGGAGAGCAGCTTGCCGTCAGCGGTCTGGTAACCCTGCTTGAAGGCCTCGATCGCGCTGGTCAGCGCGTCGATGGTGCCGTCGGCCAGCAGACCGGTCTCGACGATGCCGGCGAGCAGGTCCTTGTGCTGCAGGCGGACGTGGTCCAGGAACTCGCGCTCGAAGCGGCGGATCTCGGCGACCGGGACGTCGTCCATCTTGCCGTTGGTGCCGGCCCAGATGGAGACGACCTGCTCCTCGACCGGGAAGGGCTGGTACTGGCCCTGCTTCAGCAGCTCGACCATGCGCGCACCGCGCTCCAGCTGGGCCTTGGAGGCCGCGTCCAGGTCGGAACCGAAGGCGGCGAAGGCCTCCAGCTCGCGGTACTGGGCGAGGTCCAGACGCAGACGGCCGGCGACCGAGCGCATGGCCTTGATCTGGGCGGAGCCACCGACGCGGGAGACCGAGATGCCGACGTTCACGGCCGGGCGGATGCCGGCGTTGAACAGGTCGGACTCCAGGAAGATCTGGCCGTCGGTGATGGAGATGACGTTGGTCGGGATGTACGCCGAGACGTCGTTGGCCTTGGTCTCGATGATCGGCAGACCGGTCATCGAGCCGCCGCCCAGGGCGTCGTTCAGCTTGGCGCAGCGCTCCAGCAGGCGGGAGTGCAGGTAGAAGACGTCACCCGGGTAGGCCTCGCGGCCCGGCGGGCGGCGCAGCAGCAGGGAGACGGAGCGGTAGGCCTCGGCCTGCTTCGACAGGTCGTCGAAGATGATCAGGACGTGCTTGCCGGCGTACATCCACTCCTGGCCGATGGCCGAACCGGTGTACGGGGCGAGGTACTTGAAGCCGGCCGGGTCGGAGGCGGGAGCAGCCACGATGGTGGTGTACTCCAGCGCGCCGGCCTCCTCCAGGGCGCCGCGGACGGACGCGATGGTGGAGCCCTTCTGGCCCACGGCGACGTAGATGCAGCGGACCTGCTTCTCCGGGTCGCCCGAGCGCCAGTTGTCACGCTGGTTGATGATCGTGTCGACGGCCACCGCGGTCTTGCCGGTCTGGCGGTCGCCGATGATCAGCTGGCGCTGGCCGCGGCCGATCGGGGTCATCGCGTCGATGGCCTTGATGCCGGTCTGCAGCGGCTGCTTGACCGACTTGCGGGCCATGACGCCGGGGGCCTGCAGCTCCAGGGCGCGGCGACCGGTGGCGGCGATGTCGCCCAGGCCGTCGATCGGGTTGCCCAGCGGGTCCACGACGCGGCCGAGGTAGCCGTCGCCGACCGGAACCGAGAGGACCTCGCCGGTGCGGCGCACGGTCTGGCCCTCTTCGATGCCGCCGAACTCACCGAGGACGACGACACCGATCTCGCGGGTGTCGAGGTTCAGCGCGAGGCCGAGCGTGCCGTCCTCGAACTTCAGCAGCTCGTTCGCCATGACCGAGGGCAGGCCCTCGACATGCGCGATGCCGTCCGCCGCGTCAGTGACCGTGCCGACCTCTTCCACAGAAGCGGCGTCCGGCTGGTACGACTGGACAAAGTCGGCCAGCGCGTCCCGGATCTCCTCCGGACGGATCGTAAGCTCCGCCATCAGGCTTCCCTGCTCTCCTAGTTTGCGATCCTCGGCCCGCCATTGAGGGCCGCAAGTATTCGACTCTCGGCCGGGTCTTCCGAACCGGCCGTACGATGTGCCGGCTCCTTGGGGAGCCGGTTTCCCGACCGAGGGTCGGATGTGCTGCTTCGGTGCTCAGCCTTCGAGCGACTGGCGAGCGCCCTCGAGGCGGCTCGACACGGTGCCGTTGATGATCTCGTCGCCGATCTGCACCCGCACGCCGCCGACGACCTCGGGGTCGACGTCGATGTTCAGGTGGACCTGGCGGCCGTACATCCGGGCCAGAGCACCGGACAGGCGCTCCTTCTGGGTGTCCGACAGCGGCACCGCGGTGGTGACCAGGGCCACCACCCGGCCGCGACGCGCGGCGGCGAGCTTCGAGTAGGACTCGAGACCCTGCTCCAGGCTACGGCCACGCGGCACGTTGACGAGGGCGGTGACCAGCCGGACGGTGCCGGCGTGGGCGCGGCCGCCCAGCAGCTTGCTGATCAGCGCGGCCCTCGCGACGGCACCGGCCTTCGGCTCGGTCAGCGCGGCGCGCAGCTCGTGCGAGCCGCTCACCACCCGGCCGAAGCGGAAGAGCTCGTCCTCGACGTCGTCCAGGGCGCCGGCCTTGTCCGCGGCGATGATCTCGGCGTACGCGGCGAGCTCCTCGGTCGCGTCCACCAGGTCGCGCGAACCCGACCAGCGGGAGCGGACCAGGCCGGAGACCAGGTCCACGGCCTCGCCGGAGACCTGGCCGGTCAGCAGCGAGGTGACCAGCTGGGCCTTGTCCTGGCCCGACCGGGAGGGGTCGGTCAGGACACGGCGCAGCGACACCTCACGGTCCAGCACGGCCGTGACGGCGGTGAGCTCCTCGGCGAGCTTGGCCGCGTCCACCGAGGTGGAGTCGGTCAGGCTCTCCAGGTTCTGCCGGCCGGCGGCGAGGGCCTCGCGGCTGGCGCCGATCACTTGGCCGCACCCTGAGCAACGGCGGCCTTGGCCTCCAGCTCGTCCAGGAAGCGGTCGATGACGCCGCTCTGCCGGGTGTGGTCCTCGAGGGACTCACCCACGATGCGGGACGCCAGCTGGGTGGCCAGCGAGCCCACGTCCTGACGCAGGGCGGCAGTGGCCTGCTTCTTGTCCGCCTCGATCTGGGCGTGACCGGCGGCGACGATGGCCTCGCGCTGGCGCTGGCCCTCCTCGCGCATCTCGGCGAGCTGGGCGGCACCCTGCTCGCGAGCCTGCTCGACGATGCGGGCAGCCTCGTGGCGCGCCTCGGCGAGCTCGGCGCGGTACTGCTCAAGCAGGGCCTGGGCCTCCGCCTGGGCGGCCTCGGCGCGCTCCATCCCGCCCTCGATCGCGTCCCGGCGCTCCGACAGCACCTTCTCGATGCTGGGGAGGAGCTTCTTGCCGAGCAGACCGAAGACGATGAAGAAGCAGAGCAGGCCGATGATGATCTCGGGCCACGCGGGGAGGAGAGGGTTCATCTTCTCCTCGGCCGCGAGCTGGACGATCGCCATGCTCATATCTGGACCTTCCTCAGAAAGGGTCTACGGCGGGATTACTTGTTGCCGAAGACGAACGGCATGACGATGCCGATGAGGGCGAGCGCCTCGGTCAGCGCGAAGCCGATGAACATGTTGGAACGGATGAGACCGGCAGCCTCGGGCTGGCGGGCCATGGCCTGGACACCGTTGCCGAAGATCAGACCGACGCCGATGCCGGGGCCGATGGCGGCGAGGCCGTAGCCCAGCGAGGCGACGGAACCGTAGACAGTGCCCTCAGCGAGGATGCTCATTGACGTTGTCCTTTGCAGGGTGGTGAACCGGTGGTGATTGGCCACCGGGCGATCCGGGAGGTGGTTCTCGGCGGGGCCGCGGCCCCGGGGCTCAGTGCGCCTCTTCCAGGGCACCGGCGATGTAGCTGCTGGCCAGCATCACGAAGATGTAGGCCTGCAGGAACTGGACCAGCAGCTCGAAGGCGGTCAGGGCGATGGTCACCACGAAGGAGACCGAGCCGTAGAGCGCGCCCAGGGTCGGGCTGAGCAGGTACCAGGAGGCGATGGAGAACATCACGATCAGCAGGTGGCCGGCGAACATGTTCGCGAAGGCTCGGACCGCGAGCGTGAAGGGGCGCACGAGGACGTTCGAGAAGAACTCGATCGGCACCAGGATGAACATGACCCAGCCGGGGATGCCCGAGGGCCAGCAGAGGTTCTTCAGACCGCCGACGAAGCCGTGCTTCTTGAAGGTCAGCGTCATGTAGGTGAGCCAGACGATCGCCGCGAGGCCCGCCGGGAACGCGATCGCCGCCATCACCGGGAACTGGGCGAAGGGGATGATCGACATGATGTTCATCAACCAGATGAAGAAGAACATCGAGACGAGCATCGGGACGTACTTCTCGCCCTTCTTGCCGATCGTCTCCAGCACGATGGAGCGCTTGACGAAGTCGTAGCCGATCTCACCGACCAGCTGCAGCTTGCCGGGGACCAGACGCGGCTTGGCGAAGGCGGCCCAGAAGAAGCCGACCACCAGGAACGCGACGATGAACGACAGCAGCATCGGCTTGTTGAACTCGACGCTGCCGATCGAGAAGATCGGCTTGAACTGGAACTCGTTCAGACCCGGGGCCGGGAAGCCGCAGCCAGCGTCCCCGAAGTGGCAACTGCCTGAGGCGAGGGACGTGAGTTCAGCACTCACCACGGACTCCTTCGTCGTGACGCATGGATACGGCAACCTCGGTGTGTCGGCGTGGCCTGAGGCCACGGAGCGGCACTGGAACTTGATGGGTTTCTCGCCGACCCCGCGCGCCGGTGCACTGCACCACAGCGGGATCATCGAAGACTGCGCGGATCAGGGGGGCGATCCGTCCGCTGTCCGGACAGACCTGGCCTCTTCCCGTACTCCGTTGTTGCGACGGACGATAGCAGCCCGTCAGCGCGGCATAAACACCGCCCCCCTCGTTGGGAGGACAGCCGGGCCTCGTCACTGTTGACGCCCCTTGTCGGAGGGCTTGTCGCCCTTCTTTTCGGAGGCGTCGGGGTCGACGTAGAAGGTCTTGGCCTTGAGTGCGCCGCGCACCTGGAAGCCCGTCCAGACCAGGGCGCAGCCGAGCAGGGTGAAGGCGAACGCCTGCCGGTTGAAGAGGTCGGTGTCCTTGAAGACCGCGAGCACGATGCCGACCAGCAGGATCTGCGTGGTGTACACGAGCAGCGCCGCGGCCATCATGATCTGCGGGTTCGACCGGGTCAGCCGGTCGAGCGCGACCTGGCCGAAGCTGAAGAAGGCCATCACCAGCAGCGCGCCGAACAGGGCGCCGAGCAGCCCCTTCCCACCGGCGACGGCGAAGGAGATCGCCATGGCGATGATCCCGGCGACCGCAGTGGGAATCGCGGCGCCTCGGAGGATCCGGGCGTCGGTGGACGGCATGTCGGCAGCTCCGGCGGCATGTCGATGTGGCGGGGGGACGGGCACAACGGGTGGCGGGTGACACCGGACCGAGGCATCGCCGCGGGCCGCCCATCGCAACGGCGGGCCCGGGGAGGGAGACCGACAGGGACGGAAGTCATCCACCTGTCAGGTCTTTCGGCGTGTTCTCGGTACTCGTGAACGGTATCACAAACTATTTGATGAGAGCTTTACCATGAATGTGTGGCACCTGTCACACCAACGGCGCAATGGTTCCGCCGTTCGAGTGAACGCTCTCTGACGGGGCACCAACTCCCTTGTCAGTGGCGGCCGGTGGCCTTGTGGTGGGAGCCGGCCGCGGTGGAGCCCAGCTCGGAGTCCCGGCCGGCTTCACCGAGGAGTTGCTTGTCCTTCGCCGACAGTTCGGCCATCGGACCGGTCCGCTGCCGGCGGTAGCGCGGGGGGACGAAGGCCTGCACCGCCCGCGGGGCGCGCGGCCGGAACCGCGGGATGAGCAGCACCACCAGGCCGACCAGGCAGAGCCCGGCCAGCGCCAGGACGACGGTGCGGCCGGTGTTGGTCACCGAGAACGCCACCGAGCCGAAGGCGATCAGCGCGGCCCAGAAGTACATGATCAGTACGGCGCGGCTGTGCGAGTGGCCGACCTGGAGCAGCCGGTGGTGCAGGTGGCGCTTGTCCGCGGCGAACGGGGACTGGCCGGCCCAGGTCCGGCGGACCACCGCGAGCAGCAGGTCCGCCAGCGGCAGCGCGATGACCGTCAGCGGCAGCAGCAGCGGGATGTAGATCGGCACCAGGGCGTGCACGGCGGCGGTCTGCGAACCGGTCTCGTTGCTGATCAGGTCCGGGTCGACCCGGCCGGTGATGGAGATCGCGGCGACGGCCAGCATCAGGCCCAGCATCATCGAGCCGGAGTCGCCCATGAAGATCCGCGCGGGGTGCATGTTGTGCGCCAGGAAGCCCAGGCACATGCCGATCAGCAGCACGCTGAACAGCACGGCGGGGGCCGCGTCGGAGATCGTGTAGCCGTACCAGAGCCGGTAGCTGTACAGGAAGAAGGCCATCGCGGCGATGCAGACCATGCCGCCGGCCAGGCCGTCCAGGCCGTCGATGAAGTTCACCGCGTTGACCATGACGACGACCAGGACGACCGAGATCACCATGCCCTGGGTCGGGCTCACCGCGACCGGGCCGACGCCGGGCACCGGGAGGGTGATCACCGTGACGCCCTGCCAGACCATCACACCGGCGGCGATCATCTGGCCGCCGAGCTTCACCAGCGCGTCCACGCCCCACTTGTCGTCGAGCACCCCGAGCAGGAACATGATCCCGGCGCCGGACAGCAGCGCGCGGATGTCGGTCCCCTGGGAGAACACCTTGCTCAGGTTGTCGAGCTGCGAGGCGACCAGGATGCCCGCGCACAGTCCGCCGAACATCGCGATGCCGCCGAGCCGGGGGGTGGGCTCGCGGTGCACGTCGCGGGCACGCACCGGCGGCATGGCGCCGGCCGCGATGGCGAACTTCCGGACCGGGCCGGTCAGCAGGTAGGTGACGGCGGCCGTGCAGAACAGCACCAGCAGATACTCACGCACCACTGGCCTCCTGCATCACTGTCGAACGGGGAGGTACCGAAGGTACTCCCCTGCCGTCCCGGGGTTCGAGGTGCGTCGCCACGGCACACACCTTATTGAGTCGGACGCCGGGACCGTGCATCGCGGTTCGCCCTCCCGGGTAGGAGATCCGGATACCCGCACGGGCCCCGTCACGCCGGGCGGGCGAAGGCCAGCGCCAGCTCCCGGACCCGGGCCGCGGCCGGGGCGGCCGCGCCCCCGGTGAGCACCCGGGCGACCAGTCCGGCGATCTCGGCCAGCTCCGGCTCCCCCATCCCCTGGCTGGTCACCGTGCCCGTGCCCAGCCGGATCCCGGAGGCCTCGGCGACCGGCGCCGGGTCGTACGGCAGCGCGCACTTGCCGAGCAGCAGCCCGGCCGCCGCGCAGCGCCGCTCGGCCTCCGCGCCGGTGACGCCGAGCGGGCTCACGTCGGCGGTCACCAGGTGGGTGTCGGTGCCGCCCGTCAGCGGGCGCAGGCCGGCCTCCGCGAGGCCCGCGGCGAGCGCCCGGGCCCCGGACACCGTCCGCTGCGCGTACGCCCGGTAGGCGGGCGCGGAGGCCTCCGCGAGGGCGACCGCCTTGCCGGCCACCTCGTTCATGGCCGCGCCGCCCTGGCTGAACGGGAAGACCGCCCGGTCGATCCGCTCGGCCAGCTCCGCGGTGCACAGCAGCAGCCCGCCGCGCGGACCGCGCAGCAGCTTGTGGGTGGCCGCCACCGTGACGTCCGCGTACGGCACCGGGGAGGGCGCCACCCCGGCCGCGATCAGCCCGGTGGTCTGCGCGGCGGAGGCGATCAGGTAGGCGTCCACCTCGTCGGCGATCTCCCGGAACGCCGCCCAGTCGGGGTGCCGGGGGTGCGAGATCGAGCCCGCCACGATGGCCTTGGGGCGGTGCTGCCGGGCCAGGTCGCGGACCTGGTCGAGGTCGATCAGCCCGTCGGACTCGCGCACACCGTAGCCGGTGAAGTCGAACCAGCGCCCGGAGAAGTTGGCGCGCGAGCCGCAGCTGAGGTGGCCGCCGTGCTCCAGCGACATCGCCAGCACCCCGTCACCGGGGCGCAGCAGCGCCGCGTACGTCGCCAGCATCGCCGAAGTCGCCGACCGGGGCTGGACGTTGGCGTGCGGGGCGGCGAACAGCTCGCGGGCCCGGTCGATCGCCAGCAGCTCGGCGGCGTCCGCCAGCGCGCAGCCGGTGTGGTGCCGGCGGCCCGGGTAGCCCTCGGCGTACTTGTCGATCAGCGGGCCGGTGAGGGCCGCCAGGACGGCGGGGCTGGTGAGGTTCTCCCCCGCCAGCAGCTGGATCGTTTCGGCGCGCCGCTCGGCCTCCGCGGCCAGCAGGTCGGCCAGCTGCGGGTCGGCGCGGCGCAGCGCCTCGGACGCCCACGGGCGCCCGGTCGTCGCGGTCGGGCCGGTCGCTGCATCGGTGACGGTCATGGCGGGGCTCCCGGGCGCTGCGGGGACTGTGTCACCCAGCGTAGGACCGCTGCCGCCGCCCGGCCCGCCGAGCCGCGGTCGGAGGCCCCGTTCGGCCGCGGGCCCGTCGGTTAAGTCAGCGCGGCGCGGGGACGCCGGTGAGCGCGGTGACCACCGGGTCGACCGCGTGGAATATCTCCTCGCCGCAGTTGCGGAACATGCCGATGGGCGCCCCGTACGGGTCGTCCACCTCGTCCGACTCCGGGGTGGCGGCCAGCAGCCAGCCGCGCAGCGCGGCGGCCGCCCGGACCAGCGCGCGGGCCCGCTCGGTGACGTCGGCGCCGCGCCGCGGGTCCGGCAGGGTGCCCGGGTCTATCGTCCGCACCAGTCGGGTGAACTCCTTCAGCGTGAAGGTGCGCAGCCCCGCCTCGTGGCCCATCGAGATCACCTGGGCGCGGTGGTCCAGCGTCGCGGTGAGCACCAGGTCGGCCTCGACCACGTGCTCGTCCAGCAGCTCGCGGCCGGTGAAGCCACCGCTGTCGGCGCCGTACTCGTCGAGCACGGTCGCGGCGTGGTCCTCCATCGGCGCGCCCTCGTGGCCCCAGGTGCCGGCGCTCTCGACCAGGATCCGTCCGGCCACCCGGGGGCTCAGCCGGGTGTCCAGCTCACGCCGGGTCAGCCGCTCGGCGATCGGCGAGCGGCAGATGTTCCCGGTGCAGACGAACAGGATCCGGAAGTGGTCCAGCGGCCTGGGGCCCACGCTCAGGTACGGCGCTATGCCCGGCCCGGCGTGGAGCGAGGCGGTGGGCGTCAACTGCCGGCCTCCAGGTCGGGGACGACCTCCCTCAGCTGCTCGACGCTGATCGCACCGGCCCGCAGCAGAACCGGGACCTTGCCGGTGACGTCGACGATCGACGAGGTGGCGGAGTCCTCGGCCGCCCCGCCGTCCAGGTAGACCGAGATCGCGTCGCCGAGCTGGGCCTGCGCGTCGTCGCAGGTCAGCGGGGAGGACCCGCCGATCCGGTTGGCGCTGGAGACGGCCAGCGGGCCGGTGGCGTTCAGCAGCTCGATGGCGACCGGGTGCAGCGGCATCCGGACCGCGACGGTGCCGCGGGTGTCGCCGAGGTCCCAGCGCAGCGAGGGCTGGTGCCGGGCGACCAGGGTGAGCCCGCCGGGCCAGAACGCGTCGACCAGCTCCCAGGCCTGCTCGGAGAAGTCGGTGACCAGGCCGTGCAGGGTGGTCGGCGAGCCGACCAGCACCGGGGACGGGGTGTTGCGGCCGCGGCCGCGGGCGGCCATCAGCTCGCCGACGGCCTCCGCGGAGAAGGCGTCCGCGCCGACCCCGTACAGGGTGTCGGTGGGCAGCACGACGAGTTCGCCGCGGCGGATGGCCGAGGCGGCCTCGCGCAGACCGGTGGTGCGGTCCCCGGCATCGGCACAGTCGTAGCGGCGGCTCATCGGTGCGGTCCCCTTCCGGAGTGGCTCATGGCGGTCACTACGGCCCTCACTGCGGTCACAGCGCGGCCTTGCGCGCTGTCGTACAGCGTTCGATGTTCACGACCCGACCCTCCGGGCGGTCGTACTGTGCTCGACCGTTCACGACCCGACCCTCCGGGCGGTCGTGAAGCGCGGCCGGTTGTTGAGGTCGCGGTGGTCGGCGGTGTCCGTCCAGCCGTGTTCCTCGTTGAAGATCCACGGCACCTGGCCGCCCTGCTGGTCGGCGTGCTCGATCACCACCGCGCCGCCCGGGCGCAGCAGTCGGGCCGCGACCCGCTCGATGCCGCGGATGGTGTCCAGGCCGTCCTCGCCGGAGAACAGCGACATCTGCGGGTCGTGGTCGCGGGCCTCCGGCGCGACGTACTCCCACTCGGTGAGCGGGATGTACGGCGGATTGGAGATGACCAGGTCGAAGCGGCCGTCCCAGGAGCGGTCGTCCTCGAAGGCCTTGGTGGCGTCACCGGCGTGCAGGGTGACCCGGGCGCGGTCGGGGCTGGCCTCGATGTTGCGCCGGGTGTACTCCAGCGCGCCCTCGTCCAGTTCGAAGGCGTGCACGGTCGAGCGCGGAAGTTCCTGGGCCAGGGCGAGGGCGATCGCGCCGGAGCCGGAGCACAGGTCCACCACCAGCGGCTCGGCCACGTCCATGTCGCGCACCGCGTCTATCGCCCACTCGACGACCGTCTCGGTCTCCGGCCGGGGCACGAACACCCCGGGGCCGACCTCCAGTTCGAGGTAGCGGAAGAACGCCCGCCCGGTGATGTGCTGGAGCGGCTCGCGCGCCTCCCGCCGGGAGACCGCCTCCCAGTAGCGGGCGTCGAAGTCGGCGTCCTTCACCGTGTGCAGCTGGCTGCGCTTGACGTTGTGGACGTAGGCGGCGAGCTCCTCCGCGTCGAAGCGCGGCGACGGCACGCCGGCCGCGGCCAACCGCTGGGTGGCCTGGGCCACCTCGGCGAGCAGCAGGTTCATCCGTACGACCTCTTGTTTCTGCGCTCCGGCTTCGGGCGAAGCGCGGGCTGGGGCGCGCCGGTCTCAGTTCTCTTGGGCGGCCGCGGCGAGTTTGGCCGCCGCGTCCTTGTCCACGCAGGACTGGATCACCGCGTTCAGTTCGCCGTCCAGGACCTGGTCCAGGTTGTACGCCTTGAATCCGGTGCGGTGGTCCGAGATGCGGTTCTCGGGGTAGTTGTACGTGCGGATCCGCTCGGAGCGGTCGACCGTGCGGACCTGGCTGCGGCGCGCGTCCGAGGCCTCCCGCTCGGCCTCCTCCTGCGCGGCGGCCAGCAGCCGCGACCGCAGGATGCGCATCGCCTGCTCCTTGTTCTGGAGCTGGCTCTTCTCGTTCTGGCAGGACGCCACGATACCGGTCGGCAGGTGGGTGATCCGGACCGCGGAGTCGGTGGTGTTGACCGACTGGCCGCCGGGGCCGGAGGAGCGGTAGACGTCGATGCGGAGGTCGTTGGCGAGGATCTCGACCTCGACCTCCTCCGCCTCGGGGGTGACCAGCACGCCCGCCGCGGAGGTGTGGATGCGGCCCTGCGACTCGGTGGCGGGGACGCGCTGCACGCGGTGCACGCCGCCCTCGTACTTCAGCCGGGCCCAGACGCCCTGGCCGGGCTCGGTGCTGCCCTTGGTCTTCACGGCCACCGAGACGTCCTTGTAGCCGCCGAGGTCGGACTCGTTGGAGTCGATGATCTCGGTCTTCCAGCCGACCCGCTCCGCGAAGCGCAGGTACATCCGGAGCAGGTCGCCGGCGAACAGCGCGGACTCCTCGCCGCCCTCGCCCGCCTTGATCTCCAGGATGACGTCCTTGTCGTCGCTCGGGTCGCGCGGGACCAGCAGCAGCCGCAGCTCCTCGGTGAGCTCCTCCCGGCGCGCCTCGGAGTCCTTCACCTCGGCGATGAACTCCGGATCCTCGGCAGCGAGTTCGCGCGCGGCTTCGATGTCCTCGCCGGCCTGTCGCCACTGCCGGTAGACCCGGGTGATCGGGGTCAGCTCGGCGTACCGCTTGGCCAGCTTGCGGGCGTTGGCCTGGTCGGCGTGGACGGACGGGTCGGCCAGCCTCGTCTCGAGGTCGGCGTGCTCGACGAGGAGCTCTTCGACTGCCTCGAACATGGGGGTGGCCTTCTTCCCGGGGACTCGGAAACGTGTGGGGGGTGGGGAACTCGCGGGGGACGCGAACGGCGCCGGCCCCCGACGCCCCCGACAACAGTACGGGGGCGCCGGGAACCGGCGCCGAGTGAGCGCTAGGCCTTCGCGCTGTGCTGCTTGCCGAAGCGGGCCTCGAAGCGGGCCACGCGGCCACCGGTGTCGAGGATCTTCTGCTTGCCGGTGTAGAACGGGTGGCACTGCGAGCAGACCTCGGCGCGGATCTCGCCACTGGTCTCGGTCGAGCGGGTCACGAACTCGGCGCCACAGGTGCAGGTCACGCGGGTGACCACGTACTCGGGGTGAACGTTGGACTTCAAGGGGGTCTCCTAGGTTTCGGGAGGGCACCGGGTCGGCGGCTGGAGCGCCGCACGTGAACCGGGACCGACGGACCAGTCTGCCAGGACCGGCCGCATCTTCCCAAACCGGGTCGCGTTCCGGGATATTCCGGGCCCCCTCAGCGCCTGGCGGTGGCCTTGGGGCCGGGCTTTCCCGCGGTCCGCGCGGAGGTCGACGGAGCGGCCGGCGTCTGGGCGGGGTTCTCCGGCTGCGTGGAGACGACGGCCGGGGGGAACGGCTGGTCGGCCTTGAGCGCCGCCCAGACCTGCCCGGCCTGCGGCTGCTGCGGCACCACCCGGTTCGGGTCGCCGGGGGCCGCCGCCACCGGCAGGGTGACCATGCTCAGCTGGTCCGGGCCTATCCCCTTGAGCTCCTGGGCGAGCCCCACCAGCGCGTTCACCGAGCCGAGCGCGGAGTCGGTGGTGATGCTCCTGGTCACGGTGTCGCCGAGCGACCACAGCTTGACCGGGTTGGTGAGCAGCCCGCTCCCCCCGGCCTGCTTCAGCAGAGACCGCACCATCTGCTTCTGGAGCTCGATCCGGCCGAGGTCGCTGCCGTCGCCGACGCCGTGCCGGGTGCGCACGAAGGCCAGCGCCTGCTGTCCGTCCAGGTGGTGCTCTCCGGGCGGCAGGTCGAGCCCGCTGTCCTTGTCGTGGATGGCCACCGTGGTGGTCACGGTGGCCCCGCCTATCGCGTCCACGACCCGGGCGAAGCCGGCGAAGTCGATCTGCAGGTAGTGGTCCATCCGCAGCCCGGTGAGCTGCTCGGTGGTCCTGACCGCGCAGGCCGCGCCGCCGCTCTCGAAGGCGCTGTTGTACATCGCGCGCTTGGCGCCGGGCACCGTCCGGCCGTTCGCGTCGGTGCAGTCGGGGCGGGCGACCAGGGTGTCGCGCGGGATCGAGACGATCTGGGCGCGGGAGTGGTCCTGGGTGATGTGCACCACCATCGCGGTGTCCGAGCGGGCGGTGTCGCCGGTGTCCCCGCCGGCGATCGAGCCGTTGGCGCCGTTCCGCGAGTCGGAGCCGAGCACCAGGATGTTGAAGGAGCCGTCGGTGGCGGCCGGCGGCCGGGCATCGCCGAGCCGGGCGTCGATGTCGACGCTCCTGATGTTGCCGTTGAACCTGAAGTAGGCGAAGAGGGCCGCACCGGCGCCGAGGACGACGAGCGCGGCGAACGCGCAGGCCGCCGTCCGCAGGAGCCTGCGGCGGCGACTCGGGACCCTCTTGTGTTCGGCCATACGGTCCAGGGTAAATCGGACAAGGCGCGCCAAACGCCCCCAAGTTGTCCCGACTCTGGAACAAACCGGGCCGGACGCGACGGAACCCCGGACCGCTCGCGCGATCCGGGGTTCCGTGCTTCGACAGCCGTCCGGCTACGGTCAGTCGCCGGAGCCGGGGGTGGTCTTGGCGATCTGCATCAGGAACTCGGCGTTGCTCTTGGTCTGCTTCATCTTGTCCAGGAGCAGCTCGATCGCCTGCTGCGAGTCGAGCGCGTGCAGCACCCGGCGCAGCTTCCAGACGATGGCCAACTCCTCGCTGCCGAGCAGGATCTCCTCCTTGCGGGTGCTGGAGGCGTCCACGTCGACGGCCGGGAAGATGCGCTTGTCCGAGAGCTTCCGGTCGAGCTTGAGCTCCATGTTGCCGGTGCCCTTGAACTCCTCGAAGATCACCTCGTCCATGCGCGAGCCGGTCTCGACCAGCGCGGTGGCCAGGATGGTCAGCGAGCCGCCGTTCTCGATGTTGCGCGCGGCGCCGAAGAACTTCTTCGGCGGGTACAGCGCGGTCGAGTCGACACCGCCGGACAGGATGCGGCCGGAGGCCGGCGCGGCCAGGTTGTAGGCACGGCCGAGGCGGGTGATCGAGTCCAGCAGGATGACCACGTCGTGGCCCAGCTCCACCAGGCGCTTGGCGCGCTCGATGGCCAGCTCGGCGACGGTGGTGTGGTCCTCGGCCGGGCGGTCGAAGGTCGAGGAGATGACCTCGCCCTTCACCGACCGCTGCATGTCGGTGACCTCTTCCGGACGCTCGTCGACCAGGACGACCATCAGGTGGCACTCGGGGTTGTTGTGGGTGATCGCGTTGGCGACCGCCTGGAGCACCATGGTCTTGCCGGTCTTCGGCGGCGCGACGATCAGACCGCGCTGGCCCTTGCCGATCGGCGACACCAGGTCGATGATCCGGGTGGTCAGCACGCCCGGGTCGGTCTCCAGGCGCAGCCGCTCCTGCGGGTACAGCGGGGTGAGCTTGTTGAACTCGGGACGGCCGCGGCCGCTCTCCGGGTCCATGCCGTTGACGGAGTCCAGCCGCACCATGGCGTTGAACTTCTCGCGGCGCTCGCCGTCGCGGGGCTGGCGCACCGCACCGGTGATGGCGTCACCCTTGCGCAGGCCGTTCTTGCGGACCTGGGCGAGCGAGACGTAGACGTCGTTCTGGCCCGGCAGGTAGCCGGAGGTGCGCACGAACGCGTAGTTGTCGAGGATGTCGAGGATGCCCGCGACCGGGATCAGGACGTCGTCCTCGCCGATCTGCGGCTCGACGGGGCCGGCCTCGAAGCCGTCGCGGCCACGGCGGCCACGGCGGTCGCGGTAGCGCCCGCGCCGGCCGCGGCGGCCCTCGCCGAACTCGTCGTCCTCGTAGCCGCCCTGCTGGGCCTGCGGCTGCTGGGCCTGCTGGGTCTGGCGGCCCTGCTGCTCGGCCTGGCCGCCCTGCTGCTGGCCGCCGCCCTGCTGGGACTGGCGGTCGGTGCGGTCGGTGCGCTCGCGGCGGTTGCGGCGGTCGCGGCGCGACTCGCGGCCGTCGCCGTCCTGGGCCTCGCCGCCCTCCTGGCGGTCGGTGCGCTCGGTGCGCTCGGTGCCGTCGCGGCGCTCGCGGCGCTCACGGCGGTCGCGACGGCTCTCGCGGCCGTCCTCCCGGCTCTCGAAGCCGCGGGTCTCGGCCGGGCGGGCCTCGGCCTGCTTCGGCTCGGCGACCGCGACGCCGGCGGCCTCGGTGGCGGCCTCCGCGGCCGGAGCGGTGGGCGCTCCGGCGGCCGAGGTGGCCCGGCGGCGGGTGCGCTCGGCGCGGGCGGGCGCGGCGGTCTCGGCGGCGGCCTGGACCGGGATCTCGATCTGGGTCTGCGGCTCGGCGGCGGCCGGGGCCTCGGCCTCCGCCTTGGCGGCGGCGGCCTTGGTGCGGCGGGCCGGCTTCTCGGCCGGGGCCTCGGCGTCCGCCTTGGCGGCGGCGCGCTTGGCGGCCGGGGCGGCGCCACCGGCGGCGAGCAGCGGGTCCCCGCCGCTCTTCTCCTTGATGGTCTCGATCAGCTGGCTCTTGCGCATGCGTCCGGTACCGGTGATGCCAAGGTCCGCGGCGAGCTTCTGGAGCTCGGCCAGGACCATGCCGTCCAGGCCCGCGGCGGCACTGCGGCGGCGCCGCGCCGGGGCAGCGGGGGCGGCGGCTGCGTCCGACGCATCGGCGTCCGGGCGCGCGCCCATCAGATCGGTGGAGTCGCTCACTAAGGGTCCTTCCCTGGAGCGGACGTCGGCCTGTCTGGCTCGGCGACCGGTTGTGCTGTCCTGACCAACGCTCGACTGCGTCGGTCCGAGGCGGTGGTCCCTCGAATGGCGGGAGCCCGTCGAGGGAGAGCTACGTACGAGGTGCGGTGCGTGAAGCACGGTGGTGCTGAGTGGCGCGTGGGCCGGTCGTGTGTCGACCTCCCCTGAGGGCGTAACCCCCACGCTCCCTGCGAATCCCGGGCCCCCGTCGCGTGACGGTGGCCCGCGCTCCGCCCGTCCTGTGCCTCTAGGTGGGAGGCCGCGGGTGGGAGTCAGGTGCCGTCACGGCTTCGGGATGCGGCCGCATGTCGCGCAGGCAGGCTGCGTACGCGCTGCGGTGGGCTCCCGGAGAATCGTCGCCCCGTGGATCGCCGGGACTCCACTGCCGTGGAGCGCTGGGATCGGGACGCGGCGCACCTAGCCCCGGAGGGCACCTGGTGCAGCAATGAGGTTAACACTACCGACTCCCTCAGACATTCCCCAGCCTCGCGCTTGCCAATCGTGTCCGTCGGAGCCGGCTCGGCGGGGTGCCGCCACCGGGCCCCGAACGGCACGTTCGGGCTGCTCAGACGTCCAGCGGGAGCACGACGGCCCCGGCTCGGTCGACCTCCAGCCGGTGCGCGGCGAACGCCGGGTCGCCGCCGTGGCCGTGGTGCCCGGCGAAGGAGAGCACCTTGTCGGCGCCCGCCTCGTCGGTGAGCGCCAGGACGGTCGGGCCGGCCCCGGAGATGACCGCGGGGACCCCCTCGGCGCGCAGCGCGCCGACCAGGGCGGCGCTGTCCGGCATGGCGGACGCGCGGTAGTCCTGGTGCAGCCGGTCCTCGGTGGCGGCGAGGAGCAGCTCGGGGCGCCGGGTGAGCGCCTCCACCAGCAGTGCGGAGCGGCCGGCGTTGACGGCCGCGTCGGCCAGCGGGACGGTTCTCGGCAGCAGTCCGCGCGCGGTCTCGGTGAGCACCTCGCCGGCCGGCACGAACACCACCGGGACGACCTGCTCGGACGGCTCCAGCGCGACGGCCTTGGCCGACTCCTCGTCGGTCCAGGCGATGGTGAAGTTGCCGCGCAGGCAGGCGGCCACGTTGTCCGGGTGGCCCTCCAGCTCGGAGGCGAGGGCCAGCAGGGCGTCGTCGTCCAGCGCGGACGGGCCGCCGATGGTCACCGCGCGGGCGGCCACGATGCCGGCGCAGATGGCGGCCGAGGAGGAGCCGAGGCCGCGGCCGTGCGGTATCCGGTTGGCGCAGACCACTTCGAGGCCCCGCGGCTGGCCGCCGAGCCGGTCGAAGGCGGCGCGCATCGAGCGGACCAGCAGGTGGCGCTCGTCGCGCGGCAGCGTCTCGGCACCCTCGCCGGCGATGTCGACGGAGAGGCCGGAGTCGGCGACCCGGACGACCACGTCGTCGTACAGACCCAGCGCGAGCCCGAAGGCGTCGAAGCCCGGGCCGAGGTTGGCGCTGGTCGCGGGAACCCTGACCCGGACGGCGGCGGCACGGAACGCAGGACCGGCCATGCGGTGGACTCTCCTGGGGAAATCGGGCGGCGCGGAGCGCGTCGTCGGTGCGAGGGCGGGAACGGACCGCGGCCCCTCCGGGGCGGGCGGTCGCGACGGTCGGCGCGGCCCGGACCCGCCGGGCCCGGGGCATGTGCCACACGGCCGAAGCCAGAGTATCGAAGAGAGGTTCCCGAGCGGTACACCTCGTGGGCCTTCGATCTGGTGTGTTGCCGTTCTGGCCGGAATGCGCACCCCGCCCGGCCGGGGAGGGGGGCGGAAACGCATTGCCGCGCGCGGCGCGATTGACACAAAAGTGTCAGTGGGGAACTCCGACGGGCCGACCCCCGAAAGGGTCGGCCCGTCGGGGCGTCAGGCCTTTCTAGCGGTCGAGCAGTCCGAGGCTGCGGGCGGCCGCCTCCGGGTCGATCGGGACGACCTGCGGCTGCGGCGCGCCGGCCACCGCCCAGTCCGGGTCCTTCAGGCCGTTTCCGGTCACGGTGCAGACGATCCGCTGGCCCGGGTCGACCAGGCCGGCCTCCGCCTTGGCCAGCAGGCCGGCCACCGAGGCGGCCGAGGCGGGCTCCACGAAGACGCCCTCCTGCGAGGCCAACAGCCGGTAGGCAGACAGGATCTGACGGTCCGTCACCTTGTCGATGAGGCCGCCCGAGTCGTCCCGCGCGGCGAGCGCGAAGTCCCAGGAGGCCGGGTTGCCGATCCGGATCGCGGTGGCGATGGTCTGCGGCTTGAGCACCGGCGCGCCGTCCACGATGGGGGCCGAGCCGGATGCCTGGAAGCCCCACATCCGCGGGGTGCGGGCGGCCATGCCGTCGGCGGCGTACTCGCGGTAGCCCTTCCAGTACGCGGTGATGTTGCCCGCGTTGCCGACCGGCAGGACGTGGATGTCCGGGGCGTCGCCGAGCATGTCGACGATCTCGAAGGCCGCGGTCTTCTGACCCTCGATCCGCACCGGGTTCACCGAGTTGACCAGCGCCACCGGGTACTTCTCGGACAGTTCACGCGCAAGGGTGAGGCAGTCGTCGAAGTTCCCGTCGACCTGCAGGATCCTGGCGCCGTGCACCAGCGCCTGGCCCATCTTGCCGAGGGCGATCTTGCCCTGCGGGACGAGCACCGCGGAGACCATCCCGGCCCGCACCGCGTACGCGGCGGCGGAGGCCGAGGTGTTGCCGGTGGAGGCGCAGATGACCGCCTGCGCGCCCTCCTCCTTGGCCTTGGAGATGGCCATCGTCATCCCGCGGTCCTTGAAGGAGCCGGTCGGGTTGGCGCCCTCGACCTTGAGGTAGACCTCGCAGCCCGTGCGCTCGGAGAGCACCTGGGCCGGGACCAGGGGCGTGCCGCCCTCCAGCAGGGTGACCACCGGGGTGGCCGCGGTGACCGGCAGGCGGTCCCGGTACTCCTCGATCAGGCCGCGCCACTGGTGGGTGTGCGCGCCTCGGACGACGTTCTCGGCAACGGCGTTCATGGCTGGTTCCTTATTCCCCTTCGACCCGCATGATGCTGGCCACGTCCCGCACGCTGTCCAGCGCGCGGAGCTTGTCGACCGTCGCCGACAGCGCGGCGTCGGTGGCACGGTGGGTGACCACGACGAGCGAGGCGTCGCCGTCGCGGCCCTGCTGGCGCACGGTGTCGATGGAGACGCCGTGCTCGGCGAAGACGGACGCCACCTGGGCGAGCACGCCCGCGCGGTCGTCCACGTCCAGGCTGACGTGGTAGCGGGTGACCACCTGGTCCATCGGCTTGGCCGGCAGCTGCGTGTACAGCGAGTCACCGGGGCCGGTGGCGCCGGCCAGCTTGTTGCGGCAGACCGCGACCAGGTCGCCGAGCACCGCGGAGGCGGTCGGCGAGCCGCCCGCACCGGGGCCGTAGAACATCAGCCGGCCGGCCGCCTCGGCCTCGACGAACACCGCGTTGTACGCCTCGCGGACGGACGCCAGCGGGTGCGACAGCGGGATCATCGCCGGGTGGACGCGCGCGGTGACGGACGCGCCGTCGGCGGCCCGCTCGCAGATCGCGAGCAGCTTGACCACGCAGCCCATCTCCTTGGCCGAGGCGATGTCGGCCGCGGTCACCTCGGTGATGCCCTCGCGGTAGACGTCGGCCGCGGTGACCTCGGTGTGGAAGGCGATGCCGGCCAGGATCGCGGCCTTGGCGGCGGCGTCGAAGCCCTCGACGTCGGCCGTCGGGTCGGCCTCGGCGTAACCCAGCGCGGTGGCCTCCTCCAGCGCCTCCGAGTAGCCGGCGCCGGTGGTGTCCATCTTGTCGAGGATGAAGTTGGTGGTGCCGTTGACGATGCCCAGCACCCGGTTGACCTTGTCGCCCGCGAGGGACTCGCGCAGCGGACGCAGTAGCGGGATCGCGCCCGCCACCGCGGCCTCGTAGTACAGGTCGACCCCGGCCTCGGCGGCCGCGGCGTGCAGCTCGGTGCCGTCCTTGGCGAGCAGCGCCTTGTTGGCGCTGACCACCGACGCACCCCGCTTGAAGGCGGACAGGATCAGCGATTTGGACGGCTCGATGCCGCCCACCACCTCGACCACCACGTCGATGTCGCCCCGGTTGACCAGGGCCTCGGCGTCGGTGGTGATCAGGTGCTCGGGGACGCCGGGGCGGGTCCGCCCGGCGCGGCGGACCGCGATCCCGGCCAACTCGACCGGAGCACCGATGCGAGCGGCGAGGTCGTCGGCCGTCGTCGTCATGATGCGCGCCACCTCGGAGCCCACCACACCACAACCCAGCAACGCCACCTTCAGCGGGCGCGTACGCATCATCCGACTCCGCTCTGCATTCATCTGCTTCGGTAATTTCCGGCGGGTTTTCCGGGACCGCCGGGAACTTCGGTCCGTACCAGTCTCCGGGACTTTCCGTACGGATCTACGGTCGTTCCATGATCTGAGACGAGGATTTCGTCATCCGATATCCAGACGCAGGAGATCCTCCTCCGTCTCGCGCCGGACGATCACCCGCGCCGCACCGTCCCTGACGGCGAGCACGGGAGGCTTGAGCGCGTGGTTGTAATTGCTCGCCATCGAGCGGCAGTAGGCGCCGGTGGCGGGCACCGCGATCAGGTCGCCGGGGGCCAGGTCGGCCGGCAGGAAGGCGTCCCGGACGACGATGTCGCCGGACTCGCAGTGCTTGCCGACCACCCGCACCAGCATCGGCTCCGCGTCGCTGGTGCGGGACACCAGGGCCACCGAGTACTCGGCGTCGTACAGCGCGGTGCGGATGTTGTCCGACATCCCGCCGTCCACGCTGACGTAGGTGCGCAGGCCCTCCAGCGGCTTGACGGTGCCGACCTCGTACAGCGTGAACGCGGTCGGGCCGACGATCGCCCGGCCCGGCTCCACGCTCAGCCGGGGGGTGGCCAGGTCGGCGGCGGCGCACTCGCGGCGCACGATCTCGGCCAGCGCGGCCGCGATCTCGGCCGGCTCGCGCGGGTCGTCCTCGCTGGTGTAGGCGATGCCGAGGCCGCCGCCGAGGTCGATCTCGGGCAGCTCGACGCCGTGCTCGTCACGGATCCCGGCCAGCAGGCCG
This sequence comes from Kitasatospora sp. NPDC001547, assembly GCF_042894165.1. Classification (NCBI taxonomy): domain Bacteria; kingdom Bacillati; phylum Actinomycetota; class Actinomycetes; order Kitasatosporales; family Streptomycetaceae; genus Kitasatospora; species Kitasatospora sp. NPDC001547. The sequence continues at coordinate 451,807 of NZ_JBIAVL010000003.1, read as the reverse complement.
ACCACCCGGCGGGCGGCCACCTCGAACCCGGCCATGTCGAAGATCTGCGAGCCGATGTGCGAGTGGATGCCGCGCAGCTCCAGGCTGTCGTGGCGGAGCACCCGGCGCACCGCCTCGGCGGCCGCGCCGCCGTTGAGCGAGAGGCCGAACTTCTGGTCCTCGTGCGCGGTGGCGATGAACTCGTGGGTGTGCGCCTCCACGCCGACGGTGATCCGGATCAGCACCGGCTGGCGCACGCCCTGGTGGGCGGCGATGGAGGCGAGGCGCTCGATCTCCTCGTAGGAGTCGACCACGATGTGCCCGACGCCGCTCTTCACCGCGTGCTCGAGCTCGTCCACCGACTTGTTGTTGCCGTGCAGCGCGATCCGCTGCGGCGGCATCCCGGCGGCCAGCGCGACGGCCAACTCGCCCGCGCTGCACACGTCGAGGTTGAGGCCCTCCTCGTGGAGCCAGCGCACCACGGCCTTGGAGAGGAACGCCTTGCCGGCGTAGTAGACGTCCGCGCCGGTGCCGAAGGCGTCCCGCCAGGCGCGCGCCCGGCCGCGGAAGTCCTCCTCGTCCAGCACGTAGGCGGGGGTGCCGAACTCGGCGGCCAGCCGCCGGACGTCGACGCCGCCGACGGTGGCCACGCCGTCGGCGTTCCGGGCGACGGTGCGCGACCAGACCTTGGGGTCGAGCGCGTTCAGGTCGGCGGGCGGGGCCTGGTAGTGGCCCTCCGGCAGTACGTCCCCGTGCCGGGGTCCTGCCGGGTGTGCGGAACGACTCATGCTTCCCAGTGTCCTTCGAGACCTATGGCGAGGGGCGGCGACGGTCCTCGTTGACCGTCAGCCGCCCCCGCAGTGCGCTTGGGGGTGGTGCCTACATCCGCTCGGGCGCCGTCACGCCCAGGAGCGTGAGGCCGTTGGCGAGCACGGTGCGCGTCGCCTCGACCAGCCAGAGGCGGGCGCGGTGCGTGTCGTCGAGCTCCTCGTCGCCCTTGGGCAGGAACATGCAGTTCTCGTACAGGCGGTGGTATTTGCCCGCGAGGTCCTCCAGGTAGCGCGCGACCCGGTGCGGCTCGCGCAGCTCGCCGGCCGTGGCCAGCACGCGCGGGAACTCCGCGAGGTGGCCGAGCACGTCGGACTCCCACTCGGTGGCCAGCAGCTCGGGCTTGAACTGCTCGACCGTGCCCTTGTCGACGCCCAGCTCGGCGGCCTTGCGCGCCACGCCGCACATCCGGGTGTGCGCGTACTGGACGTAGAAGACCGGGTTCTCGTTGGTCTGGCTGGTCAGCAGGTTGATGTCCAGCGTGATCGTGGAGTCCGTGGAGGAGCGCGCCAGGGTGTAGCGGGCGGCGTCCACGCCGATCCACTCGACCACGTCGTCGATCGTGATGATGTTGCCGGCCCGCTTGGACATGCGGACCTCTTCGCCGTCGCGAAGCATCTTCACGAACTGGCCGATCTTCACCTCGATGTTGTGGTTCATGTCGTCGCCCGCGCAGGCCGAGATGGCCTTGAGGCGGTTGACGTAACCGTGGTGGTCGGCGCCCAGCATGTAGAGCGCGACCTCGGCGCCGCGGTCCCGCTTGGACAGGTAGTACGCGGCGTCGGCGGCGAAGTAGGTCTTGTCGCCGTCGGCCTTGATCAGGACGCGGTCCTTGTCGTCGCCGAAGTCCGTGGTGCGCAGGAAGACCGCGCCCTCGTTCTCGAAGACGTGGCCCTGCTCGCGCAGCCGGTCGATGGCCTTCTCGACCGCGCCGGAGTCGTGCAGCGTCTTCTCCGAGAACCACACGTCGAAGTGGGTGCCGAACTCGTCCATCGAGCGCTTGATCTCGGCGACCATGAGCTTGAGGCCCTCGGTGCGGAAGACCTGCAGCTGCTCGGCCTCGGGCAGGTCGAGCACGCCCGGGATCGCGTCGGTGAGCGTCTTGGCGATGTCGACGATGTACTCGCCGACGTACCCGCCCTCCGGCACCTCGCGGCCGTTCGCGGCGGCCTGCAGCGAGGCGGCGAACTTGGTGATCTGCACACCGGCGTCGTTGAGGTAGTACTCGGTGGTGACGTCGGCGCCGGAGGCCCGCAGCACGCGCGCCAGCGAGTCGCCGACGGCCGCCCAGCGGACGCCGCCGATGTGGATCGGGCCGGTCGGGTTGGCGGAGACGAACTCCAGGTTGATCTTCAGGCCCTTGAGGGCGTCGTTGCGGCCGTAGGCCTCGCCCGCCTCGACGATGGTGCGGGCGAGCGCACCGGCGGTGGCGGTGTCCAGGGTGATGTTCAGGAAGCCCGGACCGGCGATGTCGACCTTGGCGATGCCGGTGATCCCTCGCAGGCGCTCGACCAGCAGTTCGGCAACGGCTCGCGGCGGCTTGCCGGCCGCCTTGGCGAGCTGGAGGGCCACGTTGGTCGCGTAGTCGCCGTGGTCCCTGTTCTTGGGCCGCTCGACCGTCACGTGCTCGGGCACGGCGACGGCCAGCTCGCCCGCCTCGACGGCGGTGCTCACTGCGGCCTGGATTGCCTGGGAAAGGTCTGCGGGGGTCACGACGCCAAGCGTAGGCGAGACGGGGTGCCCGCCCGCCACCCGGTTTACCGGTTGGGACGTCGGGGCGCCGTCGTTACGGGGTCTCAGCCGCCGTCGCCGCATTCTGTTCGCTCAGGGCGAACTATGTCGGGCGGTCCGGCGGGGCGTCCGGCGGCCCGGCCGCCGGACGGCTCCCCGGGCGGTTCCCCGGGGTGGCCCTTGAGCCGCATCAGGCGCCGGACCAGCGCCACCAGGTCGGCCGGGTCGAAGGGCTTGCCCAGGTAGCCGTCCACCCCGACGGTCTCCCCCAGGTCGAGGTCCGCCGGGGTGCAGGCGCTCACGATCGCGATCGGCAGCCGGCTGGTGTCCGGGGTCGCGCGCAGCCGGGCCGCCGTCCGCAGGCCGTCCAGCCGCGGCATCATCACGTCCAGCGTCACCACGTCGGGCTGCACCCGGCGGATGACCTCCAGGCACTCGGCGCCGTCGGCGGCGGTCACCACCTCGAAGCCCTCGAGCTCCAGGTTGACCCTGATCAGCTGGCGGATCACCTCGCTGTCGTCCACCACGAGGACCCGCCCGGACACTCCCGACACCTCACCGAGGGTATCGGCGGCCCCGCCGCCCCGTCCGGCCTTTGGGCACTTCCGCCGAGGCCCGCCGGCACCGCCCGGACGGTCTCCGGGAAAACCCGTGCACGGACCACGGCCGGAGCCTGGTAGTGTTCTCCACGTCGGAAGCGCGAGCCGCCGACAGGCCGACAGGCCCCCGTAGCTCAGGGGATAGAGCACCGCCCTCCGGAGGCGGGTGCGTAGGTTCGAATCCTACCGGGGGCACTCACGCTGTGATTGCGAGAGTGTAACCAGGGCCCAGATCAGTGGAGTTGTTCCACGGATCTGGGCCTTCGTCATGTTCCTGGGCCGTTCGGCGCCGGGCCGGCCGGGGCCCGGTTCGGGACCGGGCCCCGCGGGCTCAGGAGGCGGCCGTCTCGGCCTGGGCGTACAGGTCCGCGATGGTGTGGTCGAAGAAGGCGCTGTACGAGGTGTCGTCGGTGTCGCCGCCCTGCTGGTAGCCGCCTATCGTGCCGATCACGTCGCCGGTGGCGGTGTCGATCCACGGGCCGCCGCTGGTGCCGGACGGGTAGCCCGGGCACTGGACGACCCGCTGGTACTCGCTCTGCCGGGCGGTGGTGTTGGTGCACAGGAGCGGCGTCTCGGAGGCGGCGGGGTAGCCGTAGAGCCGGACGGTCGCGTCGAACGGCTCGTCCGTGCCCAGCCGGTTGCCGCCGACCACGTCCTCGACGTTGCGGCCGTCGCTGGGGGCGGTCTCCAGGATCGCGAAGTCCTCGTCCACCTCGCCGTTGCGGGACCAGCCGTCGGTGGTGTGGACCGCGGTCACCCGCCAGGTGCCGTACGGGGCGGTGCCGTCGCGGTAGCCGGGCGCGAAGGTGACGCCGTCGGTGCCGCCGAGGCAGTGCGCGGCGGTCAGCAGCAGGTTGCCGGTGGCGCTGTGCAGCACGCTGGCGGTGCAGAAGTGGTCGCCGGCCGCGAGGGCGCCGCTGAACAGCGGGCCGACGGTTTCCGTCTCGCGGTCGCCGGCCGGGGCCGGGCCGGTGGTGCCGAGGGCGGCGTCGTGGGCGGCGGGAGTGGCCGTCGCGGTGGCCGTCGCGGTGGCCGGATCGGCCGGGGCCGGGGCGGCGGTCGGGGTCGCCGACGCGGACGCGGACGGCGAGGGGGCCGCGACCGGGGTGGCCGCCGCCTGGTCGCCGGCCGGGGCGGGCGCGGCGGCCGCCCGGGTGCTGCGGGCCGCCTTCCCGGCGGCCGTGGTGTCGGACAGGTCCAGCCCGTGCGTCCCGGTCAGCACGGCGGCGACCGCCACCGCGGACAGCGCGGTGAACAGGGACGGGGCCAGGAGTCCGCGGCGGCGCGGCCTCTGGCGGCGGTGCTTGCCCATGCCTGTTTCTCCTGCCGGGGCGATCGGGGGCGGCGTTCGGTCAACGACTATGACGCCTCGGCCTGGAAAGGTCGTGACGGGCTCCTCGGAGTTCGATGAGAAATCCGTCGCCCGCCCCCGCCTGCACCGTACCGGCCAGGGCGCCGTCCGTGCGGGTCCGCGCCGTCCCGGTCGTGCGGATCGGTGGAGGAACCGCCTGCACGGCGGCGCCTCCTCGACCCCTGGACGGTGGCCAGGGGTCAAGGAGGCGCCGGAGGTTGACTGCGAGACCCTGCTGCACGTTCTCAGTCGCCCGGTGGCCGCTCCGCCCCCGTCTCCGCCCGGACCTCGCTCGCGGGCCGGACGTTGGCCCGGACGTCGGCGGCGGCCGCCGCCCGCAGGCCCGTCGGCCGGCCGTCCCCGGCGGGTACGGCCGCCGACCCCGGCTCCGCCGCGGCGCCCTCGACGCCGGTGGCCTCGCCCGGCGCCGGCCGGTGGTCGATCATCAGCACCGCGACCAGCGCGGCCAGCGCCAGCACGCCGGTCGCCACCCAGGTGGCGACGACGTAGCCGTGCACCGCCCCCTGGGCCTGGACCGCCGGGTCGGCGGCGACCCGGGTGGCCAGGAAGCTCGCGGTGGCGCTCGCCGCGACCGTGTTCAGCAGCGCGGTGCCGACCGAACCGCCCACCTGCTGGGCCGAGTTGATGGTGGCCGAGGCCGCGCCGGCCTCGTTCGGGGCGACCCCGAGGGTGGCCAGGCTCATCGCCGGCATGAACACCAGGCCCATGCCGAAGCCGATCAGCAGCTCGGCGGGCAGCACCATGGCGGCCCACGCGCTGTCCACCCGCATCTGGGTCAGCCAGGCCATGCCGCCCGCGGCGAGCAGCAGGCCCGGGCCGACCAGGTTCCGGGACGGCACCCTGGTCATCATCCGGGCCGCGAAGCCCGTCGAACTCAGCACGATGGCGACCGTCATGGGCAGGAAGGACAGGCCGGACACGATCGGCGAGAAGTGCTTGATTGCCTGCAGGTAGTAGGTCAGGAACAGGAACGTGCCGAACATGCCGACCATCGCCAGGCCGATCGACAGCGCGCCCCCGCCGCGGTTGCGGTCGGCCACGATGTGCAGCGGCAGCAGCGGGTGCGCGGTGCGCCGCTCGACCAGGACGAACAGCGCGAGCAGCACGACGCCCAGCAGCAGCGGGCCGAGCACCAGGCCGTCGCCCCAGCCCCGGGTCACGGCCTCGGAGGTGCCGTAGACGATCGCCAGCAGGCCGCCGCAGCCGAGCAGCGCCCCGGGCAGGTCCAGCCGGGTCCGGCGGCCCTTGGCGACGTGGTCGCGCGGCAGCACGCTGAACGCCGCGAAGGCGGTGACGGCGGCGATCGGCACGTTGACGAACAGGCACCAGCGCCAGTCCAGGTACTCGGTCAGCAGACCGCCGGCGATGAAGCCGATCGCGGAGCCGCCGGCCGCGATCGCGCCGAAGATGCCGAAGGCCGTACTGCGTTCCCGTGGATCGGAGAAGGTGGTGGAGAGCAGCCCCAGGGCGGAGGGGGCGAGCAGGGCGCCGAACGCGCCCTGGAGGGCACGGGCGCCGAAGAGCATGGCCGGGCCGGCCGCCGCGCCGCCGACGGCGGAGGCGAGGGCGAAGCCCAGCAGGCCGACGGTGAACACGCGTTTGCGGCCGAAGAGGTCGCCCAGCCGGCCGCCGAGCAGCAGCAGACCGCCGAAGGCGAGCGTGTAGGCGGTGATCACCCACTGCCGGTCGGCGTCCGAGATGCCGAGGTCCCGCTGGGCCGACGGCAGTGCGATGTTCACGATGGTGATGTCGAGCACGATCATGAGCTGGGCGGTGGCGATGACCGCCAACGCCCACCAGCGGCGGTGGTCCGCGTCCTCATGACCGTGACCGGTGGCGGTTTGCGCAGTCACTGGTCGGAGCCTTTCCGGAGTGGGGCGGAGAGGTCACGCAGTCGCCTTCCAGCGAAACTCCGCTCCGGACGGATCGCAAGGAAAAACCTCACCAAATCGGTCCTCCGGGACAAAAGGACCAGGCCCCCGGGACTCCGGACCGAGTCCCGGGGGCCTGGTTCCACGGCCCTCGTCGCGGCCCGCGCCGCGTCGTGGATCAGAGCGCCGACAGCTCCTCGACCAGGTCGTCCAGCCCCAGCGAGCCCTGCGAGAGCGCCGCCATGTGCCAGGCCTTGAGGTCGAACTCCTCGCCGCGCGCCTCGTGCGCCGCCTTCGCCGCCGCCCGCCCGCGCAGCCAGGCGCGCTCGCCGAGCTTGTAGCCGATCGCCTGGCCGGGCAGGCCCAGGTAGCGGACCAGCTCGCTGTCCAGGAAGTCCGCGGACAGCCCGCAGTACAGGCCGAAGAACTCCCGGGCGTACTCGGGGCTGACCGGCTCGCCCGGCTTGTACGGGGAGTCCGCCGGGAACTCCATGCCCACGTGCATGCCGATGTCGACGATGACCCGCAGCGCGCGCATCATCTGCGCGTTGAGGTAGCCGAGGCGGTGGCCCGGGTCGGTGAGGTAGCCGAGCTCGTCCATCAGGCGCTCGGCGTACAGCGCCCAGCCCTCCAGGTTGGCACTCACCCCGCCGAGGCTCACCTGGTAGGTGGAGAGCCGGTCGGCGACGTAGTTCCACTGCGCGAGCTGGAGGTGGTGGCCCGGCACGCCCTCGTGGTACCAGGTGGAGACCAGGTCCCAGACCGGGAAGCGGTCCCGGCCGAGCAGCGGCAGCCAGGTCCGCCCGGGGCGGCTGAAGTCCAGCGAGGGCGCGGTGTAGTACGGCGCGGCGGCGCTGCCGGCCGGGGCGATCTTCGACTCGACCCGGGTGACCGGCTCGGCCAGGTCGAAGTGGGTGCCCTGGAGGTCCCGGACGGCCTGGTCCATCAGGCCCTGGAGGTACTCCCGGGCGGCCTCGGCGCCCTCGATGGCCGGGCCCTCGGTCTCCAGCCAGCGCATCGCCGCCAGCGGGCCCGCGCCCGGCAGGACCTTCTCGGCCTCGGTCTCCATCTGCGCCAGCAGGTCGTGGAACTCGCTCCAGGCCCAGGCGTAGGCCTCGTCGAGGTCCAGGTCGGCGCCGGTCCAGTAGCGCACCCAGCGGACGTAGCGCTCCCGGCCCGCGGTGTCCGGGGCGCCGGCCGCGGCCGGGCCGTACACGTCGCGCAGCCAGTCGCGCAGTTCGGCCAGCGCCTCGGCGGCGGCCACCGCGTGCTTCGACAGCTCGGGGTGCAGCGCCTCCGGCGCGCCCTGGACGAACTGGCCGAACCAGGCACCGGGAAGCCGCTCGTCGGCGGGCGCGTCCTCGCCCAGCCACTCGGCGAACTGCCCGAGCACGGTGGCCACCTGGCGCGGGCCGGACAGCAGGCCGCGCTCGACGCCCTCGGACAGCGTCCGCCGGTACTGCTCGAACGCCACCGGGACCTTCGCCAGGCGGCGGCCGACCACCTGCCACTCGGCCTCGGTGTCGGTGCCCATCAGGGTGAAGGACTCCCGCAGGTCGTGCACCGGGCAACCGAGGTTGCGCAGCGAGCGGAAGTTCTCCCCCGCCTCGTGGACGGCGAGTTCGGCGGTCAGCCGCTCGCGCAGCAGGCGGGCGCAGCGGCGCTCCGCCTCGTCCTCGGCGGCGCCGGCCCGCTCGGCCTCGTCGAGCTTCGCCAGGGTGCGGCGGGCGAGGGCGGCCACGGCCTCGGGACCGGCCGGGGAGAGGTCGGGCAGCCGGTCGTCGTCGAGGTTGACGCCGAGGTACACCGCGGTCAGCGGGTCGAGCTCGGCCAGTTCGCGGACGTGGTCGTCGGCGATGCGGCGAGGGGTGGCGCCGTCGGCGGTGATCAGTTCTTCACGCATTCGGACATCATTTCGTGGCACAGCGGCTTTGCAACCCCTTTGCGACCGGCGTTCGCCTGCGAAAATCCGTTCGGCGCGACAGGACCCGATCCGTCCGGCGGCCATTACGCTTGGCCGCCATGGAAGCCAGCCCCACTCCGGCCGCCGGCCAGGGCCCCGGCCCGGCCGTACCCGAGCCGCGCCCGCGCCGCACCGGCTACCGGCGGCTGCCGGTCCAGCAGCGGCGCGAGCAGCTGATCGCGGTCGCCCTGGAGCTGTTCGCCTCCCGGCCGCCGGAGGAGGTGGGCCTGGACGACGTCGCCGAGGCCGCCGGGGCGTCCCGCCCGCTGGTGTACCGCTACTTCGCGGGCGGCAAGCAGCAGTTGTACGAGGCCGCGCTGCGCACCGCGGCGGACGAGCTGACCAGCCGCTTCGCGGTGCCGGTGAGCGGGACGCCGTCCGAGCAGCTGTCGGCGGTACTGGACGGCTACTTCGCCTTCGTGGCCGAGCACGACGCGGGCTACTCGGCGCTGCTGCGCGGCGGTTCGGTGGTGGAGACGGCCCGCACCTCGGCGATCGTGGACGACGTCCGGCGGGCGGCGCTGCGGCGGACCCTGCGCCACCTGGGCGTGCGGGAGGCCGGGCCGCGGCTGACGCTGCTGGTGCGCTCGTGGATCGCGGTGGTCGAGGGCGCCTCGCTGAGCTGGCTGGACGAGGGGCGCGCGCTGCCGGTGGCGGAGCTGCGCGACTGGCTGGTGGACCAGTTCACCGCGATGGCGGCGGCGACGGCGCTGCACGACCCGCAGACGGCGGAGGTGCTGGCGGGGGTGCTCGCGCTGGAGGGGCCGCGGCCGGAACGGGCGGCGCGGCTGCGGGCGGTGCTGGGCGGCGCGTCGTAACGGCGCGCTCCGTCGCCGGCGGTACGGCGGCGCGCTTCGTCGCCAGCGGTACGCAGGCTCTCCCGACCCCCGTGCCAAGGGTCGGGGCGGCCTCGGCCGTCAGGCCCTGCCGAGCACCTGGCGCTGGCGGCCGAGCCCGTCGATCTCGATCTCGACCACGTCGCCCGGGGCGAGGTACGGCGTGCCGGGGCGGCCCAGGGTGACGCCGGCCGGGGTGCCGGTGATGACCACGTCGCCCGGCTCCAGCACCATGAACCGGCTCGCGTAGCGGACCAGTTCGAGCACCGGGAAGATCATCTCGGCGGTGCTGCCGTGCTGCCGCCGCTCGCCGTTGACCCAGAGCCGCAGCGTCAGCGCCTGCGGGTCGGCCACCTCGTCGGCGGTGACCAGCCAGGGCCCGAGCGGGGTGAAGGTCTCCGCCGACTTGCCCTTGTCCCACTGGCCGCCGCGCTCGAACTGGAAGGCCCGCTCGGTGACGTCGTTGGCGATCGTGTATCCGGCGATCACCCCGGCCGCCTCGGCGTGCGAGTCCAGGTAGCGGGCGGTGCGGCCGATCACGACGGCCAGCTCGGCCTCGTAGTCGGTCTTCTCGCCGCCGCGCGGCACCAGCACCTCGTCGTACGGGCCGACCACGGTGGAGCCCGGCTTGAGGAAGATCACCGGCTCGGCCGGGATCGCGGCCCCGGCCTCGGCCGCGTGGTCGCGGTAGTTGAGCCCGATGCCGACCACCTTGCCCGGGCGGGGCACCGGTGCGCCGACCCGCAGGCCGTCGAGGTCCACCACCGGCAGGAGCCCGGCGGCCGCGTCCCGGGCCAGCGCCGCCGGATCCAGCCCGGCCAGGAAGGCCCCGTCGAGGTCGCGGGCCCGCCCCGAGAGGTCGTACGCGGTGCCGTCCTCGCCCAGGACGACCGGGCGCTCGGCGCCCCGGGGTCCGACGCGCAGGAGCTTCATCGATCCGTCACCAGCCTTTCGTCGCAGCTCACCGGGGCGGCGCGGACGCCGCTCCCGAGTCCGGCAACGAGGTATACCAACGCGCCGGGCGGCGGACCAGACCGTTCCGATGGGCGAAATCCTCCCGGTTGCCGGGCCGGCCGCGGCGCCGGCTCGGCGGCCCGCACGGTTGACACCCGGCGGACGTCCGCCGTCGCGGGCCGACGGCGGCGCGGGTCCACGGCGGTACGGCCCCGCACCCGGGCACCGAGGGCCCCTCAGTCGCCCTGCGCCCCGCCGCCGAGCAGCACCGCCAGGGTCGGCCCCCCACGGGCCCGCCCCGGGCCGAGCCGGGCGGCCTCCCGCTGCCAGTGCGCGAGGTCGCGCCGCGCGTCCGCCCGGGCCTCCGGGGTGGCGCCGGGCGCCTGGACCAGCTCGTCCAGCAGGGCGACGGCCGCGCCCGGGCTGCCGTCCCGGGCCAGCCACAGGGCCAGGTCGTGGCAGGTGCGCAGGGTCCGCGGGTCCTCCGGGCCGCAGATCCGGGCGAAGTCGGGGACGAGCGCGGTGAGGATCTCCACCGCCTCGGCCGCCTCCCCGGCCTCGCCGTGCCGCCAGGCGCGGTCGGCCCGTCGGCGCAGCTGCTCCGGGCTGGGGTCGTCCGGGCGCAGCATCCCGGGCCGGACGCCGCGCAGCCGCTCCAGCACCTCGGCGGCGCCGGCCGGCCGCCGGTCGGGCCGCTTGGCGAGCAGTTCGGCGATCAGCCCGGCCAGCGCCGGGTCCTTGCTGCGCACCCGGGACGGGACCTCCTCCAGGTGCTTGTACATGTACTCGGCGGCCGAGGCGGCGCGGAACGGGCGCGCGCCGGTGCAGACCTCGTACAGCATGATGCCGAGCGCGTAGAGGTCGGCCCGGCCGTCCACCGCGCCGCCGGACCAGCACTCGGGCGCCAGGTACGGGACGGTGCCGACCACGTTGCCGGTGGAGGTGAGCCGGACGGTCTGGGTGACCAGCCGGGCGATGCCGAAGTCCAGGACCTTGGCCCGCTCGCCCTCGTCCGCGATCATCACGTTCTCGGGCTTGATGTCCCGGTGGACGATCCCCGAGCGGTGCGCGGCCTCCAGCGCCTTGCACACGTGCCGCATCCAGCGCAGCGCCTGCCCGTGGTCCGGCCGGGCGCTGTCCTTGAGCACCTCGGACAGCGCCCGGCCGCGGACCAGTTCCATCACCAGGTACGGGATCCTCCCGGAGCCGGTCTCGGTCCAGCCGTAGTCGTACACGGTCACGATGTGCGGGTTGTTGAGGCCGCCGGCCGTCCGGGCCTCGCGCACGAACCGGCTGACCGCCTCCCGGTCGGTGGCGTGCTCCGCGAGCAGCACCTTGACCGCGACCTCCCGGTCGATGGTCGTGTCGGTCGCCCGCCAGACCACGCCGAAACCGCCCCTGCCCAGCTTCTGCTCCAGCCGGAAGCGACCGCCGAGCACCTCGCCCTTCTCCATGCCGTCCCCCAACTCGACCGCGACCGCCCGGCGTTCGCCGCCGGACGGGTCACCATAGCGGCGGGCGGGAACGAACAGGTGAACGGGCCCGGCCCGGTGCGCTCCGGTGCCGTCACGGCTTGGGCAGCCCGGGCGGGTTGATCTCGGAGCCGCGCACGGCCTCGCCGTCCAGGCCCCAGCGCTTGAGCACCTGCCCGTACGTGCCGTTCCGGATCACCTCGTCGATCGCCCCGTTCAGCGCCTTGACCAGCCCGTTGTCCTTCCTGGTGGTCGCCGCGATCTTGCCGAGGACGTCCGCGCCGCCGCCCGAGTAGGTGCCGACGACCTCGGTCTCGCCGGTCCGCACGGCGTGGAAGGCGACGCTGGGGTTGGGGCCGGTGTAGACATCGATCCGGCCGGAGGAGAGCGCCAGGTAGTATTCGGTGCCCTGGAAGTACTTGATGTCGATCGGCTTGAGGCCGTTCCTGACGTTCTCCTCGCTCCAGGAGACCAGCAGCTTCTCCTGGTTGGTGCCGGTGGCGACGCCGACCGACCGGCCCGCGAGGTCCCCGGCGCCGGTGACCTTGAGGCCGCTGCCCTTCCTGGCCTCGAAGCCCAGGACGTCCAGCCGGTAGGTGGCGAAGTCGTACTTCTCCTTGCGCGCCTCGGTGACGGTGATGTTGGAGACGCCCACGTCGTACTTGCCGCTGTCCAGGCCGACGAAGATGTTCTCCCAGGAGACCGGGTGGAACTCGACCTTGAGGCCCAGCACGTCGCCGATCAGCGAGGCGAGGTCCGGTTCGACGCCGATGACGGTCCGGTCGTCGTCGGCGTAGAAGTCCAGCGGCGGGGTGGTGCCGATGGAGTCGACCACGCTCAGCGTCCCCTTCCTCCTGATCTCCTCCGGGACCAGCGCGGCGATCGCGTCGACTTTGGGCGTGGTGACCCGGTGCTGGTTCGGTGACAGGTTCACCACCGTGCCGTCCGGCGCGGTGCTGCCCCCGGCCGGGCCGGGTTCCGCCGCCGCGCCCGTGGCACCGCTGCCGCAGCCGGCCAGGACGAGGGCGGCGGCGAGCGCTCCGGTGGCGGTCAGGACGGCGCGACGGGGTAGGGACATGGCGGAACTCCTGCTCGGTGAAGGGGGTTCGGAGAGACGGGCGGTCAGAGGACCTTGGCCAGGAAGGCCCGGGTGCGCTCGTGCCGCGGCCGGTCCAGGACCTCGGCGGGCGGCCCCTGCTCGACCACCACGCCGCCGTCCATGAAGACCACGGTGTCGGCGACCTCGCGGGCGAAGCCGATCTCGTGGGTGACGACGATCATCGTGGTGCCGCTGCGGGCCAGGTCCTTGATGACGTCCAGCACCTCGCCGACCAGCTCCGGGTCGAGCGCCGAGGTGGGCTCGTCGAACAGCAGCACCTTGGGCTCCAGCGCCAGCGCCCGGGCGATCGCCACCCGCTGCTGCTGCCCGCCGGACAGCTGCCGGGGGTAGGCGGCGGCCTTGTCGGCCAGCCCGACCCGCTCCAGCAGCGCCAGCGCCGCCGCCCTGGCCTCGGCCCTGGGGCGGCGCAGCGCGGCGACCGGCGCCTCGACCAGGTTCTCCAGCACGGTGAGGTGCGGGAACAGGTTGAAGTTCTGGAACACGAAGCCGATGCCGGTGCGCTGGCGCAGCACCTCGCGCTCCCTGAGCTCGTACAGCTTGTCGCCGGAGCGCCGGTAGCCGATCAGCTCGCCGTCGATGGCGACGTGGCCGCGGTCCAGCTTCTCCAGGTGGTTGATCGCGCGCAGCAGGGTGGACTTGCCGGAGCCGGACGGGCCGAGCACCACGGTCACCGAGCCGGCCGGGACGTCCAGGTCGACGCCGCGCAGCACCTCCAGCCGGCCGAAGCTCTTGTGCAGGCCGCGGACCCGCACCATCGGGGCGGCCGGGGCCGGACCGGCCGGCGCCGGGTCGGGCTTCGTCAGGGTGGTCACGACTGTCCTCCGGGGGTACGGGCGGCGGCGGGCCGGATACGGGCGGCGGCCGGCCGGGTGCGGTCCGGCAGGCTCCGGGCGAAGGCCCGGACGCGCTGCCACGGGGTGGGCGGCGGGGTGCGCTCCGCGCCGCGGGCGAAGTGGCGCTCGACGTAGTACTGGCCGATCGAGAGCAGGGTGGTCAGCAGCACGTACCAGACGGTGGCGACCATCAGCAGCGGCACCACCCGGCCGGTGCGGCCGTAGATCACCTGGGCCTGGTAGAAGAGCTCGCCGATGGCCATCACGTAGACCACCGAGGTGCCCTTGAGCAGCGAGATCACCTCGTTGGCGGCGGCCGGCAGGATGCCCCGCATGGCCTGCGGCAGCACGATCCGCCAGCCCTGGCGCCAGCGCGGGATGCCGAGCGCGGCGGCGGCCTCCCGCTGGCCGGCGTCCACCGCGATGACGCCGCCGCGGATGATCTCGGCGGCGAACGCGGCCTGGTGCAGCCCGAGGCCGAGCACCGCCGCGCCGAGCGCGCCGAGCACCCCGACGGTCTCGACGTCGCCGAAGGTCGGGCCGAACGGGACGCCGATCCCGAACCGCTTGTACAGGTAGGAGAGGTTGAACCAGAACACCAGCTGGACGATCAGCGGGATCGAGCGGAACACCCACACGTAGGCCCAGGCGACGGACCGCAGGACCGCGCTGCGGGACAGCCGCATCGCGGCCACCACGGTGCCCAGCAGGAAGCCCAGGACCGTGCCGTAGACGGTGAGTTGGAGGGTCCGTCCGATCGCCCGGAGGATGGTGTCGGCGGTGAAGTAGAGCCGGAAGGTGGCCCAGTCCCAGCCGGGGTTGGTGGCCAGGCCGTGGGCGAACTGGGCGAGCACGACCAGGGCGGCGATCCCGGCGGCCCAGCGCCAGGGGTGCCGGGCGGGGACGGTCCGCAGGCCGTCCAGGGCGTCGAGGTCGAGATCGGGGGCGGCCGCCGGGCGGCGGGCCGGGGCCGCGGGGGTCTCGGTGGTGACGGTCATCGGGGTCTCCTCACAGGGGCCGGCGCTCAGCCGTGCTCGGGCGGGCTGATCTGCGACTCCTTGATCGCCGACTCGGCGACCCCCCACTTGCGCAGGATCCGCTCGTACGTCCCGTCCTTGATCAGCTGGTTGACCGCCGCCTGGAGGGCCGGGGCGAGCTTGGAGCCCTTCTTCAGGGCGAAGCCGACGTCGAGGCGGTGGAACTCGCCGAGGAAGCGGGTGCCGGAGGCCTCCTGCGCGGCTTGGTGGCGCAGGCCGTTGATGGTGGACATCTCGACGTCCACCCGGCCCTGCTGGAGGCTGGTCAGCAGGGCGCCGCTCTCGCTGAACGCCTTGACCTCGTACGGCTTGCGCCCGGCGTCGGAGCAGGCGTTCCGACGGCTGTTGAGGGTGGTCTCGAAGGTGGTGCCGGCGCCGGTGCCGATGGTCAGTCCGCAGAGCTGGAGCAGGTCGGTGACCGGCTGGATCGCGGTGTTGTCCTTCTTCACGGCGAAGCCCTGGCCGTCGTCGATGTAGGTGACGAAGTCGATGGTCCTCAGCCGGGCCGTGGTGACCCCGAAGTTGCCGGTGCCGACGTCGTACTTCCCGCTGTCCAGGGCGGGCAGGATGGTCTCGAAGGCGGCCTCCTCGCGCTGCACGGTGAGGCCCAGCAGCCTGGCGACCGCGTCGGTGAAGTCCACGTCGATCCCGGCCGGCTTCCCGCCCGCCTGGTCGGCGTGGAACGCGGCGGGCGGCGAGCCGACGGCCGAGCCGAACTTCAGCGTGCCGGCCCGGCGGACGTCCTCGGGCAGCAGTGCGGCGGCGGCCTCCGAGCGGGTGAGGCCGGAGACGACGTCCTCGGTGGCGGTGGCGGCCGGACCGACCGGCCCCGCCGCGCCCGCGATCTTCGGGTCCGAGCCGCAGGCGGCCAGGGCCAGGACCGGCAGCAGGGCGGCGGTCGCGAGCAGGCGGCGGGCGGTGCTGGTTCTCACGGGGAGCCTTTCAGGAGGTCGGGGCCGGAACGGACGACTGCCGTCCGCCGGCGGCCGGTCGCTTCGCGGGGCGGCGCTCCGCGGGCACGGGCGGCCGCTCCGCGGGCACGGGCGGACGCTGCTCGGACACGGGCAAGCGCTGCTCGGACACGGGCAGCCGCTTCTCGAACGGGAGCGGGCCGATGGTCAGCGGGTCGGCCGAGACGTCGAACAGCGGGGTGTAGCCGGACGCCAGGTAGAGGCCCCTGGCCTCTGGCTGGCGCGGGCCGGTGGTGAGGTACAACCGGGTGTAGCCGGCCGCGGCTGCCGTCCGCTCCAGCTCGGCCAGCACCCGACGGGCCAGGCCGCGGCGGCGGTGGGCGGAGTGGGTCCACATCCGCTTCACCTCGGCGGTGTGCCCGTCGTAGCGCTTGTACGCGCCGCCGGCCACCGGTTCGCCGTCCTCCAGCAGGAGCAGCAGCACTCCGTGCGGCTCGGCGAAGGCCTCGGCCGGGTAGCGGGTCATCTCCTGGCGGCCCTCGGGGCCGTACCGGGTGACGTACTCGTGGGTGAGCTCCCGCAGCAGCGGTTCGACCAGCGGATCGTCGGCGGCCACCGTGCGGAACCCGGACCGGGCGGCCGCGCTCACGCCTGCGCCGCGATCAGCTGGTGGCGGTCGCGCTCGGCCCGCTCGGCCCGGGCGGCCGCGGCGGCGTCCCGCTTGGCGACCTCCTCGCGGACGATCGGGATGACGTACCGGCCGAAGTCGATCGCGTCGTCCAGCAGGTGGTAGCCGCGCGCGGAGAGGATGTCCACGCCGAGGTCGTAGTAGTCGAGCAGCGCCTGGGCGACCGTCTCCGGGGTGCCGACCAGCGCGTTGGAGTTGCCCGCCCCGCCGGTGGCCGCGGCGGTCGGGGTCCACAGCGCGCGGTCGTAGCGCTCGCCGGCCTCGGCGATCTCGATCAGCCGCCGGGAGCCGGCGTTCTCGGGCGCCGCGGCCCCGGGCGCGGCTCCCGGCCGGCCGGCGCCCCGGCGGGCCCGGATGGCGGCCACCGTCCGGTGCGCCTTCTCCCAGGCCAGCTCCTCGGTCGGCGCGATGATCGGCCGGAACGCCACCTGGATCCGCGGCACGTCGGTGCGCCCCGCGGCCCGGGCCGCCTCCTTCACCCGCTCGATCTGCTCGGCGGTGCGGGCCAGCGGCTCGCCCCACAGGCAGTAGATGTCGGCCTCGGCGCCGCCGGCCGCGTACGCCGCCTCCGAGGAGCCGCCGAAGGACACCGCCGGACGCGGCTGCTGGACCGGGAAGACGTCCGAGACGAAGTCGTTGAAGCGGTAGTACGGGCCCTCGTGGTCGAAGGGCTCCCGGCTCGTCCAGGCCTTCTTGACGATGCCGATGTACTCGCGGGTGCGCTCGTAGCGCTGGTCCTTGGTCAGGAAGTCGCCCTCGCGCTGCTGCTCGTGGTCGTTGCCGCCGGTGATGAAGTGCACGGTCAGCCGGCCGTCGCTGATCCGGTCGAGGGTCGCGAAGGTCTTCGCCGCGAAGGTCGGGTAGGAGACGTTGGGCCGGTGCGCCAGCAGGATCCGCAGCCGGTCCAGGTGGGAGGCGAGGAAGGCCGCCGCGGCCGCCGGCTCCGGGGCGCCGGCCGCGTACGCGAAGAGCACCCGGTCCCAGCCGTGGTCCTCGTGCGCCCGGGCCAGCCGCAGGGTGTAGTCGCGGTCGAAGGCGGCGGTGGTGCGGGCGGTGGTCTCCGAACCGTCGCCGGTGGCGGCGATGCCGAGGAATTCGACGGGCATGGCGGAACCTTTCGGGTGGGCGGAAGTCCGACGGGCCGCGGGCGGGCAGCCCGGAGGCGGCCGCGGCGGGGCGGCCGTCGAGCAGGGTGAGGACGCGGGGAGTGCGGGAGGGACTGCCGGAGCGCAGTGCGAGGTCATCGGCGGCAGCGGACGCCCGGCGTGCCGTCGGAGGTCGACGGACGGGACCGGGCCGCGACGGGGCGAACCGAGGGAGGCTCCCCGCGGGGAGATCAGGCCGGACGGGCGGCCCGCTGCCGGGTCAGCCGCGACACGCCGCGGACCACACCCGACCGAAGTCGATGTGGTCACGGCTGACCAGGGGCTGCTCGGCGTACATGGCCTCAAGTTGAGCAGTCGGCCGATCGGTACGTCAACCATCCATCATTGCCGCACTGTTGCGATCTCCTGTCACTTCTCCGACGGCCGCCGGAGGACCGCTCCGGCCCTCCCGACCACCCTTGACAGCCGTCGATCGCGCGTGCGTACGATCGACGCGGAGTGCAGTGCCTGCGCCGGCCGTGTTGAGGGACACGGGCCGCGCCCCGCGTACGTGACCACCGCCGTACCCCTCCCCGCCCGCACTCCGCCCAGGAGCCGCCGCCATGGCCACCCCGCAGGACGTCCTGCCCGCCCCCTCCGCACTCGACCGGCCCACCGCGCCACCCGATCCCGAGGCCCGGATCGTCGCCCGCCGCAAGCCCGGCCAGTGGGCGGCCGCCGCCGTCGCCCTGCTGCTGGCCGCGATGGCGGTCAACTCGGTGGTCCGCAACAGGGCCTTCCAGTGGAGCGTCGTCGCCGACTGGTTCACCGCCCGGTCCGTGCTCGAAGGGCTCACCCTGACCCTCTGGCTGACCGCCGTCACCCTCGCCCTCGGCTTCCTGTTCGGCACCCTCCTCGCCACCATGCGGCTGTCCGCCAACCCGGTGCTGCGCACCCTCGGCTGGGCCTACGTCTGGGTGTTCCGCTCCACCCCGCCGCTGGTGCAGCTGCTGTTCTTCTTCAACATCGGCGCGCTCTACCCGACCCTCGGCCTGGGCATCCCGTTCGGCCCCGAGTTCGTCACGGTCAGGACCGTCAACCTGATGGGTCCCACCCTGACCGCCGTCGTCGGCCTCACCCTGCTGGAGACCGCGTACGCCGCCGAGGTGATCCGCGGCGGCATCCTCTCCGTGGACCGCGGCCAGCTGGAGGCGGCGTCCGCGCTCGGGCTCGGCCGGTGGCGGGTGCTGCGCCGGATCGTGGTGCCGCAGGCGATGCGGGCGATCGTGCCGACCGCCGGGAACATGCTGATCGGCGCGCTCAAGGGCACCAGCATCGTCAGCGTGCTGGCCGTCTCCGACCTGCTCTACTCGGTGCAGCTGGTCTACCTCCAGTCGTACCAGGTCATCCCGATGCTGATGGTCGCCACCCTCTGGTACCTGGTGGTCACCACCCTGCTGTCCGTCGGCCAGTACTACGTGGAACGGCACTTCGCCCGGGGCGCCACCCGCGACGGCCTGCCGCCCACCCCGCTGCAACGGGCCCGCGCCGCCTTCGCCAGGGTGGTACGGGCATGACGCGCCTGGTCATCGTCGGCGCCGGCCCGCGAGGCACCGGACTGCTGGAGCGGATCGCCGCCAACGCCGCCGAACTCCTGCCCTCCGACCGGCCGTTGGCGGTCCATCTGGTCGACCCGTACCCGCCGGGCGCGGGCCGGATCTGGCGACACGACCAGTCCCCGCTGCTGCGGATGAACTCGATGGCCGAGGACGTCACCATGTTCACCGACGAGCGCTCCACCCTCGAAGGGCCGGTCCGCCCCGGCCCCTCACTCGCCGAATGGGCGCCGCGGCAGGAGGAGTTCGCGCCGTACCGGGAGGTCGCCGACCCGGCCGTCCGGGCCGAGCTGCGCACCCTCGCGCCCACCGACTTCCCCACCCGCCGGGCCCAGAGCGCCTATCTGGACTGGGTGTTCCGCCGCGCCGTCGCCGAACTGCCCCCGCACGTCTCGGTCACCGTCCACCGCGACACCGTCCGGCGGATCGAGGGCCCGGCCGACGGCCCGCAGACCGTCCACCTGACCGACCGGACGCTCACCGCCGACCACGTGGTGCTCGCCCTCGGCCACCTCGACTCCGCCCCGCACCCGCGCTTCGCCGCCGACGCCGCCTTCGCCGCCCGGCACGGCCGCTTCCACCTGCCGCCCGCCTACTCCGCCGACGTGGCAGCGGAGTTGGCGAGGCCGGCCCCCGGCGAGCCGGTGGTGCTGCGCGGCCTCGGCCTCGCCGCGGTGGACCTGGTCGCGCTGCTCACCGAGGGCCGCGGCGGCCGCTTCGAACCCACCGGCGACGGGCCCGCGCTGCGCTACCTCCCGTCCGGCCGCGAACCAGTGCTCCACCTCGGCTCCCGGCGCGGCGTCCCGTACCACTCCAAGACCGGCTACCGCCTCCAGGGGCCGCCCGCGCCGCTCCCCCGGTACTTCGACCAGGCCGCCGTGGACGCCGTGCTCGCCACCCCCGGACCGCTCGAACTACGGCGCGACTTCTGGCCGTTGATGGCCAAGGAAGTCGGCTTCGGGCACTACCACGAGCTGTTCCACGCCCACCCCGAACGCACCGCCCTGCCCTGGCCGGAGTTCCTCGCCCGCTACGACCGGCACGGCTGGTACAGCCCCGGACTCGCCGCCCTGGTCGCCGAGGCCGTCCCCGACCCGGCCGACCGGCTCGACTTCGAACGGCTCGACCGCCCGCTGGCCGGGCTCGAACTCGGCAGCGACGAGGAGCTCCAGGCGCACCTGCGCGCGTACGTCGCCGCCGACGCCGACCGCCGCGCCGACCCCGCGCACAGCGCCGACCTCGGCGCCTTCCTCGCCCTGCTCTCGCTGTTCGGCCAGCTCCCCCGGGTGATGTCGAGCGGCCGGCTCACCGCCCGCTCGACCGCCGAGGAGGTGGACGGGTGGTTCTTCGGGTACTTCAGCTTCCTCGCCTCCGGCCCGCCCGGCTTCCGGCTGCGCCAGCTGCTCGCCCTCTCCGAGGCCGGGGTGGTGCGCTTCCTCGGCGCGGACGTACGGATCGAACGGGACGAGGCGAGCGGCACCTGGCGGGCCTCCGGCGCCACCGTGCCCGGCCACCGCGTCACCGCGACGGCGCTGATCGAGGCGTACCAGCCGGCGCACGCGCTGGCCCGCACCCTGGACCCGGTGCTGCGCGAGCTGTACCGCACCGGACGGGTCGTCGAGGAGGTGGTCGCCGACCCGGACTACACCCACCGCTCCGGCCTGGTCACCATCGCCCCCGCCGACGGCCGGCTGCTCGACCCGGCCCTCGGCGGCGCCCCGCACCCGCGCCGCACCGCCCTCGGCCCGCACACCAGCCTGCGCGCGGCCGCCGCCTTCGCCCGTCCGCGCACCGACGCCCCGGGCTTCCGGCAGAACGACGCCGCCGCCCGCGCCCTGCTCCGGGCGCTGGCCGCGCTCCCGGCCGTCCCGGCGCTCGCGGCGTGAGCGCCGGGGGCCGGGACCGCCGGGGCGGGGGCGTCGCGGCAGGGGCGTCGCGGCGGGGGCGCTCAGGCTCCGAAGACCTCTCCGCTCCTCGTCGTGGAGACGGTCCTGCCCGCCGCGGAGCCGGCCTCCCCGTCGTCCGCGGTACGGCCCTCCCCCCGTCACGGAGCAGGTGGAAGGATGGGCGGGTGGGCCCCCGCGACGGTGCGGCGGCCCGGACCAGCAGAGCCCGAGGAGAGCGGTCATGGCCAAGCAGGCCCCGCAGAGCGACCCGGCCCAGGACGCCCCCGAGGTGTCCGCGCCCCAGCACGCGGCCGCCGGGCTGCCCGCCGTCGGCCACAGCCTGCGGATGGCCGCCGAGCAGATGGGCGCCCGCCGCACCCTGGCCACCCTGCTCAAGGTCAACCAGCAGAACGGCTTCGACTGCCCGGGCTGCGCCTGGCCCGAGCCGGACAGGCCGCACACCGCCGAGTTCTGCGAGAACGGCGCCAAGGCCGTCGCCGAGGAGGCCACCGAGCGCCGCGTCCGCGCCGAGTTCTTCGCCGCCCACCCGGTCGCCGACCTGGCCGGACGCTCCGGCTACTGGCTGGGCCAGCAGGGCCGGCTCACCCAGCCGATGCTGCTCGACGAGGGCGACACCCACTACACGCCGGTCTCCTGGGACGACGCCTTCGCGCTGATCGCCGAGGAGCTGAAGGCCCTGGACACCCCGGACGGCGCCGCCTTCTACACCTCCGGCCGGACCAGCAACGAGGCCGCCTTCGCGTACCAGCTGTTCGCCCGCCGGCTCGGCACCAACAACCTGCCGGACTGCTCCAACATGTGCCACGAGTCCTCCGGCTCGGCGCTCACCGAGACGCTCGGCGTCGGCAAGGGCAGCGTCAGCCTGAAGGACCTCTACCAGGCCGACCTGATCATCGTGGCGGGCCAGAACCCGGGCACCAACCACCCCCGGATGCTCTCCGCGCTGGAGCGCGCCAAGCGGGCCGGCGCCACCATCGTGAGCGTCAACCCGCTGCCGGAGGCGGGCCTGGAGCGGTTCAAGAACCCCCAGCACGCCCGCGGCCTGGTCGGCCACGGCACCAAGCTGACCGACCTCTTCCTGCAGATCCGGCTCGGCGGCGACCTCGCGCTGTTCCGCGCGCTGAACCGGATCGTCCTGGAGCGGGACGGCGTCGACCACGAGTTCGTCGCCGAACACTGCCACGGCTTCGAGGAGTTCGAGGCCCAGGCGCGCGCGACCGACCGCGACGAGGTGCTCGCCGCGACCGGCCTGCCCTGGGAGCAGATCGAGGAGCTCGGCCGGCTGGTGCTGGCCTCCAGGAAGATCATCGTCTGCTGGGCGATGGGCCTCACCCAGCACAAGCACGCCGTGCCGACCATCCGCGAGGTGGTCAACTTCCTGCTGCTGCGCGGCAACGTCGGCCGCCCCGGCGCCGGCGTCTGCCCGGTGCGCGGGCACAGCAACGTCCAGGGCGACCGGACGATGGGCATCTTCGAGCGCCCCACCACCGCCTTCCTGGACGCGCTGGGCAAGGAGTTCGGCTTCGAGCCGCCGCGCGAGCACGGCCTCGACTCGGTGGACACCATCCGCGCGATGCGCGACGGCAGGATCGGGGTGTTCTTCGCGATGGGCGGCAACTTCGTCGCCGCCACCCCGGACACCGAGGTGACCGAGGCCGCGATGCGCCGCTGCCGGCTGACCGTCCACGTCTCCACCAAGCTCAACCGCTCGCACGTGGTCACCGGCGCCCGCGCCCTGATCCTGCCGACGCTGGGCCGCACCGACCGGGACGTCACCGCGCGCGGCGCCCAGTTCGTCAGCGTCGAGGACTCGATGGGGCAGGTGCACGCCTCGCGCGGCGGCCTGCGCCCGCCCGCGCCCGGCCTGCTCTCCGAGACCGCGATCGTCTGCCGGCTCGCCCGCAGCGTGCTCGGGCCGCAGGACACCGTGCCGTGGGAGGACTTCGCCACCGACTACGACACCCTGCGGGACCGGATCGCCCGGGTCGTCCCGGGCTTCGAGGACTACAACGAGAAGGTCCGCCGCCCCGGCGGCTTCACCCTGCCACACGGCCCCCGGGACACCCGCACCTTCCCGACCGCGACCGGCCGGGCCAACTTCACCGTCAACCCGCTGACCGCCCCGGACGTCCCGCCGGGCCGGCTGCTGCTGCAGACCCTGCGCTCGCACGACCAGTACAACACCACCGTCTACGGCCTCGACGACCGCTACCGGGGCATCAAGGGCGGGCGCCGGGTGGTCCTGGTCAACCCCGCGGACGCCGACGAGCTCGGGCTCGCCGACGGCCGGTACGTCGACCTGGTCAGCGAGTGGAGCGACGGCGTGGAGCGCCGCGCCCCGCACTTCCGGGTCGTCCACTACCCCGTCGCCCGCGGCGGCGCGGCGGCCTACTACCCGGAGACCAACGTCCTGGTGCCGCTGGACTCCACCGCCGACATCAGCAACACCCCCACCTCCAAGGCCGTGGTGATCCGCTTCGCCCCCGACAGCGGCGAATAGCCGACCGGCCGCCCCCGGGCAGCACGGAGGCCGCCCCGCGTCACCGGACGCCGGGCGGCCTCCTCCCGTTCTCCGCGGGGCCCGGTCAGTGCGTCGGCGTGCCCAGCGGCAGCGTGGCCGTGGCGCTGCCCGGGGCCGGGGCGCTCGCCGAGCCGGTGCCGCTCGGGCGCTGCGTCGGGGTGCCCGTCCCGGTCGGGGCGGGCGTGCCGGTCCCGCTCGGGGTGCCCGGCGTGCCGGTCGGGGTCGGGGTGCCCGTCCCGGTCGGCGTCCCGGTCGGCGTGGGGTTCGGCGTGGGGTTCGGCGTGCCGCCGGACGGCGTACCGGGGTCGGTCGGCGTGCCCGGCGCGGTCGGCGTGCCGGTCCCGTCCGGGGTGCCCGGCGTCCCGGTCGGCGTGCCCGGCGCGGTCGGCGGCGTCACCGCGCCGCCCGGGGCCGGCGCGGCCGGCACCTGGCCGACGGGGCTCGGCGCGATCGGCGTGACGGAGTCCCAGCCCGCCGGGAGGTCGGGCACCCTCCAGGTGCCGCCCGCCTCGTCCGCCGCGCCGGACGGATCCGGCCGGACGGCCCCGAGGATCGGCATCGAGCCGATCGGCGAGATCTTGATGAAGGCGCCGGGCCGCGGCGCCTGCACGATCAGCCCGCCGCCGATGTACATCCCGATGTGCGAGGCGTCCTGGAAGTACACCACCAGGTCGCCGGGCCGCAGCTGGTCGAGCGCCACGTGCGGCAGCTGCGCCCACTGCTCCTGGCTGGTGCGCGGGATCGGCTTGCCGGCGTGCAGCCAGGCCTGGGAGGTGAGGCCCGAGCAGTCGTAGGCGTCCGGGCCGGTGCCGCCCCACAGGTACGGCTTGCCCACCTGCGCCAGCGCGAAGGTGATGGCCGCGCGCCCCTGCAGGGAGGGCGTGCGCTCCCCCTTGCCGAGCGCTCCGGAGGCGAGGAACGCGAGCTGCGCCTCGTCCGCCTTGGCCTTCTCCAGCTGCTCCAGCTCGGCCCGCTGGGCGCCGGTCAGCGAGGAGACCACCTGCTCGACGGCGGCGAGGTCGGCGGCCGCCTTGGCCTTGGCCGCGTCCTGCTGGGCGACCAGCGCCCGGGAGGTGTTCAGCGCCTCCTCGGTCTGCTTCTTCAGCCCGTCCAGCGCGTCCCGGTCGCTCTTCAGCTTGTCCAGGAACTCCGACTGCGAGCGGCTGGCCGAGGCGAGCAGCTCGGCGATGACGACCGCCTCGTACGGGTCCTTGGAGAGCAGCAGCTCGGCGTAGGCCGAGGCGGCGCCGTTGCGGTACTGCGCGGCGGCGAGCTGCGAGGCGACGTCGGTGCCGGCGTCGACCTGCTTCTGCTGGCGCTCCAGCCGGCCCTGGAGGTCGGTGAGCGAGGTCTGCTGGTCCGCCGCCTTGGCTACGGCGCCGTTGTACTGCTCGGTGGCGGCCTCGGCGCTCTGGTAGAGCGCGTGCAGCTGGTCCAGCAGCGGGCCGAGGGTGGCCTTGGCGGCGGCGAGCGGGTCCGCGACGACCTGGCCGGTGCCCGGGTCGGGTGCGGCCCAGGCGGCCTGGGCACCCGCCGGCAGCGCGAGGGCCGCGGCCGCGAGGACGGCTCCGCAGCGCAGCGCCGCCCGCACCCAGGGCCGTATGCGGGCCGTCTCCGTTCCCTGTACCGCCCCGCCCATGGCTGGTCCTCCCCGCCGCGCACTGCCCCTGTCCCGGCTTCCCGGATCCCGCAGATCCTCCCACGGGTTACTCGCCGGAAACAGGGCGCGGGCGGACCGGGAGGTTAATTCTCGACGGACCTGTGAGACAGCTCTCAGCAAACCCGGACGAACCGCCGTCTTCTTCGCTAATGTCCAGTTCGGCGCGCCCGAAGTCACCCCGATGAAAGACAACGGTCACCGCGAGTAAACCGACGGAACCACGATTCCCGGCCCAGTTCACCTTCCGTTTACCAAGCGGACCTACGGTCGCGACAGTCATCAACGTCCGTGCGACAACTACGACGATTGTTTGGGTATGGAACACATCTCGTTCCTGGTGGCCGTTGTGATCATCACGGCGCTCGCCTTCGACTTCACCAACGGGTTCCACGACACCGCCAACGCGGCCGCCACCGCGATCGCGACCGGGGCCCTTCGTCCGAAGGTCGCGGTCACCATCGCGGCCCTGCTCAACTTCGCGGGCGCGTTCCTGTCCGTGAAGGTCGCCACCACCATCTCCGGCGGCATCGTCAACGAGAAGGCCGGCGTCCATCCCGAGATCATCTTCGCCGCCCTGGCCGGAGCGATCCTCTGGAACCTGCTGACCTGGCTGCGCGGCCTGCCGTCCAGCTCCTCGCACGCGCTGTACGGCGGCCTGATCGGCGCCACGATCGTCGGCGTCGGCATGAACGGCGTCAACTTCGACACCGTGGTCACCAAGATCCTCATCCCGGCCGTCGCCTCCCCCTTCGTCGCCGGCCTGGCCTCCTGGGGCGCCACCAAGCTGGCCTACGCGATCACCCGCAAGGGCGACGCCGCGACCACCGAGAAGGGCTTCAAGACCGGCCAGGTCTTCTCCTCCTCGCTGATCTCGCTCGCGCACGGCACCAACGACGCCCAGAAGACGATGGGCATCATCACCCTGACCCTGGTCTCGGTCGGCGCCCTGCCGCACGGCGCGCTGCCCCCCACCTGGGTGATCGTCTCCGCAGGCGCCGCGATCGCGCTCGGCACCTACATGGGCGGCTGGCGGATCATCCGCTCGATGGGCAAGGGCCTGGCGGACATCCGCCCGCCGCAGGGCTTCGCCTCCGAGTCGGCCGCCGCCACCGTCATCCTGACGTCCTCGCACATGGGCTTCGGCCTCTCCACCACCCAGGTCTGCTCCGGCGGCATCATGGGCGCCGGCCTCGGCGGCCCGAAGGGCGAGCTGCGCTGGAGCCTGGTCCGCCGCATGGTCTACACCTGGGGCCTGACCCTGCCGGCCGCCGCGGTGGTCTCCGGCGGCGCCGCCCTGCTGGCCGAGCAGGGCAGCTGGGGCGTCGCCCTGGTCGGCGCCCTGCTGGTGGCCGGCGCGACCGCGATGTGGCTGATCTCCCGCCGCCAGCCGGTCGGCGCGGACAACGTCAACGACGTCGACATCACCCCGGTCGAGGTCGCACCGACCGGGACCGCGAACACCCCCACCCCCGCCTCGACCACGGTCGCGGCCTGAGCACCGCGGGCTGAGGAGCACTCACCATGCACATCAAGTGGAACGCCCTGGCCCAGACCGCCGGGCTCAGCTTCGGCGTCACCGTCGCCGTGGTCGCCGTCTTCGCGCTCGGCATCCTGGCGCTGTCCCGCCGCGAGGCCGCGGTGAGCGCCGCCGCCGAGGGCGGGACCGCCACCGGCACCGCGGGCGGCGGCAGGCTCGCCCTGGCCGGCGCCTGCGTCTGCTTCGCGCTGTGCGGCGGGGCCGTCCTCTACGGGCTGTCGCTGATCGCCGGCAAGTAGCCGCCGCGCACGCCACACGCACCACACGCGCACCGCGCACCGCGCACCGCGCACCGCGCACCGCGCACCGCGCACACGGCAACGGGCCGGGGAGTGTCGAGATACTCCCCGGCCCGTTCCGCGTATCCCGGCGGCCGCCGGTCCCGCCGTCCGGTCAGCCCTCCTGGGTGGTGGTCTTCAGCGCGGTCTCCCGGATGAAGAGCACGGTGACGAAGGCCAGCGCCGCGAACGGGGCGGCCCACAGGAAGACGGTGCCGACGCCGTGGCCGAAGGCGTCCGTCACCAGCGGCACGATCGGGGCCGGCAGCTTCGACAGGTCCGGGATGCCGCCGCCGGACGCCGCGGGCGACGCCGGGACGTGCGCCGCCGCCAGGTTCTCGGCCAGGTAGTGGCCGACCTTGTTGGTCATCAGCGCGCCGAGCGCGGAGACGCCCATCGCGCCGCCCATGGTGCGGAAGAAGGTGACCACCGAGCTGGCCGCGCCGAGCTCGTGCCGGGGCACCGTGTTCTGCACGGCGAGCACCAGGTTCTGGCTGGTCAGGCCGAGGCCGACGCCGGTGATCGCCATGTAGACGGAGAGCAGCACGTAGTCGGTGTCGGCCCGGGCGGTGCCGAGCAGGCCGAAGCCGACGGCGAGCAGCGCGGTGCCGGAGACCAGGTAGGCCTTCCACTTGCCGTACTTGGTGATCAGCCGGCCGGCCACCGCGGAGGAGACCGCCAGGCCGAGGATCATCGGCAGGGTCATCAGGCCGGCCACGGTCGGGGACTTGGCGCGGGCCAGCTGGAAGTACTGGCTGAGGAAGGTGGTCGCGCCGTACATCCCGACGCCGACCAGCACGCTGGCCAGCGCGGCCAGGGTGACGGTGCGGTACCTGAAGAGGCCCGGCGGGATGATCGGCTCGGCGGCGCGGTGCTCGATCACGACGGCCAGGGCACCCAGCAGCAGGCCGCCGCCGACCATCGCCGCGGTCTGCCAGGACAGCCAGGCGTAGTTCTTGCCGGCCAGGGTGATCCAGATCATCAGCAGGCTGACCGAGGCGGTGATGACCACCGCACCCAGGTAGTCGATCTTCGCCCGGCGCTTGACCACCGGCAGCTTGAGGGTGCGCTGCACCACCAGGATCGCGATCAGCGCGAACGGGATGCCGACGTAGAAGCACCAGCGCCAGCCCAGCCAGGGGGTGTCCACGATGACGCCGCCGATCAGCGGTCCGCCGATGGTGGCGAGCGCGAAGACGGCGCCGAAGTAGCCGCTGTACCGGCCGCGCTCACGCGCCGGGACCATCGCGGCCAGGCAGATCTGGCCCAGCGCCACGACGCCGCCGGCGCCGATGCCCTGGAGCGCGCGGCAGGCGATCAGCTCGCCGGTGTTCTGCGAGAGGCCGGCCAGCGCCGAGGTGCCGATGTAGATCACCAGGGCGATCTGGAGCAGCAGCTTCTTGCTGACGAGGTCGGAGAGCTTGCCCCAGATCGGGGTGGAGGCGGTGAGGCTGAGCAGGGCGGCGGTGATCACCCAGGTGTACGCGGACTGGCCGCCGTGCAGGTCGGCCAGGATGTGCGGGAGGGCGTTGGAGACGACGGTCGAGGAGAGCACGGCCACGAAGAGGCCGAGCAGCAGGCCGGAGAGCGCCTCCATCACCTGCCGGTGCGTCATCTGTTGACTGTCGGTCGCGGCGGCGGTTCCGCTCGCGGCCTCGGTGGTCACGGTCATCTGGGTCCTTCGGCGAGGCGTGCGGGATACGCGGATCATGAAAGTTCGTTGCCGTAAGCAACCATAAGACCGGATGGTTGAATTAGGCAACTTTCTTCAAGGGAAAGTAAAGCCCGCCCCCGCGGACCGCGCGCACCCCGCCGACGCCCCCGGATCACTCGGCCGGCGGCTCCTCCAGCACGTCGTTGAAGCGGTGCAGCAGCTCGGCGAAGCGGGTCACGTCGTCCGGCGACCAGCCGCCCATCACCTCGCGCACCCGCCGCATCCGGGCGTGGTGCGCGCCCAGGTAGCGGCGCCGGCCGTCCTCGGTGAGCGAGACCAGCGCGGCCCGGCGGTCCAGCGGGTCGGTCTCCCGGGCCACCAGGCCCAGCTCCTCCAGCGTGCGGATCTGCCGGCTCACCGTCGCCTTGCCGACCGAGAAGTGCACGCCGACGTCGGTCACCCGCACCGGCCCGGCCTGCTCGATGTAGCCGAGCAGGCTGTACGCCATCCCCTCCAGCCCGGGGTGCACCCGCCGTGAGAGTTCCGCCACTCTGGCCCGGCCCCGCCGGAACATCAGCGCGACCTCGCGCTCCACCGCCACCAGGGCTTCCTCGTCACTCACCGCGCCAGTATCGCGCAGCGACACGCGGCGCGGCCCCTGCCGGAAGGTGCGACAAGCCAACTACTTCATGGTATGAAGTATCGGTTCTGGAAGGACCGTTTTTCCCCGATACGCAAGGAGATGTGGATGCCAGCCCCAGAGCAGGGTTTCCTCGCCGAACTGAAGACCGCGGTCACCCCGCGCGCGGCACTGCTCGTGATCGGCGTGCTGCTGCTCCAGCTCGGTTTCATCGCCTCCTACATCGGTGCGCTGCACAAGCCGGCGCCGCAGAACCTCTCCATCGCGGTGGTCGCCCCGCCGCAGGTCGCCCCCAAGCTGGTCGGCGCGCTGGAGTCGGTGCCGAAGGACGCCGTCAAGGCCGTCACCGCGCCGGACGCCGAGACGGCGACCCGGCAGATCAAGGACCAGAAGATCTACGCGGCGCTGGTCGTGGACCCGACCGGTACCCAGGACACCCTGCTGGTCGGCGGCGCCCGCGGCCCGTCCGCGGCCAAGGCCGCCGAGTCCATCACCACCGCGATCGACCAGAGCCAGGGCCGCACCGTGAAGGTCCAGGACGTGGTGCCGCTCGCCCAGGGCGACACCAACGGCCTGTCCGCGTTCTACCTGGTCATCGGCTGGTGCGTCGGCGGCTACCTGGTCGCCTCCATCCTGGGCATCAGCGCGGGCTCCAAGCCGGCCAACGTCCACCGCCTGCTGATCCGCCTCGGCGTGCTCGCGGTGTACTCGATCGGCGCCGGCCTGCTCGGCACGCTGATCGCCGGGCCGGTGCTGGACGCGCTGCCGGGCTCGATCGTGGGCCTGAGCGCCGTCGGCGCGCTGGTGGTGTTCTCGGTCGGCGCCTTCACCATGGCGCTCCAGTGCCTGTTCGACGTCATCGGCATCGGCCTCGCGGTGCTGGTCTTCGTCGTGCTCGGCAACCCGAGCGCGGGCGGGGTCTACCCGGCGCCGATGATGCCGCCGTTCTGGCGGGCGATCAGCTCCTGGATCCCGAACGGCGCCGGCACCAGCGCGGCCAAGTCGGTCGCCTACTTCGGCTCCACCAACCTGGGGCTGCCGATCCTGGTCATGGTGGTCTGGGCGCTGATCGGCATCGGTGTCGCCCTGCTGGCCGTCATGCGGCGCTCCGAGAACCGCGAGCCGGTCGCCGTGGAGGCCTGAGCCGACCGCGGCCGACCGTCACCGAGCCCCCGGCCCCACGGCCGGGGGCTCGGTCGCGTCCCGGGGCCGCTCGGGTGGGAACGTCCCGGGGCCGCACGGGCCGGGACGGCCGGGGGCCGCACGGGCGGGGGAACGCCCTATCCGAGCGGCCCCGGGTCGGCCACGATGGCCCGGACGACCCGCACCGCCGCGCCCAGCAGCGGGCCCCGGCGGCCCAGCCGGGAGACCGTCAGCCGGTCCTCGGCCCACGGCCGCACCGCCACCCGGGCGGCCAGCTCGGCCCGCATCGCGGGCAGCAGCCAGGGCGCCAGCCGGGCATAGCCGCCGCCCAGCACCACCTGGGCCGGGTCCAGCAGGTTGACCGCGCCGGCGGCCGCGGTGCCGAGCGCCGCACCGGCCCCGGCCAGCGCCGAAAGGACGTCCGCGTCCCCGGCCCCGGCGCGCTCGGCGAGCAGCGTCACCCAGTCGCCCGGAACGCCGGCCAGGCCGGCCGCCCGCAGCACCGCCGCCTCGCCCGCGTACTGCTCCAGGCAGCCGCGCGCCCCGCAGGCGCAGCCGGGTCCGTCGGGGTGGACGGGCACGTGGCCGAACTCCCCGGCGAAACCGCCCGCCCCGCGCAGCAGCCGGCCGCCGACCACGATCGCGGCGCCGACCCCGGCCTCGGCGGAGACGTACAGGAAGTCCTCCGGGCCCGCGCCCACCCAGCGCTCGGCCAGTCCGCCGAGGTTGGCCTCGTTGTCCGCCTCGATCGGCAGCTCGCCCAGGCCTCCCCCGGCCGCCCGCAGCGCCGGGCGCAGGACGGCGGCCAGCGGGACGTCCCGCCAGCCCAGGTTGGCGGCCCGCTGGAGCACCCCGCCGGAGGCGCCGACCAGCCCGGGCACGGCCAGGGTGAGGCCGGCCGGGCGCAGCCCCGACTCGGTGACGGCCCCGTGCAGCAGGTCGGCGAGCTCGGCCAGCACGGCGGCGGGCTCGCGCCCGTGGTTGGAGACCTCGCGGCGGCGCCAGGCGCGGACCTCCCCGCGCAGGTCGACCACGCAGGCGCCCAGGTGCCGCACCCCGATCTCGGCGCCGAGGCCGCCGGGCCCGGCCGGGTTGAGGCCGAGCGCGGTGCCGGGACGGCCGACCTTGCCGCTGGGCGCGGTGGGGCCCTCCTCGACCACCAGGCCGGCGGCGATCAGCTGTTCGGCGAGCGAGGAGACGGCGGCCCTGGTCAGTCCGGTCCCGGCGGCGACCTCGGCGCGCGAGCGCGGTCCGTCGGCGATCGTCCCGAGCACCAGGGCCAGGTTGGCCCGGCGCATCCCCTGCTGGCTGGCGGGCCCGGTCCGGACGGGGTCCGGCTCGTGCATAAGGCTCACCTCGCCCCTTTACGGCACGTCCCGTGGCATCTCGGGTGCAGCGTAACCGGCTTCCGGGGGCGCCGCCGTCGGTGCCGGGACGGCCGGGGCCGTCCCGGCGGACGGGGCGAAGACCCACCGCCGCATCGCCCAGTAGCGGAACAGCATCGCCGTGAAGGTGCCGACGACCATCCCGCTGAGGAAGTCCGCGACCTCCTGCTGGAAGGCGCCGACGTACGGCTCGCGCAGGTCCAGCAGGTACCGGGAGACCACCAGCGGTACGTCGTTGACGCCGATCGCCATCGCGCTGACCAGGACGAACATCAGCGCCTCGCGCTGCCGGCCGGCGGCCCGGAAGGCCCAGTGCCGGTTCAGCACGTACGAGACGGCGGTGCCGATCACGGTGGCGACGGTCAGCGCGACCACCGGTTTGTGCTCCAGCACGGTGAACTTGAGCTCGAAGTCGACCACCGTGGTGAGCACGAAGCAGCCCGTCCCGACCAGCAGGAACTTCACCAGTCGGCGGTGCCGCACCAGGAAGGGCCGCAGCCGGTCGGGCACCCGCGCCAGGGCGCGCTGCGTGGGGGACGGCATCTCCGCAGTCTCGCACGCGGGGGTGCCGCCGGCCCTTCGGACCGCCGGTGGCCCCGCGGGTCGTCGCCGGCCCCGGGGCCGGCGCCGCGGACCGCCGCCGGACCGCCCGGGCCGCCACGCGGGCGGCCCGGGCAACCGGTCGGACCGGCGGTCAGGCGGCCACCAGCACCGAGGCCGCGGCCGGCTCCAGCGCCAGCTCCAGCACCTCCCGCACGTCCGCCACCGGGTGGACGGTGAGCCGCTCCAGCACCTCGGCCGGGACGTCGTCCAGATCGGCCTCGTTGCGCCTGGGGATGATCACCGTGGTGATCCCGGCCCGGTCGGCGGCGAGCAGCTTCTGCTTCACCCCGCCGATCGGCAGCACCCGCCCGGTCAGCGACACCTCGCCGGTCATCGCCACGTCGGTGCGCACCTTGCGGCCGGAGAGCAGCGAGGCCAGCGCGGTGGTCATGGTGATTCCGGCGCTCGGCCCGTCCTTGGGGATGGCCCCGGCCGGGATGTGCAGGTGCACGCCGCGGTCGCGCAGCGAGGTGACCGGCAGCTCCAGCTCGGCCCCGCGCGAGCGCAGGTAGGAGAGCGCGATGTGTGCGGACTCCTTCATCACGTCGCCCAGCTGCCCGGTGAGGGTCAGCCCGGTGCCGCCGGTCTCGGCGTCGGCCAGCGAGGCCTCGATGTAGAGGACGTCGCCGCCGGCGCCCGTCACCGCGAGGCCGGTGGCCACGCCGGGGACGGCGGTGCGGCGCTCGGCCGGCTCCTGGGCGGACTCCGGCACGTGGTGCGGGCGGCCGATCAGGGCGCGCAGGTCGTCCGCGCCGACCGCGGCGGGCAGCTCGCGCTCGCCCAGCTCGGCCTGTGCGGCGATCTTGCGCAGCACCCGGGCGATCGAGCGCTCCAGGGTGCGCACGCCCGCCTCCCGGGTGTACTCCCCGGCGAGCCTGCGCAGCGCCGACTCGTCCACGGTGACCTCTCCACCGGCCAGGCCGGCCTTCTCCAGCTGGCGCGGGAGCAGGTGGTCGCGGGCGATGACGACCTTCTCGTCCTCGGTGTAGCCGTCCAGCCGGACCAGCTCCATCCGGTCGAGCAGCGGCTCGGGGATGGCCTCCAGCACGTTGGCGGTGGCGAGGAAGACGACGTCGGAGAGGTCCAGCTCGACCTCCAGGTAGTGGTCCCGGAAGGTGTGGTTCTGCGCCGGGTCCAGCACCTCCAGCAGGGCGGCGGCCGGGTCCCCCCGGTAGTCGGAGCCGACCTTGTCGATCTCGTCCAGCAGGACGACCGGGTTCATCGAGCCGGCCTCCTTGACCGCCCGCACCAGCCGGCCGGGCAGCGCGCCGACGTAGGTGCGCCGGTGGCCGCGGATCTCCGCCTCGTCCCGGACGCCGCCGAGCGCGACCCGGACGAACTTCCGGCCCATGGCGCGGGCCACCGACTCGCCGAGCGAGGTCTTGCCGACGCCGGGCGGGCCGACCAGGGCCAGCACCGCGCCGCCCCGGCGGCCGCCGACCAGCCCGAGCCCCTGCTCGGCCCGGCGCTTGCGGACGGCCAGGTACTCGACTATCCGCTCCTTCACGTCGGCGAGCCCGGCGTGGTCGGCGTCCAGCACCGCGCTGGCGCCGGCGATGTCGTACTCGTCCTCGGTGCGCTCGTTCCAGGGCAGCTCCAGGACGGTGTCCAGCCAGGTGCGGATCCAGGAGCCCTCGGGCGACTGGTCGGAGGCGCGCTCCAGCTTGTCGACCTCCTTGAGCGCGGCCTCGCGCACCTTCTCGGGGAGGTCGGCGGCCTCGACCCGGGCGCGGTAGTCGCCCTCCTCGTCGGCCGCCTCGCCGTTCAGCTCGGCCAGCTCCTTGCGGACGGCCTCCAGCTGGCGGCGGAGCAGGAACTCCTTCTGCTGCTTGGCCACGCCCTCCTCGACGTCCTTGCGGATGGTGTCGTTGACCTCCTCCTCGGCGAGGTGGTCGCGCAGCAGGGTGAGCGCGTACTCCAGTCGGGCGACCTGGTCGGCCTCCAGCAGCACCTTGAGCTTCTGCTCGGCGGTGACGAAGGGCGCGTAGCCGATGTTGTCGGCGAGCTCGCCGACGCCCTCGATCTGCGCCACCCGGTCGACGATCTGCCAGGCGCCGCGCCTGCGCAGCCACTGGGTGGACAGCGCCTTGTACTCCTTGACCAGCTCGGCGGCCCGGCCGGCCACCGGGGTGCCCACCGAGGACTCCCGGAACGGCGTGGTCTCCACCCAGAGGGCGGCGCCGGGGCCGGTGGTACCGACCCCGATCCGGGCCCGGCGCACGGCGCGCACCAGCGCGGCCGGCTGCCCGATGGTGTGGGGGCCGTCGGCCAGCCGGCCGACCTGCTCGACGGTGGCCAGCGTGCCGGCCGCCGCGTACGAGCCGTCCACCCGCGGAACCAGCAGGACCTGCGGCTTGCCGGTGCCGGCGGCGGCCCGGGCGGCCTCGACCGCGGCGCGCACCTCGCTGTCCTTCAGGTCCAGCGGGACCACCATGCCCGGCAGGACGACCTCGTCGTCGAGCGGCAGCACGGGCAGGGTGAGCGGTGTGGACGACGATGCCATGATCTCTCCCTAGTCAGTGAACTTGAGTCGACCTGACTAAGGCCTGACGGCCGCCGGATGTTCCCGACGCTCAGTTCGCTGTGAGCGAACAGGAATCCGCCGGAAGGACGCCTCGACCGACCCCGTCAAAAGAGTCCTAACGGCACACCAAGCGCGCCTTAAAGATTCCTGAGCGAACCATCGCCGGACCGGGGACACCCCCGACCGGGCGAGGCCGTCAACGCGCCGTCCACACCCGCGCGGGCGCACCGCCGGAGGCCGTCACGGCAGCCGGACGCGGCCGGGGCGGGCGCCGCTCGGCCCGGCGCAGCCAGCGCCACAGGGCGACCCCGGCCAGCACCGCGGCCGGGTGCCCCACCCCGGTGACCACGTCCCTGTCGGTGGCGATCTGCTCGGCGATCATCAGCCCGGCGCCGCCCAGCGCGAGCAGCCGCCCGCGCCAGGAGAGCAGCCCGGCCACCGCGCCCAGGCAGGCGAGCACGCCGTAGCTGACCCCGATGTCCAGGTGGTCCATCACCTCGGGCGCCATCCGCCCGGTCTCCACCGCGGTGATCACCACCCCCTGGGAGAGCAGGGTCGCCGCGACGTGCCCGGCCGCGAACACCGCCGCCGCCCGGGCCGGACCGACCCTGCGCTCCAGCGGGGCGATGGTGAGGGCGAATCCCCACAGGTACGGCATCCACGCCTCGCCGGCCACCCAGAACCCGCTCAGCACAAGGGCGCGCAAAGGGTGCTGGAGCAGGTTGTGCCCGTCCGAGCTGGAGGCCTCCTGCAAGCGCTGGACGAGTTCCGGATCGGCGATCCTCGCGAAGGTCGTGGTGGCTCCCACGACGGCCAGGTACCCGAGCGTGAAGGGCGTCCTGCGGGGCGTCGGCACCCGTTCCAGCAGCCACTCCAGGACCCCGGTGCGCAGCCCGAGGCGGAGCATTCCGTACGGCGCCCCCGCGGTCCCGAACCCGTCGGCGCCCCGCCCGCGTCCCGCCATGCCGCCTCCGCTCCACGCCGCAGCCACCGGCTCCCCGCCAGGTGCCCAACGTACCGGCGCGCGCCGCGGATTCCGCCCGGTCGGGTGTTGTCGTGGCCACGGTACGTCGAGGTTCTGGGAGGCACCTGGGAAAAGCCCGTGAAGACCGTCGCCGTAGCGGACTGCCGGATTCCCCGGATTGGTCCAGACCTTCTCCCCGGCAGGGCCGCAGCAGGGCCTCTGACCGGCGACTTGGTGCGAACTGGACTGCATACGTACCGTTACGCAGTGAAAATTCGCCGGGTAAGGTATCGGCCCGTGCCCACTCGTGCAGTGGGTCCGAGGGCGGCCCGAAAGCCGGCCCACGGGCCGGAAACGTCCGGTCCACCTGCCGGAAAGCATCCGCTGTCCGTACGCTGCGAAGTGCGCGGGAGAAGTGGGCGGCCGACCATCCGTCCTCGGCTCCCGATCGCGCGACGGGACGGCGGACCCGGCACAGTCCACGACGGAACAAGACTACGAGCGGAGCCCGCCATCCCCACAGGTGGCCGGCCCGCAGCCCTGGGGGCGGTGGCGTGACCGTGACAGAAATTCAGCAGGACAACCACAACACCGGTGGCACTGTGAGCAGCCAGCGCAGAGTCCTGGTGGTGGAGGACGAGCCCACGATCGCCGAGTCGATCGCCGCCCGGCTGGGCGCCGAGGGCTTCAAGGTCGCCGTGGCCCACGACGGCCCCGGCGCGGTCGACGGCTTCCACACCTGGCAGCCGGACCTGGTGGTCCTCGACATCATGCTGCCCGGCTTCGACGGGCTGGAGGTGTGCCGCCGGATCCAGGCCCAGCGCCCGGTGCCGGTGCTGATGCTGACCGCCCGCGACGACGAGACGGACCTGCTGGTCGGCCTCGGCGTGGGCGCCGACGACTACATGACCAAGCCGTTCTCGATGCGCGAACTGGCCGCCCGCGTCAACGTCCTGCTGCGCCGCGTCGAGCGCGCCCAGCAGGCCGCCCGCACGCCCGCGCTGGGCAGCCTGCGGTTCGGCGAGCTGGAGATCGACCACGTGCAGCGCCGGGTCCGGCTGGCCTCGGGCGACGTCCACCTGACGCCGACCGAGTTCGACCTGCTCGCCTGCCTGGCCGCCCAGCCGCGCGCCGTGCTCACCCGCGAGCAGCTGCTGGCCGAGGTCTGGGACTGGACCGACGCCTCCGGCACCCGCACCGTGGACAGCCACGTCAAGGCGCTGCGCCGGAAGATCGGTGCCAGCTGGATCCGCACCGTCCACGGTGTCGGCTACGCGCTGGAAGCTCCGCTCTCCTAGGGCCCGGCTCCGCACGGGCGACGGGCCACCGGGGGGCCCGTGTCCGGGACGACGCCGTGCCACCACGCGGGGGGACAACGCGGGGACCACAGGGGACAATGACCTTTCCACAGCAACGCAACGGGGAATCCGACGGCGCGCGGCCGCAGAACCTGGCCACCCGTGCCGCCCGCCGGGTCTGGGCCGACATCCGGCCGCTCGACCCGGTCCGCTCGATCAAGGGCAAACTCGCCCTGCTCGTGATCGTCTCCGTTTTCCTGGCCACCGGGATGGTGGTCGTGGCGATCCGGTCCGAGACCCAGATCCGGATCATCATGGTCTTCTCCATGATCGCCTCGCTGCTCTTCATGCAGTTCCTCGCGCACGGGCTGACCGCCCCGCTGCGCGAGATGACGGCCGCCGCCCGCGCGATGGCCTCCGGCGACTACAGCCGCCGGGTCGAGGCGAACTCGCGCGACGAGATCGGCGAGCTGGCCGCCGCCTTCAACGCCATGGCCGCCGACCTCCAGGCCGCCGACCGGCACCGCCGCGAGCTGGTCGCCAACGTCTCGCACGAGCTGCGCACGCCGATCGCCGCGCTGCGCGCCGTGCTGGAGAACGTGGTGGACGGCGTGGTCCAGCCGAACCCGGCCACCCTGGGGGCGGCGCTGGAGCAGACCGAGCGGCTCGGCCGCCTGGTCACCCACCTGCTCGACCTCTCCAAGATCGACGACGGCGTGGTCGACCTGGACGCCCGCCCCTTCGAGGTGCGCGAGTTCCTGGACGGCGTGCTGCGCGGGGTCACCGTGGACGGCGCGACGGCCGGCGGCGCCTTCTCCCGGCGCGGGGACGTCCGACTGGCCCTGGAGGTCAGCCCGACCGGCCTGACCGGCGTGGCGGACCCGGAACGGCTCCACCAGGTGGTCGCCAACCTGGTCGACAACGCCTGCAAGCACTCCCCGCCCGGCGGCACCGTGACGGTGCGGGCGAGACCGGAGGGCGCGGACGGCGGCCTGCTGCTGGAGGTCGAGGACGAGGGCCCCGGCATCCCGCCGGCCGACCGCACCCGGGTCTTCGAGCGGTTCAGCCGCAGCGGCACCGCGACCGCCGCCGGGCCGGGCGCGGACGGCGGCACCGGGCTGGGCCTGGCCATCGCCCGCTGGGCGGTGGACCTGCACGGCGGACGGATCGCGGTGGCCGAGTCCCCGCGCGGCTGCCGGATCGAGGTCCGGCTGCCCGGGCGGCGCCAGGGCGACGGTCAGGACATTTGTCACAGATCCGACACAACGGCCTACGAAGATCGCTAGAGGATTCGGCTGATCTTTTGTCCGGTTTGATCCCGGTATGGACCCTGTTCGGCGTCGATCGGTTCCCCTCAGATACGGCTTTCTAACGCACTTTTTCAGCCAAAGTGCAGGTCAGCACTGTGATCTGGGCGACGCCTGGGCCCCGGGGACTGCGCGATCACTGGTCAGGGGCGTAGCCTTAATCCCCGCTGTCCAAACATCCCAAAAGGAAGCGGAAGAGGGCGGTTGCCGCCGTGTCGCCACAGTCCCCTGAAACCCCCAACAGCTCGGCAAGTTCCACTGGCTTCGGCCCCAATGAGTGGCTCGTCGACGAGATCTACCAGCAGTACCTCCAGGACCCGAACTCGGTCGACCGAGCCTGGTGGGACTTTTTCGCCGACTACAAGCCCGGTACCGAGGTGACCCCAGTGACCCAGGCCGCGACCCAGGCCGGCCCCGCGCCGACCCCTGCCGCTGCCCCCGCGCCCGCCGCTGCCGCTCCGGCCGCGTCCGCCGCCGCCCCGGCCGCTCCGGCCCCGGCCCCGGCTGCCGCTCCGGCTCCGCTCGCCGCCGCGCCCGCCGCGCCTCCGGCCCCCAAGGCCGCCGCCCCGGCGCCGGCCGCGCCCGCCGCCGCCGGCCCCGAGCTGGTCCAGCTGCGCGGCCCGGCGAAGGCCGTCGCCACCAACATGGACGCCTCCCTGGAGGTGCCGACCGCGACCTCGGTCCGCGCCGTGCCGGCGAAGCTGTTGATCGACAACCGCATCGTCATCAACAACCACCTGCAGCGCGCCCGCGGTGGCAAGGTCTCCTTCACCCACCTGATCGGCTACGCCCTGGTCCAGGCCATCAAGGCCGCCCCGGGCATGAACTACAGCTACAAGGTGGAGGACGGCAAGGCCTTCCTGGTCAAGCCGGAGCACGTCAACCTCGGCCTGGCCATCGACCTGGTCAAGCCGAACGGCGACCGCCAGCTGGTCGTCGCGGCCATCAAGAAGGCCGAGACGCTCGACTTCTTCGGCTTCTGGCAGGCCTACGAGGACATCGTCCGCCGGGCCCGCGCCAACAAGCTGACCATGGACGACTTCACCGGCGTCACGGTCTCGCTGACCAACCCCGGCGGCATCGGCACCGTGCACTCCGTGCCGCGCCTGATGCAGAACCAGGGCACCATCGTCGGCGTCGGCGCCATGGAGTACCCGGCCGAGTTCCAGGGCTCCGCCCCGGAGACCCTGTCCCGCCTGGGCGTCTCCAAGATCATGACGCTGACCTCGACCTACGACCACCGCGTCATCCAGGGCGCGGCGTCCGGCGAGTTCCTGCGCGAGATCCACCGCCTGCTGCTCGGCGAGAACGGCTTCTACGACGAGATCTTCGAGTCGCTGCGGATCCCGTACGAGCCGGTCCGCTGGGCCACCGACGTCGCCACCACCCACGACGACGAGGTCAACAAGACCGCGCGCGTCATGGAGCTGATCCACTCCTACCGGGTCCGCGGTCACCTGATGGCCGACACCGACCCGCTGGAGTACAAGCAGCGCAAGCACCCCGACCTGGACGTCACCACCCACGGCCTCACCCTGTGGGACCTGGAGCGCGAGTTCGCGGTCGGCGGCTTCGGCGGCCAGAAGATGATGAAGCTCCGCGACATCCTCGGCCTGCTGCGCAACACGTACTGCCGCACCGTCGGCATCGAGTACATGCACATCCAGGACCCGAAGCAGCGCAAGTGGCTGCAGGAGCGCCTGGAGAAGCCGTACTCGAAGCCCGAGCGCGAGGAGCAGCTGCGGATCCTGCGCCGGCTGAACTCGGCCGAGGCGTTCGAGACCTTCCTGCAGACCAAGTACGTCGGGCAGAAGCGCTTCTCGCTGGAGGGCGGTGAGTCGCTGATCGCGCTGCTGGACGCGACCATCGACGCCGCCGCCGAGCACCGCATCGACGAGGCCGTCATCGGCATGGCCCACCGCGGCCGCCTGAACGTGCTGGCCAACATCGTCGGCAAGCCGTACGGCAAGATCTTCGGCGAGTTCGAGGGCAACCTCGACCCGAAGTCGATGCACGGCTCCGGCGACGTCAAGTACCACCTGGGCGCCGAGGGCACCTTCACCGGCCTGGACGGCGAGACCATCAAGGTCTCGCTCGCCGCGAACCCCTCCCACCTGGAGGCCGTGGACCCGGTCGTCGAGGGCATCGCCCGCGCCAAGCAGGACATCCTGGACCAGGGCGGCACCACCTTCCCGGTGCTGCCGATCCAGATCCACGGCGACGCGGCCTTCGCCGGCCAGGGCGTCGTCGCGGAGACCCTGAACATGTCGCAGCTGCGCGGCTACCGCACCGGCGGCACCGTGCACGTCGTGGTGAACAACCAGGTCGGCTTCACCGCCGCCCCGGCGTCCTCGCGCTCCTCGATGTACTGCACCGACGTGGCCCGCATGATCGAGGCCCCGATCTTCCACGTGAACGGCGACGACCCGGAGGCCGTGGTCCGCGTCGCGCGGCTCGCCTTCGAGTTCCGCCAGGAGTTCCACAAGGACGTGGTGATCGACCTCATCTGCTACCGCCGCCGCGGTCACAACGAGGCCGACAACCCGTCGTTCACCCAGCCGCTGATGTACGACCTGATCGACAAGAAGCGCTCGGTGCGCAAGCTGTACACCGAGGGCCTGATCGGTCGCGGCGACATCACCATGGAAGAGGCGGAGCAGGCGCTCCAGGACTTCCAGGGCCAGCTGGAGAAGGTCTTCGCCGAGGTCCGCGACGCGGCCCAGACGCAGACCGTCGGCACCAACGGCAAGCCGGTCGCCGACTTCCCGGTCAACATCCAGACCGGCATCTCCCAGGAGATGGTCAAGCGGATCGCCGCCTCCCAGGTCAACCTGCCGGACTGGCTGACCGTCCACCCGCGCCTGCTGCCGCAGCTGCAGCGCCGCGCCGCCTCCGTCGAGGACAACACCATCGACTGGGCGATGGGCGAGACCCTCGCCATCGGCTCGCTGCTCATGGAGGGCCACCCGGTCCGCCTGGCCGGCCAGGACAGCCGCCGCGGCACCTTCGGCCAGCGGCACGCCGTCCTGATCGACCGCAAGACCGGCGAGGACTACACCCCGCTGCAGTACCTGACCGAGGACCAGGCCCGCTACACCGTCTACGACAGCCTGCTGTCGGAGTACGCGGCCATGGGCTTCGAGTACGGCTACTCGCTGACCCGCCCGAACGCGCTGGTCATGTGGGAGGCGCAGTTCGGCGACTTCGTCAACGGCGCGCAGACCATGGTGGACGAGTACATCGCCTCCGCCGAGCAGAAGTGGGGCCAGCACTCCGGCGTCACCCTGCTGCTGCCGCACGGCTACGAGGGCCAGGGCCCGGACCACTCGTCCGCCCGCCCGGAGCGCTTCCTCCAGCTGTGCGCGCAGAACAA
Source organism: Kitasatospora sp. NPDC001547 (assembly GCF_042894165.1). Taxonomy (NCBI): domain Bacteria; kingdom Bacillati; phylum Actinomycetota; class Actinomycetes; order Kitasatosporales; family Streptomycetaceae; genus Kitasatospora; species Kitasatospora sp. NPDC001547. The sequence continues at coordinate 410,118 of NZ_JBIAVL010000003.1, read as the reverse complement.
CATGACGGTCGCCATGCCGACCCTGCCGTCGAACTACTTCCACCTGCTGCGCTGGCAGGCGCACAACCCGCACCACAAGCCGCTGGTCGTCTTCACCCCGAAGTCGATGCTGCGTCTGAAGGCCGCGGCGAGTGCGACCGAGGAGTTCCTGTCCGGCTCGTTCCGCCCGGTCATCGGCGACACCACCGTCGACCCGGCGCAGGTCCGCAAGGTGGTCATCACCGCCGGCAAGTTCTACTACGACCTGGACTCGGCCCGCACCGAGCGCGGCGTCACCGACACCGCGATCGTCCGGGTCGAGCGGCTCTACCCGCTGCCGGTGGCCGAGCTCCAGGAGGAGCTGGCCCGCTACGGCGACGACGTCCAGTTCGTCTGGGCGCAGGAGGAGCCGGCCAACCAGGGCGCCTGGCCGTTCATCGCGATGAACCTGGTCGACCACCTCCAGGTCGTCATCGGCCGCAGCGGCGGCGACGCCCGTCTGCGCCGGGTCGCCCGCACGGCGGCGTCGTCCCCGGCGGTCGGCTCGGCCAAGCGGCACGCCGCCGAGCAGCAGGCCCTGGTCGAGGAGGTCTTCGCGCTCTGACGCGCCGAAGGCCCACCGCCCGCAACGCCCGCGGCCCCGTCCTCCCCCACCGGGAGGGCGGGGCCGCGGGCGTTTCGCGCTCCACGGCGCTGCCATGCCAAGGTCGCAGCTCTGCAACCAAACCGGAACCGCTGTGCGCGAGGCCCTGACGGGTCGATAGGTTATGCCTCGCCGCCCGGCAGCCCGGCGCCCGTCGACGCGCCCGGCCGCCACGGCCGTACCACCTCACCGCACTCCCAGGGGGATCACCACATGACCGCCGACACGCCTAGGGACGCCGGCAAGCTCCCACCGGTCTTCCAGCCGCTCCTCCCGGACGACCCCCGGGAGGTCGGCGGCTACCGGCTGTTCGCCCGGCTGGGCGCCGGCGGCATGGGCCGGGTCTACCTCTCCTACACCCCGGGCGGGCGCCCGGTCGCGCTCAAGGTGGTGCGCCCGGAGTTCGCCGAGGACGGCGAGTTCCGCCGGCGCTTCGCCCAGGAGGTCAGCAACGCCCAGCGCATCCACGGGCTCTACACCGCGCAGGTGATCGACTCCGGCGGCCTGGACAGCGACGCCCCCTGGCTGGTCACCGCGTACGTCCCCGGCCCGTCCCTGCAGCAGGTGGTGCGCGAGAACGGCGCGCTGCCGGTGCGCACCGTGCTGCTGCTGATGGGAGGCATCGCCGAGGCCCTCCAGGCCATCCACAGCGTCGAGGTGGTCCACCGCGACCTCAAGCCCGCCAACGTGCTGGTCGCCGGGGACGGCCCGCGGGTGATCGACTTCGGCATCGCCCGGGCCGCCGACGCCACCGCGCTGACCGGCACCGGCTACCGGATCGGCTCCCCCGCCTTCATGTCCCCCGAGCAGGCCCAGGGCCGCCCGGTCTCCCCGGCCACCGACGTCTTCGCGCTCGGCGCCCTGGCCGCGTACGTGGCCGGCGGCACCGCGCCGTTCGGCGACGGCCCGGACACCGCGGTGCTCTACCGGGTGGTGCACGAGGAGGCGGACCTCACGGCCGTCCCGGCGGACCTGCGCGAGCTGATCCAGCGCTGCCTGGCCAAGTCGCCGGAGGACCGGCCCACGCCCGCCGAGATCATCCGGATCGCCCGCAACCACCCGGAGGTCGACGGCCAGCTGCGGTTCGGCGACGACTGGCTGCCGCGCGAGGTCAACACCGAGATCACCCGGCGCTCCGACCTGCCCAGGACGCCGCCCACCCCGCTGCCGGCCGCGCCGGCCACCCCGCCGACCCCGCTGCCCGCGATGCCGGCCACTCCCCCGCCGCCGACCGGCGCGCCGACCCACCCGACCCATCCGACTCACCCGACCCATCCGACCCACCCGGCCACCGCGGTGCAGCCGCCGGCGCCGCCGCTCGGCTTCACCCCGCCGCCGGTGGGCTCGTACGGCGCCCCGCAGCCGCCCACCGAGTCGCCGACCGCGCCGGTGCTGCCCGCCCCGCCGACCGTCCGGGTCCAGCCGGAGCCGCCGTCCTACGACACCCCGCCGCCCGGCCCGGTGGTGACCGCCGACCCGGCGCCCGCGCCGGAGCCCAAGCGCAAGGGCGGGGTGTCCTGGAAGGTCCTGCTCACCGTCGCCCTGGTGATGGCGGTCGGCGGCACCGCGGGCGGCGTGGTGCTGATGAAGAAGCTGGACGACGGCGACAAGAAGGGGCACTCCTCCGCGCAGAACAACGCCGCGACCGGCGGCCCGGCGGCCCCGACGCCCACCCCGACCCAGACCCCGGCCGGTCCCACCGCCTCCGCCACCTCGGGCTCGGTGTCGGCCTCCACCCCGAAGCCCGGCCAGAGCACCGTCTCGGCCCCGGCCCGGCCGACCGGCTACTCCCCGATGCTGGACAAGAAGTCGCTGGCGATCCCCAGCGCCGAGTACTCCTCCGACGCCTACCGGATCGACCTGGACTCGGGCACCGTGGTGCCCCGCTCCACCGACCTCAAGTGGGGCTTCGGGGTCACCAACAACAGCAGCGGCAGCAAGGCCAACGCCTTCTCCAGCTACGGCGACAACAAGTCGGACTTCGCGGTGATCACCGAGCCGTCCGTCACCGCCGAGCAGTGCACCGCCGCGATCGACTCCCGGCCGGACACCGACCTCTCGTACAACCGGGTCGCGCCCGGCCGCCTGCTGTGCGTCCGCGACCGGGTCACCCGCAACATCGCCGTCCTGGTGATCGAGCAGGCCGACCCGACCACCGGGGCCGCCAAGGTCACCGTCAGCACCTGGCGGGCCAGCTGACCGGACTATCCTGACCAGGTCAATCCCCATCGGACCGGAGCGAACCGTGTACTTCACCGACCGAGGCATCGAGGAGCTGGAGAACCGGCGCGGCGAGGAGGAGGTCACCCTGGGGTGGCTGGCCGAGCAGCTGCGCACGTTCGTCGACCTCAACCCGGACTTCGAGGTCCCGGTCGAGCGGCTGGCCACCTGGCTGGCGCGGCTCGACGACGAGGACGACGAGTGACCCGGTGACGGCCGTCGCGAGGCCCGGGAGGCAACCGCCTCCCGGGCCTCGCGCGTGTCCGGGCACGGGATCCCGCCCAGCCCCGTAGGGGACACCTCGGGGACGGATCGGGGTCGGGATCGGGGGCCGGCACGCTTGACTCTGCCAGCACGCGATATATCGTCTTCAGAAGAGAACGCGATACATCGCGATCGGCGAGGGAGGCGGCAGAGATGAGCCAGTGGACGGTCGAGGGCACCGAGAGGATCACCTTCGACGAGCCGGTGCGCGCGCTGCACGTGCGGACCATCGAGGGCACCGTGAACGTGGTGGCGGCCGAGGGCCCGGCCCGCCTGGAGGTCACCGAACTGGTCGGCGAGCCCCTGCACGTGACGCTGGTGGACGGCGTCCTGACGGTCACCTACAAGGACATCAACAGCTGGGGCGAGTTCGGCGACCGGCTGAAGTCGGTCGGCTCGGTGAAGGACCTCTTCGGCTCCTTCAAGCGCAAGCGGATCGCCGGCGTGACGGTCACCGTCCCGGCCGCGGTCGAGGTCAAGGTCGGCACCGTGTCCGCCGACGCCACCGTCAGCGGGGTCGACGGGCACGTCTCGGTGCAGAGCGCCAACGGCGACACCACCCTCGCCGGGGTGACCGGCCGGATCGAGGCGAGCACCGTCACCGGCGACGTGGACGCCCAGGCCGTCGGCGGCCGGCTGAAGGTCAACACCGTCTCCGGGCAGCTCACCGTGATCGCCGGCACCGCCGACCGGATCCAGGCCAACACCGTCACCGGCGCCGTCACCCTGGACCTCGACGTGGCCGGCGAGACCGACGTCAAGGTCAACACCGTCAGCGGCGCGGTCGTGGTCCGGATCCCGTCCCTGGCCGACGCCACCGTCGAGGCCGGCTCCACCAGCGGCGACGTCTCCAGCACCTTCGAGGAGCTGCAGATGAGCAGCACCTGGGGCGCCAAGAAGATCTCCGGCCGGCTCGGCGAGGGCCGCGGCAGCCTCAACGTCACCACCGTCTCCGGCGCGGTCACCGTGCTGCGCCGCCCCGACTCGGAGGAGGAGGGCCCGGTGGTGGTCAAGGAGCTCCCGGCCGGTCCCGGCACGCCGAACCTCAGCAAGGAGGCCTGAGATGACCCCCGTGTTCGGCCACGGCCGGCTCCGCCTGTACCTGCTGAAGCTGCTGGACGAGGCGCCGCGGCACGGCTACGAGGTGATCCGGCTGCTGGAGGAGCGGTTCCAGGGCCTGTACGCCCCCTCGGCCGGGACGGTCTACCCCCGGCTGGCCAAGCTGGAGCAGGAGGGCCTGGTCACCCACAGCACCGAGGGCGGCCGCAAGGTGTACCGGCTGACCGACGCCGGGCGCGCCGAACTCGAAGCCCGGCAGGGCGAGTTGGACGAGCTGGAGGTGGAGATCCACGACTCCGTGGCGCAGCTCGCCGGGGCGATCCGCGAGGACGTCCGGGACAGCGCCAAGGACCTGCGCGAGGAGCTGTGGCAGGCCGCCCGGCAGGCGCCCCGGCCGGAGCGCGCCGAGGGCGGCGACCCGTGGGCCGGGCCCTGGGGGGACAACGAGTCCTGGCAGCGCGCCAAGGAGGAGTTCGCCCAGTTCAAGCAGCAGGCCAAGGAGCAGGCCAAGCGCGCCCGGGAGCAGGAGAAGGCCGCCAAGGCCAAGGCGAAGGCCGCCGAGGCGGAGGCCCGCCGGCTGCGCGAGCAGGCCAAGGCCTCCCGCACCGCCGCCCAGCAGGAGGCGCTGCGGATCAAGCGCCGGGTCGAGCAGCAGGTGCGCGAGCACGCCGCGAAGGGCGACTGGCCGACCGGGCTGGCCGAGGGCCTGTCCGAGCTGACCAAGGGCCTGGCCGGGCTGGCCGACGCGGCCCGCTGGGGCCACGGCGCGCAGGAGCCGCCCGCCGGGAACGCCGAGCGGGTCACCGTGACCCGGATCGACCTGGACGAGGACGCGACCGGCACCCCGGCCGACCTGCCGTCCTGGGCCCGCACCGACCCGGCCGGGGACCCATCCCGCGAGCTGGAGCGGCTGCTCGACCGCTTCCGCGACCAGGTCCGCGACGCGGCCCGGGACGGCGGGGTGAGCGCGGACAAGCTGGCCGAGTCCCGCGCGGTGCTGGGCGCCGCGGGCGAGCGGCTGAAGCGGCTGCTCGGCTGAACCGGCGGTCCGGCGGGTGACGGCCCGGCGCCCCCGTGGGGGAGGCGCCGGGCCGCCGCGCGTGCGGCCGCGTCGGGGCGTCAGCTCGCCGGGACGTCAGCGCGCCGCGGTGCCGGGGTGCCGGGGCGTCAGGGCTGGAGGACGATCTTGCCGAAGACGTCGCCCTTGGCGAGCCGGGCGAAGCCGTCCCGCGCCTCGGCCAGCGGCAGCACCGAGTCGATCACCGGCCGGACGCCGGTGTTGGCGCAGAACGCGAGCAGCCCGGCCAGCTCCTCCTTGGTGCCCATGGTCGAGCCGACCACCTTCAGCTCCAGGAAGAAGATCCGGTTCAGCTCGACGGAGCTCGGGTTGGCGCCGGAGGTGGCCCCGGAGATGACGATGGTGCCGCCCGGGCGCAGCGACTTCACCGAGTGCGACCAGGTCGCGGCGCCGACCGTCTCCAGCACCGCGTCCACCCGCTCCGGCAGCCGGGCACCGCTCTCGAAGGCCGCGTCGGCGCCGAGCTCCACCGCCCGGGCGCGCTTGGCCTCGTCCCGTCCGGTGACCCAGACCCGCAGGCCGGCCGCCTTGCCGAGGACGATCAGCGCCGTCGCCACCCCGCCGCCCGCGCCCTGCACCAGGACGGTGTCACCGGGCTTGACCCCGGCGTTGGTGAACAGCATCCGGTAGGCCGTCAGCCAGGCGGTGGGCAGGCAGGCGGCCTGCTCGAAGCTCAGTTCGGCGGGCTTGGGGAGCAGGTTCCAGGTGGGCACCGCGACCCGCTGGGCGAAGGTGCCCTGGTAGCGCTCGGTCAGGATGGACCGCGGCTCGTCCGGGCCGACCCCGTGGCCGCTCTGGCCGATCACCGAGTGCAGCACCACCTCGTTGCCGTGCTCGTCGACCCCGGCGGCGTCGCAGCCGAGGATCATCGGCAGCTTCTCGGCGGGCAGGCCGACCCCGCGCAGCGACCAGAGGTCGTGGTGGTTGAGGCTGGCGGCCCGGACCGTGACCACGCTCCACCCGGGACGGGCCTGCGGCTCGGGGAGGTCGCCCAGCTCCAGCCCGCTCAGCGGGTCGGCGGCGTCGATACGTGCGGCGTAGGCAGCGAACATGCCCCGGACGATAGCCGCGACGGCCGGAACCGGGAACCACGCCAAGGTGTGACGCGTGTCCCGGCCGCGGGTCCCCGCTCGCCGCGACCCGCTGCCGAGCGTCGTCGCCGGCGCTCGGGGGAGCCGGGGGGGGCGCGGGGGAGCGGCCGCGTGGTCGGCGCGCTCCCCCGTCGGACCGTCAGATCCGCGCCACGCCCTCGGCCCGGGCGGCCTCGGCGACGGCCTTGGTGACCGCCGGCGCGACCCGCTCGTCGAACGGCGAAGGGATGACCTTCTGCGGCGTCAGCTCGTCGGCCACGACGCCGGCCAGCGCCTTGGCGGCGGCCAGCTTCATGCCCTCGGTGATCCGGGAGGCGCGGACCTGCAGGGCGCCCGCGAAGATGCCCGGGAAGGCCAGCACGTTGTTGATCTGGTTCGGGAAGTCGCTGCGGCCGGTGGCGACCACGGCGGCGTACTTGTGCGCGACCTCGGGGTGGATCTCCGGGTTGGGGTTGGCCATCGCGAAGACGAACGCGCCCTCGGCCATGGTCGCGACGACCTCCTCCGGCACGGTGCCGCCGGAGACGCCGATGAACACGTCGGCGCCGGCCAGCGCGTCGGCCAGCGAGCCCTTGAGGCCGGTGCGGTTGGTCTGCCCGGCGATCTCGGCCTTGACGTCGGTGAGGTCGCCGCGGCCCTCGTGCACCACGCCCTTGCGGTCGCAGACGGCCACGTCGCCGATGCCGGCCGCGACCAGCATCTTGGCGATGGCGATGCCGGCCGCGCCGGCGCCGGAGATGACGGCCCGCAGCGAGCCGATCTCACGGCCGGTCACCTTGGCGGCGTTCCACAGGGCGGCGGTGGTGACGATCGCGGTGCCGTGCTGGTCGTCGTGGAAGACCGGGATGTCCAGGGCCTCCTGGAGCCGGCGCTCGATCTCGAAGCAGCGCGGCGCGGAGATGTCCTCCAGGTTGACCCCGCCGAAGGAGGGCGCCAGCCGGACCACGGTCTCGACGATCTCGTCGACCCCGGTGCAGGCGAGCGCGATCGGCACCGCGTCCACGCCGCCGAACTGCTTGAACAGGATGGCCTTGCCCTCCATGACGGGCAGCGAGGCCTGCGGGCCGATGTCGCCGAGGCCCAGCACGGCGGTGCCGTCGGTGACGACCGCGACGGTGTTGGACTTCCAGGTGTAGTCGTTGACCAGCTCCGGCTGCTCGGCGATGGCCGTGCAGACCCGGGCGACACCGGGGGTGTAGGCGAGGGACAGGTCGTCCGCGTCGCGCACCGGGACGGTCGCCCGGATCTCCATCTTGCCGCCGCGGTGCAGCGCGAAAACCGCGTCGACCGGATCGTCGGTGTCCTGGGTGCTGCTGATGATCTCCGCTGCCACGATGACCTCTTCGTCATTGATCTGGCGAGGACGCGCGGCCGACGGACAGGGCGACCCGGCCGGAAACCGGAAACCGGGTACGCCGAAGCGGACCCGGGGTCAGGGTCGGGGCGCTGCCGTCGGGCGGCGCCCTCGGATGAGGGTTTTATGGGGTCTTGTGTTGTCCGCGTTGTGCTTCGGGGCCGAGCGTAGGTGGGACAAAGGCATCGCACCTATGCCTTTTCGTCCTCGTCACGTACGGTTCATCGCCGCGCTGTCGGGTCACAGGGCCCGGCGTCGGAAGCACCGGGCTCCGGCGACGGCAACGGCGTGAGCGCACGCGCACCCACAGGAGTGAACGCAGATCGAAGGGGAATCGGTGCCCCGGATACGGAGCCGCGTGAGGACTTCCGTTCCCGAGCACCCCGAGCCTGTCGGGGCTCGTCGGTCTGGTTCGAGCGTTCGGGGGTCACCCGGTGACGAATTCTGACACACCCGCCGCCGGGCCCGGCAGGCCGGGATGGCAGGATCGCTTGTCCGCCATGCCGCGTACACCCGCGCGACACCATGGCGGCCGCACGCCCGTCCCACAGGAGTCGCCCTCATGCCTCACGTCCGCCACGCCCGTCGCCCGATCCCGGCCGGCGCCGCCCTGGCCACCGCCGGAGCCCTGCTGCTGACCGGCTGCGGCGGCGGGCAGGCCGCCTCGGACGACCCGGTCAAGGACCTCCGCGACAAGCTGCCGAAGGCCCAGCGGTCGGCCGGCGCGCTGCGGATCGGCATGGACGTCAACTACGCCCCGGTGGAGTTCCGCGGCCCGGACGGCAAGCCGACCGGCCTGGACCCGGACCTCGCCGCCGCCCTGGGCCGGATCCTCGACGTGCGGGTCGAGTTCGTCGACACCCCCTTCGACAAGCTGATACCGAACCTCCAGGCCAAGCAGTACGACGTGGCGATGTCCGCGCTCAGCGACACCCGCCAGCGCCGGGACGCCCTGGACGAGGCCGGCAAGAAGACCGGCCCGGGCGTGGACTTCGTGGACTACTTCATCGCCGGCACCTCGATCGTCGTCCCGAAGGGCAACCCGAAGGGGATCAAGACCCTGGACGACCTCTGCGGCAAGACCGTCGCGCTCCAGCAGGGCACCACCCAGGACGAGGTCGTCACCCGCCAGGTGGCCGTCTGCACCCGGGCCGGCCGCCCGCTGACCCCCCACAAGCTGGACTCCGACGCCAAGGCGCTGGCCGAGGTCGCCTCCGGCGCGGCCGCGGCCGGGCTGAACGACTTCCCGGTGGCCGCCTACGCGGCGAAGACCACCGACGGCGGCGCCCGCTTCGAGGTGACCGGCGGGCAGTCCACCTCCAACCCGTACGGGATCGCCCTGCGCAAGGACGACGAGCAGCTGCGCGACGCGCTGGCCAAGGCGATCGACCAGCTGATCCGCAGCGGCGAGTACGACAAGATCCTGGCCAAGTGGAACGTCAACGCCGGCGCAGCGCAGAACGCGGTGGTCAACGGGGGCATCTGAGCGGCGGGGCGGCGGGCCTCCGGGACCGGCACAGAGGGATCTGCATACTTATGCGCAGAGTGACAGGGGCACGGGATAAGTCCGAATAGCGGACAGCGCGACCCCTCGTTATCCGATTTTGATCTGGATGAGGGCCATCTGACCGTCATCAGATGGCAGGATTCCCCCCATCTCGGATCGAGCCGGCCACAGGTCGAGGTCGTTCGGTCAACGTCCACCTCGGCGGAGGGTGGCGGAAGCAGTACCTCGTAGAACCCCGGGCGGCTCACCCCCGCGCCCGGGCCACTGCACGACCCGGCCTGCACGTACGACGACGTACGGCGACACGCACCCGTACCGAGCCGCGCGGCTCGCCGTTCCGGTGCGCCGCTCCCGCGGCGCGCTCCGCCCGACCTCTCTCCCCCAGGATGGAGATCCCCCTCATGACCACCCGTACGCAGCGCAACCGGCTCTTCGCAGCCGGTGTGGTCGCCGCCTCCGTCTCCCTCGTGCTGGCCGGCTGCAGCAGCAGCAAGAGCGAGAGCGGTGCCCCCAACGCCTCCGCCACCGTCAACGAGGTCAAGGCCGACCCCAAGCTGGCCGCGCTCGTCCCGGACGACGTCAAGGCGGCCGGCAAGCTCGTGGTCGGCGCGGACGCCTCCTACGCGCCGGACGAGTTCAAGGACGACAGCGGCAAGGTCATCGGCATGGACGTCGACCTGGCCAACGCCATCGCCGCCAAGCTCGGGCTGAAGGCCGAGGTCCAGGACTCCGGCTTCACCGCGATCATCCCCGGCATCCAGTCGAACAAGTTCCAGCTCGGCATGTCGTCCTTCACGGACAACAAGGAGCGCGAGCAGATCGTCGACATGGTCACCTACTTCAACTCCGGCAGCGCCGTCGCGGTGAAGAAGGGCAACCCGGAGAAGATCGACCCGAAGGACCTCTGCGGCAAGAAGGTCGCCGTCCAGACCGGCACCACCCAGGCCGACGAGATCAAGGACACCCGCGACCCGGACTGCGCCAAGGCCGGCAAGCCGGGCGTCCAGAACGGGGGCGACAAGTTCGACCTCCAGACGGACGTCACCAACGCCGTGGTCTCCGGGCGCGACCAGGCCCTGATGGCCGACTCCCAGGTCGTCGACTACGCGATCAAGCAGTCCGGCGGCCAGCTGGAGAAGGTCGGCGAGACCTACGGCACCGCCCCCTACGGGGTCGCCCTGGCCAAGGGCTCCAAGCTCACCCCGGCCGTCCAGGGCGCCGTCCAGTCGCTGATCGACGACGGCACCTACAAGCAGATCCTCACCAAGTGGGGTGTCGAGGCCGGCGCCATCGAAAAGTCGGCCGTCAACGGCGCCGTCAGCTGACCCTCGTACGCTTCATCTTCTCCCCCGAGGCCACACCGTGAACTCTTTGGACAAGGGGACGGCGCAGAAGGGGCGGCCTGAGACCATCAAGGCCGTCCCCGTCCGCCACCCCGGACGCTGGGCGGGCGCCGTCGTCATCGCCCTGCTCGCGGCGATGCTGCTGAGCGCCCTCTTCACCAACCCCGCCTTCAAGTGGGACATCGTCGGGAAGTACCTGTTCCACGACAGCATCATGCACGGCCTGCTGGTGACGCTGGAACTGACCGTGCTCGCCATGCTCATGGGTGTGGTCGGCGGCATCGTCCTCGCGGTGATGCGCCTGTCCCCGAACCCGCTGCTGGCCGGCGTCGCGTGGGTCTACATCTGGATCTTCCGCGGCACCCCGGTGCTGGTGCAGCTGGTGTTCTGGAACTTCCTCGGCCTGATCTGGGCCAAGCTGTCGATCGGCGTCCCGTGGGGGCCGGAGTTCTGGTCCGAGCAGACCAACGTGCTGATCCCGACCTTCGTCGCCGCGCTGCTGGGCCTCGGCCTCAACGAGGCCGCCTACATGGCGGAGATCGTCCGCGGCGGCATCCAGTCGGTGGACGAGGGCCAGAGCGAGGCCTCGCACGCGCTCGGCATGAGCCGGTTCCAGACCATGCGCCGGATCGTCCTGCCGCAGGCCATGCGGGTGATCATCCCGCCGACCGGCAACGAGACCATCTCGATGCTCAAGACCACCTCGCTGGTCTCCGTGATCTCCCTGGAGGAGATCTTCCGGGCCGGCCAGGTCATCTACTCCCGGAACTACCAGAACATCCCGCTGCTCATCGTGGTGAGCCTCTGGTACCTGTTCTTCACCTCGGTGCTGACCATCGGCCAGTACTACATCGAGCGCCACTACGCCCGAGGCTCCAACCGCACCCTCCCGCCCACCCCGCTGCAGCGGCTGCGGGGCCTGTTCGCCGGGAAGCCCGCCCCCAGGACGAACGCCGACGTCGTCCCGGGGCTCGAGGGAGGTGGTCACGCATGACCGATCTGACCAAGTCCCCCGCCGGCGCCACGGCGGCCGCCGAGCCCATGGTGCGCGCCGAGAACGTGCACAAGTCCTACGGCCTGGTCGAGGTGCTCAAGGGCATCGACCTGGAGGTCAAGCAGGGCGAGGTGTTCTGCCTGATCGGCCCCTCGGGCTCCGGCAAGTCGACCTTCCTGCGGTGCATCAACCACCTGGAGAAGATCAACGGCGGCCGCCTCTGGGTGGACGGCGAGCTGGTCGGCTACCGCCAGAAGGGCGACCGGCTGCACGAGCTCAAGGACCGCGAGGTCGCCCTCAAGCGGCGCGACATCGGCATGGTCTTCCAGCGCTTCAACCTGTTCCCGCACATGACCGCCATCGAGAACGTCATGGAGGCGCCGGTCCAGGTCAAGGGCGAGAGCAAGGCCGAGGCCCGCGAGCGCGGCATGGCCCTGCTGCAGCGGGTCGGCCTCGCCGACAAGGCGAAGAACTACCCCTCGCAGCTCTCCGGCGGCCAGCAGCAGCGCGTGGCGATCGCCCGCGCGCTGGCCATGAAGCCCAAGCTGATGCTCTTCGACGAGCCCACCTCGGCGCTCGACCCTGAGCTGGTCGGCGACGTCCTCGACGTCATGCGCGGCCTCGCCGAGGAGGGCATGACCATGGTGGTCGTCACCCACGAGATGGGCTTCGCCCGCGAGGTCGGCGACGCGCTGGTGTTCATGGACGGCGGTGTGGTGGTCGAGTCCGGCAACCCCCGCGAGGTGCTCACCGACCCCCGGCACGAGCGCACCAGGGCCTTCCTGTCCAAGGTGCTCTGAAGCCCGTACCACCGGCGCCCGGCAGACCCGTCCTGCCGGGCGCCGTCCCTTTCCCCGCCCGGGTAATAGGCTGGAATCGCCACCGGGTAATAGGCTGGAGGCAGTCAGCCCGTTACCGAATTCTGGAAGGACCCCTGTGGAGCTCGCCGCCTACGCCGACCTCGCCGTCCGGCTGGTGAACACCGAGGAGCCCGAGCGCGGCACCGACGCGCTGACCTCCGTGGAGGCGGTGCGCGCCCTGTTCTCCGACTCCTCGCGGGCCGCCGCCCTCGCCGACGAGTCCGACCTGCCCCGGCTGCGGGCGGTGCGGACCCGGCTGCGCGGGGTCTTCGAGGCCGCCGCCGACGGCGACGAGATCCGCGGCGTCGACCTGCTGAACAGCCTGCTCATGGAGTACCCGGTCAGCCCGCTGATCTCCGGGCACGACTACCTGGACGACGCCGGACGGCCGCGCTGGCACCTGCACCTGGCCGACAACTCGCCGACCGCCACCGCGCACTTCAGCGCGGTCGCCTGCATGGGCCTGGCCGTCCACCTGACCGAGCTGGGCGCCGACCGGCTCGGCATCTGCCAGGCCGCGCCCTGCCGCAACGCCTACCTGGACACCTCGACCAACCGCTCCCGCCGCTACTGCTCGGACCGCTGCGCGACCCGCGCCAACGTGGCCGCCTACCGGGCCCGCAAGCGCCAGGAGGCGGAGGCGGCGGCCCGCGAGTAGGTCCTAGACCCCGTCCACCCAGGCGCCCAGCCGGCGGGCCAGGCCCGGCACCCGGGCCAGCCGCGGGGTGAGCAGCAGCCGCTCCAGCCGGCGCCCCGGCGCCAGCCAGGCCGGGCTCGGCCGCAGCCGCAGCAGCACCCGGCCGAGCACCAGTTCGTCCGGGACGGCGCCGTAGCTGCGGCTGTCGCTGTCCACCGGACGGTTGTCGGAGAGCAGCCACCAGCCCTTGGACCGGCGCTCGGCGGCCCGTTTCACCACCAGCAGGTCCTGCTGGAAGGGGTGCCGGAAGAGCACCACCGCCCCCGGCCGGATCGGCGCGCCGTAGCGGACCAGCAGCTGGTCGCCCTCGCGCAGGGTCGGGACCATCGACGGCCCGGCCACGTCGACCAGTCCGAACGGCAGCGCGCCGCCCCGGCCCCGTCCGTCGGCTCCGGCGCCCTCCGGTCGCGTGCTCCGCGCCACGACTCCTCCTCCCGCTCCGCCCGCCCCCAGTCTGCCGTACGGACCGTCACCGGCCCGATGTCCGGATTACCCCGGTTCCGGGTCCGTCTTTTGCCCTAGGCCCGCCGCCCGACCGCGAAACCGCGAGGACGGCGGGGTAATCTCGGGCGCGGGAAGACGATCTAAGGAAGGACTCCCATGTTCTCTCGTCTGTTTGCACCGCGCGCCACCGCCCACGCCCACTGCGACCTGCCCTGCGGCGTGTACGACCCGGCGCAGGCCAAGCTCGAGGCCGAGTCGGTCAAGGCCACCCAGGAGAAGTACCAGGCCAACGAGGACCCGCACTTCCGCGCCCGCGCCATCATCATCAAGGAGCAGCGCGCCGAGGCCGTCAAGCACCACATCTCGGTGCTGTGGAGCGACTACTTCAAGGCCCCGCACTTCGAGAAGTACCCGCAGCTGCACCAGCTGATCAACGACACCCTGAAGGCCGCCTCGGCCGCCAAGGCGTCCACCGACCCGGCCACCGGCCAGGCCCTGCTGGACCTGATCGCCGAGGTCGACAAGATCTTCTGGGAGACCAAGCAGGCCTGAGCCTGACGCGTCGCCACCCGACCGCCCCCGTCCGCGCAGCCGGACGGGGGCGGTCGCGCGTTCACCGCCCGGCCCACCCCCGGTAAGGGTTGCCTGCCCTGAGTGGCTGTTATGCTGCCAGGGCGTCCGAGGGGGAAGTCCGGTGTGAATCCGGCGCTGACCCGCAACGGTGAGCGCGGCCCGTACCAGCCCGTACGACCGCGCCAGCCCGATCGCCCTCGGCCGCTGACCTCCCGACAACTCGCCGCGGACTGCGAGGGGAACGGCGCCCCGGCACACCTGCGGCCCGCGCCCGCCCCGGCGCACCCGCGGCCCGAGGCAAGGCGTCCCCGTGAACCGCGCACCCGCAGACCGTGCAGCCGGCCCGCCCGCCCGGCGCACACCCGTCGCCCCGCTCGCCGCCGGGCTCGCCGTCGCGCTGCTGCTCTCGCTGGTCTGCGGAGTCGCGCTGGGCTCCTCCGGACTCGGCCTGCCCCGGGTGCTGCGACTGCTGGGCGCCGGGCTGACGGGCGGTCGGCTGGACGCGGGCGAGGCGGCCGCGTACGCGATCGTCTGGGAGATCCGGCTGCCGCGCACCGTGCTGGCCGCCGTCGTCGGCGCCGGGCTGGCCGCCTGCGGGGTCGCCGTCCAGGCGCTGGTGCGCAACGCGCTGGCCGACCCCTTCGTGCTCGGCGTCTCCTCCGGCGCGGCCGTCGGCGCCAACGCCGTCCTGCTGTTCGGGGCCTTCGCCTCGCTCGGGGTGTGGGCCGTCTCCGCGTCCGCCTTCGGCTCCGCCCTGGCCGCCATGACGCTGGTCTACCTCGCCGCCCGCACCGCGTACGGGCTCACCCCGCTGCGCCTGGTGCTCACCGGCACCGCCCTGTCCTACGGCTTCTCGGCCACCACCACCCTGATGGTCTTCGCCGCCGACCGCGGCGAAGCCGCCCGGGACGCCATGATGTGGCTGCTCGGCAGCCTCGGCGGCGCCACCTGGGGCAAGGTGCCGATCGCCGCCGCCACGGTGCTGGCCGGCCTCGCCTACCTGACCGGCGCCGCCGGGCGGCTGGACGCGCTCGCGATGGGCGACGAGACCTCCGCCTCGCTCGGCGTGGACCCGGACCGGCTGCGCCGCGAGCTGTTCGTGGTGACCGCCGCCGTCACCGGCACCGTGGTCGCCGTCAGCGGGGCGATCGGCTTCGTCGGGCTGCTGATGCCGCACCTGTCGCGGATGCTGGTCGGCGCCGGGCACCGCCGGGTGCTGGTGGTCGCGCCGCTCGCCGGGGCGCTGCTGCTGGTCTGGGTGGACATCGCCTCGCGCACCCTGCTGGCGCCCGCCGAACTGCCCGTCGGGGTGTTCACCGCGGTCCTCGGCGTGCCCGCCTTCCTGGTGATGATGCGCCGCCGCGGCCAGGCCTTCGGAGGCAACCGGTGACCGACGTGATCGAGGCGGCGGCCGGGACCGGGCCGACGCGGGCCCAGGACCTCGCCGTCGACGCCGTCTCGGTGGAACTGGCCGGCACCCGGCTGGTCCACGAGGTGAGCCTGGCGGCCGCCGCCGGGCAGGTGGTCGGCCTGATCGGCCCGAACGGCAGCGGCAAGTCGACCCTGCTGCGCTGCGTCTACCGGGTGCTGGAGCCGACCGGCGGCGTGGTCCGGCTGGCCGGGGACGACCTGCACGCCCTCACCGCCCGGGAGAGCGCCCGCCGGGTGGCCGCGCTGACCCAGGAGCACTCCGCCGAGTTCGACTTCACCGTCGCCGAGGTGGTCGCCATGGGCCGGCTGCCGCACCGCCGCGGCTTCGGCGGCCCGGCCGCGGGGGACGCGGAGCGCTGCGCCGAGGCGCTGCGCAAGGTGCGCGCCGGACACCTCGTCGACCGGGGCTTCCTGAGCCTGTCCGGGGGCGAGAAGCAGCGGGTGCTGTTCGCCCGCGCGCTGGTCCAGGAGCCGCGCCTGCTGGTGCTGGACGAACCCACCAACCACCTCGACATCGCCCACCAGTTGGAGGTGCTGGCCCTCGCCCGCGAGGCCGGGCCGACGGTGCTCACCGCACTGCACGACCTCAACCTCGCGGCGGGCCACTGCGACCTGCTGTACGTGCTGCGGGCCGGCCGGATCGTCGCCTCCGGCCCGCCCCACGAGGTGCTCCGACCCGCCCTGCTGGCCGAGGTGTTCGGCGTCCGGGCCACCCCGGTGCGGCACCCCGGGACCGGCGCCCTCCAGCTGCTGTTCGACCGCCTCGACCACTCCGCCTGATCCGTCCCCCGGAGGAACCACCGTGCGCACCAAGGCCGTTGCCGTCACCACCCTGCTCGCCCTCGGACTCGCCGGCTGCGGCGCCGAGATCGCCCCGAAGGAGGCCGCCACCGCCTCCGCCCACTACCCGGTGACGGTGCGGAACTGCGGAGACGAGCTCACCTTCGACCGCAAGCCCGCCCGGGCGGTGACCAACGACGTCGGCATCACCGAGCTGATGCTCTCGCTCGGCCTCGCCGACCGGATGGCCGGCTACGTGATGCCCGACGACAAGGGGAGGATCGACCAGGTCGCCTGGAAGGACGGCTACCAGCGGACGAAGTGGCTCTCCAAGCAGCAGATCACCAAGGAGATCGCGCTGGACGCCGAGGCCGACCTGGTCTTCGCCGGCTGGCACTACGGCTTCGACGAGGGCCGGGGCGTCACCCCGCAGGCCTTCCGGACGCTGGGCATCGACTCGTACGTCCTCAGCGAGTCCTGCCGCAGCGGCAAGGGCACCGAACGCGGCGTGATGGACCCGCTGGAGGCGCTCTACACCGACCTGGCCAACCTCGGCGAGATCTTCGACGTCAGGGACCGCGCCGACCGGCTGGTCGCCGACTTCAAGGCGCAGATCGCCGCCGTCCCCCGGCCCGAGCGCCGCCCGTCCGTCTTCCTGTACGACAGCGGGCAGGACAAGCCGTACACCGCCGGGAAGTTCGCCGCCGCGAACGAGATCATCGCCAAGGCGGGCGGGACCAACGTGATGGGCGACCTCACCGACAGCTGGGTCACGGCCGGCTGGGAGAGCGTGGTGCAGCGCGACCCGGAGGTGATCGTGATCAACGACTACGGCGACACCGGCGCCGAGGAGAAGCGGCGGTTCCTCACGTCCTTCCCGCCGCTGGCGAACGTGGCCGCGATCAGGAACGACCGGATCTTCGTGATGGACTATGTGGACCTGGTGGAGAGCCCGCGCAACCCGGCCGCGATCAGCTCGCTGGCCGGCTACCTGCGCACCGTACCGGCCCGCTGACCGGCCCGGATCCCGCTCCCCCGGGCACGGACCTCCGGGCGTACGCTCAAGGTACGAGCCGACGGAACCCGACCGGAGGAGCGAGACCATGACCACCACGGCGACCCCCGCCGCCTTCGACACCCGTGCACTGCGCGAGGGCATCGAGCGCTGCGACGCCGAGGTCCTCCTGGCGCTCTACGCCGAGGACGCCGAACTGCGCGTGGTCGATCGCAAGACCCAGCCCAGCCATCCCCTGGTGATGCACGGGCGGGAGGAGATCGGCGCCATGCTGGACGACGTCTACGGCCGCGAGATGACCCACAAACTGGAACAGGTGGTGGTCCAGGGCGACCACGTCGCGTTCCTGGAGTCCTGCCGCTACCCGGACGGCGTCCGGGTGCTGATGTCCTCGATGGCCGGTCTGCGGGACGGCCGGATCGTCGACCAGACCTCCGTCCAGGCCTGGGACGAGACCGGTCCCGAGCAGTAGGCTCACAGGCATGATCCGCACCGCCGTCGCCACCGACGTCCCCGTCGTCCACGCCATGATCCGCGAACTCGCGGACTACGAGCAGGCCCTGCACGAGGCGAAGGCCACCGAGGAGCAGCTGCACGAGGCCCTGTTCGGCGCGGAGCCGGCCGTGTTCGGGCTGATCGCCGAGGACGACGCCACCGGCGAACCGGTCGGCTTCGCGCTCTGGTTCCGCAACTTCTCGACCTGGCGCGGCACCCACGGGATCTACCTGGAGGACCTGTACGTCCGCCCCCAGGCGCGCGGCGGCGGCCACGGCAAGGCGCTGCTGCTGGAACTCGCCCGGATCGCCGTCGAGCGCGGCTACTCCCGGGTCGAGTGGTCGGTCCTGGACTGGAACCAGCCCTCGATCGACTTCTACAAGTCGATCGGCGCGGTGCCGATGGACGAGTGGACGGTGTACCGGCTCACCGACGAGGCCCTGGCCGCCGCCGGACGGCGCTGAACGGCCCTGCGCAGTCCGGAGAAAGGGTCTGCCACCCTGCGTCGCAATGCCTTACCATGAGTAACTCCCGAACCGGGGTGCGGAAGGCAGAACGATGGCGGATCCGCGACGCCGGACCCCCTCCAGGGGTAGCAAGCGGTAACAAGCGGGGTACCAAGAAAGTACAGCGCGTCACCCAGGAGGCAAGGGTGTCCCAGATCGACGGCGATCTCGGTGTTCAGGACTTCGTGGAGGTCCGGCTGCCCGCAGCGGGGGCCTACCTCTCCGTCCTGCGAACAGCGACGGCCGGGCTGGCCGCCCGGTTGGACTTCACGCTCGACGAGATCGAGGATCTGCGGATCGCGGTCGACGAGGCCTGCGCCATCCTGCTCCAGCAGGCGGTGCCGGGCTCCGTGCTGTCCTGCGAGTTCCGGCTGGTCGGCGACTCGTTGAAGGTCACCGTCTCCGCCCCGACCACCGACGGCAAGGCCCCCGAGCGGGACACCTTCGCCTGGACGGTGCTCTCCGCCCTGGCCGGCGAGGTCGACTCCTCGGTCGGTGAGGACAAGACCGTGTCGATCAGCCTGCACAAGAAGCGCGGCGGCTCCTCCGCCCACTAGCCGGGCCGGACCGCACCACCGAGCAGCACCGAGCAGCACCCGCGCAAGGGCCGTCCGCCGCTCCCCGCCCCGGGGCCCGACGGACGGTTCCCGGTACCGCCACCCACGCGGTACGACCAACGAGACGATTCCGGGGCCAGCCGGCCCCGGTGCTCCCGGAACGGAACGGGGGAATGGCCGTGAGTGATCTGGACCGTACCGGCCTCGCGACGGCGGGACCTGCCGTACCGACCCAGGCGAGCGTTCCCGGCCTCGCCGCCAACGACGAAGCGCACCCGAAGGACGCCCAGCGGATGAGCCACCCCACCGAGCCGACGTCCGAGCCGACGCCTGCCGCCGCGCCCCCGCCGGACCCGGTGGACCCGGCGGCCCCGGCGGCCGGGACGGAGGCGCCGGCCGAGACGGACGCGGCGGCCGAGACCGAGCTGCACGGCGCCGTGCCCGCCCAGGGCTCGCCGCGCACCGGCGCCCCGGACCGGGAGGCCGCCCGCGCGCTGTTCGTCCGGCTGTCCGCACTGCCCGAGGGCTCCCCGGAGCGGGTCGAGCTGCGCAACCAGCTGGTGCGGATGCACATCCCGCTGGTCGAGCACCTGGCCCGGCGCTTCCGCAACCGGGGCGAGCCGCTGGACGACCTGACCCAGGTCGCCACCATCGGCCTGATCAAGTCGGTGGACCGCTTCGACCACGAGCGCGGGGTCGAGTTCTCCACCTACGCGACGCCGACCATCGTCGGCGAGATCAAGCGGCACTTCCGTGACAAGGGCTGGGCGGTGCGCGTCCCGCGCCGGCTCCAGGAGCTGCGGCTGTCGCTCACCACGGCGACCAGCGAGCTCTCCCAGCGGCACGGCCGCTCCCCCACGGTGCACGAGCTGGCCGAGCACCTGGGGATCTCCGAGGAGGACGTCCTGGAGGGCCTGGAGTCCGCCAACGCGTACTCCACGCTGTCCCTGGACGTGCCGGACAGCGACGACGAGTCGCCGGCCGTCGCGGACACCCTGGGCGCGACCGACGAGGCGCTGGAGGGCGTCGAGTACCGCGAGTCGCTCAAGCCGCTGCTGGCCCAACTGCCGCCCCGGGAGCAGAAGATCCTGGTGCTGCGGTTCTTCCGGAACATGACCCAGTCGCAGATCGCCGCCGAGGTGGGGATCTCCCAGATGCACGTGTCCCGGCTGCTCGCCCGGACGCTGGCCCAGCTGCGGGAGAAGCTCCTGGTGGAGGAGTAGGGCGTGTCTGACAATTCGCGTTGGATCAGCGCGCGGCGTTGGGGTGCGTGCATCGCAAGGCGGAGGAGGGAGCCACTGCGGAGCATTGGCGACCGACGACAACGCGGCGAGGTGCGTGCCCCGGCGTCGCGAGCCCGACTGGAATTGTCAGACACGCCCTAGGACTGACGGCCGCTCAGCTCCGGCGGGGCGGCCGCACGACCGGCCGGCGGCCCTGCGCGCTCAGCTCTCCTGCTGGGCGTACAGGGCCGCCGTCGACTTCGGGTTCAGCAGGCAGCCGATGCCTACCAGGCCGAGCACGCCGACCAGGACGCCGACCGCGACCATCGCGCCGCCGCTCTGGAACATGTAGTAGGCGACCGGCAGGCAGATCGAGTTGGTCAGCACCGCCGGGCTGCGGCCCCAGCGGCGCTCCTTGAGCAGTGCGAGGGCGGCGAGCACCGGCAGCACGCCGAGCAGCACGATGACCGCGCCGCCGAACTCGTTCAGGGCCAGCTGCTTGGCCTGGCCGGACAGCGCGGACACCATGTCCCAGACGCCGACGACGGCCAGGGCCGCGCCCTCCAGGGCCGTGATGGCGGCGCCCAGGGTCAGGGAGGCCGGACGGCCGGAGCCGGCCGAGGGTGCGGGTGCGGAGGTTTCTGCGGTCACTCCAGCAGGGTAGCCGCCGGTCGGTCCGTACCGACCCGTAGGCTTTCCCCATGCGCGCTCTCCTGGTCGTGAACCACAAGGCCACCACCACCAGTGGCCGGACCAGGGACGTGCTGATCCACGCCCTGCGCAGCGATCTCAAGCTGGAGGTCGCCGAGACCCAGTACCGGGGGCACGCACGCGACCTGGCCCGCGAGGCGGCGGAGGACGGCACGGTCGACCTGGTGGTGGCGCTGGGCGGGGACGGCACGGTCAACGAGGTGGTGAACGGGCTGCTGGCGCACGGCCCGGGCGAGAAGGTCCCGCGACTGGCCGTGGTGCCGGGCGGTTCGACCAACGTGTTCGCCCGCGCGCTGGGCCTGCCCAACGACCCGGTGGAGGCCACCGGCGCCCTGCTGGACGCCCTGGAGCACGGCCGGGAGCGGCCGATCGGGCTGGGCAAGGCGATGACCGAGGGGCTGCCGGACCGCTGGTTCACCTTCACCGCCGGCCTCGGCTTCGACGCCGGCGTGGTCGGCCGGGTCGAGGAGCAGCGCAGGGCCGGGCGCAAGTCCACCCACGCCCTGTACGTCGGCCAGGCGCTCCGGCACTACTTCACCCAGCGTGAGCAGCGCCGTTCCGGCCCGGTCTCCCTGGAGCTGCCGGGCCACGAGCGGGTTCCGGGCCTGGTCCTGTCGATAGTCAGCAACACCTCGCCCTGGACCTTCCTCGGCAACCGCCCGGTCTACCCCTCACCGCTCGCCTCCTTCGACACGGACCTGGACGTCTTCGGCATCACCCGGATGACGGCGTTCGGCACGGCTCGAACGGTCCGTCAGATCCTGCGGTCGTACACGCCTTCGAGCGACGGCACCCCTCCGGCCGGCCCCTCCGGGAAGCACGTCGTCTCCTATCACGACGTCAGACACTTCACCTTGGTTTCGGAGGAAGCGGCGCCGTTCCAGGTCGACGGGGACCATCTTGGAGACAGGAGTCGCGTCAGTTTCACAGGCGTACGGCGGGCACTGCGTGTGATTGTGTGACCGGAAGGGGGGTTCCTCCTTCTTCTCGAACGCACAAGCCCCCTTCACTCCATAGAAGTACTGGCTGTGAGCTAGGCGACACCGAAGAATCCAAAATTCCTCCCCGAAGGGGGTTGTATCCGAGCCCGAGGTTTGCGAACCTCTACATGGCGATCGGGACACATCGCAGCGACGGCGACTCCGGAACCACAGGGGCACCGACCGCGGGGCGTCCCTCGAATCGCCGAATCCCCCTCAGCACAGACCACCCGGGCCCGACGGGCCTTTGGTCTCTTTTGCTGTTGCGGGATTCGTGAAAGCGTTCACATTCACAAGCCATTCGATTATGCCGATCGGGCCACCCCCCGCGGCAGGAGGAGTTGGACGACCATGGACTGGCGCCACCGCGCTGTCTGCCGCGAAGAGGACCCGGAGCTGTTCTTCCCGATCGGGAACACCGGTCCTGCTCTGCTGCAGATCGAGGAAGCCAAGGCCGTGTGCCGCCGCTGTCCGGTGATGGAGCAGTGCCTCCAGTGGGCGCTCGAGACCGGTCAGGACGCCGGCGTCTGGGGCGGCATGAGCGAGGACGAGCGTCGCGCGATGAAGCGCCGCGCCGCCCGCAACCGCGCCCGCACCGCCTGATCGCGTCGCGATCACACGCCGTAGCACCCGCAGTAACCGCCGTACCGATCGACACATGATCAAAGGCTTCCCTGCTCCTCCTGGTGAAGCCTTCCGCACCAAGGACCTCGCCCAGCCGGGTCCCGCGACACCGACCCGCCCCAGGCACTTGATACTGTTCACTTAGAGCAATATTGTGGAGCTGTGGCGCTCACCGTGTGCAACGCAACGGCGGGGTGTCGCACCACCCAGAGCCCCCGTTCCGGCCGACTCCCCCCGACGGCCGGAACGGGTTGAGAGGCCCTGTCGACCCACCCCCCCCCGGTCGACAGGGCCTCGTTTCTGTTTCCGCAGCCGGCGCGCGGAGCACGCACCCGGCGCTTCCAGCGGGCGCACGCCCCCACCGCGCCTTCGTGCGACGGGTTCCCCGACGGACCGGGGCCTCAGCGGACCGGATTCTCAGCGGACCGGGATCTCCAGGACCACCTTCGTTCCGCCGTCGGGGCCCGCCACCATGTCGAAGGTGCCGCCCAGCTCACCGGTGGCCAGCGTCCGGACGATCTGCAGCCCGAGGTTGCCCGCCGTCTTCGGGTCGAACCCCTCCGGCATGCCGCGGCCGTCGTCCTGCACCGTGATCAGCAGGTACTCCTCCGGCCGGGCGCCGCCGTTCCAGCTGTCCGACCAGCCCATCCCGGTCGCCGGGGCGCGCCCGCGCAGCGCGCTGACCTCCAGGTTCCCGGAGGCGGTCGGACCGAACGCGTGCTCCAGGGCGTTCTGGAGCAGTTCGGTCAGCACCATCGACAGCGGGGTGGCCACCTCGGCGGACAGGATGCCGAAGCTGCCGGTGCGGCGGGTCGCCACCCGGCCGTCCTGGGACAGCTCCATCACCATCGCCAGCACCCGGTCGGCGATCTCGTCGAAGGCCACCTGCTCGTCCAGCGCCTGGGAGAGCGTCTCGTGCACGATCGCGATCGAGCCGACCCGGCGCACCGCCTCGTCCAGCGCCGCCCGCCCGGACTCCGAGTCCATCCGGCGGGACTGCAGCCGCAGCAGGGCCGCGACGGTCTGCAGGTTGTTCTTCACCCGGTGGTGGATCTCCCGGATGGTGGCGTCCTTGGTCATCAGCTCGCGGTCGCGGCGGCGCAGCTCGGTGACGTCCCGGCAGAGCACCAGCGAACCGGTCAGGGTGCCCTTGGGCTTGAGCGGGATCGCCCGCAGGGTCACCACTCCCCCCTGCGCCTCCACCTCGGTCTGCCGGGGCGCCCAGCCGCTCGCCAGCTTCACCAGCGCCTCGTGGACGGCCGAGCGGGACGGCGGGGCGAGGTCGGCGGTGGCCCGGCCGAGGTGGCTGCCGACCAGGTCGGTGGTGAGGCCGAGACGGTGGTACGCGGAGAGCGCGTTGGGGCTGGCGTAGGTGACTATGCCGTCCGCGTCCAGCCGGATCAGGCCGTCGCCGACCCGGGGCGCGGCGTCCATGTCGGCCTGCTCGACGCCGGGGAAGGGGAAGGAGCCGGCCGCGATCATCTGGGCCAGGTCGGAGGCGCTCTGGAGGTAGGTGAGCTCCAGCCGGCTCGGGGTGCGCACGGTCAGCAGGTTGGTGTTGCGGGCGATCACGCCCAGCACCTTGCCCTCGCGCCGGACCGGGATCGACTCGACCCGGACCGGGACCTCCTCGCGCCACTCCGGATCGCCCTCGCGCACGATCCGGCCCTCGTCGAAGGCGGCGTCCAGCAGCGGGCGGCGGCCGCGCGGGACGAGGTGGCCGACCATGTCGTCCTGGTACGAGGTGGGCCCGGTGTTGGGCCGCATCTGCGCCACCGAGACGTAGCGGATGCCGTCCCAGGTGGGGATCCACAGCACCAGGTCGGCGAAGGAGAGGTCGGAGAGCAGCTGCCACTCCGCGACCAGGTGGTGGAGCCATTCCACGTCGGCCCCGGTCAGGGTGGTGTGGCGGCGGACGAGTTCGTTCAGCGAGGGCACATGGCGAGGGTAGCGCCGCCGGTCCGGGCGGGGCGCGGCGGACCGGCGGGCGAACCGGCGGGCGGGCCCCGCGGGGGTCTGCCCTTGGGGCCGGTGGGGGCGCCGGCGGGAGGGCGCCGGCCCTGCCCGCCCCGCCGGAGTTGTTTAGACCAATTTGCCGAGAGGCCTGGACAACCGAGATTGGTCTAGTCCACAATGGAAGGGCACCAAGGAGAGGCCCCCGCGCAACTGCCCTGACCGAGCGCGGCCCCTCCTCGGTCGGACGCCGCCGAACGAGGACCCCGCACAGTTCTCGATCGGAGCCGGTGCCCGACGACAGCTCCGGGCTGCGGTGCCGCATGGGTTGAGGGTCCCGTGTCGGCGCCGTGGCCCGTAGTGTTTCCGGCCTCCTCCGGCCCGCCGGCGGCGCCCTCCCGCACCGCTCCGCCCCTCCCCGGCCTCCTCAAGGCCCCCGGAACCACGTCTCCGCCGCTCAGAGAACCGGCCCCCGGTCCACAGCCTGTGGACCGGGGGCCGGCTCGCGCGCGGGGCGGGTTACCGCGTCTCGGTGACCTTGGCCAGCGCGCGCGGGGCGTCCGGGTCCTGGCCGCGGGCGATGGTGACCTCGTGGGCCAGCAGCTGCAGCGGCAGGATCTCCAGGATCGGCTGCAGCTCCTCGGGCACGCCGGCCGGCAGCGCGAACCCCGCCGAGGCGGCCTCGACCTGCGCCTGCTGGCCGACCACCACCAGGTCCGCGCCGCGCCCGCGCAGGCGGTCCAGCACCGGCTGGAGGGCCTCGCCGCCCTTGCCGTCCGGGACGATCGCGATGACCGGCGAGACGTTGTCCACCATCGCCAGCGGGCCGTGCAGCAGGTCGGCGCCGGAGAACGGGGTGGCCGGGATGTAGGTGGTCTCCATCAGCTTGAGCGCCGCCTCGCGGGCGGTCGGGTAGCCGTAGCCGCGCGAGGTGATGACCAGGCGCTGGGCGAAGCGGTAGCGCTCGGCGAGCGCCTTCACCTCGGCCTTGCGGGCCAGCACCCCGGCGGCCAGCCCCGGCAGCTCCTCGGCGGCCGAGCCGTCTCCCCCGCGCAGCCCCTCGACCAGCAGGTAGAGCGCCAGCAGCTCGGCGGTGTAGGTCTTGGTGGCCGGCAGCGCCTTCTCCGCGCCGGCCAGCACGTCGATGTGGAACTCGGAGACCTCGGCGAGCGGCGAGGCGGCGTTGTTGGTCACCGCGAGGGTGATGGCACCGGCCTCGCGGGCGGCCTTGGTGGAGGCGACCAGGTCGGGCGAGCCGCCGGACTGGCTGACGGTGACGACCAGGACGTCGGTGAGGTCGGGCTTGGCGCCGTACGCGGTGGTGGTGGACATCGAGGTCAGGCCGGCCGGCTTGCCGAGCAGGATCTCGATCAGGTACTTGGCGTACAGCGCGGCGTTGTCGGACGTGCCGCGCGCGGTGAGCAGGACGAAGCGCGGGCCGCGGGCGGCGATCTGCGCGGCGACCTCGCGGATCTTCGGGGCACCCTCGTCGAGGATGCGCTGGAGGACGGCCGGCTGCTCGGCCATCTCCGCCGCCATGATCCGGCCGGGAACGGTCTGCGGGTCGGACATCTGGGTCTGCCTCCGATGGGACGGTTCGACCCCGCGCGGGCGGCTGCCCGGCGGGGACCTCCACGGCGGCGAGTCCGCACACTCGCTGCGGTTCTGCGTTCCGCAATCCTACGGGCGCGCCTGTCGCCGGGCACCTCCGTCCGCACGCCCTCGCGCTCGTCGGCGCGCCCTCACACCGCGCCCGTCGGCGCGCCCTCAGCGCATCCCCGGCCCCGCGCCCTCCGGTGCGCCCCTGCCGAGACGGGAGGGGCGCACCGGGACGGGCGGCGGCGGAAGGTCAGGACGCCTTGTTGATCAGCTGGTCGATCGCCGCGTCGGCCTCCTTGGTGGCCTGGTCCACCGACTTGCCCTTGAGGATCGAGACCAGCATGTCCGGGATGATCTTCTGCTTCTCGACCGCGCCCCAGCCCGGGGCCAGCGGGGTGAACCAGGCGTCCGGGACGGCGTTGGCCGCGGCGGCGGTGGTCGGCTTGTTCTTCAGCGGGTTCAGCTGGGTCAGGTTGTTCGGCAGGATGTCCTTGTCGGCCAGTGCCTGCTCGGACTTGGTACTGGTGAACATCCGGATCCAGTCGGTGGCCAGCGCCACCTGCTGGGACTTGGCGGTGACGGCGAGGTCGGAGCCGCCGATGAAGGTCGGCAGCGGCTTGCCGTCCGGGCCGGGCATGGTGGCCAGCTTGACGGCGTCCTTGATGCTCGGGTCCCCGGTGACCGGCGCGGTGACGCTGGCCGCCTCGTAGCCGTTGCCGTAGAAGGACGCGGCGCGCCCGCGGGCCATCGCCTCGAACTGGTTCTGCTCGTTCACCGCCAGGTCGCCCTTGTTGTACTTGCGCACCAGGTCGACGAAGTGGCTGACGCCCTGCTGGGACTTGGGGTCGTGCAGGGTGCCGTGCCAGTTGCCGGAGCTGTCGAACTTGGCGATGCTGCCGCCGTACGCGGCCACGTAGCTCATCGCGGCGTACCAGTACGGGCCGGGCAGGTAGAGCGGGGAGAAGGCCTTGTCCGCCTTGTTCTTGTCCGCGATCCTGTCCAGCGCGGCCAGCAGGTCGGCCTCGGTCTTCGGGAAGTCGGCGCTGCCGGTGGCCTGCTGGAAGGTCGCGGAGTTGTAGATGGCCACCCGGGAGCCGGCGTAGTAGGGCACGCACCAGAGCTTGTCCTGATAGGTGCAGGTGTTGGCGAGCGCCTTGATCCAGCTGTCGGAGTTGTCGAAGGTGCTGCGGTCCACCGGGGCCAGCGCGCCGGAGAGCACGTACTTCATGGTCTCGGTGTTGCCCAGCTCGACCACGTCGGGGGCGTTGCCCTCGGCGATGGCCCTGTCGAGCCTGCCCACCTTGTCGGCCCAACCCTGGTAGACCAGCTTGAGGCTGACGTTGGGGTACTTCGCCGCGAACTCGTCGTTGACCCGCTGGACGAGGTCCGGCCAGTTCTTCTGGGCGTCGTCCATCAGCCAGACGGTGACGGAGCCGCCGGCCGCCTTCCCGTCCGCGGAGCCGCCCGCGCCGTCGCCCGCGGGCTTCGCGGACGAGGAACAGGCCGTCAGACCGACCGCCAGGGCCATGGTCCCGAGCGTCGACATGAGCTGACGCTTCTTCACGCCATCCTCCGAGGGGTGTAGAGCCGTGTTGCCCGCCGGCAGCGTGATTGGCGCCCGCGGCGGAGAGTCCGGACAGGGGGCGGCGAAGAGCTTCAGGGAGGGCCGATACCACATCCGGCGAGGTTGAATCTCGAACCGGATGCTTGGACTCTGGCCTAGACCATAGGTGGTGTCAACGATCAAAAGCCTTACTCGGGGCGGCCGTTGCAGAGCTGTTGTACCGCGTGGCGGCCAGTCGTCGCACTGTCACCCTCAGTAGATCTTAAGGTGGATTTAAGGCCTACTTGAGGGAACACGGTCATCCCGTGAATCCGCAGGTCAACACCGGGGAAACGGAACGGGCCCGCCATGCGGCATGCGCATGACGGGCCCGCGGGCCGACGTCCGCCGGACACGGCCGGTGACGTCTCGGCGAAGGGTCAGCCGACCGCTCCCGGCTGTCCGGTGAGGACCTCCACGGCCGCCAGTCCGCAGACCCGGGCGGCGCCGTGGGTGGCGATGTGGAGCGCGCCGACCGGCTCGGACTGGGGCAGGCCCATCTCGACCACGGCGGCGTCCGGCCGGGCCGCCACCAGGCGGCTCAGCGCGGCCGACATCCACGCGTGCCGGTGGGCGTCCCGGACCACCAGTACCAGGCGGCGGCCCTCGGCGCCGGCCACCAGCTCGCCGACCAGGGCGTCCAGCAGCTCCGGCGCGGCCTCGGGCGCCGACACCTCGCGGGTGCGGGTGCCGGGGAAGCGGTCGGCCAGCATGCCGGCCACGCCCCAGGGGGTGACGTCGCCGACGGCGATGTTCGGCTCGTCCGAGAACGAGGCCACGTACGGGCGCTCGCTCACCGGCGGCACCACCAGGCCCGGCGCCCGGACCACCTTGAGCGCCCGGCGCGCGGCCCGCAGGCCGACTGCCAGGTCCGGCTCGATCCGCTCGCCCTGGGCCGCGATCCGGCCCCAGCTGCCCAGCGACCGGACCCGCGCGGCGGCGTCCGCCAGCCGCTCCTCGGCGAGCCGGCCGGAGCGCACGCCCGCCACGATGGCGTCGCGCAGCATCAGCACGGTCTCCTCGTCGGCGAGCCCGCCGCCGACGCAGATCGCGTCCGCGCCGGCCGCCAGGGCCAGCACGGTGCCCTCGCCCATCCCGAAGGTGTCGGCGATGGCCCCCATCTCGATCGCGTCGCTGACGATCAGGCCCTGGTAGCCGAGCCCGCCGTCGGCCGGGGCGGCGCGCAGCAGGTCGCGCAGCACGGTCGGGCTCAGGGTCGCCGGCAGCTTCGGGTCCAGCGCCGGGATCATGATGTGGGCGGTCATCACGGCCTTGGTGCCGGCCGCGATCGCCGCCTGGAACGGGATCAGGTCGCGGGCCCGCAGCACGTCCAGGTCGACGTCGATGACCGGCAGGCCGTGGTGCGAGTCCACCGCGGTGTCGCCGTGGCCGGGGAAGTGCTTGGAGCAGGCGGCCACGCCGGCCGACTGCAGGCCCTCCACCCAGGCGGCGGTGTGCCGGGCGCACAGCTCGGGGTCGGCGCCGAAGGAGCGGACCCCGATGACCGGGTTGCGCGGGTTGGAGTTGACGTCCGCGGTGGGCGCCCAGTTGTAGTTGACGCCGGCCGCGGCCAGCGCCCGGCCCAGCTCGCGGGCGACGTCCCGGGTCAGCGCCGGGTCGTCGATCGCGCCGAGCGCGAGGTTGCCGGGCCAGGACGAGCCGGAGCCCGCCTCCAGCCGGGTGACGTCGCCGCTCTCCTCGTCGATCGCGATCAGCAGGTCGGGGTTCTCGGCGCGCAGCGCCCGGGTGAGCGCGGACAGCTGGTCGAGGTCGACCACGTTGCGGTCGAACAGCGCGACCGAGCCGAGGCCCGCGGCGAGGTGGCGGCGCAGCCACTCCGGCGGCTCGGTGCCGACGAAGCCGGGCTGGAGGACGGTCAGGGCGTCGCGGTGCAGCTGGTCGCTGTCCGGCACGGTGGGAACGAGGATGCTCACGTGGACTCAGCCCTTCACGGCGCCGTCGGTCAGACCGCCGACCGCCTTGCGCTGGAGGAAGACGAACAGGATCAGCACGGGGATGGCGAACATCGTGGACGCGGCCATGGTGGCGCCCCAGTCGTTGCCGAAGGCCGTCTTGAAGGACGACAGCCACAGCGGCAGGGTCTTGCCCTCGTCCTTGTTGAGGATCAGGACGAGCGGGAACTCGTTCCACGCCGTGATGAAGCCGAACAGCGAGGTCGACATCAGGCCCGGGGCCAGCAGCGGGAAGATCACCTTCACGAAGGCCTGGGAGCGGGTGCAGCCGTCCACCATGGCCGACTCCTCCAACTCCTTCGGCACCGCGGCGATGAAGCTGCGCAGCGTCCAGATGGTGAAGGGCAGGACCATCATCATGTAGAAGAGGGTCAGCGGCACCAGGCTGTTCAGCATGTCGTTGTCGCGGGAGATGATGTAGACCGCGATGGTCATGACCTCCCAGGGCGCCATCTGGGCCATCATGA
Organism: Kitasatospora sp. NPDC001547; assembly: GCF_042894165.1. NCBI lineage: Bacteria > Bacillati > Actinomycetota > Actinomycetes > Kitasatosporales > Streptomycetaceae > Kitasatospora > Kitasatospora sp. NPDC001547. Next base: position 380,095 of record NZ_JBIAVL010000003.1, on the reverse strand, counting down.
TGACCAGCACGAAGGCCTTGCGGCCGCGGAACTTCATCCGGGCGACGGCGAAGGACGCCAGGGTCGCGATCACCAGCGACCCGAGCACCGCGCCGACGGTGACGGTGACGCTGTTGAGGACGTACGTCCAGAAGTTCGGCGCGTTGACCGCGGTGGAGAAGTGCTCGAAGGTCGCGTCGAGCGGGATGAACACCGGCGTCGGGCTGATGATGTCGCTGTTCTGCTTGAACGCGGTCGCGAACATCCAGTAGACGGGGAAGACGAAGAAGACGGCGAGGACGGCCGCGGTCACGTTCAGCCAGGTACGTCCGAAGAGAGAGCGCCTCACAGCTCGTCCTCCTGCTTGATCATGATGCGGAAGTAGTACGCCATCAGCACGCCCAGCATCAGGATGGTGAGCACCGCGATCGCGGAGCCGATGCCGTAGTGCTGGCCGGCCGAGCCCTCCAGGAAGGCGTGCACCGGGAGGGTCCGGGTCAGCTTCTCCGGACCGCCGGCGTTGACCGCGTAGACCTGGGTGAAGGCCTTGAACACCCAGATGACCTCGAGGAAGGTCGTGGCCAGGAAGAACGGCTTCAGGTTGGGGAAGATCACCGCGGTGAAGATCTTGACGGCGCCGGCGCCGTCCATCCGGGCCGCCTCGTAGAGCTCCTTCGGGATGGTGGTCAGACCGGCGTACATGTTGAACGCGACGAACGGGATCGACATCCAGACGATCAGCAGGATGATGATGAAGAACGTCGAGTACGGGTCGCTGAGCCAGTTGTAGTCGCGCATCGAGTGCCAACCCAGCTGGTCCAGGATCCAGTTGACGACACCCCACTGGGAGTCGAACAGCCAGGTGTAGACGGTGGTCGCGGCGACCACCGGCATGGCCCAGGCCAGCAGCAGCGCGATCTGGAGCACCAGCCGCATCTTCTTGCCGAGCTGGTTCAGCAGCAGGCCGATCAGGGTGCCGCCGATCATGATCAGCACCACGTTGATCGCGGTGAAGGCGACGGTCCGGCCGGTGACCGCCCAGAAGTCCGGGTCGGTCAGCTGTTCCTTGTAGTTGTCGAAGCCGGTCCACTCGGTCAGGTGCAGGACGAGCTGGCGCCTGTTGAGGTTCTGGAACGACAGCAGGACGGTCTTCAGCAGCGGCCAGCCGAGCAGGGCCAGGGTCGCCACGGTGGCCGGCAGCAGCAGCAGGTACGGCGCGAGGCGTGAGCCCAGGCTGGGGCCGCCCGCGGATCTCGCGCCCTTCGGCGCCGAAGCCTTCGAGCCGCCGCCCGGGGCGCTCGTCTCCCTACTGGCCACAGCAGCCTCCCCCGGCTCCGGGGACTGTGTCTGCACCCGCTCCGAATGCACAGCCATCGTTCTCACTTCCTCACAACCTGGCCACGACGGACAGGCGTCGCCCACCGGCCCCCCGCCGGGGGTCGGTGAGCGACGCCGCTCAGTGCTTACTGCTTCTGGTTGAGCTTCTTGGCGATCTCGTCGTCGTACTTCTTGGCCGTGGAGGCGAAGTCGCCGCCCTGGAGGGCAGCGGTCAGGAACTCCTTGATCGGGTTCGGGTTGTCCTCGACGCTCGCCCAGTTCGGGGTGTTCGGGGTGATCGCGCCGACCGCGGCGGCCGACTGGGCGGCCTTGGCGAAGTCGCCGGTGATCTGGCTGTTCAGCGAGGCCTTGTTCGGGATGTTGCCCGCCGCGGCGACGACGCCCTCGTTCTTGTCGTTGAGGGCGATCTTCAGGAAGTCCTTCGCCATGTCGGTGTTCTTGCTCTGCGAGGCGATCGCGAGGTTCGAGCCACCGAGGAACACGCCGGAGGGCTTGTCGGCGGTCTTGCCCGGGAGCGGGAAGAAGCCGATCTTGTCCTTCGGGATGGCCTTCTCGTCCGGGAGCTCCCAGCCGAGGCCGATCATGGTGCCGACGTTGCCCTGGCCGAAGACGTCCTTCTGCTGCGGGGTGGCCTCGTCCTTGTCCTTCGGACCGGTGGCCGAGTAGCCCTGGAGCTTCTTGTAGGTCTCGAAGGCCTTCTGGCTCTCGGGCGAGCCCAGGCCGCCGACCCACTTGTCGCCGTCCTTCTTGGCGATCTTGCCACCCTCGCTGGTGAGCAGACCGAAGTAGACGTACCACTCCTGGCCGGGCATGTAGATCGGGTCGACGACGCCCGGAGCGGTCTTCAGCTTCTCCAGGGCGGTGTAGAACTCGTCCAGGGTCTTCGGCGTGTCGGTCAGACCGGCCTTGGCCCACAGGTCCTTGTTGTAGGCGACCACGCGGTTGGTGACGTACCACGGGGCGGCGTACTGCTTGCCGTCCAGGATCGTGGACTCGTTCTGGTTGGCGGCCCAGGCCTCGCCGCCCAGCGCGGCCTTGTCCTTGGTGATGTCGAGCAGACCGCCCGAGGCGGCGTAGCCGGCGGTCTGGGTGTTGCCGACCTCCAGGACGTCGACCGAGCCCTCCGACAGCGCGGCGGTGACCTTGGCGCCGATGCCGCCCCACTCCTGGGTCGCGAACTCGACCTTCGAACCCGGGTAGGTGGTCTCGAACTCGGTCTTGACCCCGTCGGTCCAGCCCTTCGGGGCCGAGCCGCTCATGGTCCAGACCTTCAGCGTCTTGCCCTTGTACTTGTCGGCCGCGGAGGCGGAGGACGACTTCGAGTCACCCTCGCTCTTCTTGCCGTCCGAGCTGCAAGCCGCCAGGCCGACGACCATTGCTGCGACGCCGACCGCCGCGATGAGCTGACGCTTCACGCCATCCTCCTGAGGGATGCCTGGGTTGCCCCCGTCGGGCGGCAGCGGCAGACCCACACAAAGCGGGGGGAAAGGTGCCGCGGACCCCTTCGAACGGGTGGGGGGATTCATAGTTACCGGTCTAGTGGTGTAGACCAGCTGCCTGGAGCTTGGCCTAGACCAATGGGCCTGTCAACGGCTGTCCGACCGATCTCGACCACCCGTTATCAAGCCGACACCGCACATCGTTCATCGCGTGATGAGGTATTCGTTCCGTAGCCATACATGCAACGATGTGATCCGTTAACGATGTGGCGGGGTCGCTGAAGGCCCCGCGAGAAGCGGGAGAACAGGTCCGATGAGCAGCGACGGGGGATCCACCGCCCAGGTCGACGACCCCGAGGTGAACAACCTCCCGACGCAGGCCGGCACCGACCCGACCGCGCGCGTCCCCAAGTACTACGGCCTGAAGCGGCACCTGCTGCAGCTCACCGAGACCCAGCCGGCCGGCACCCCGGTACCGCCCGAGCGCGCCCTGGCCGCCCAGTTCGACACCTCGCGCACCACCGTGCGCCAGGCCCTCCAGGAGCTGGTCGTCGAGGGCCGGCTGGAGCGCATCCAGGGCAAGGGCACCTTCGTCGCCAAGCCCAAGGTCGCCCAGGCCCTCCAACTGACCTCCTACACCGAGGACATGCGGGCCCAGGGGCTGGAGCCCGCCTCCCGGCTGATCGAGATCGGCTACATCACCGCCGACGACCGGCTCGCCCCGCTGCTCGACATCAAGCCCGGCGGCCGGGTGCTGCGGATCGAGCGCCTGCGGCTGGCCAACGGCGACCCGATGGCGATCGAGGTCGCCCACCTGTCCGCCAAGCGCTTCCCGGCCCTGCGCCGCAACCTGGCCAAGCACAACTCGCTGTACGCGGCGCTGCGCGAGGTGTACGGGGTCACCGTGGCCGAGGCCGAGGAGACCATCGAGACCACCCTCGCCAACCCGCGCGAGGCCGGGCTGCTCGGCTCCGACCTCGGCCTGCCGATGCTCCAGCTCTCCCGGCACTCCTTCGACGCCGAGGGGGACCCGGTCGAGTGGGTCCGCTCGATCTACCGGGGCGACCGCTACAAGTTCATCACCCGGCTGAAGCGTCCGGAGTAGCCGCACTCCCCCACCGCACTTCGGGCACCGGCGCGCGCGACCTGCGCGCCGGTGCCCTTTCGCGTTCCACTCTCTGCGTTCCGCTTTCGGTGTTCTGCTCTCGGTGTTCTGCTCTCGGCGTTCTGCTCCGCGCACTGCTCCGCGTTCTGTTCGCGTTCCCACGACACCACGGCGGCGGCCTGCGGCGGCCACCCGTTTCCGGTCCCGCGGCGGTGGACACCGGCCGGTTCCGTCCGACTGGTGGGAACTTCCGTCAATCCCGGTGACATGGATCACCCCATGCTCTAGATTGCGCAGCCGTAATGATCTGACTGCCGATCACCGATGGTGCTGCTCGGCGGGTCCGTACGGCGCTCGGCGCCGGCCGGGCTGCGGCGCCGACGGGGAACCCTCCGGAGCGGAGCCGAAGATGCCCTCTGATCGACCCTTCGTCGAAGATGTCATGCCCGAGCCAGCCGGGGATCCCGTCCCGGCCGTGACGCCCGAGCGGGTGCTGGCCGCGCTCGCCCTGCTCGTGCCGATCGTCGCGATGCTCTGGGTGTCCTCGTACGACAAGAGCGACCCGGCGGTCGCCGGGATGCCGTTCTTCTACTGGTACCAGCTGCTCTGGGTGCCGGTGTCGGCCGTGTTCACGGTCGCCGCCTACCTGCTGATCACCCGGGACGAGAAGGCCCGCGCGGCGGCCCGGAAGGGCGGTGCCCGATGAAGGACGTCAACGTGCCGGCCCTCGTGGTCTTCGTGCTGTTCTTCGCCCTGGTCACGGTGATGGGCTTCCTCGCCTCGCGCTGGCGCCGCGCGGGCGACGCTGCGCACCTGGACGAGTGGGGCCTGGGCGGCCGCAGCTTCGGAACCTGGGTGACCTGGTTCCTGCTCGGCGGCGACCTCTACACCGCGTACACCTTCGTCGCCGTCCCGGCGGCCGTGTACGCGACCGGCGCGGCGGGCTTCTTCGCGGTGCCGTACACGATCATCGCCTACCCGCTGGTCTTCCTCTTCCTGCCCCGGCTCTGGTCGGTCTCCCGGGTGCACGGCTACGTGACCCCGGCCGACTTCGTGCGCGGCCGGTACGGCTCGCGGCCGCTGTCGCTGGTGGTCGCGCTCACCGGCATCCTGGCCACCATGCCGTACATCGCCCTGCAACTCGTCGGTATCCAGGCCGTCCTGGACGTGCTGGGGGTCGGCGGCGGGGAGAACGCCAACTGGTTCGTCAAGGACCTGCCGCTGTTCATCGCCTTCGGTGTGCTGGCCGCCTACACCTACTCCTCCGGCCTGCGCGCCCCGGCGCTGATCGCCTTCGTCAAGGACGCCCTGGTCTACATCGTGATCATCGTCGCGGTGATCTACATCCCGATCCGGCTCGGCGGCTACGGGCACATCTTCGACACGGCCGCGCAGCACTTCAAGGAGACCAAGGCCGGCTCGCTGACCATCCCCGAGAACAAGCAGTGGACGTACGCCACGCTCGCGCTCGGCTCGGCGATGGCGCTGTTCATGTACCCGCACTCGGTGACCGGCGTGCTGGCCTCCAAGTCCCGCAAGACCGTGCGCCGCAACATGGCGATCATGCCCGCCTACTCGCTGATGCTGGGCCTGCTGGCGCTGCTCGGCTTCATGGCGCTGGCGGCGGGCGTCGGCAAGGGCGTCAAGGGCTACAACGCCCAGCTGTCGGTGCCCCAGCTGTTCGCCGACATGTTCCCGGACTGGTTCACCGGCGTGGCCTTCGCCGCGATCGGCATCGGCGCCCTGGTGCCGGCCGCCATCATGTCCATCGCGGCGGCCAACCTGTTCACCCGCAACGTCTACAAGGACTGGCTCAAGCCCGCCGCCACCCCCGCCGACGAGACCAGGGTCGCCAAGCTGGTCTCGCTGCTGGTGAAGGTCGGCGCGCTGGTCTTCGTGCTGGGCATGGACAAGCAGGCCGCCATCAACCTCCAGCTGCTGGGCGGCCTGTGGATCCTGCAGACCTTCGTGGCGATCGTCGGCGGCCTGTTCACCCGCTGGTTCCACCACTGGGCGCTGTTCGCCGGCTGGGCGGCCGGCATGGTCTACGGCACCTGGGAGGCGTACGGGATCTCCAGCAAGGCCACCAAGCACTTCGGCGGCAACGCGGCCGAGATCCCCGGCATCGGCGAGATCGGCTACATCGGGGTGACCGCCTTCGCGCTCAACCTGATCGTCGCGGTGGCGCTCACCCTGGTGCTGCGGGCGGTCAAGGCGCCGGTGCTCCCGGACGAGACCAAGCCGTCCGACTACAGCGCCGAAGCCGGCGACGACGAGCTGAAGAACGCGCCGGAGCCCGTAGCGGCGCACTGATTCGCGCCGTACGCGCCCTGTGATCGCGCCGCCTTCTCCGTGAACACTGGAGAAGGCGGCGCGATCATATGTATGAACAGGCGTGCACGCCGGGCACCACCAGACCGGACCGGCATCCGGCCGGAACCTGATCGACCACGGGGAGCTCGCGGCCATGGCAGAACTCGGCACCACCCTCAACGGCCAGCACCAGTCCACCCAGAGCCAGCACCACCACGGCACCGCGCAGGGCCAGCCCGGCACCACCCAGGCCCAGCACCCCGGCGGCCCGGGGCAGCACGGCGCCAGCCACGCCCAGCACCCCGGCGGCCACGGCCAGCACGGCACCGCCCACCGCCCGGCGGCGGCCGGCCGGCTGCCGTCCGTGCTGATCGCCACCCGGCACGGGGAGTCCACCGCCAACGTCGAGTTCCAGCTGGCCGAGGCCGCCGGAGCGCTCAGTGTCCCGATCAGCTGCCGCGACGCCGACATCCCGCTGTCCCTGCACGGCCGCCGGCAGGCCCAGGCCCTCGGCCACTGGTGGGCCGGCCTGCCCAGCGCCGACCGCCCGCGCAGCGTCTGGTGCTCGCCGTACGTGCGCACCGCCGAGACCGCCCGCATCGCGCTCGCCCAGGCCGCCGGACTGGGCGCCGTCCCGGTCACCCTGCCCGTCCGGTACGACGAGCGGCTGCGCGACCGCGAGCTCGGCGTCCTGGAGATGCTGCCGAAGGCCGCGATCGAGGCCAAGCACCCCGAGGAGGCGGCCCGGCGGCGCAAGATGGGCGAGCTGTACTACCGCCCACCCGGCGGCGAGTCCTGGACCGACGTCGCCCTGCGGGTGCGCAGCCTGCTGCGCGACCTCTGCGAGGAGGAGGCCGGTCGGCCCGTCCTGCTGGTCGCCCACGACTGCACGGTGCTGATGCTCCGCTACGCGCTGGACCGGCTCACCGAGGAACAGCTCACCGCGCTCGGGCCGGTGCACAACTGCTCCACCAGCCTCTGGCGGGCCCAGGACGGGCGGCTGCGGCCGGACGGCTGGAACGGGGTCGGGCACCTGGCGGTCGAGGCGGACTGACCGCTCCCCGGGCTCCGTCCGGCAGGGGGCTCCGGCAGTCGGGGCCGGGTCCGGGCTGCCCGCCGGTCCGTTCGACCCCGGAACACCGCCCGGCAGGGGGCTCCGGCACACTGGCCCGATGGACTTCCTCATCCGCCAGGCCCTCCCGGAGGACCTCCACGACGCGGGCCGGATCACCGTCGAGGCCTTCGTCGGCGACGGCTACACCAAGCCCACGAGCGGCTACGTCGAGCAGCTGCGCGACGCCGCCCGGCGGGCCCGCGAGGCCGAACTCCTGGTCGCCGTCGACGCGGCCGGAGCCGGCGTCCTCGGCTGCGTGACCTTCGCGGTCGGCGGCACCGAGTGGGCGGACATCGCCTCCCCCCGGGAGGGCGAGATCCGGATGCTCGCCACCGCCGCCGCCTCCCGCGGCCGCGGCGTCGGCGAGGCCCTGGTCCGCGCCACCGTCGCCCGCAGCCGCGAACTCGGCCTGGCCGGCATGGCCTTCTCCACCCGCCCGGAGATGACCACCGCCCACCGGGTCTACGAACGCATCGGCTTCCTGCGCACGCCCGAACGCGACTGGGCGCCGTACCCGGGGATGGACCTGATGGTCTACACCATGGCGTTCTGACGAACGGGCCTGAGCACCCGTAGGACGTCGCCGGCCGTCCCACCGGCCGGTGACCGACAGACGATCAACAGACGTCTTTTGATATAAACCACAGATCAAGTCATGCCCTCTGAGCATGTCGCGACAGTCGATCGACCCCGGGGGAATAGACCACATGGACGACGGGCCCGGCCTCGGCGCGCCCTCGAGCGGACCCACGCTCCAGGACATGCGCAGGAGCAGGGGCTACGAAGCCCCCGCGACCAGCCGTTACGCGATCCCCGCACCGACCCCGGTACCCCGCGGTCCGCTGCCGCCCTCCGTCCGCTTCAAGGCGGTCGACGGTCTGCGCGGCCTCGCCATCGCGTCGGTGCTGCTGTACCACACCAACTGGTTCCAGAACGGTCTGTTCGGCGTGGACGTCTTCTTCGTCCTCTCCGGCTTCCTGGTCACCCTGGTGCTGGTCCGCGAGCTGGACCGCACCGACGGCATCCGGCTCGGCGTCTTCTACCGCCGCCGGGCCAAGCGGCTGCTGCCCGGCCTGTTCGCCACCATCATCCTGGTGGTGGGGCTGTCCGCCCTGGTAAGTCCGCTACGGGACGTCAGGGACCTCCGTCCGCAGGCGCTGGCCGCGCTCGCCCAGATCGCCAACTGGGCCCAGCTGTCGCGCGGTGACGCCTACTGGCAGCACTTCTCCTCGATCGACCCGCTCGCGGCCATGTGGTCGCTCAGCATCACCGAGCAGTTCTACGCGCTCTGGCCGCTGCTGCTGCTCATGGTCTACGGGATCTGCCGACGTTCCGTCCGCGCGGCCGGCTTCGTCACCGCCGGACTGTTCGTCGTCGCCGCGCTGATCGCCCCGCTGATGTGGAACGGCGACAACAGCGACCGCCTCTACCTCGGCACCGAGACCCGTGCGGTCGGCTTCGCGGCCGGCGCCACCGCCGCCTTCGGGGTCTACCTGTGGCTGCGCCGCAAGGTCCGCGCCGGGTCCTCCGGCGGATCGCGCTCCCGCTCGCGCGGGCCGGCCGGACCCGTCCTGCCCACCCTGGTGGGCACCGCGGCCCTCGGCGGCCTGGTCTGGGCCAGCCTCTCCGTCGGCAACTACCACGAGCCGTGGCTCTACCAGGGCGGGCTGGCCGTGGTCGCGGCCCTCGCCGCCGTCCTCACCGTCTCGCTCTGCCAGGAGCGGGGCCCGCTGGTGTGGCTGATGTCGCTGCCCCCGCTGCGGCTCACCGGCACCATCTCCTACAGCCTCTACCTGCTCCACCTGCCGGTGTACTGGCTGCTCCAGCACTACGTCGACGACATCTCGCCGAAGCGGCTGCTGCTCATCGGCGCGCCGGTCTCCTGGGTCCTGGCCTGGCTGCTGCACACCGGCACGGAGAAGCTCCGGGTGCTGCGCTGGCGGGCCTTCCCGGCCGTCCCGCTGGTGGCCGTCACCGCCGCGGTGGCCACCACCGGCGCCTGGTACCTGCCCGCCTGGGTGACGCACGACATGAAGTCCGGGCCGGGCCGGCCGATGGTCCTGCTCCTCGGTGACTCCTTCTCCCAGGACCTCTCCACCGGCCTGTACCGGCACGGCGACCGCTACCGCGTCGTCGACGGCGGCATCAGCGGCTGCGGGGTGTTCGGCTCGGAGAAGGTCCGCACCACCTCCCAGGAGGAGTTCGAGACCAGCCGGGAGTGCCGCGACCGGGCCGCCGCCTGGGACCGGCAGCTGGGCACCGGGCCGCAGGCCGTCGTGGTCCACCTCGGCTGGGACGCCGCCGAGCAGTACCTCGACGGCAGCTGGCTCAACCCGTGCGACGAGGACTACCGGACCCGGTACGGCACCCAGCTCTCCCAGGCCGTGGAGCAGATCCGCCGCCGCGCGCAGGGCGCCCAGGTGCTGCTGATGAACGAGCGGGTCGAGAACGGCGCCATCAACAAGACCTGGGGCACCTGTTACAACCAGCAGGTCGGCGACTTCGTGAAGGCCTCCGGAGGAACCGTCCGGCTGCTCGACCTCAACACCTTCTACTGCCCGTACGAGACCTGCGCCTGGAAGGACAAGGCGGGCCACCTGGTCTCCCCGGCCAACGACGGGGTGCACCTCACCTCGGCCGGCATGCGGTTCGTCACCCCCTGGCTGGAGAAGGAGATCGCGGGCGCCCTGGCCGGCGCGACGCCGGGTCAGCCCGCCGTGACGCCGACGCCGTCTCCCACGCCCACTCCGACCCCGACGGCCACGCCGACACCGACGCCGACTCCGACGCCCACCCCGACGTCGACCGGCAAGCCGAGCAGCCACCCCCCGGCGAAGCCCACCCGGACCCCGACCGCCAAGGCGACCGGGCCCCAGGGCGACGGGCGCTAGCGGCGCTGCCCCCCGTGGGGCGGCGCGGCTCAGGAGGGCGGCAGCTCGTAGGTCTGCGCGAAGCAGCTGCGGATCGCCTGCTCGGAGGCGGGGCGCCCGGCGAAGTCCATCCGCGGGGTGTCCTGGTTGGTCGGCAGGGTCGGGTCGATGCCGAAGTAGAGCGACCAGAAGTACACCCCGCCCAGCTTGCGCTCCTGCGCCACCTGGCAGACCGCGGTGAACCAGGCTGCCTGGACGGCCTCGTTCAGCTCGCGCTTGGTGTAGAAGTCGCCGGGCGTCTTGTAGGCGCCCTTCTGCGCCGGGATGCCCACCTCGGTGAGCTTGGTGGCCGGCTGCGGACCCGCGCCGCGCTTGTCGAGCCAGCCCTGCCAGCTGGCCACCAGGTCGGCCACCGGGGCGTCGTCGCCCGCCGCCTTGGCGGGGAAGTAGGCGTCCACACCGGTGCCGTCGGTCGGCAGCGGGAGCGGCCCCTTGGACCAGTTGTCCCAGTTGGCGTCGTACACCAGCTGGCCCCGGAAGGTCTTCCGGGCCTGCTCGATCAGGCCGGGCCAGTGCGGGTCGTTCTCCAGCGAGTTGAACTCGGTGCCGATGGTGAACTCGGTCGCGGAGTGCTCCTGGGCGGTCTTCAGGTACGGCGCCAGGAAGGTGGCGTAGCTGCCGAACCAGGCCTCCTTGTCGGCGGGCGCGATGTTGCCGCGCCACACACCGGTGGCGGAGTAGTTGAACACCTCCTCGTCCAGGATCGGCCGTACGGTGGTGCGCAGACCGGCCCGGTGGGCGGCGTCCAGCAGCAGCGCCAGCCGCTCCGGGGAAGGGGTGGTCGGCCGGGCGGCGACGGCGTTCGACTTCGGCCCGGTCGTGTAGTACGGGAACGTCACCGAGAGGGAGTTGGCGTTCAGCCCGACCACGTACTTCACGATGCGGTCGACCTTGCCCTGGACGAAGCTGTCCGGGTCCGCGGGGTCGTCCAGCCAGTACACCTGGACGCCCCACTCCGGGCTGCCCTTGGTCCACGGGCGGGCCACCTTGGGGCCGGTGTCCTCCACCGGCGGCGCGTCCTTGCCGAAGCCCCAGACCCGGCCCTGCTCGGTCGGTGCGCCGGCCCAGCGCACCGTGGTGGGACGCTGGTGGTCGAACTTGATCGGGTGGTCCCCCCAGACCAGCGGGATGCCGACGGTGAGGGCGACCACCACGGTCGGGAGGATGAAGATGACGGGGCGCTTCACTGTCGTGACTTCCGATCAGGCCGGCTTGGCGATGACGACGAACTTGTTCTCCTCGCGCTTCAGGAACTTGATCAGTCCCCTCAGCCCTCCCCAGCCCTCCAGGAAGGAGAAGAGCGGAATGCCCGCCACCACCACGATCGGCTCCCACCACTTGCGCCGGTGGTTGGCCGAGGCCACCACGTTCAGCCGCAGGCCCTCCCAGTACGTCCAGATGACGTAGGCGAAGTTGATCGCCCAGACCAGCACCACGGACTGGGTGACCGGCGAGGTGTTCCAGGTGCCGGTGAACCACGCCACCAGCAGCACCAGTCCGACGTGCTGCAGCGGGCCCAGCACCCAGCTGACCATGCCCATCCCGATGAACAGCCGGTACCGCAGCGGGATGGTCTTGTTGAAGCAGAGCGCGACCAGGCCCCAGGCCCAGCGCTCGCGCTGCTTGAGGAAGTCCTTGACGCCGGCCGGCGAGGCGCCGTAGCAGCGGCCGTTGAACCAGTCGCTGCGGCCGGGGTAGCGCTGGCAGAAGTTGAGCGCCATCTGGGCGTCCTCGACGATGGTCTTCGGTCCGAAGTCCCAGCCGATGGTGGCCTCCACCGACGAGCGCACGATCAGCAGCTCGCCGTGCACGCCCGCGATCGGGGTGCCGGTGCCGGTCATCGCGCGGAAGCGGGCGATGTCGTCGGCCGGGCGGATCGCGTCGGCGAGCCAGGTGAAGGTGGAGACGGCGTTCTCGCGCGGGTACGTCAGGATGCCCTGCGCCATGTGCTTGGCGTCGTCCCCGGCCCGGCGCTGCCGGTTGACGAACTGGGCGACGGCGGCGGCGGTGTCCGGGCCGACGCCGGTGTCGTCGTCCATGTGCAGCACCCAGACGTCGTCCTCGGCCTCGCCCTCCTCGATCCGCAGCTCGTGCGAGTAGTGGTTGGCGCGGGCCTTGAACTTGGTGCCGTTGGGCGTCTCGTACGCCTTCGGCACGGTCACCACCCGGATCAGCGGGTGGCGCTCGGCCAGCTCGTCGATCTTCTCCGCGGCGGCGCAGCCCTCCTCGGTGAGGATGTCCACCCGCATCCACGGGAAGTACGGCGGCAGGTGCTCGACGTACGAGAGCACCGAGCGCTCCAGCGCCGGGTAGGTGTCGTGGCGGCCGATGGTCGGCACCAGCACGATCAGGAAGTCGTCCTCGACGGGTGCGGCCGGCGTCATCCGGCTGACCTGGCGCAGCCTGCGGCGGACCATCAGCACACCCTGGAAGCCGATCAGCACGCCGAACACCGGCATGCCCCACAGGATGGTGATCGCCCAGCCTAGCGGCGTGGGGTTGGGCACGTACGCCCACACCGAGAACGCGAAGATGATCACGAAGGATATGTAGAACGGCGCCACCCGGGGCTTCCACGACATCTGTCGCTCGGCGAGCCGGGCGGCCTCGCGGGACGTGGTCAGCACCGTCCGCTCGGCGGTTGTCGATGACATGGCGAAAGTGGTTCCTCGTCTGGTGTCGGCTCGGCCCCGGGCGGGGCAGGGGTCGTTCGTGATCGGTCAGCCCGGTGGGTCAGCCCTGCGGCGGACGGTCCGCGGGCGGCGGCGCGACCGGGCCGGTCGGCACCTGGCCCGGAGTCACCGGACCGGGGGCCGGCGCGCCGGGCTGCGGCTGGACGCCGGGCCACGGCTGGGCGGGCTGCTGCTGGTGCTGCGGGTACGGCAGCGGCGCCGGCGGCTGGCCCCAGCCGGGCTGGTGCTGTCCGGGCAAGGGCTGCGGCCAGCCGGGCTGCGGGTACGGCTGAGGCTGCGGCTGCCCCCAGGCGGCGGGCTGGGACTGGAACGGCGGCGGCGCCTGGGCCGCTGCGCCGCCCGGCTGCTCCCGCCAGACCGAACGGCCCAGCAGCGCGATCAGCACCGCGGTGACCACCACCCCGATCCCGAAGGTCGCGAGCTTGAGCCAGCCCTCGGTGGTACCGGTGAACCACTCCCGCTGCGGCGCGTCCAGCAGCGCCCCGACCAGGCTGCGCACCCGGTTGTACCCCTCGACCAGCGCGACACCGGCCGCCACCCCGAGCGCCCAGTTGCGCCCGCGCAGCAGCAGGATGCCCGCAACCAGGTACAGCAGGCCGTAGTTGAGGCTGCCGGTCTCGGCGTTCACCGAGGAGCCGCCGTAGTAGAAGACGCCCTTGAGGTACGTGGCGACGCCGACCTGGCCGAAGCAGTTGTACCCGGCCCAGCCGAGCAGCACCGCGCCCCAGCCGACGGCCACGCCGCCGGCCACGCGCATCGGACCCGTCCCTGTCATCCCGTATCCCCCGCCCCTTTGGGCCCGTCCCGGCCGTTCGCCCGCCCTCGGCTTCGCCGCCACAGGATGCCACACGCCGCAACGGAGCCGGAATTCCACCCGTTCGGCGGAGCGCGCGGTGCGGCCCACCTCACACCGCCGACCACCGGGCCGACGGTGCCGGCGGCTCAACGCACGTGCAGACCACTCCAGTCGACGTTCGCGCCGAAGGTGCCGGAGCCGCCGGTGAGCGCCAGCGGACTGCGGTACGTCGCGGTGACGTCCGCGGCCGAGTTGCGCGGCTGGTCCGGCAGCAGGTTGTTCGCGGTGAGCGACTGCCCCCAGACCGTCCAGATCGTCCAGGGCGTGCGCCGCAGGGTCTCCGGCTGGCGGGAGTTGACCGGGACGGCGAAGGACTCGGCCAGCATCCGCGGCTTGCCGTAGGCGGACAGCCCGTCGTAGTACCGCTTGGTCCACACCTCGCCGGTGCCGATCGGGTGCGCCGGGCTGCCGCTGTAGTCGTCCACCCCGACCACGTCGACGAACCGGGCGCCCGGGTAGTAGTCCCAGGGGTCCACGCCCGGGGCGCCGTCCCAGGACACCGGCGTCCAGACGAACAGCAGGTTGTGCAGCCCCCGGGTCTCCACCAGGTACCGGTAGGTGATCTTCCACAGCGCCTGGTACTCGGCCGGCTTCTGGCCCGCCCACCAGAACCGGCGGGAGCAGTCCAGCACGTTCATCTCGTGGTACGGGCGCAGCAGCACCGGCACGTCGTGGGCGGCCAGGTACTCCAGGTGGTCGGCCAGGTAGGAGAGGTCGGTGATCAGCGCGCGGTACTCGGGGGTGTCGTGCGCCGCGTCCACGACCCGGCCGAACCAGTCGGGGTCCTTGGCCGCCGGCGAGTTCGAACAGAGCACCCGGTCGAAGGACTTGACCTCCGAGCCGGGGTACGGCTGGTGGAAGGACATGCCGACGATCCCGGCCGGGCCGCCGCCGTTGTCGGGCAGTTCGGTGCTGCTGCCGTCGCAGTTCTGCTGCACGCCCGCCGCGCCGTAGCCGCCGTCCTCGGCGCGCGGGTGGCCGCTCCAGACGGCGGACAGCAGGTCGACGGCGTCGTCGGTGTACTGCCAGCCGGCCCGGCAGGTGGGCCAGCGGCCGGCCGAGTAGGAGCGCGGGTTGCCGACGCCCCAGCCGTTCTGGCCGTAGCCGGGGCCGAGGTCGGTCTCCACGAAGCCGGGCAGCTTGCCGGTGATGTCGGCGGCCTTCTTGTAGTAGTAGCCGACCTGCTTGGTGCCCCGGTAGTCCCCGTACTCGGGGTTGTTGCGCTCGTTGTGCGCCTCGACGTGCTGGCCGATCACCGTGCCGCCGCTCTGCCCGGTACGGGCCTGGGCCTCCAGGTCGGCGAGGAACTGCTGGACCGCGCGGGCGTTCGGCGAGGCCTGCGGGTCCCGGGCGAGCAGGTCCCGGCCGACCTCCGGCGGCAGGGTGCGTCCGGGAAGGCCGACCGACACCGGGACCCTCGGGGGCTGTTCGCCGTCGGCCCTGCCGTCGTGGTCGAGCAGGAAGACCGCTCCCGCGGCGACGAGGGCCCCGGCCGCGGCCAGGACGGCGGGCTTGCCGCGCAGGGCTCTGGGCAGGGCCACGGACCGCTCCTCCGGTTGCTCGCCGGCGCCGCCCCCCACGGACGCAACCGGAACACGCATGCGAAATGACTGTCCCGAGAGCCTGCCACACTCCCCCGGCCCCCGCGAACGGTCCACCGGGGCCGGAGTGTCCCGGCGGGCCGACCCGCCGGGGTCACCGGCGGCGGCGTCCCGGCAGGTCAGCCCGCCGGAGCCGGCGGGGTCCCCTGAACACCGGGCGCGGCCGAGGACGCGGCCTTGGCACGCTTGAGCAGCTGCCCCTTCACGTGCTCGGCGAACCCGGAGGCCGCCGCGGTCGCCGTGGCGTCCGGGGCGTTGCCGCCCTTCGCCGATCCCTCGACGGTGAAGTACGCGTACCGGCCCAGGCTGTTGTGGGTGCCCGTGCAGCCGGCGGCGGCGCAGAACGCCGGCGATCCGGCCGCGGGCGCGCCCTTGAGCTGACCGGCGAAGTTCTTCGTCGCGGTCTCGGCCTGGATCTTGTGGTCGAAGACCGCCACCCCGACGGTGACCGCGCTCTCACCGGACACGTACGTCGCCCGGAGCACCTGCTGGCACCCCTGGTCGCCGAGCACCTTGCCCAGCCCGCCGGTCGTGGAGTTCCCGTCCCAGCAGGGCGAGTCCAGAGCCACCACGGTCCGGTTCCAGGTGGCACCGTTGATCGTCACCTGGAGCGAGGAGAAGAGCGCTCCCGCGTCCTGCGGCGCCGGGTCGGTGGCGACCTCCCAGATCGGCTTCGACGGGTCGTCCGGCTGGCCGGGCGTGCCGGAGGCGCTCGGGTTGGCCGTCGGCGGGGTGGTGGTGGCCGTCGTGGGGCCGTTGTCCTTCTTGCCCTTGAACAGCAGCACGCCGCCGGCGGCCAGGCCGCCGACCACGGCGACCGCGGCCACCACGCCGATGACCCTCATCCGGCGACGGCGCTTGCCGTCGGCCTCGTTGCGGTCCGCCAGCGCGTCCCAGTCCGGCTCGACCCGCTGCGGCGGGACGGGCTGCTGGGGCTGCTGCTGCAGGTGCCACTGCGGCTGGGGGTTCGGCTGCGGCTGCGCGACCGGGTGCGGCTGACCGACCGGGTGCGGCTGGGGCTGCGGCTGACCGACCGGCGGGGCCGGCTGCGGCGCAGGCGCCACCGGATGCGGCACCGGAGGGATGGGCTGTGCGACCGGCTGCGCCGACGGCACGACCGGCCCGTACGAGGCGGGCGGCGGCCCGAAACCTCCACTCGGCGGCGGTACCGGACCAGGTACCACCGGCTGCTGACTCTGTGCGCCCCCCGGCCCGGCGGGAGGCGTTCCCTGCGGCCCCTGCCCAGGTACGCCAGTTCCGTCGCTCATGCGCCCAGATCGTAGGGCATCCGCATGACCACCGGTCCTCCCGGTGGCCATTCCGTATCGAAACCAGGACGCCCCGGCCCGGCTTCCGGAGTCGCCGAGGGCCATCGTCCGCCATGGTTCCGGCACGACCGGTTATCGCCCAGACACGCGGCGCCGCACTACATCTGGGGCCGCTTCAGGGAGACACCACTACATGTATGCTCACTCCTGCTGTCGATGCAGGGGAACCCGGTGCGAATCCGGGACTGCCCCGCAGCGGTGTGCGGGCGGCTCCAGCAGCCGTGCCCGCGAGTCCGAGTACCTGCCGACGGCGTGCGCCACGGCCCTCCCGCAGAGGCCGCGCCGGCACGAGCAGTACCCCTCCGGGCCTCGCGGGCGGGCCGGGGAGTCACCGTCGCGCGACGCCGTCTGCGTTCGTGCCGTGCTCCCCTGCCCCGATCGGCCCGGTGGCCCCCGATCACCGCCGCCGATCGCCGCCAGGAGAGAGCGCCTTGACCACCGCTGCCTCAGCCACCCTGCCCGCCCAGGGCTCCGGTACCGCCTTCACCGACCCGACGGTCTCCGACCCCGGCGGCGCCCTGCTGCGGCTGCTCACCGACCGCAGCACCGACCTCACCGAGGTCGACCCCGGCCACGTCGCCGCCGCCGCGCTGCGCGGCCGCCACGCCGGCTCGGACTTCGCCGAACTCCGCGGGCTGGCCGTGGACGCCGCCGCGTCGATGATCGCCGAGGACCCCCAGTACTCGAAGTTGGCCGCCCGCCTGCTCGCCCTGGAGATCGTCGACGAGGCGAACAGCCAGGGCTCGACGTCCTTCTCCGCCTCGATCGCCGTCGGCCACGCCGAGGGCCTGATCGGCGACACCACCGCGGCCTTCGTCGCCAAGCACGCCGCCGCCCTGGACGCGCTGGTCGACACCGC
This sequence comes from Kitasatospora sp. NPDC001547, assembly GCF_042894165.1. Lineage (NCBI taxonomy): Bacteria > Bacillati > Actinomycetota > Actinomycetes > Kitasatosporales > Streptomycetaceae > Kitasatospora > Kitasatospora sp. NPDC001547. The sequence continues at coordinate 362,540 of NZ_JBIAVL010000003.1, read as the reverse complement.
GGGCGACGACCGCTTCGAATACTTCGGCCTGCGCACCGTGCAGTCCCGCTACCTGCTGCGCCACCCGATCACCCGCAAGGTGATCGAGACCCCGCAGCACTTCCTGCTCCGCGTCGCCTGCGGCCTGGCGGTCGGCGACAGCGAGCAGTCGGTGCGCGAGGTGGCCGAGCTGTACGGCCTGATGAGCCGCCTGGAGTACCTGACCTCCTCGCCGACGCTCTTCAACTCCGGCACCCGGCACCCGCAGATGTCGAGCTGCTACCTGCTCGACTCGCCGCTGGACAACCTGGACTCGATCTACAACCGCTACGCGCAGATCGCCCGCCTCTCCAAGCACGCCGGCGGCATCGGCCTGTCCTACTCGCGCATCCGCTCGCGCGGCAGCCTGATCCGCGGCACCAACGGCAAGTCCAACGGCATCGTGCCGTTCCTGCGCACCCTCGACTCCTCGGTCGCCGCCGTCAACCAGGGCGGCCGCCGCAAGGGCGCGGCCTGCGTCTACCTGGAGACCTGGCACGCCGACATCGAGGAGTTCCTGGAGCTCCGCGACAACACCGGCGAAGAGGCCCGCCGCACCCACAACCTCAACCTGGCGCACTGGATCCCGGACGAGTTCATGCGCCGGGTCAACGCCAACGAGGACTGGTCGCTGTTCTCGCCGGCCGACGTGCCCGAGCTGGTCGACCTGTGGGGCGCCGACTTCGACGAGGCGTACCGCAAGGCCGAGCTGGCCGGCAAGGCCGTGCGCACCATCCCGGCGCAGACCCTGTACGCCCGCATGATGCGCACCCTGGCGCAGACCGGCAACGGCTGGATGACCTTCAAGGACGCCTCCAACCGCGCCGCCAACCAGACCGCGCTGCCGGGCCGCACGGTGCACTCCTCCAACCTGTGCACCGAGATCCTGGAGGTCACGGACGACTCCGAGACCGCCGTCTGCAACCTGGGCTCGGTCAACCTGGGCGCCCACGTGGCCTCCGGCGCCTCGGCCGCCGACCTGCTCGGCGCCATGGACTGGGAGCGGCTGGACGCCACCGTGCGCACCGCCGTCACCTTCCTCGACCGCGTGGTGGACATCAACTTCTACCCGACCACCGAGGCCGGGACGTCCAACTCCCGCTGGCGGCCGGTCGGCCTGGGCGTGATGGGCCTCCAGGACGTCTTCTTCAAGCTGCGGATCGACTTCGACTCCGCCGAGGCGAAGCAGCTGTCCACGCTGATCGCCGAGCGCATCATGCTCACCGCCTACGAGCGCTCCGCCGACCTGGCCGAGCAGCTGGGCCGCCACGAGGCGTACGGCGAGACCCGCGCCGCCCGGGGCGAGCTGCACATCGACCACTTCCCGAGCGCCGCCCCGCAGTGGGCCGACCGCTGGACGGCGCTGCGCGCCCGGATCGCCGAGACCGGCCTGCGCAACTCGCTGCTGCTGGCCATCGCGCCGACCGCGACCATCGCCTCCATCGCCGGCGTGTACGAGTGCATCGAGCCGCAGGTGTCCAACCTGTTCAAGCGCGAGACGCTGAGCGGTGAGTTCCTCCAGGTCAACCCGTACCTGGTGCGCGAGCTCAAGGAGCTGGGCGTCTGGGACCAGCAGACCCGGGACGCCCTGCGCGACGCCAACGGCTCGGTGCAGGAGCTGAACTGGCTGCCCGCCGAGGTCCGTTCGCTGTACCGGACGGCCTGGGAGCTGCCGCAGCGCGCGCTGATCGACCTGGCGGCGGCCCGCATGCCGTACCTCGACCAGAGCCAGTCCCTGAACCTGTTCATGGCGGCGCCGACCATCGGCAAGCTCAGCTCGATGTACGCCTACGCGTGGAAGGTCGGCCTGAAGACCACCTACTACCTGCGTTCGCGCCCGGCCACCCGGATCGCCCAGGCCGCGTCCGGCACCGCCCGCGCCGCCGCGCCGGCGCCCGTGCCCGTGAACAGCCCGACCCTCACCCCGGAGCAGGAGGCCGCCATCGCCTGCTCCCTGGAGAACCCCGAGTCCTGCGAGGCCTGCCAGTGATGTCCCCGTCCGAAGACCGCAAGATGCTGCTCGACCCCGGCTTCGAGCTGACCCTGCGCCCGATGCGCTACCCGTCGTTCTACGACCGGTACCGGGACGCCATCAAGAACACCTGGACGGTGGAGGAGGTGGACCTGCACTCGGACGTCGCGGACCTGGCGAAGCTCAGCGAGGGCGAGCGCCACCTCATCGGGCGACTGGTCGCGTTCTTCGCCACCGGTGACTCGATCGTCTCCAACAACGTGGTGCTGAGCCTCTACAAGCACATCAACTCCCCGGAGGCGCGGCTGTACCTGTCGCGCCAGCTGTTCGAGGAGGCCGTGCACGTCCAGTTCTACCTGACGCTGCTCGACACCTACCTGCCCGACCCGGAGGACCGCAACGCGGCCTTCGCCGCGGTGGAGAACATCCCCTCCATCCGCCAGAAGGCCCAGTTCTGCTTCAAGTACATGAACGCGGTCGACCACATCGAGTCGCTGCAGACGAAGGAGGACAGGCGGGCGTTCCTGCTCAACCTGATCTGCTTCGCGGCGTGTGTGGAAGGCCTGTTCTTCTACGGCGCGTTCGCCTACGTGTACTGGTTCCGCAGCCGGGGCCTGCTGCACGGCCTGGCCACCGGCACCAACTGGGTGTTCCGCGACGAGTCCATGCACATGGACTTCGCGATGTCGGTCGTCGACACCGTCCGCGAGGAGGAGCCCGACCTCTTCGACGACGAGATGGCCAAGCAGGTGACGGAGATGCTGGAGGAGGCCGTCGAGGCCGAGCTCCAGTTCGCCCAGGACCTGTGCGGTGACGGCCTGCCCGGCATGAACACCGCGTCGATGCGGGAGTACCTGCAGGCGGTGGCGGACCAGCGCCTCGCGCGCCTCGGCCTGCCGATCCGCTACGGGTCGACGAACCCGTTCGGCTTCATGGAGCTCCAGAACGTCCAGGAGCTGACCAACTTCTTCGAGCGCCGGGTGTCGGCGTACCAGGTCGCCGTCGAGGGCACCGTCGCCTTCGACGACGACTTCTAGGACGAGAAGAACGAACGACAGCGGTGCCCCGCACGGCCAACGGCCCGTGCGGGGCACCGCTGTCATGTCCGTCGGCGACTTGTGCCACTCAGGTCCTGCGGCACTCTCCGGCGAGAACGACGACAGCTGGAGCGTCACCCTCCACGTCGGCGACATGACCGACTGGACCGCCCGCCCGATCACCGTCACCTCCCGGCCCTGAAGTCCCCCGCCCCGCCCGGCGTTCACGCCGGGCGGGGCGGCCGCAGGTCCACGCGCGCCCGTCCGGATGAACTCCCGGGCCGCACCGGCATTCCACGCCCGCGGACGACCGAGCCCCGGCTACGGTCCGGCGCACAGCCGAACGAAAGGGGTACACCGTGGCGACGACCGGCATCCTGGACTACGAGAGCGACGCGATCGTCCAGCTCATGAACATCGCCGAGGAGGACTGGACCGAGCAGGAGCTCAAGGACGCGCTCCAGCGGGCGATCATGCTGGAGCTCTCCACCATCCCGCCCTACGCCACCGCGCTCTGGTCGATCACCGACAAGACCCAGCCCGTCCGCCGCACCATCCGCGAGATCGTCTTCGACGAGATGTCGCACTTCGGCCTGGTCTGCAACATGCTCACCAGCATCGGCGGCACCGTGGCCCTCATCGACCCGCTCACCGTCCCCAAGTACCCCGGCGAGCTGCCGGGTGGCGTCAACCCGGGGCTGGAGGTCTTCCTCAGCGGGCTGACCCGCGAGTCCGCCACCCTCTTCTCCGACATCGAGAAGCCCGAGAACCCGCTGGCCTTCGCCGCGGACGGCAACACGATCGGCGCCTTCTACCAGCGCATCGCCGATGTCTTCCCGAACTTCGCGCACCTGCTGACCGGGCAGAACCAGGTGACCTTCCCGCTCGGGTCGGGCCACGGCGCGGGCAACGACATCGTCGCGATGAACACCATCGACGACGTCCTGAAGGCGATCGACATCATCCAGACCCAGGGCGAGGGCACCACGGCTTCCCCGGCCAATCCCTTCCCCGGGCCCACGGACGAACTCGCCCACTACTACGCCTTCAAGGAGATCGCCGTCGGCAAGAAGCTGGTGAAGAACCCCGCCACCGGGAAGTTCGAGTTCACCGGCCCCGACGTTCCGCTCCCGCCCACCGCACCGGTCGCCCGCGTCCCCGCCGGCGGCTGGGCGAACGACCCCGCCAACGCACCCGACGCGGCCACCGCCGCCGTGCTGCAGGAGTTCAACGCCACCTACACCGACATGCTGAAGGCCCTCCACGACGCCTGGCGCGGAACCCCGGACCGGCTGTTCGACGCGATCAGCGACATGGGCGACCTGGGCGACACCGCAGAGCGGATCAACGCCGTCAAGCTCCCCAGCGACCCCCACTCGACCTACGGTCCGGAGTGGCTCTTCATCCCGTAGGGGACCCGAACCGAGGCCGAGGGCCGGTGCGGACGGTGGTCCGCACCGGCCCCATTCCTGTCCGCCCGATATTTCACCCGGACGGACGCGGTTCCGCAGGCCTGGAGCGCGGGCGTGTTCAACGGCTGATATATCGAATATATGCTCGAAGAATACGACAAGGTATTGGTGTCGGGCGGACTGGGTTTCGTCGGCCGGCACCTGACCAACGCCCTGCTCTTCCTGGGCAAGGAAGTGGCGATCATCGACAACGCCCGGACCGCGACGAGCATCTCGGCGCCGTCCGGGGCCACCCTGCACATGCTGGACATCCGCGAGGTCGACGCCATCGCCGAGGCCGTGGACGACGCCGACCTGGCCTTCCACGTCGCCGCCAACGCGAACGGCACCCTGTCGGTGACCCAGCCCCGCCTGGACTTCGAGATCAACGCGCTCGGCACGCTCTCCTTCGCCGAGGCCCTCCTCAAGGCGTCCGTACGCCGGGTCGTCTACGTCTCGTCCGCGTCCGTCTACGGCATACCCCGGCGGTTCCCGATGGACGAGGACCACCCGACCCGCCCCTTCGTGCCGTACGGGGCGTCCAAGCTCAGCGGTGAGATCACCTGCCTGGCCCTCCACCGCGCCTGCGGGCTGCCCGTGGTGGTCGGCCGACCGTTCTGCGTCTACGGCCCCGGGGAGAACCCGCACGAGGCGATGGTCGAGGTCGGACGCTTCCTGCGCTGGCACCTCAACCACCGGCCCATCCAGATCGTGGGCGACATCGACCGCAAGACCCGCGACTTCGTCCACGTCACCGACCTGGTCCAGGGGCTGCTGACGATCGCCGACCGGGCCGAACCGGGCGAGGTGTTCAACATCGGCTCCGGCACCGAGGTGTCGATGCGCGACCTCGTCAACGTGATCGGGGAGGCCACCGGCGTCCCGCCCGAGGTCAGCGTGATCCCGGAGATCGAGGACGACACCTACCGGCTGGTCGGCGACATCTCCAAGCTCACGGGCCTGGGGTACCGACCGGCGGTCACGCTCGCCGAGGGTGTGCGCGACCTGGCCGACCACCTCGGTGCGAACCCGGAACTCCCCGGCAGCCCGACCATCTTCTCCCGCGGCCAGCACGGCGAGTCCTGATCCGCGCACCCGGCCGACGGCCGGGCGGCCACGACGGCCGGCGCGGGCACGGCCGCCGAGCCCGCCCGGAGCCGGCTGCCGTCGGCGCTCAGCAGGCCGGGCAGGACGGTCGCGATGCCGAGCCCGAGCGCGCACCCGGCAGCCGACACCGCCAGCCCGACCAGGACGGCCTCGGCCATACGAAAGGACGGGGCCGGTCCGGGAATCCCCGGACCGGCCCCCAACCGGCCTCGGCGAGTTACTCGTTCGGCACGGTCGCGTACTTCGGGGTGCCCTCGGCCATCTGCCGCAGGGCGTCCTTGCGGTCCCGCTTCGACAGCTTGTCGATGTAGAGGGTGCCGTAGAGGTGGTCGGTCTCGTGCTGGAGGCAGCGGGCGAAGAAGCCGGTGCCCTCGACCCGGATCGGCTTGCCGTCCTTGTCGACGCCGGTGACCGCGGCGAAGTCCGGGCGGGGCAGCTCGGCGTAGGCGCCGGGGACGGAGAGGCAGCCCTCGTTGCCGTCGTCCAGGCCGCGGCGGCGATCCGCCGGGTACTCCTCCAGCTTCGGGTTGATCACGTGGCCGATGTGGCGCACGCCCTCGTCGTCCGGGCAGTCGTAGACGAAGACCTTGAGGTCGACGCCGATCTGGTTGGCGGCGAGGCCGACGCCCTCGGCGGCGTACATGGACTGGAACATGTCGTCGACCAGCGCGGACAGCTCGTCGTCGAACGCGGTGACGTCCTTGACCTCGCGGTGCAGCACCGGATTGCCGACGACGGTGATCGGGCGCGCGGTGCCCTTGCCGAGGTCGGGCTCCTCACCGATCACCTTCACGGGCGTCTCGGGCGCCGCCCCCTCCACGTCGTGCTCGTGCTCGTGCTGCTCGGCCTGCTCCGCCATGTCTTCCGCTTCCGTCGGTGTACGCGTTACCTCACCAGGGTACTCAGCACACTTCTTCGAGATCCCGGTAAGCCCGGCTTGCCGGGGCGGCCGCGACCCAGCGGTCCAGCAGGGTGCGCACCAGGTGGGCCGGCGCGGCGATCCCGCACTCGCGCTCGACCAGCCAGGACATCCCGGCCGCGCCGCCCTGGCTGAGGTGGCTGAGGTGGCCGGGGTGGGCGGCGTCGCCGTCGTCGTGCGGGTCGTGGTGGGCGGCGACGCCGTCGTCGGAGGCCATCCGGCTCTCCGAGCAGGCGCGGCACAGCAGCCGCACCGAGGACGTCCAGTCCTCGGCCGCGTAGCCGGCGTCGGCGACCAGCCGCTCCAGCGCGTCACGGTCCCCGGCGGTGGCGGCCTGCAGCAGCACCACGTAGGTCGGCACCGGGGACGGCGCCCACAGCTCGATCTCGTCGAACACCGGGTAGGCGACGCCGTCGGTGACCCGCTCGCCGTGCGGGGCGCCGTCGTGCAGCACCACCTCGCCCCAGCGGCGGCCGGAGGACGGCAGCGGGATGGACAGCACCTCGATCCGGGCCGGGTCCAGCCGGCGGCCCCAGACCACCTCGGACTCGCCGTCCGGGGAGAGCCGCACCGGGGTGGTGCCGAGGTCCAGGCTGACCGGGCCGTCCTGCTGCCCGCCGGGGCCGCCGGGCAGCTTCAGCCCGTACGCCTGCCAGGCGCGGCGGGCCAGCGGCCAGTCCTGGAGGGCGGTGGCGGTGATGCCGAGGTTCCACCAGTCCGGGGCGCCGTGCTCGCGGTCCAGCAGGGCGACGGCGCGCAGGCCGGCCGAGCGGGCCTGCTCCCAGTCCCGGCGGAACTTGTGCAGCAGGGCGAGGTTGAACCAGGAGTCGGAGAGCCACGGCTCCAGGTCGGCGGCCATCACCAGCAGCGCGCCGGCGTCCTCGTAGCGGCCGTCGCCGATCAGCGTGAAGGCCCGGTCGGTCGTCTGCCGCCAGGTGGCGGACGGCCGGTGCCGTGCCCGGTGGAAGATCCTCACGTTCGTCCCTGCCGTCGTCGTCCGCTCAAGTCCCGTGCCACCATGCCCGTACCGCCTCGGACGGCGTGCGGGCCCGGTGCCCCGGGTCGGTGTTCCACGCTACGACCGCATCCAACCACGCCCGCCCCCGCCCGCGCTCCCCACCGCCGAGGTTGGGGCCCGCCCCTCCCCAGCCTGCCTGCCCGATCCCGCCCGCTCAACCCCTGGGGCCCCCAGCCCGGTTCCCCGGGGCCCGCGGCGGAGGCGGGCGGCCCGGGCCGTCCGGGCCCCGCCCCCCGGACCGCCCCTCAGCGCCGGGCCTGCCCGCCCACCCGGACCAGGGCGTCCACCACGCGGGCGTCGTAGACCCGGCCGCGGCCCAGCCGCAGCGCCTCCAGCGCCTCCAGCCGCCCGACCGCCTCGCCGACGCCCCGGCCGCGGGCCGCCGTGAGCAGGTCGTCGTGGGCGTTGGCGACCCGGATGATCCGGGACGCGAGCGGCACCGGGCCCTCGGCGGCCGGCCCGGTGCACGGGTCGGCCAGCCGGGCGACCTGCTCGGCGACCTGCCGGGGCACCCCGGTGCGGCTGATCACCTCGCTGCCGAGCCGGGCGATCCGCTGCTGCTCGGCGCAGGGCAGCAGCGCGGTGGCGCCGTCCGGCACCGGTTCGACCAGGGACAGCTGGCCGACGTCGTGCATCAGCGCGGCGTACTCCAACAGGGCGAGCTCGCGGGTGCCCAGACCCAGCTCGCGGCCCAGCGCGCACGCCGTGTCCGCAACCCTGCGCGCGTGCCCGTGCGGGGTGTAGCCGGCCACCTCGGTGGCCCGGGCGAGGCTGGCGATGGTCTGCCCGGTGGTGGCCCGCACGGCGGCGGCGCGCCGGAAGGACACCTGGGCGAGCAGCAGCGGGCTGCAGAACAGCGGCAGCGCCCAGAGCCCCACCTCGCCGGCCGCGAGGCTGACCAGCATCCCGGTGGCGACGATCGCCGAGCCGATGCCGAACAGCGAGCGCAGCTCGTCCTCCAGCGCCGCCGGGAAGCGCGGCCCGCCGCCGGAGCGGCGCTGCAGCGCCGCCAGGGTGGCGTCGCAGAGCGCGGCCAGCGCGGCGACGGTGGTCAGGAACGCCCCGTACGCCGGGCCCGCGGGCGAGAAGCGGTCGACCGCGCCGCCGTTGTAGAGCGGCTGGAAGACGGCGGCGGCGAAGCCGACGGCGAGCAGCCGGCGCGCGGCGCCGTCGCGGCGGGCCGGGTCGGCCCAGGCCGGACGGCGGTCGGGGCGCCCGGGGCCGTCCGGCAGGACGCGGCGCGGCAGGACGAGGCCCGCCAGCCAGGCCAGCACCAGGCCGGTCCCGGTCACCGCGACCACCTGGAGAGTGCCGTGCGCGGTCGGCACCCCGCGCAGCGGCCCGAGCAGGGCGTACGCCAGCGCGCCGGCCGCGCCGATGGGCGCCTGCTCCCGATCCCCCGGAAGGGTGATCCGGACGCACTCGCCGAGCGCGATCAGGGTGGTGAACGCCAGCGCCACCCCGGGCTCGGCGACTCCGCGCACCGCGACCGCGCCCAGCGCGAGCGCCAGCAGGGCGGCGGCCGCCGCATGTACGGCGCGCGCGGTGCGTCCGCAGGGCGCGCGGCCCAGGACCGCGCGCCGCAGCACCCGGGGCGCGAACGCCCCGGACCCGGGCACCGCCCGCCCGTCGGCGGCACCGGCGGCCGCCCGGTCGGCCGAGCGCCCGAGGCCCTGACGTCCCCGGGCCGCGCGCCCGGGGGGCCTCACGGCTGCCCGGCCGCGGGAACGTTCCCGCCCTGGGTCGGCACCCGGCCCGGCGCCGCCCGGACCGGCTCGGGCACCCCGAGCGGGATGTCCGGCACCGCCTGGATGCAGTCCTCGGGGTGCACCACCGGCTGCCAGTCGTGCCCGGCCAGCGCGTCGATCAGCGCCCGCACCATCACCGGGTCGAACTGGCTGCCCGAGCAGCGCTCCAGCTCCGCGACCGCCTCGCCGACCGGGCGCCCGCGCCGGTAGGAGCGGGTGGAGGTCATCGAGTCGAAGGCGTCGGCGACCGAGATGATCCGGGCGAACTCGGGGATCTGCTCGCCGGCCAGCCCGCTCGGGTAGCCCCGGCCGTCCATCCGCTCGTGGTGGTGCAGGATCCCGGCGTGCGCCTCGCCGAGGAAGTCGATCCCGCGCACCAGCTCGTACCCGTACACGGGGTGGATCTCCACCGCCCGGCGCTCCTCCTCGGTGAGGGGACCGTTTCTGCGCAGCAGCTCGGTGGCCACCCCGAGCTTGCCGACGTCGTGCAGGATGCCGGCGAAGCGCAGGGTGCGCAGCCGCTCGTCCTCCATGCCGAGCTGAGTGGCGATCAGCACCGACGCCCGCCCGACCCGCTCGCTGTGGCCCCGGGTGTAGGAGTCCTTGATCTCCACGGCCTGCACCAGCGACTGCACGGTGGCCTGGTGGGCGTCCCGCTCGCGCTGGCCCTGGGCGAACACCCAGGCCGAGATGGACAGCGGCAGCAGCGTGAGCAGCGCCGCGAACGCGCCGTACGGGCCCTGCCAGAGCACCGCGACCATCAGCCCGCCGGCCGCGTGCACCAGCACCGGCAGTCCGCACGCCGAGTGCGCCCCGCGCAGCAGCACCCGGGGCCGGCGGCCCTCGCTGAGCACCAGCATCACGCCCACCACCGCCCCGTTGACCAGGCAGAACACCGCAACGGCGGCGATTGCGGGCAGCAGCGCGGCCGGGAAGCGGGAGCCGAGCAGCAGCTGCGGGCCGTGCAGCAGGTGGAAGGCGGCCGAGGAGGCGAAGGCGCACAGCGCGAGCTGGGAGCCGTTGAACAGCCGGCGCGGGCGGCAGCCGGGCCCGCTCGGTCCGCCGAGCAGCGCGGCCGGGACGGCGACCAGGGCGGCGGCGGCCGGCGGGAGCATCAGCACCCCGGCGAACAGCACCGGGAAGAACGCGTGGACCCCGGGCCGGGCGGGCGCGCGCTCGGGCGGCGCCGACCGGCGCAGCAGTCGGCGCACCAGCACCAGGCAGGGCGTGGGCAGGCCCTGGGCCAGGGACTCCCAGCAGCCGTGCAGGAAGGCCAGCAGGCCGACCTTGGGCCAGTCCACCGGCGCGCCGAGCCAGTGCGGCGCCCCGGGGGCGGCCGCGGCCGGCAGCAGCGGCACCAGGCAGCACAGCGCCGCCACCGGGACGGCCACCAGGTAGCGCGCCGCCCCCCGCGGCAGGGTCGGTCCTCCACAGTCGGTAGCGATCTCGACCTCCCCGCCGTACGGACCCCGTGTTGCCTCGACACGTCGGGCGGACCGACGGTGAGTGTCCGTCAGGAGAATAGGCCGCCGCCCCCGCATGGGGACGCATGATGGCGCAACGGCGCAGTTGGCGCACCGCCAACTCACTCGATCGAGTGAGGGCGCATCCGGGCGGAACGGGAGCGGCCCCGGGAGCTCGCACTCCCGGGGCCGCTGCCCTCCTTGCCCGAACCGTCCGGCCCGCCCTCACCGGCGGGCCGTCGGACCACCGCATCCGGTGGTCGACCACCCGAGCGACCCCCGTACGGACGTTCGCCGTACGGACGTTCGCCCGACGGGCCGTCACTCCACCTGGGCGCCGGCCTCGACCGGAGCGCCGGAACGCCCGGCCGGCTTCGCCTCGGCGGCCCCGCCCGGCTTGGGCGCCGGCCGGGCCGACTCGGCGTGCAGCTCGACGGTGGTCTCCACCGCGACCACCACCTGCTCGCCCGAACGCTGCCCGGCCCGGATCGAGTCGATCCTGGCCAGCACCTTGCTCCGCAGGTCGGTCGGGGTGTCGTCGCACCCGCAGGAGCGCTTGATCAGCGCCTTGATCGCCTGCTCCAGCCCGTACTGCTTCAGGCAGGGCGAGCACTCCTCGAAGTGCACCCGCAACTTCGCGCAGTCGCCCTCGGGCATCTCGTTGTCGAGGAATTCGTAGAGGTGGTCGAGGACCTCGCCACACTCGGTTTCGTGCGGATCGCCGCAGCTCATGAGCCCGAGCCCTTCGCTTCCTGCCCTGCCCCGCTGCCGGCCGGGACCAGCCCGCGCTCACGGGCGTAATCCTCCAGCATGCCGCGCAGCTGACGGCGGCCGCGGTGCAGCCGGGACATCACCGTACCGATGGGAGTACCCATGATGTCCGCGATCTCCTTGTACGCAAAGCCTTCTACGTCCGCGAGATAGACGGCGATCCGGAATTCCTCCGGGATGGCCTGGAGCGCGTCCTTCACATCGCTGTCGGGGAGGTGGTCGAGCGCCTGGGTCTCGGCCGAGCGCAGACCGGTCGACATGTGCGACTCGGCCCGGGCCAGCTGCCAGTCCTCGATCTCCTCCGCCGCGGTGCGCTGGGGCTCCCGCTGCTTCTTGCGGTACGAGTTGATGAACGTGTTGGTGAGGATGCGGTACAGCCAGGCCTTGAGGTTCGTGCCCTCACGGAACTGGTGGAAGGACGCGTACGCCTTGGCGAACGCCTCCTGGAGCAGGTCCTCCGCGTCGGCGGGGTTGCGCGTCATGCGCAGCGCCGCCGAGTACATCGGATCCAGGTAGCCCAGGGCGTCGCGCTCGAAGCGCTCCCGCCGGGCCTCCTCGCTCTCCTCCGCCGACACCCGGTAGGTGTCCTCACCGATCGCCTCGGCCAGCTCCTCACCGGTGAGCGCCTCGCCCGCAGGCAGGGCCTCGTCCGGGCCACGGCCCGGCTCGGCCTCGTGCTCGGTCCCGACGACCGGACCCACCTCCTCGGCATGACGGGTACGGCCCACGGCGGGCCGCCCAGAAATGGAGGATATCGGGCTGACGGGCTTCTCGCCCGCGTCAAGCCACTCCGACCAGGAGGGTGCGAACGCCGTGGTGGCCTCGCGCTCCTCAGGCCGTTCCGGGCACGCGATCGAACCCATCTGCCCTGCCTCTCACCGGTGACTCCTGCTGACGGAGACGACAACCACGCGGGCCCCGCCCGCATTCCCGGTCGCACCAGGCATTCACTCGCACGAGTGATCGAGTGGAAACTCCCCGCTCACGGCCTCACAGCAGCCCCAGCACCCAGTCCCCCACCGACGAACAGATCAGGTCCAGCACCTCCTGCTGCCCGACCGGCGCCCGCTTCAGCACCTCGAAGCCGTGGCTGCCGTACGGCACCGCCACCAGCTCGTGCCCGGCCGGCAGCCCGGGGAACTCCGCCGGCCCGCCGAACGGGTCCGCCGCGCTCTGCACCACCAGCGTCGGCAGCCCGGACTCCAGCAGCTCCCCGGCCCGGCTCTTCTCCGGCTTGCCCGGCGGGTGCAGCGGGAACGCCAGCGCCACCACCCCGACCGCCCCGGTCGCCGCGCCCGTCCGGCAGGCCACCCGCGCCCCGGCGCTGCGCCCGCCCACCACCAGCGGCAGCCCCTGCCCGGCCAGCCGCTCCGCCACCGGCCGCCAGCCGAGGTCCAGCGTCCTCGGCGCCGGGGCGAGCCTGCGGCCCGCCACCCGCCAGGGCTGCTCGACCAGCGCCACGGTGATCCCCCAGGCCGGCAGCCGCCCGGCCAGCGCCACCAGGTCCCGGGCCTCGATCCCGCCGCCCGCACCGTGGCCGAGCGCCAGCACGGCCCGCGGCCGCGCGGCCCGGTGGTAGCTGACCCGGGCCTCCCCGGCCTCGGTGGGGACCAGTTCGGTGGTGCTCATCGCGGTGACTCCAGGGTGTTCACAACGGATCGGAACAGTTCGTGACCGGTCGGGAAGTTCCAGGCCAGGTCGGGTGGGATCAGAACAGGGTGGTCTCGTACTCGGCCTCCGCCCACGGCTCCTTGAGCTCCGGGCCGTTGTTGCGGATGCTGCCGACCGCCGGCGACACCGGGGTGGCCAGCAGCGCGCCCGGCGGCGGGGGTATCAGCAGCCGGCGCAGCGCGTCCGGATCGGTCAGCCGCGGGTCCAGCCACTCGTCCCAGTCCCGCCGGTCCAGGAACAGCGGCATCCGCTCGTGGATCGGCGCCAGCGCCTCCTCGGCGTCCGTGGTGACGATGGTGAACGTCACCAGCCAGGCCTCCGGGTGCCCCGGCGGCACCGCCCGGTTGCGCCAGAACTCGTACAGCCCGGCCAGCGCCAGCGGGGTGCCGTCCGCCCGGGAGACGAAGTACGGCTTCTTGCGCGCCTTGCCGCGCTCCCCCGGCACCGTCTGCCACTCGTAGTAGCCGTCCACCGGCACGATGCACCGGCGCGCGGCGAAGGCCTGCCGGTACGAGGGCTTCTCGTGCACCGTGTCCGACCGGGCGTTGATCATCTTCACCGCCGTCTCGGCAGAGTTCGACCACTGCGGCACCAGCCCCCAGCGCAGCACCCGCAGCTGCCGCAGCGGCCGCGGCCGCTCCCGGCCCAGCCGCTCCAGCACCACGAAGGCGCTGTTCGTCGGCGCGACGTTCCAGTTCGGGTCCAGGGTCTCCGTGGGATCCCAGTGCTCGACGTCGAACAGCTCTACGACGTCCTCGGGCTTGCTGCTGGCTGCGAACCGACCGCACATGCGGGCCAGCTTGCCATGCCGCCGGTCCGCCGGACCCGCCCTCCCGGACCAGAACCGCCCGCCCCCTCCCGCCCGTCCCCCCGCATGGGAGGCTGCCCCGAACGGCCCAACGCGACGGCCCAGTGCGGCGGACGGAGGCGGAGAGACACCGATGAACGCGAACCACCACACCTTCGGCGACCTGTGGAACCAGGTGACCGGCACCCAGACCGCCCCACCCGGCTGGCTGGTGCTGGCCACCGGCGCCGCCGCCCTGCTCACCGTCCTGGCCCGGCCGCTGTGGCACGTCGCCCGCAACGCCGTGACCATCGCCCACGAGGGCGGCCACGGCCTGATCGCCCTGGCCACCGGCCGCAAGCTGGCCGGCATCCGGCTGCACTCCGACACCTCCGGGCTCACCCTCTCCTACGGCCGCCCCACCGGCCCCGGCATGGTCCTCACCGCCGCCGCCGGCTACACCGCCCCCGCCCTGCTCGGCCTCGGCTGCGCCGCCCTGCTCGCCGCCGACCGGATCACCCTGCTGCTCTGGCTGGCGATCGTGCTGCTGCTCGCCCTGCTGCTGCGCATCCGCAACGCCTTCGGCTTCCTCACCGTGCTGGTCGCCGGCGGCGCCTTCTTCCTGGTCTCCTGGTTCGGCAGCGCCGAGGTCCAGGCCGGCTTCGCCTACCTCGGCTGCTGGTTCCTCCTGCTCGGCGCCGTCCGCCCCGTCCTGGAGCTCCAGCACCAGCGCCGGATCGGCTGGGCCCGCGACTCCGACGCCGACCAGCTCGCCCGCCTCACCCACGTCCCCGCACTCGCCTGGGTCACCGTCTTCCTGCTCGTCGCCCTCGCCTGCCTCGCCCTCGGCGCCGCCTGGCTGCTCCAGCCGCTCTCCTGACCCGGCCCGCCGGAGGAACGGCCGGCCCCGCACGAGCGCCGGAGCGCCGACCGCCGGCACCGCGTCCGAGCGCCCGGCGGCGAGCGGGCGAGCCCCGCCCCGAGCTGTAGTCGGGCGAGCGGGCGGGTCACGTTCCGTTCCCGCACGGCCCCTAGACTTGCCCCATGACCGAGACCCTGTGGCCCGCCCCCGTCGCGACCAGCCCCGTCGACGCCACCGTCACCATCCCCGGCTCCAAGTCGGTCACCAACCGGGCCCTGGTGCTGGCGGCACTCGCCGACGGGCCGGGCTGGGTGCGCCGCCCGCTGCGCAGCCGCGACTCCCAGCTGATGGCCGACGGCCTGCGCGCCCTCGGGGTCACCATCGAGGAGAAGGTCAACAACGACTCCGGCGGCACCGGCGGCGGCGAGGCCTGGCGGGTCATCCCCGCCCCCGCGCTGCTCGGCCCCGCCTCGGTCGACGTCGGCAACGCCGGCACCGTGATGCGCTTCCTGCCCCCGCTCGCCGTCCTCGCCGACGGCCCGGTGCACTTCGACGGCGACCCGCGCTGCTACGAGCGCCCCCAGCACGGCGTGATCGACGCCCTGCGCGCGCTCGGCGCCCGGATCGAGGACGACGGCCGCGGTGCCTTCCCGCTCACCGTGCACGGCACCGGCTCGCTGGACGGCGGCCCGGTCGAGCTGGACGCCTCCTCCTCGTCCCAGTTCGTCTCCGCCCTGCTGCTCTCCGGCGCCCGCTACAACCACGGCATCGAGGTCCGCCACGTCGGCGGCCCGGTCCCGTCGCTGCCGCACATCCGGATGACCGTCGAGATGCTGCGCCTCGCCGGCGCCCAGGTCGACGCCCCCGAGGACGGCGGCGAGAAGGACGTCTGGCGGGTCACCCCCGGCGCCCTGATCGGCCGCGACCTGGTGGTCGAGCCGGACCTCTCCAACGCCGCGCCGTTCTTCGCCGCCGCCCTGGTGACCGGCGGCCGGGTCACCGTGCGGGACTGGCCCCGGCACACCACCCAGCCCGGTGACCAGCTGCGCGACATCTACACCCGGATGGGTGGCGCCTGCGAGTTCACCGACGAGGGCCTCCAGTTCACCGGCACCGGCCGGATCCACGGCATCGAGGCGGACCTGCACGACGTCGGCGAGCTCACCCCGGTGATCGCCGCCGTCGCCGCGCTGGCCGACTCCGAGTCCCACCTGTACGGCATCGCCCACCTGCGCCTGCACGAGACCGACCGGCTCGCCGCGCTCGCCAAGGAGATCAACGACCTGGGCGGCGACGTCACCGAGACCGAGGACGGCCTGCGGATCCGTCCCCGCCCGCTGCGGGGCGGCATCTTCCACACCTACGAGGACCACCGCCTCGCCACCGCCGCGGCCGTGCTCGGCCTCGCCGTGCCCGGCGTGGAGGTCGAGAACGTGGCCACCACCGCCAAGACCCTCCCGGACTTCCCCGGGATGTGGGCCGAACTGCTCGGCGAAGCGGCGGCGGACCTCTGAGCGGAGACTGAGCACATGCGCCGCTACGGCAAGGACGCCGACGAGGACGACATCCGCAACCGCCCGGCCCGCCGGGGCTCCCGGCCGCGGACCAGGATCCGGCCCAAGCACGAGGACGCGGCCGAGGCGATGGTGCTGACCGTCGACCGCGGCCGGATCACCTGCCTGGTCGACCCGGGGACGAAGCAGGAGCGCGAGGTCGTCGCCATGAAGGCCCGCGAGCTGGGCCGCAAGGGCGTCGTCGTCGGCGACATGGTCAACCTGGTCGGCGACCTCTCCGGGGACGCCGACACCCTGGCCCGGATCGTCCGGGTCGAGGAGCGCAGCTCGGTGCTGCGGCGCACCGCCGACGACGACGACCCGTACGAGCGGATCGTGGTCGCCAACGCCGAGCAGCTGGCCATCGTCACCGCCCTGGCGGACCCGGAGCCGCGGCCCCGGCTGATCGACCGCTGCCTGGTGGCGGCCTACGACGCGGGCATGGAGCCGCTGCTGGTGCTCACCAAGTCGGACCTCGCCCCGGCCTCGTCGCTGCTGGACTCCTACGCCCCGCTGGGCATCACCTACGTGGTCACCCGCCGCGACGAGCTGGAGACCACCGGCGCCGAGGCCGTCCGCGCGCACCTGCGCGGCCTGTCCACGGTGTTCATCGGCCACTCCGGCGTCGGCAAGACCACCCTGGTCAACGCGCTGGTCCCGGACCGCCAGCGGCAGACCGGGCGGGTCAACGCGGTCACCGGCCGCGGCCGGCACACCACCGTCTCCGCCCTGGCGCTGCGGCTGCCGCCGCCGCCCGGCGCCAAGCCGGGCTCGAAGAAGGCGCTGGATCCCGGCTGGGTGATCGACACCCCCGGCTTCCGTTCCTTCGGCCTCTCGCACATCGACCCGTCCCGGGTCATCCACGCCTTCCCCGACCTGGAGCCCGGCACCGTCGACTGCCCGCGCGCGTGCAGCCACGACGAGCCGGACTGCGCGCTGGACGCCTGGGTCGAGGACGGCCACGCCGAGGCCGCCCGGCTCTACTCGCTGCGCCGGCTGCTGGCCAGCAAGGAGGGCGAGGCCGACTGAGCCCGCGGGCGCCGCGCCCTTTCCCGGGGTTGGTGGCCCGTTCGAGGTGTCGGAGCGGCCCCACCTGGTGATCATAGGAAAGTCGGCCCGTCCCCGGCCCGACCGTCGATCGACAGGGAGGGCACGCGATGGCATGGGCCCTGGTGGTCCTGGCCGGCCTGCTGGAGACCGGCTTCGCGATCAACCTCAAGCTCAGCGAGGGCTTCACCAAGCTCTGGCCCACCATCAGCTTCTGCGTGTTCGCCCTCGGCAGCTTCGGGCTGCTCACCCTCTCCCTGAAGAGCCTGCCGGTCGGCCCCGCCTACGCGGTGTGGACGGGCATCGGCGCGGCCGGCACCGCGATCTACGGCATGTTCTTCCTGAACGAGAGCAGTTCGGTGCTCAAGCTGGTCTCGATCTCGCTGGTGATCGCCGGCGTCATCGGCCTCCAGCTCAGCGGCACGGCGCACTGAGCGGCACGGCGCCCCGAACGGCACCCACCGAGCGGCACCGCGCCGGACGTCCGCGCGCCGCAGGCCGGTCCGCCCCGCTCCGCGAGCCCGGCTGTGCCGATCGGGGGAGGCTCGCTAGGGTTTCCGGCATGGCCGACTACCACGACGACCTCCGACTCGCCCATGTCCTCGCCGACTCGGCCGACTCGGTCACCCTGGAGCGCTTCCGCGCCCTCGACCTGAAGATCGAGACCAAGCCCGACCTCACCCCGGTGAGCGACGCCGACAAGGCTGCCGAGGAGCTGGTGCGCGGGGTGCTGCAGCGCGCCCGCCCGCGCGACGCCGTCCTCGGCGAGGAGTTCGGCCTCCAGGGCTCGGGTCCGCGCCGCTGGGTGATCGACCCGATCGACGGCACCAAGAACTACATCCGCGGCGTCCCGGTCTGGGCCACCCTGATCGCCCTGCTGGAGGACGGCCCGGACGGCGTCGAACGCCCGGTGGTCGGCATCGTGTCCGCCCCCGCGCTGCAGCGCCGCTGGTGGGCCGCCAAGGGCCTGGGCGCGTTCGGCGGCCGCAGCCTGGCCAAGGCCTCCCGGCTGCACGTCTCCGGCGTCTCCCGGATCGAGGACGCGTCCTTCTCGTACTCCTCGCTCACCGGCTGGGAGGAGCGCGGGCGCCTCGACCCGTTCCTGGACCTCACCCGCGCCTGCTGGCGCACCCGCGCCTACGGCGACTTCTGGTCCTACATGATGGTCGCCGAGGGCGCCGTCGACATCGCCGCCGAGCCCGAGCTGTCGCTGTGGGACATGGCGGCCAACTGCATCATCGTGGAGGAGGCCGGCGGCCGCTTCACCGGCCTGGACGGCGTCCCCGGCCCGGGCGGCGCCGACGCCGTCGCCTCGAACGGCCTGCTGCACGAGGAGGCCCTGCGCCGGCTCTCGGTCTGAGAGCCGGCGCGGCCCCCGTGACCGGTGGGAGCCGGTCACGGGGGCCGCCGTTCTCCGGCCGACGGGCTACTGCTTGCGCAGCTCCCGGACCGCCGCGTCCAGCCGCTGCCCGAAGTCGGCGTCGGCCTTGCGGAAGTTGTCGACCGCCCGCTCCACGATGTCCTCGCGGTCGGCGGAGACCTTGGCGATGAAGCCCGACAGGTTGGCGATCAGCCGCTGCTTCTCCTCCTCGGAGAACAGCCGGTACAGGGCGCCGGCCTGCACGAAGTCGTCGTCCTCCGCGTGCGAGGGCGCGACGTGGTTGCCGGTGGTGCCGTCGACGGCGGTCGCGGCCCACAGCGGGCGGCCGGTCTGCACCGGCCCGCCGAAGCTGTTCGGCTCGTAGTTCTTCTGCCGGCCGTGGCGGCCGTCGTACAGGTGGCCGTCCCGGCCGTTGGTGCGGGCCTCGGTGGCGTGCGGGCGGTTCACCGGCAGGTGGTCGGCGTTGATGCCGACCCGGTAGCGGTGGGCGTCGGCGTACGCGAACAGGCGGCCCTGGAGCATCTTGTCCGGGGACGGGCCGATGCCGGGCACGAAGTGCGCCGGGGAGAACACCGACTGCTCGACCTCGGCGAAGACGTTGTCGGGGTTGCGGTTGAGCTCCAGCTTCCCGATCTCGATCGGCGGGTAGTCGGCGTGCGGCCAGACCTTGGTCAGGTCGAAGGGGTTGAAGCGGTAGTTCGCCGCGTCGGCCGCCGGCATGATCTGGACCTGCACCGTCCAGCTGGGGAACTCGCCGCGCTCGATCGACTGGCGCAGGTCGCGCTGGTGGCTGTCCGGGTCCTCGCCGGCGAGGGTGTTGGCCTCGGCCTGGGTGAGGTTGCGGATGCCCTGGTCGGTCTTGAAGTGGTACTTGACCCAGAAGTGCTCGCCGGCCTCGTTCTGCCACTGGTAGGTGTGCGAGCCGTAGCCGTTCATGTGCCGGTACGAGGCCGGGATGCCGCGGTCGCCGAACAGCCAGGTCACCTGGTGGGTGGCCTCGGGCGACAGGCCCCAGAAGTCCCAGACGTTGTCCGCCTCCTGCGAGCCGGTGTACGGGTCCCGCTTCTGGGTGTGGATGAAGTCGGGGAACTTGATGGCGTCCCTGATGAAGAACACCGGGGTGTTGTTGCCGACGAGGTCGTAGTTGCCCTCCTCGGTGTAGAACTTCAGCGCGAAGCCGCGCGGGTCGCGCACCGCGTCGGCCGCGCCGAGGTTGCCCGCCACGGTGGAGAAGCGCAGGAAGACCTCGGTCTGCTTGCCGACCGCGGACAGGAACGCCGCCCGGGTCCAGGGCGTCACGTCGGCGGTCACGGTGAAGGTGCCGTACGCGCCGGCGCCGCGGGCGTGCACCACGCGCTCCGGGATCCGCTCGCGGTTGAAGTGCGCGAGCTTCTCGAACAGGAGCTGGTCCTGGATGAGCGCGGGGCCCCCGACGCCCGCCGTCTCGGTGTTCTGGTTGTCGGCGACGGGGGCACCCGCCTCCGTGGTCAGGGTCGGGCGCAGCTCGTCCTGGGCTGTCATGGGAGTGCCTCCGCGGTATCCGGTCTCGATGACACGATCCTAACTTGGACTTTGTCCAAGTCAATACTGGAACCAGTCTTGGAGCCTGACCTACTCTGGATGGCATGAGCGACCTGCTGGAGAGACTGCGCGCAAGAGGCTGGCGACTGACCTCGCAACGCCGGGTCGTCGCCGAGGTCCTGGACGGCGACCACGTCCACCTCACCGCGGACGAGGTGCACGCCCGGGCGACCGCCCGACTGCCCGAGATCAGCCGCGCCACCGTCTACAACACGCTCGGCGAACTCGTCGGCCTCGGCGAGGTCCTGGAGGTCGCCACCGACGGCCGCGCCAAGCGCTACGACCCCAACGCCCACCGCGCCCACCAGCACCTGATCTGCTCGGGCTGCGGCGCGATCCGCGACGTCCACCCGCACGGCGACCCGCTCGCCGCCCTCCCCGCCGCCGAACGCTTCGGCTTCACGGTCACCGCCGCCGAGGTCACCTACCGCGGCCTGTGCCCGAACTGCCGCCCCTGACCGCGGAGTCGTGCGACCAGCGCGGCGTTCGGCGCGCCCAGCGGCGCCCGGCCCGACCGGGGGGCTACGCGCTCAGCTCGGCGCTCAGCGCGCCCAGCAAGCGCCCCGCCCGCTCGGCCACCTCGGCCGGCCCGGAGTCGATCGCCCGCCGGCACCAGTTCTCCGCGTGCACCGGCTCCCCGCGGCGCAGCGCCAGCAGCGCCAGGCGCAGCGCCGCCCGGCCGTGCCCGGCGTCGGCGGCCCGGGTGTACCAGAGCATCGCCTCGGCCTCGCTGTCCTGCCGGGCCAGCAGCAGCCCGAGGTTGAACGCCGCGCTGCGGCTGCCCGCCTCGGCGGCCCGCCGGTACCAGCTCTCGGCGATCTCCAGCGCCCCGCGCTCGGCCGCCCGCACGCCCATCCGCACCTGCGCCCGGCGGTGCCCGGCGTCGGCCGCCACCGCGTACCAGTGCTCGGCCTCGGCGTCCGCGTCCCCGCGCCGGTCCAGCAGCGAGGCCAGCCGGAACGCGCCCTCCGCCGACCCGCCGGCCGCCGCCTGCCGGTAGCGCTCCAGCGCCCCGGCCAGGTTGCCGCGCTGCTCCTGGACGACCGCGAGCTGCAGGGCCGCCTCGCCGTGCCCCTCGGCCGCGGCCCGCGCGTACCACTCCTGGGCCTGCCGGTGCTCGCCGCGCCCGGCGTGCAGCACGCCGAGGTTGAACGCGCCGTCCACGCTGCCGGCCTCGGCCGCCTTGGAGAACCAGGGCTGGGCACCGGACTCGTCACCGCGCTGCAGCAGCACCACGGCCAGCGCGTTGCAGGCCTCCCGGTGCCCCGCGTACGCGGCCCGGCGGTACCACTGCTCGGCCTGCTGCTCGCGGCCGGTCCCGGCGCAGAGCAGGCCGAGGTTGAAGGCGCCGTTCTGGTCGCCGGCGTCCAGCGCCACGCGGTACCAGCGCTCGGCCTCGGCGGCCTCGCCCCGGCTCGCGTGCAGCGCGCCCAGCGCGTTGGCGGCGTTGCCGTCCCCGGCCTCGGCGGCCTCCTGCCACCACTCGGCGGCGGCCGCCTGGTCCCCCGAGTCGCGCAGCAGGAAGCCCAGCGCGCAGGCCGCGCGCGGCTCCCCGTTCTGCGCGGCCTGCCGGTACCAGCGGGCCGCCTCCTCCAGCAGCGACCGGTCGGTGCGGGCGCGCTCCTCCAGCAGCACGCCCAGCCGCAGCGCGGCGCGGGCGTGGCTGCGCGCGGCGGCCGTGCGGTACCAGGTCTCGGCGGTCTCCTTGTCCCCGGCGGCCTCGCGCATCCGGGCCAGCCGGTAGGAGGCCTCCCGGTGCCCGGCGTCGGCGGACACCTTGAACCAGCGCTCGGCGCGCACGTCGCGCCGGTGCTCCATCAGGTCGCCCAGCGCGTAGGCGCCCAGCGGGTGGCCGTGGTCGGCGGCGAAGTGCAGCCAGTACTCGGCGGCCTCCTCCTCGCCCTGGTCGCGCAGCTGCAGCCCGAGCGCGTGCGCGGCCGGCGCGCTGCCGGCCACGGCCGCCTGGCGCCACCACTGGCCGGCCTCGGCCCGGTGGCCCTGCTGGTGCAGCAGCACGCCGAGGTTGTTGGCGGCGGCGCGCACCCCGGCGGCCGCGGCGGCGCGCAGGTAGGGCTCGGCGTCCTCCAGTTCGCCGCGGCGCAGCAGCAGGGTGCCGAGCCGGCCGGCGGCGTCCGGGTCGCCGCCGTCGGCGGCCTGCCGGTGGCGGGCCTCCAGGGCGGCGGACTCGCGGGCGGCGAGGGCGGTCTCGAAGCTGGTCGAGTCGAGGCCGGCCGGGTCGAGCGCGGCGCCGGCGGCCTGCTCCGCGCCGGGCCGCTCCCCGTACGCGCCCACGGCGGAGGCGAACTGACGGGTCGACACGTGGACGAGGCTGTCTGGGCCGTAGCCCGCGGTCGGGGGGCGTTCGGACAGTCCGCTGGTGCGCTGGGCGGGCAGGGCTCCGGGGCGGCTGGCGGTGCTCTCCGCCCAGGCGTCGGTGTCCGCCTCGGCGGCCGCCGCGGACCTGGCGCCTGACTTGCCGATCAGCCTCATGCCGACTCCCGCTCCCCCAGAGTGTCGCGGCATCGTGCCCCGGCGTGCGACCGGGGGGACTCCCAGGAGAGGCGCCGGACCCGACGGCCGGTCAGCGGCCGTGCACCGTCCCCCATGTGTCCCATCGTCGCATCACCCAGTACCCGCGTACACCTGCCCCGGCCGAATTCCGGCGGGGCCGACCCGAAGCCGACGAAATTGCTTCGGCGCTTTGTCGATTTCCCGACACTTCAACCTCACAAACCCCGCTGCCGTCCTCCTTGGCGACGGTCGATAGTACCGGAGCGGTTCCCGCCGCTTCGGGACGAGGAACGCCACGGGAGCGGCGGGCGGACGGCGGGGGAAACACCAGAGGCCCGGAGGAAGGATCCTCCGGGCCTCTGGCCTTTGTAGCGGGGACAGGATTTGAACCTGCGACCTCTGGGTTATGAGCCCAGCGAGCTACCGAGCTGCTCCACCCCGCGTCGGTAGTTGAACCCTAGCACGGACGCGGGGTGGAACGGAAAACGGTCGCCGCAGCTCAGCGGCTACGGCTGCGGGCTGGGCGCGCCGCCGCCCGTGGCACCCGGGGCGGGCGTGCCGGTGGGGGCGGGCGCCGGGCTGCCGCCGCGGGCCGCCTCGGCGGCCTTCAGGGCGTCGCCGAGCGCCTTCTGGGCGTTGCCGTAGGCCACCCAGTCGCCGTTCTTGAACGCGGCCTGGCTGTCGTTGTACGCCTTCCCCGCGTCCGAGAGCGCCTTCTGCAGCTCCGGCGAGATCGTCCCGCCCGGCGCCGGCGTGGCGGGCGCGGTCGGGGTGGTCGGGGTGGTCGGGGTGCCCGGCGTGGACGGCACGGTCGGGGTGGTCGCCGGCGGCGCCCCGCCGAACACCTTCTTCAGCGCGGCCTCCAGGGTGTCCTCGAACGCCACGTTGTCGTCCCCGTACACCGCCAGGACCTTCTGCATCGTCGGGTACTTGGCCCCGCGTCCGCGCACGTACACCGGCTCGATGTTGAGCAGCCCGCCGCCGACCGGCAGGGTCAGCAGGTTTCCGTACTCCAACTCGGCGTCCCCGCCGCTCTTCAGCGCGAAGATCTGCGAGGCCACCTCCTGGCGGGAGTTGAACTTCGACTGCACCAGGCCGGGGCCGGGGGCGCCGCTCTCGCCCGTCATCTTCAGGACGCGGATCTTCCCGTAGTCGTCGCCCGGGTCCGCGTTGACGGCCATGAACGCCGCCAGGTTGGGCCGCTGGTTGGGCACGAAGGTGCTGGTGAGCGAGAAGCTCGCGGCGTTGGTGTCCGGCATCCGCACCGTCACGTAGTACGGCGGCTGGACCTGCTTGGTGTCGCTGGTCGGGTCCACCGGGACCTGCCAGATGTCACTGCCGTTGAAGAAGGAGTTGGCGTCGGTGACGTGGTACTGGCCGAGCAGGTCGCGCTGCACCTTGAACATGTCCTGCGGGTAGCGCAGGTGCGGCAGCAGCGTCTGCGGGATGTCCGCCTTCGGCTCGACCGTGCCCGGGAAGGCCTTCATCCAGGTCTTCAGGACCGGGTCCTTCTCGTCCCACTGGTAGAGCTTCACCTCGCCGGTGTAGGCGTCCACCGTGGCCTTCACCGAGTTGCGGATGTAGTTGACCTGGTTGGCGACGGTCAGCAGCTCACCGCGCTGGTTGGTCAGCGAGTCCTTGGTGGCGGCGCCCAGCGTCGTCTTCGAGGAGAACGGGAAGCCGTCCGAGGTGGTGTAGCCGTCCAGCACCCACAGCACCCGGCCGTCCTGCACCACCGGGTACGGGTCGGCGTCGATCGACAGCCACGGGGCGACCTTCTCCACCCGCTCCTTCGGCGTCCGGTTGTAGATCACCTTGGCGCCGTCGGTGATCGCCCCCGCGTAGAGGATCTGCGGCTCGGCGAAGCGCACCGCGTACGCCGCCCGGGTCAGCGGGTTGTCCAGCGAGACCCCGCTGCCGCCGGAGTAGGTGTACTCGGCGTTCTGGCCGGTCTTGGGATCGGTGTAGTCGATCTCCTTGTTGGCGCCGCCCACGATCGAGTACGTGGTGGTCTTCTCGCCGTAGTAGATCCGCTGCTGGTAGTCGCCCAGCGTCCCGGTGGCCGGCAGGCCCGACTCGGTGAACACCGGCTGGCCCTTGTCGTCGACCTGGTTGCCCTTGGCGACCACCGCGCCGTAGCCGTGGGTGTACTTGAAGTGGTCGTTGATCCAGTTGCGCTGCACGCCGTTCAGGTCGAGCTCGCGCAGGCCGATCACGCTGTCCTGCTTGCCCTGCCCGGTGCCGTAGCGGTCCACGTCCAGCGTGTTCGGGAAGGCGTAGTAGTTGCGCTGCTGCTCCAGCGACTGGAACGCCGGCGAGACCACGTTCGGGTCCAGCAGCCGGATGTCCGCGACGGTCTGCGCGTCCGGCTTGAGCGCGTCGGCGTTGGTGGTGCCCTGCGGGGTGTACTGGGTGGTCTGCGCGTCCGCGATCCCGTACGCCTGGCGGGTGGCGTCGATGTTCTTCTGGATGTACGGCGTCTCCTTGGCCTGCTCGTTCGGCTTGACCTGGAACTGCTGCACGATCGCCGGGTACAGCCCGCCGATCAGCACCGCCGACAGCACCATCAGCCCCAGGCCGATCAGGGCCGGGGCCCAGGTGCGGCGGATCGGGGTCAGGAAGAACAGCACCGCGCAGATGATCGCGACGAAGAACAGGATGGTCTTGGCCGGCAGGAACGCGTTGGCGTCCACGTAGCGCAGGCCGGTCCAGCCGGAGACGCCCTTGTACGCGCCGGTCTTCACCGCCAGCGCGTACCGGTCCAGCCAGTACGCGACGGCCTTCAGCAGCACGAACACGCCCAGCAGCACCGCCAGGTGCCCCTGCGCGCCCGCGCTCGCCCGGCGGCCCGGGCCCTGGAGCCGCAGCCCGCCGTACAGGTAGTGCACCAGCGCCGAGGTCAGCAGCGAGACGATCACCGCGCTGAACGCGAAGCCCAGCACGAACTCGTAGAACGGCAGGTCGAAGGCGTAGAACGAGACGTCCATGCCGAACTGGGAGTCCTTCTCACCGAAGGAGGTCGAGTTCGTCCACATCAGCCAGGTCCGCCACTGCCCGGAGGCCGCGGCGCCGGCCACCAGGCCGATCACCAGCGAGATCCCGATCAGCGCCCAGCGCTTGAACGGCGCCAGCCCGGCCCGGTAGCGGTCGAGGCTCTGCTGCTCCACCGACATCGCCGACAGCGGCGGCCGCAGCCGGTGCGCCAGCCAGATGTTGAGGCCGACGATCACCGCCATCAGCACGCCGAACACCGCGAACAGGCCGGTCTTCGTCCACAGCTGGGTGGTGAACACCGAGGAGAAGTGGACCGACCTGAACCACAGCCAGTCCGTCCAGAAGCCCGCGAACATGACGAACAGCAGGAACAGCACCGCGAGCACGCCCAGGGTCAGCAGGGCCACCCGCGCCCGCCGGGAGGGCGGGCCTACCCTGCGCCGGAAACCCGGCCCTGAGCGTTCGGGCATCTGGAAGACCACGGTGGCACCTCGGCTGTGTCGTCTGAATGGGTCCGGTCGTCAGAGAAACTTAACCAGGCTTTGGCCGAGTTCCCACCGTTAGCAGACGGTTACGACATCCGACCGCGGCCGGCCGTCGCCGCCCCGGCCCCTGCGGCCACCCCGACCGCCTCCCGACCCGCCTCCCCGCCGTCCCCCCGACCACGCTGCCGACCGCACTGCCGACCGCCCTCCTGGCGCACCGCCCGGCGAGCGCGGCCCGCCCGGCGTGTGAGGATTGAGGCATGTCCGACGCGTCTGATCTGAACAACTCCCCCGACGACGTCTCCAAGCTCCCGGCCGCCACCCCGCTGACCCGGGCCGCGCTGGAGATCGACGAGTACGCCGCCACCCTCGGCTGGGACCTCCCGGCCCGGCTGTTCGCCCTGGTGGACAGCGCCGCCCTGCGCAAGGCCAACCCGAAGATCGCCAAGCAGCTCGGCCTCGCCGAGGACGACCAGGCCGGCCTGACCCCGATCGAGCAGGACGAGCTGCCGGCCGGCATGGAGCTCGACAAGTTCCTCGGCACCATCGCCTGGCCCGACTCCGTGGCCGGCTGCGCCCTGGTCGTCGAGCGCCTGATGCTGCCCCCGGGCGCCGAGCAGTCCCGCCCGCGCGGTGCCAGCGACGCCCAGCTCGCCGAGTGGGTGGCCAACCACCCCAAGCGCGAGGAGGTGCGGATCACCGCCGCGGTGCTCCGCGACGGCAAGAAGGAGATCGCCCTGCGGCTGCGTTCCAAGGACGTCGCCCGCGAGGTGCTGACCGGCCCCGACCTGGTGCCCGGCCTGACCGACGCGCTGCTGGCGACCTTCGCCTGACGCCTTCCCCGGCAGCTGCCGGCGGCGGCCGGCGGCCGCTGTCCGGCGGCTGCTGTCCGGCGGCTGCTTCGCCGCCACCCGGCCGCTGGCGGCCGCTACTCGGCCGCTACTTGGCCGCGCAGGACGGCAGCGCGGAGGTCTGCCCGGAGCGGATCTGCTCCAGCGACTTCAGCGCGCCGTCCAGCGTGTCCGTCCTGATCAGGGTCAGCCCGGACGGGACGTTCTTGCCCGCCTCGGCGCAGTTCGAGGACGGGGTGAAGAAGTACTCGGCCCCGGCGTCCCGGGCGGCGATCAGCTTCATCGAGATGCCGCCGATCGGGCCGACCTTGCCGTCGTCGTCGATGGTCCCGGTGCCGGCCACGAACTTGCCGCCGGTGAGGTCGCCGCCCGGGGTGAGCTTGTCGATGATGCCGAGCGAGAACATCAGGCCGGCGCTCGGGCCGCCGACGTCCTGCAGGCCGATGTCGATCTGGAACGGGTAGGTGTGCCGGATCCCGGTGCCGATGCCCACCACCGCGAGCTCGGCCCGCTCGGCCGGGGCCTTGGGGTCGAGGTCCTTGGCCCGTACGGTCGGGACGGCGACGTCGGTCCTCCCGCCCGCCGCGGCGGCGCCGTTCGCGTCCTTGACCCGCGGCACGACGGTGAAGACCGCCGACTCGCCCGGCTTGTGCTTGGTGACGGCCGCGACCACCTGCTCGACCGAGCCGGCCGGCACGCCGTCCACGGCCACGATCTGGTCGCCCGCGTGCAGCCGGCCCTCGGCCGGGGCGCCCGCGGTGACCGACTTCACGATCAGCTCGCTGCCGACCGGGATGCCCAGCTGCTTGAGCGCCGCGGTGCGGGCGCTGTCCTCGGAGGAGGCGAACTCCTCGGCGTTCTGCTTCTTGGCCTCCGCGTCCGACTGCCCCTTGGGGTAGACGTTGTCGTGCGGCACCACCAGCACGTCGTCCCGCAGCCAGCCGACCACCGCGTTGACCAGGCTGGGCTCGTACTTGGCCCCGGTGACCTGGACGGTGGTCATGTTGAGGTGACCGCTCGTCGGGTACGACTCGTGCCCGCTGATGCTGATCACCGGCTTGCCGCCCTGGCTGCCGAGCGTGTTGTACGTCGGCCCCGGGCTCATCTCCGTGTACGGCACCTTCATCAGCACCGAGACGCAGAGCAGCGCTATGAGCAGCAGGGTGGCAGCGAGCATCGTCGCGGAGCGGCGTGGCATGCCTCGACAGTACGGGACCCGCCTCGACGGGCGCCCGCCGGGCTACCTGCCGGAGCCCTCACCGGGGGCGGCGGTGCCCGCGGTGGTGCGCTCCATGGCGGCCATGAAGCGCCGGTGCTCGGCGAGTGAGGCCGGATCCCCGGTGGCCCGCGGCTCCCGCTGGGCCCACACCGCCCAGAGGCCGGCGGCGATGCCGGCGACACCCGGAATGATCAGCCAGGCCAGCGCACCCATACCAGTACTCCCAGCTCGTCGTGTCTATGAGCAGATTAACCACTCCGGCGGACAACGCGGCCGGCGCCGTCCGGGTTACGGGACGGCCGATCGGCTCACTTCCAGGGAGTATTCGCAGCGCCGCCGCGGACCCGTTGGAGTGACGGCCCGGCGCGCCTGCCCCGACGGACGCGCGAGTCGTGCCTCCCGGTTCCGGCGCACCGCGACCGGTCTCAGCAGCCGCCGGCCCCGACCCACTCCTCCTCGCCGTCGGCGAAGACCTGGTGCTTCCAGATCGGCACCTCGTGCTTGAGGTCGTCGATCAGCCGACGGGCGGCCGCGAAGGCCTCGCCGCGGTGGTCGCAGGAGACGGCGACGATCACGGCCTTGTCACCGATCCCCAGCCGGCCCACCCGGTGGACCGCGGCGAGCGCCCGGACCGGGAAGTCCGCGGCCACCTTCTCGGCGATCCGGCGCATCTCCCGCTCGGCGGTGGGGTGGCAGCTGTACTCCAGCACGGAGACCGACTTGCCGCCGTCGTGGTCCCGGACCGTCCCGACGAAGACGGTGGTGCCGCCGGCCGCGTCGTCGCCGACCGCCTCGTACACCTCGTCCAGCGAGAGCGGGGTGTCGCGGACGGCGAGCAGCCGGATGGGGTCGTGGTTCTCGGACATGACCCCATGATTGCCCATCCGGGACGGTCCACGGCAAGAGCCTTCCGCATCACGACGGGGAGATTTCGCATCGTGAGAAACGGCGTCGGTCGACCGGCTCGCGCGGCCGGTCAGAACCTCCGCCGCTTTCGGGCCCGGCGCACCAGCGCCGCCGTACCGACCAGCGCCACCGTCGCCCCGGCCGCCCCCAGGCTGGTCGCCGCCTCCTTGCCGCCCAGCCGCCGCCCGGCCACCGCGTGCTTGCCCGACACCTGCTCCAGCAGCTCGGCCAGCACCCGCTCGTTGGTGTGCGCCGGGCGCCAGCCCGCCTCGTGCAGCCGGCTGCCGGACACCACCCACGGGTACATCGTGTACGCGAGGTCGCCGGCCGGGGCCGGGGTCAGGCCCAGCCGGTGCAGCCGCGCCGCCGTGCCCAGCGCCAGCGAGGCCGGCAGCTCCATCCGCCGGATCCCGGACAGCCGCTCGACGTCCTCCTGCTCCAGCCAGCCGTCGCAGCCGACCGTCACCTCGCCCTCGACCAGGCCCAGCGCCGCGTACTCCAGCGCCGCCGCCAGGTCGTCCACGTGGCAGAACTGCCAGCACGGCCGGGAACCGGCCACCACCAGCAGCCGGGGCGCCTCGAAGTGCCTGGTCAGCACGGTGTCCACGCCGGGGCCCACCACCACGGCCGGGCGCAGCACCGTCACCTGGAGGCCCGGGTGGGCGCGCGGCGCCCGGCGGGCCAGCCGCTCGATCTCCAGCAGGTCCCCGACCAGCGAGGCCTCCTCGGTGGCCCGCAGCTCGGAGTCCTCCGCCAGCGGCACCTCGTTGTCGGCCAGCGCGCCGTAGACCATCGCCGAGGTGCACAGCACCACCCGGTGCACCCCGGCGGCCGCGGCCGCGGTCAGCACCGTCTGGGCGCCGCGCACGTTGTAGGCGCTGCGGGCCCGGGCGTCGGACTCCATGCCGAAGTCCATCGCCAGGTGCACCACCACGTCGACCCCGGCCAGCCGCTCGGCCACCGCCGGGTCGCGCACGTCGAGCACCCGCCACTGGACACCCGGCACGTCGCCGCGCCGGTCGTCCACCGCGAGGACCCTGCGCACGTGCGGGGACGCCACCAGCCGGGCGGCCACCCGCTCGCCGAGGACACCCGCGGCGCCGGTGACCGCCACGGTCAGCGGCCGTCCGCCGTAGGCTGGAGACGGCGGCGCCGTGGTGTCCGGCGCGTCCTCTCCTCCGGTCAGCCCAGAGCGAACGTCCGAGGGCGGGGAACTCACCGGCCATCCTCCACGGTTAGCTTTATGTGCGTACGGACGTGTGTCACGTACGTCCATCCTGCCCGAGGCGAAGGCCCGGCGGTGCACCCGGCGCGGGCCTGCCGCACGGGAGCCGTCCCCGAGTCCCCCACTCCGCCGCCGCCCCGGGCGCAGACTTTTCCGCCACACCCGCATGACGGCCGACCGGATCGAGGACCCCGTGAGCGACCTTCCCTTCGGATTCGGCGTTCCTCCCGAGGAGCCCGAGGACGGCAAGGCCAAGCCCGACGACGCGCAGAAGAAGAAGGACCAGGAGCAGTCCGGCAGCGGTCCGCAGCCGTTCGGCTTCGGCGGCGGCAACCCCTTCGGCGCGATGTTCGGGATGCCCGGCGCCCCGGGCGGCCCCGGCGCCGACAACCCCTTCGCGGCGATGTTCGGCGGCATGAACCCGGGCGACCTCGGCGCCGCCTTCCAGCAGCTCGGCCAGATGCTCTCGTTCGAGGGCGGCCCGGTGAACTGGGACCTCGCCACCAACATCGCCCGCCAGACCGTGGTCGCCGAGCCCGCCGAGGGCAAGAGCAAGGACCGCTCGGTCAGCGCGGCCGAGCGCTCCGCCGTCGTCGAGGCCGTCCGCCTGGCCGACCTGTGGCTCGACGGCTCCACCGAGTTCCCCTCCGGCGCCGGCACCGCCGTCGCCTGGAGCCGCGCCGAGTGGATCGAGGCCACCCTCCCGGTCTGGAAGGACCTGGTGGACCCGGTCGCCGAGCGGGTCGGCAACGCCATGGGCGGCGTCCTGCCCGAGGAGATGCAGGCCATGGCCGGCCCGCTGATGGGCGTGATGCGCTCGATGGGCGGCGCCATGTTCGGCACCCAGATCGGCCAGGCGCTCGGCGCGCTCGCCGGCGAGGTGGTCGGCTCCGCCGACGTCGGCCTGCCGCTCGCCCCGGCCGGCAAGGCCGCGCTGCTGCCGCAGAACGTCGCCGAGTTCGGCGAGGGCCTGAACGTGCCCGCCGACGAGGTCCGCCTCTACCTCGCCCTGCGCGAGGCCGCCCACCAGCGGCTCTTCGCCCACGTGCCGTGGCTGCGGGCCCACCTGCTGGGCGCCGTCGAGGCCTACGCCCGCGGCATCAAGGTCGACACCTCCCGGATGGAGGAACTGGTCGGCCAACTCGACCCGACCAACCCGGAGGCCCTCCAGGAGGCGCTGGCCGGCGGCCTGCTCCAGCCCGAGGACACCCCCGAGCAGAAGGCCGCGCTCGCCCGCCTGGAGACCGCCCTCGCCCTGGTCGAGGGCTGGGTCGACGCCGTCGTGCACGCCGCCGCCGCACCGCACCTGCCGCAGGCCGGCGCGCTGCGCGAGACCGTCCGCCGCCGCCGCGCGGCCGGCGGGCCCGCCGAGCAGACCTTCGCCACCCTCGTCGGCCTGGAACTGCGCCCGCGCCGGCTGCGCGACGCCTCCCGGCTCTGGGCGCTGCTCGCCGACGCCCGCGGCATCGAGGGCCGCGACGCGCTCTGGGAGCACCCGGACATGCTGCCCACCGCCGCCGACCTGGACGACCCGGACGCCTTCGTGCACCGGGGCTCCGCCGACGACCTGGAGGGCGGCATCGACTTCGACGCCTTCGACAAGCTGCTCGGCGAGGCCGCGGCCGGCAAGCCCGACCTCACCAAGAAGGACGAGCAGCCGAAGGGCGACGAGGACGGCACCGACGGAAAGGGCGAGCCCACCGCATGACGGCCACCGAGACGACCGCCACCGGGGCCCCCGGCACCGGAACCCCCGCCGTCGGCCTGCACGCGGACGCCGTCCGCACGCTGACCGGGTGGCGGCCCGCCGACCAGGACCAGGAGCGGCTGCGGCTCGACTACCTGGAGCACCTCGCCGCGCAGCCGGAGGGCCTCTACCGCTCCTGCCTGCCCGCGCACATCACGGCGAGCGCGGCGGTCGTCGACGCGGCCGCCGGGCGGGTGCTGCTCACCCTGCACCCCAAGGTCGGCATGTGGCTCCAGATGGGCGGGCACTGCGAGCCCGGCGACCGCGACCTCGCCTCGGCCGCGCTGCGCGAGGCCGTCGAGGAGTCCGGCATCCCCGACCTGGTGCTGCTGGAGAGCGGCGGCGCCCCGGTGCCGGCCAAGCTGGACCGGCACCTGGTCCGCTGCACCGGCAAGGACCGGCCGGAGAACACCCACCTGGACGTCCAGTACATCGCGCTGGCCCCGGTCGGCGCGCAGGCGCTGATCAGCGAGGAGTCGCTGGACCTGCGCTGGTTCGACTACGACCGGCTGCCGGAGCTCACCGACCACTCGGTGCGCGACCTGGTGGCGCGGGCACGGCAGCTGACCAGCTGAGGTGCGACAGCGGAAGGGGGCGCGGACCTTGTCGGTCCGCGCCCCCTTCCGTCGTTCCTCCGGTCGAACCGACCGGCCTGCGGCTCACACCGCTCCGGCCCCGGACCTGAACCCGCCGCGGCCTCAGCCGCAGGAGGCCGCCGGATCCGGCCCGGTCGGACTCGGGGCCGCGTTCCGCGCGCCGGGGATGTGCGGCAACCGGGCGGCGGAGACCACGCCCTCCAGGTAGCCGCGGGCCCGCTCGGTCCGCGGGTAGGCCTCCAGCAAGGCCCAGAACGCCGGACCGTGGTCCGGCACCAGCAGGTGCGCCAGCTCGTGCAGCAGCACGTAGTCCAGCACGTACTCGGGCATGCCCTGGAGACGGTGGGAGAGGCGGATCGTCCCCTCGCTGGGGGTGCAGGAGCCCCAGCGGGAATTCTGGTTGGTGACCCAGCGGACCAGGCTGGGCCGGGCGCGGTCATCCAGGTACGCCGCCGACAGCTCGCGGGCCCGGGCCATCAGGGCCTCGTCACCGGGGATCCGCCGGGACTCCTGGGCGGCGAGCTTCTCCAGCATCTGCGCGACCCAGCGCTGCTCCTCGGCGTGCGACATCCGGGCCGGAATCAGCACGACGGTGCGATCGCCCTCGCGGTAGGCGGAGACGGTACGGCTGCGGCGGGCGCTGCGCCGCACCTCGACCCGGCCGCGGTCGTGCGCCTCGGGGGGCACGGCGCCGGTGGGCGGCGGCGGGGCCGGCCTCGGCTGCTGCCGCTGGTCCGGGCGCCCGCGCGTGTTCGGCGCCGCGACCTGCGACCCGGACGCGGCACGGGCACGCCGACGCGACGCCGGTGGATGGGAGTCCCGCTCGGCTGCCATGGCACACGACGTTACCCCGTACCACGGACAGAAGTCCGCTGCCATGGCCGGAATCTTTCATGGAGTGATCGGGAACGAAAAGTCGACGGCGGGTGTCCGGAAACCGACGCCGGGGAGGATGGCCGGTTATCCACAGGGCGTGCGAACGGATGGCGTGATCATATGCACGTCCCTGTGGATAACTTTCCGCACGACACCGCCGCGATGGGGCAAGCTGCGGTCAGCCGTCCGGAAACGATCGGAAGGGAGATCGTCGTGCGCCTCGCCCTCAAGCCCGCGCTGTCCCGCAGCTGGCGGGACTCGGAAACCCTGCAGTTCGGCACCGTCACCCGGTTCGCCGGGGTGCTCGGCAACGCCGACAAGACCCTCTGCGACTTCCTCGCGCTGCTCGACGGGACGCGCGACCGACCGGAGCTCCTCGACGAGGGCGAACGCATCGGGCTCGGCCGCGAACCGGCCGACGCCCTGCTCACCGGGCTGGAGGAGACCGGCCTGCTGGACGACGCCGAGGCCGGCGCCCGGGCACTGGCCCGCTTCCCCTCGCAGCAGCGGGCCGTCCTCGAACCGGACCTCGCCTCGCTCTCCCTGGTCCACTCCGGGCCGGGCGCCGCACCGGCCGTCCTGGGCCGCCGGGCCGACACCCGGATCGAGGTGCGCGGCGCGGGCCGGGTCGGCGCCGCCGTGGCGGCGGTGCTCGCCGCCGGCGGCACCGGGACGGTCACGGTCGCGGACGGCGGCCGGGTGAAGCCCGGCGACTGCTCCCCGGCCGGGCTGACGCCCGGGGACGTCGGACGGCTGCGCTCGACGGCGGCCCGGGAGGCGGTGCAGCGCGCCGCCGGCCGGCCTCCGGCTCCGGTGCCCCGGCGCCGGCCCGGGGACCCGCCACCGGACTTCGTGGTCCTCGCGCCCCGGGACGGCAGCGCCGCCTTCGCGGGCGGGACGTACGAGGCCCGGCTGCTGCTGCGGGCCGGGGTGCCGCACCTCTACGTGGGCGTGGTCGAGGAGTTCGGCATCATCGGGCCGCTGGTGATCCCGGGGATGTCGGCCTGTGGGCACTGCCTGGTGCTGCGGCGGGAGGACGAGGACGCCGCCTGGCCACGGGTGCTGGCCCAGCTGGCCGACGCAGGCCCCGGCCGGGCCCGTACCCCGGCGTGCGACACGGCGCTGGCGACGGCGGTCGCCGGCTTGGCGGCACTGCACGTCCAGGTGTTCCTGGACGGCGGTCGGCCACCGAGCGTGGACGGCTGGTGCGAGGTCTCGGCCGGGGACGGCATGCCACGGCGCCTGCGGCTGCGCGGGCATCCGGACTGCGGCTGCCTGTGGCAGCCGCTGCCGCCGGCGTGAGGAGCGGGGACGGAGGAGTAGGAGGAGCAGGACCGAACTGACGGGAGCAGGCCCGGCGGCTGCACGGCTCGGCAGCCACCGGCCTCCCCACGGCACCGCGGGCACCCACCCGGCCGGACGAGCCGACGGCCAGGTGAGCCCGCGGTCCCGACCAACCCCGGACCGGGGTCGACGCCCCACGGGGGCGGGCACGAGAGGCCTTCCGAGGCCCGCGCCCTGCCCCGGGCAGGGCGCGGGCCTGCACACGGGAACGGGGAACCCACCACTCGGGGCACGAGCCGGGTGGGTGGGTGGGTGGGCAGGGCGGTGGGTGGGCGGCGGGTGCGGCGGGTGGTGGGTGGTGAGGGCGGGCGGGTGGGGGGGAGGGGGGAGGGGGCCCCGGGAAGCAAGCAACGTCACAACTCTCCTCCGCGCAGGAAGTCGGCCGAGCCGACTTCCTGCGCACAACCCCCAGCACCCACCCCCGCCCCACCCGGACCAAGCCCCCCAACTCCCCGCAAAGGGAGGCCGCTCCCGCCCCGCCCCGCGGAATTCCGGCGGGCACGTAGCGGGGAGCGGGCACAATGGCGTAGAGATGGTCGGCCGCCCGGCACCGGGGGGCCATGGGAATGGAGGCCCGGGGTGAGCGATCTTCCGCGCAAGGCAGTGACCCGCACGGCACGGCTCGCCGCCCTGCCGCTGGGGATAGCCGGCCGCGCCACGCTCGGCCTGGGCAGGCGGATCGGCGGCCGCTCCGCCGAGGTGGTCACCGCCGAGCTCCAACAGGCCACCGCCGACCAGCTGTTCAAGGTCCTCGGTGAACTCAAGGGCGGGGCCATGAAGTTCGGGCAGGTGCTGTCCGTCTTCGAGGCCGCGCTGCCCGAGGAGGTCGCCGGGCCGTACCGGGCGGCGCTCACCAAGCTCCAGGACGCCGCTCCCCCGATGCCGGCCGCCAAGGTGCACACCGCGCTCGCCCAGCGGCTCGGTGACGACTGGCGCGAGCTGTTCCGGGAGTTCGACGACCGGCCCGCGGCCGCCGCCTCGATCGGCCAGGTGCACAGGGCGGTCTGGCACGACGGCCGCACGGTCGCCGTCAAGGTGCAGTACCCGGGCGCGGGCGACGCGCTGCTCGCGGACCTCTCGCAGCTGAGCCGGGTGGCCTGGCTGCTGGGCCCGCTGATCCCGGGGCTGGACATCAAGCCGCTGATCGCCGAGCTGCGCGAGCGCGTCTCCGAGGAACTGGACTACGAGCTGGAGGCACAGGCCCAGCGCCGGCACGCCGAGGAGTTCACGGACGACCCGGACATCGTGGTGCCGGGCGTGGTGGCCCAGGCGGACCAGGTGCTGGTCACCGAGTGGATGGCCGGCACCCCGCTGGCCGAGGTGATCGCGGGCGGCACCCAGGAGGAGCGCGACCGCGCCGGGCAGCTGCTGGCCCGCTTCCTGTTCGCCGGCCCGTCCCGGACCGGTCTGCTGCACGCCGACCCGCACCCGGGCAACTTCCGGCTGCTGAAGGACGACGGCCCGGTGTCGGGCTGGCGGCTGGGCGTGCTGGACTTCGGCACCGTGGACCGGCTGCCCGGCGGGCTGCCCGCGCCGATCGGGGCCTCGCTGCGGATGGCGCTGGCCGGGGACGCGGCGGGCGTGCTCCGGATGCTGCGCGAGGAGGGCTTCGTGAAGCCCTCGGTCCGGCTGGACCCGGACGCGGTGCTGGACTACCTGCTGCCGATCATCGAGCCGGCCGCGGTGGAGAACTTCCACTTCACCCGGACCTGGATGCGCGCCCAGGCGGCCCGGATCGCCGACCCGCGCTCGCCCGCCTACAACCTGGGCAAGCAGCTGAACCTGCCCCCGGCGTACCTGCTGATCCACCGGGTGACGCTGAGCACCATCGGAGTGCTCTGCCAGCTGGGTGCCAAGGCGCCGTTCCGCGCGGAGATGCTGGAGTGGCTGCCGGAGTTCGCCGACCACCGGCCGGCGAAGTCCACCGGGGCCGACGAGCCCGCCCGGGTCCGCAAGGACTGACCCCCGGCGCCGCGACGACGGCCGCAGGCCGCTCCCCCACCAAGGGGAGCGGCCTGCGGCACGACGGGGGTGGACCGGAGTCCGGCGAGGGCCCGCGAAGGACGGGCCCACGGGGGCGCCCTACATCAGCGCGACGGCGAGCGCCTTGCGGGCCCGCATCGAGGCCCGCTCGGCCCGCTGCCTGAGCCTGCGGGCCCGGATGACGCGGGTGACGAGCCGTTGGTTCTCGGCCTCGTGCAGCCTGTCTTGCATATGGGCACGGGCCAGGGATTCGTGGAGGAGTTGCATCTCGAGGATCCTGTTCTGGGTCTGGAGTTCGGTGGCCTGCTCGGCGCGGGCGGTGGGATCGACGGCGGCGGGGTTCATGTCGTGGTCCTGCTCGTGGTGCTTGCTCGGGAACGGGATGCGGGCTGCGGCGTCGGCCTTGGCGGCGGCGATCCGCACGGATCGGCGGAGGGCGCTGTCCAGCGGGGGCTGCTCTCCCCTGCGGACGGCCCTGGGCTCGTCGGCGGGGTTCACGCCATGACCTCGGTCTTGCGCGGACGGCCACGGGGACGCTTGCGGGCCACCACGACGCCCTGGACGAACAGCTCGCCACCCCAGACGCCCCACGGCTCACGCCGCTCCAGGGCGCCGGCCAGACAGGCGTCCTTCACCGGGCAGGTGCCGCAGAGGGACTTCGCGTACTCGACGTCGGCCGGCGTCTCGGCGAAGAAGACCTCGGGGTCGAAGGCGCGGCAGGGGATGGGGAGACCGAGGGACTCGGCCTGCTCGATCGAGCTGAGCTGCATGGAAGGAACCTCCGGGGGGTCGGCCTGGTCGGCCTTGGTGATCTGGCTTGTCGGCGGTACGGACGGGGTGGGCGGTGTGATGACCGTGGACACTGTGGGCGTCTTCCTCGTCTTTTCTCAGTGGTTCCGGCCCAGGGGACTGGTGGTGCTGGGCCGGAGGCCCCGGAGGGCCTGGGTGGTCTTGCGTACCGGACAAAACAGAAGGGCCGCGGATCCCGGTGTGACGGGTTCCGCGGCCCTGGAGGTGCCGACCTGAGGCTGGCTCAGGTTCGTTCTCTCCAGGGTTCAGGGCCGCGGAAGGCCTGCATCCGGATGGCCATGGCGCCGATGAAGGCGGCCTTGGCCTGGTTGATCTGCTGCTCGTTCTGCTTCTGGGCGTTTTCGGCACCGATGACCTGCGCATAGCCGCCATGCGTGGCGGCGGCTACGGCCGCCTTCGGTGCCTGGATCGGTCGCTCATCGCGCGGGGAGCACGACGTGCCGAACGACGCCCAGTCACGGGACAGACCGGTCTCGACAAAGGTGCCGTCGACGCTCCTGCTGCCCGTGAAGCACAGATCAGTGTGTCCAAGACCACTGACAACGGGGGCGACGGAGACACCGGTGGTGTCGAGACCCAGACCGGTTCCACCGAGCTCGGCGAGCGCCCGCAGACGGGCGGCACGCAGGGAGGCAGCGACAACGGTCTGGCCAGTCATTTTGGTGATCATGATGTTTCCCACTGTCTTCGCCTCCTCTCGGCGTCTCGCGGAGCCTGGTCTCCCTGGCTCCGAATGTTCGGATGTCTGTCTCGGTGAAGCTCTCGGGCGAGGGGCGTGGGCACAGGTTTCACCCCGTGCGACCGCGTCCCCTTGACCGCTCCGGCAGGCTATTGCGCTCCCGGTACGCGGCGCAAACTATTTTTCACGCGAGTTCTTCGGCACGTCACACATCGGGTTGCGCAGCCTTCGAAAGCGGCCCCCTGGACCGTGCCCGGACCGGCTCACGCCGGATCGACCGGACCGCCGTCCTCGACGTCGTCCGGATCCTCCTCGGGCTCCTCCCCCGCACACAACGAGAGCACGGCCGCCCCGTACTTGTCCAGCTTCATGGCCCCGACCCCGGAGATGGCGGCCAGCTCACCGCGCCCGGCGGGCACGTCCTCGGCGATCGCCATCAGCGTGGCGTCGGTGAACACCACGTAGGCCGGCGCGCCCTGCTTCTTCGCCTGCCGGGCCCGCCACTCGCGCAGCCGCTCGTACAGCCCCTCGTCCATCGTGGACGGGCAGCTCTCGCAGCGGCGCAGCTTGCGTTCGACGGCCTCGGTGAGCACCTTGTCGCAGACCCGGCACTTGACCGGTCCGCGGACCCGCCGCGCGGCGGAGCGTTCGCCGGGCTCGACGCCCCCTCGCCCGCCGCGTGCGCCGGTGCGCGCGCCCGGGGCGGCGGAGCCGGGGCGCAGCCCGTCCAGGAAGCGGCTGGGCTTGCGGCTGGCCCGGCCGCCCGGGGAGCGGGAGAGCGCCCAGGAGAGGGTGAGGTGCTTGCGGGCGCGGGTGACCCCGACGTAGAGGAGGCGGCGCTCCTCCTCGACCTGTTCGTCGGTCTTGGCGTAGATGATCGGCAGGGTGCCCTCGGTGAGGCCGACCAGGAAGACGGCGTCCCATTCGAGGCCCTTGGCGGCGTGCAGCGAGGCGAGCGTGACGCCTTCGACGGCGGGGGCGTGCTGGGCGGCGGCGCGGGCGTCCAGTTCGGCGACGTAGGCCGCGAGGTCGGTGGCCTGGCCGGCCTCGGTGCGGGTACGTTCGAACTCCTCGGCCAGCCGGACGAGGGCGGCGAGCGACTCCCAGCGGTCCCGGACGGCGCCGGAGCCGGCCGGGGGTTCGGCGGTGAAGCCGCGGGTGGCCAGCACGGCGCGGACCTGGCCGGCCAGGTCGGGGGCGCCGTCGGTGAGCGGGTCGGAGGCGGCCCGGGCGGCGCCGCGCAGCAGTACGCCGGCGTCGCGGACCTCGGGGCGTTCGAAGAACCGTTCCGCGCCCTTGAGCTGGTAGGGGACGCCGAGGTCGGCGAGGGCCTGTTCGTAGACCTCGGACTGGCCGTTGGTGCGGAACAGCACGGCGATCTCGCTGGCGCGCACCCCGGCGGCGAGCAGTTCCTTGATCCGGCGGCCGGTGGTCTCGGCCTCGGTGGGCTCGTCCTCGTACTCGGTGTAGACGGGGTCGGGGCCGGCCTCGCGCTGGGAGACGAGTTCCAGGCGGTGCCGGGCGGCCTCGCCGCGGGCCTGGGCGAGCAGTCCGTTGGCGAGGTGGACGACCTGGGGGGTGGAGCGGTAGTCGCGGACCAGCTTGACCACCGTCGCCCCGGGGTGCCGGTTGCGGAAGTTGAGCAGGTAGTCGGGGGTGGCGCCGGTGAAGGAGTAGATGGTCTGGCTGGCGTCGCCGACGACGCAGAGGCTGGCGCCGCCGTCGGGGCCGGTCCACTGGTCGAGCAGGCGCTGCTGGAGCGGGGAGACGTCCTGGTACTCGTCGACGGTGAAGTGCCGGTACTGGGAGCGGACCTGGTCGGCGATGTCCGGGCGGTCCTCCAGGATGGCGGCGGTGAGCAGCAGGACGTCCTCGAAGTCGATGCTGCCGCGGCGGCTCTTGGCCTCCTCGTAGACGCGGTAGACCTGGGCGGTCTCGGCCGGGTCGCGGGGGGCCTCCCGGCCGGACTTGGCGACGGCGACGGGGTAGTCCTCGGGGGCGATCTGGGTGACCTTGGCCCATTCGATCTCGGCGGTGAGGTCGCGCAGTTCGGTGCGCTGGACGCGCAGGCCGCAGCGGCCGGCCGCCTCGGCGACGAGTTG
The DNA here is from genome assembly GCF_042894165.1 of Kitasatospora sp. NPDC001547. NCBI lineage: Bacteria > Bacillati > Actinomycetota > Actinomycetes > Kitasatosporales > Streptomycetaceae > Kitasatospora > Kitasatospora sp. NPDC001547. The sequence continues at coordinate 321,826 of NZ_JBIAVL010000003.1, read as the reverse complement.
GACCTTGCGTTCGAGGAGCTGGGGGACGGGGCCGCCGACGGCGCGGGGCCAGAAGTACTGGAGCTGGCGCAGGGCGGCGGCGTGGAAGGTGCGGGCCTGGACGCCGTCGGCGCCGAGCTGGCGCAGCCGGCCGCGCATCTCGCCGGCGGCGCGGGCGGTGAAGGTGACGGCGAGGACCTGTTGGGGGTGGTAGACGCCGCTGCGCACGCCGTAGGCGATCCGGTGGGTGATGGCGCGGGTCTTGCCGGTGCCGGCGCCGGCCAGGACGCAGACGGGGCCCTGCAGGGCGGTGGCGACGGCGCGCTGCTCGGGGTCGAGCCCGGCGAGCACGGCGTCCGGGCCCGTGGCGGCGCCGGGGTCGGCCCAGGGGGAGCCCTGGGGGCCGTCGTACGGGCTGCCGCTCAAGAGGTCTTCCTGCATGCGTTCCATCCTCTCAGCCCGGTGGGACAACGCGGACGGAGTTGTCCACAGGCCCGGTCCGATCGCAGGATGATCGCTCCGCACGACGGTCGACGGCGGGCCGGAATGCCCGCCGCCCGGTGGACGTTCCCTCCGGAGACCGTACGCACCCCTCTTCCGAAGGAGCCCCCTCGATGTCCGGCAGCGTGACGATGTACAGCACGACCTGGTGTGGGTACTGCAACCGGCTCAAGAGCCAGCTGGACCGTGAAGGCATCGGCTACACCGAGATCAACATCGAGGAGGACCCGGCGTCGGCGTCCTTCGTCGAGTCGGTGAACAACGGCAACCAGACCGTTCCGACGGTGCTGGTGACGCCGGCCGGCGGGGGCGAGCAGGTCGTGATGACGAACCCGAGCCTGCTGCAGGTCAAGAAGGCCCTGGCGGCCTGAGCCGGTCAGGGCCGGGCCCGCAGGACCCGAGCCGAACAGCCCCGGGTCGAACAGCCCCGGGTCGATCGGGCCCGCGCCGAACCGGGCTGAGCCCGTAGGACCCGGGCCCGCGGGGCGCGGGCACCTGCCCGTCCCCGCCGGGCCCGGGCCGCCGGGGCCGGCGCGCGTCACGGCGCGTCGGCCCGGGCCGGGTCGACGGGCGTGGCGGGCGCGGGCAGGGTGGTGCGCGCGCCGAGGTCGCCGACGCCGTAGACGAGCCGGCTGCGGTCGGCCGAGTAGCGGGTCTCGATGACCCGTACGGGCCCGCGCCGGTCGTAGGTGACGCGGGTCTGCACCATCAGCGGGACGCCGGGCCCGCCCTGGAACCACTGGGCCTCCTCGGGGCCCGGCATCCGCGCGACCAGGTGGTCCACCGCGCCGATCTCGGTGCGCCCGAGGGTGGCGAGCACCGCCTCGTCGCCGCCCTCGACCGGGTCGGGCTCCATCAGCGGGGTGCCGGCGGCGAGGCCGGCCCGGTAGTGGCTCTCCTCGATGGAGTACGGCTCGCGGTCGAGCAGCCGCAGCTGGCGGCGGACCACGATGGCCTCGCCGGGGCGCAGTCCGAGCCGTTCGGCGATGTCCACCCGGGCCCGGACGATCATCATCTCGAAGTCGGTGCCGAGTTCCCGCCCGGCCTCGGCGGCTTCGCCGAGGTAGACGGCGGAGGGCGTGGCGAGGCAGTCGCGCGGGGCGGGGGTCAGGCCGGGCCCGTAGGCGCGGTGGTCCAGGACGGGGTGCTCGCGCAGGTACGTGCCCTTGCCCTGGAGGCGGACCAGTCGGCCCTCGTTGACCAGGACGTCGACGGCGAGCCGGACGGTGTTGCGGGCGACGCCGTACTGGCGCTCCAGTTCGCTCTCGACCGGCAGGGCGGCGTCGGCGGTGAACTCGCCCTCGGCGATCCGGCGGCGCAGGTCCGCGGCGAGGCGCTGGTATTTGGGGGATTGGGCGGTGCCCCGGGGGATTGTCACCCTCGTGAATGTAGCGAGCGGGGTGAGCCGGTTTCAGCCGTTTCCGGCAATATCGTCCGAGCGGGTTGACTTCGCGCCCTTAACGGCCCCTCCTGGTAGCAGAACTGGCCCGTCCGGATACGAACAGCTGGTCGTGGTGAATTCGGGAAGGTATTGGAGAGGAAAAGGGGGGCGCATGGAATTTGCCACGCGCCCCCCTTTTCCTGCCTCGGGGCCACCGGTCCGCCTCCAGGACTACCAGCGCGCCTCCGGGGCCACCGGCCCCGCCACCCGGGACTACCAGCGCGCCGCCGAGGGCAGCGGCTCCCCGTACCAGAGCTCGACCAGGTGCCGGGCGATCGAGATGCCGGACGGCGGCAGGATCTCGCCCGCCGCCATCCCGGCCCGCAGCTCCTCGCGGGAGAACCAGCGCGCCTCGGCCAGCTCCTCGCCGTCCACGGTGATCTCGGTGCCGCCGGGCAGCGCCCGGCCCGTGAAGCCGAGCATCAGGCTGGACGGGAACGGCCACGGCTGGCTGGCGACGTAGTGCACCTCGCCGACCCGCACGCCCGCCTCCTCCTGCACCTCGCGGGCCACCGCCTGCTCGATCGACTCCCCCGGCTCGACGAAGCCGGCCAGCGTCGACCAGCGGCCCTCCGGCCACAGCGCCTGGCGGCCGAGCAGGCAGCGGTCCTGCTCGTCGGTGATCACCATGATCACCGCAGGGTCGGTGCGCGGGTAGTGCTCGGCCGCGCAGGAGGTGCAGCGCCGCACGTGCCCGGCGCCGGCCTTCTCGGTCGGGTGCCCGCAGCGCGAGCAGAAGCTGTGCAGCCGGTGCCAGTGCTCCAGCGCCACGGCGTGCACCAGCAGCCCGGCGTCCCGGTCGGACAGCAGCCCGCCGACCTCGCGCAGCCCGGCCGGGCGGGCGTCGCCGTCCAGCCGCCCGGGCAGGCTCTCGCCGGCCAGCGCGAAGTACGAGACGCCGTCCTCGTCGGTGCCGAGGAAGTACCGGTCGCCGTTCTGCGGCGCCTCGAAGGAGGGCAGCAGCACGAGTTCGGTGCCCTGCGCGGTGTCGACCACGAAGGCCTCGCCGCCGGCGATCGGCAGGACCCGGGTGTTCGGGTGGCTCCAGGCGGCGGCCAGCCAGGGCTCGTCGAAACGGTGCTCGGCCGCCCGGTCCACCCCGGACCGGGCCAGTGCCAGGTGCAGCGGGCGCTCGGTCTCAGGCACGGTGCTCACGTCTGTTCCATCCCCACGTGGTGAATCATCCGGATGAGTGATCTGGCTGCCATGGTGCGCACGGCGGGGGTCATTCCCCCGGCCGGAAGTTCTCGGCCAGGTCGCCCCAGAGGTAGGCGGCGGTCTCCACGCCCTTGGCCAGCAGGTCCAGTTCGACCTTCTCGTTGACCGAGTGCCAGCCGTCCGAGGGCACCGAGATGCCGAGGAACAGCACCGGCGCGCCCAGCGCGTCCTGGAGGTCGGCGGCGGGGCCGGAGCCGCCCTCGCGGGTGAAGAGGATCTTCTGCTCGAAGGCCCGTCCCATCGCGCGGACGGTGGACTGGAGCGCCGGGTGGTCCAGCGGGGTCAGGCAGGGCCGGGTCGCGCCCGGGAAGACCAGCTCGTACCGGACGCCCTCGGGCACCCGCTCGGCCACCCAGGCCCGGACCGCGTCGCGGACCTTCTCCACCTCCTGGCCGGCGACCAGCCGGAAGGACAGCTTGAGGTGCGCCGAGGTGGGGACGATGGTCTTGCCGCCGGGGCCGGTGTAGCCGCCCCAGATGCCGTTGACCTCGGCGGTCGGGCGGGCCCAGATCCGCTCCAGGGTGGAGTAGCCGGCCTCGCCGCGGGTGCCGTACGACTTGGCGACCTTCAGCCACTGCTCCTCGTCGAAGGGCAGCTCGGCGAAGAGCTCGCGCTCGCGCTCGGTCAGCTCGACGACCCCGTCGTAGAAGCCCGGGACCGCGACCCTGCGGTCGGCGTCGTGCAGGGCGGCGGCCAGCTCGGCCGCGACCTGGGCCGGGTTGGGGACGGCGCCGCCGAAGGAGCCGGAGTGGATGTCGGTGTCCGGCCCGTAGAGGTCGATCTGGGCGTCGGCCAGGCCGCGCATGCCGGTGCAGACGGTCGGCGTGGTCGCGGACCACATGCCGGTGTCGGAGATGACGACCACGTCGGCGGCCAGCCGCCCGGCCTCGCGCCGGATCAGCGCGGGGAAGTTCGGCGAGCCGGACTCCTCCTCGCCCTCGATCAGCAGCTTGAGGTTGACGGCCGGCGCGGTGCGGCCGGTGGCGGCCAGGTGGGCGCGCACGCCCAGGGTGTGGAAGAACACCTGGCCCTTGTCGTCGGCGGCGCCGCGCGCGAACAGCCGGCCGTCGACCACGGTCGGGGTGAACGGCTCGGTGTCCCAGCCGTCCTCCCGGGCCGCGGGCTGCACGTCGTGGTGCCCGTAGACCAGGACGGTCGGCGCGGACGGGTCCCCGGAGGGCCACTCGGCGAACACCGCCGGCAGACCGTCGGTCTCCCACACCTCGGCCACCGGAAAGCCGGTCGCGCTCAGCTTGGCGGCCAGCCACTCGGCCGAGCGCCGCACGTCGCCGGCCCGGTCCGGGTCGGCGGAGACCGACGGGATGGCCAGCCACTCGGAGAGGTCGGCGAGGAAGGCGGCCTGGTGCCGGTCGATGTAGGAGCGGACGACGCTGTCCGGGGTTCTCGTCATACCGACGACTGTAGTTCGCCCGTACGGGTGCCCGCCCCGGCGGTCCGGCTGCCGGGCGCCGTCGGGGCTGTAACCTCCGTCACCCCCGCCGCGGCGGTGCCGCGGACGGGGGTGGCGCAGACGGTTCCGGCCTCAGCCGGAACGGCGCAGCAGGGTGATCCGCGAGCGGGTCAGCAGTGCCGCGAGGGCGGCCGCGATCAGCGGCAGCAGCACGACGGTGGCGGCAACGGTGGGCCACGGGAAGACCAGGGTGGCCTTGTTGGCGAGCTCGTCGGCGCTCATGCCGGGGTACTTGCTCGCCGCGGCGTCGACCTTGCGCAGTGCCATGCCCGGCACGACCCCGCAGACCACGCCGAGCAGGGCGCCCATGGCGGCGATCACCCCGCACTGGAAGCCGGACAGCGTGCGCCGGATGCGGGGTTCGGCGCCGACCGCCGCGAGGGTGGTCAGGTCGCGCTGGGAGTCGGCGGCGGCCAGTCCGGTGGCGATGCCGGCCGCGCCGAGGGCGACGATGGCGGCGAAGACGTTCAGGCCGAGGCTGACCAGGTCGGCCTGGGACTCGTAGCCGCGTTCGACCTTCAGCACGTCGTGCTCGCTGAGCTTGGCCAGCGCGCCGTCGGTCCGCTGCTGGGCGCTGTCGGAGGGCGCCGCGGCGGGCAGCCACACCGATCCGGCCGGGGTGGTGGTGAAGCCGAGCCGGGCGGCGGTGGCCGGGCTGACCACGGCCTGGCCGGGGGAGCGCAGCGTGGGCTCGGCGAGCACGGCGTCCACGGCGACTTCGCCGCGCACGGGCTTGTCCCCGGAGGAGCCGCCGGTGCTCTCGGCGCCCGGGAGGGTGTATTCGAGGGCGACCTTGCCGTCCTTGAGGTAGCGCGCGTCGAAGACCACGGCCTTGCCGTCGGCGAGGGCCTGGGCGGCCTTCTGGTCGGTGACGCCGTAGAGGTTGCGCAGCAGGGTGGCGTCGCCGGCGGACAGCGGGGTGAAGGCGACGCCGCGGCGATCGTTGGTGTGGCAGCGCTCGTCGGTCTCCAGGATCCGCTCGCGCTCGGCGAAGGGGAGGTCGACGCCCGGGAGGAGGGCGGGGCAGCGGTCCTCCTTGGGCACCTCGACGGCGATGTAGCCGCAGTAGCCGCCCTCGGAGCAGTCGCCCTTGGGGTGGACGCGCTGGACGTCGGCGCGCGGGCCGAGGTCGGGGATGCCGTGTTCGATGGCCTCGCGCATCTGCGGCAGCAGTTTGACGTCGGCGGGGTCCATCCAGCCGGTGCCGAGCATGACGGCTCCGGGCGGGCCGGAGGCGACGTAGTCGCGCCGGTACTCCTCGTCGAGGCTGTCCATGTAGAGGCTGACCGCGACGGAGCCGGCGACGGCGGCCATCACGGCGGCGACGGCGGGCGCGGTGCGGCCGCGGTGGCGCACCGAGTCGCGCAGGGCGAGCCGGGGGCCGAGCGGGAGCCAGCGGCCGAGCCGGCCGAACAGGCCGACCAGGTAGGGCACCAGGACGACCATGCCGAGTTCGGCGAGGGCCGAGCCGCCGAGGACGGCGAAGCTGCTGTTGCCGATGCCGTTGGTGGCGCCGTACAGGGCGAGGGCCGCGCCGCCGCCGAGCATCAGCAGGCCGAGGACGGCGAGCCTGCGGCTGGGGGGCTTGAGGGTGTCGCGGCCGGTGAGCGCGGCGACGACGTCCTGGCGGGAGGCCTGGACGGCGGGTACGACGGCGGCCAGCAGCCCGGTGGCGAGGCCGACCAGGAGGATGCCGAGCAGGTCGAGCGGCGGCACCTCGAAGTGGCCGAAGCGCTGGCCGGAGTAGTCCTCGGCCCGGGTGCGCAGCGCGGCGACCAGGCCGATGCCCAGGCCCAGGCCGGTCAGGGCGCCGGTGACGCCGAGGACGATGCCGCCGCCGAGGACGACCGCGCGGACGTTGGCGCGTTCACCGCCGGCGGCGGCGAGCAGTCCGAGCTGCCGCCGGGAGCGCCGGGCCCCGACGGCGAAGGCGGGGCCCGCGAGGAGGACGATCTCCAGCAGGGCCATGCCGACGACGGTGGCGAGGACGACGACGTTGCGGCGGTTGAAGTAGCTGGTCCCGTCGCCTCCGCGGGCCCCGGCCTGGGCGTAGTACGGGACGTCGGCGCGGGCCGGCGGGTCGGTCAGGACGGCGCGGGAGGTCAGCAGGAAGCCGTACTCGTTGACCTCGGTGACCTCGTGCCAGTCGAGCACGGCTCCGGCCGGGAGCTTGACCAGCCAGCGGGTGGGTCCGTCGGGGGCGGCCGGGCCCTTGGCGCCGCCCGAGGGCGTGGGGAGCCGGTCGATCAGGGTGCCGGGGCGGGCGGTGATCTCGGTGGTGCGCAGTTCGCCGGGGTACTCGTAGACGCCGGTGATGGTGAAGGGGCTGCCCTCCAGGCCGCGGACGGCGGTCCGGTCGCCGATCCTGAGCCCGGAGCGCTTGAGGAAGTCCGAGGTGACGGCGGCCTCGGTGTCGGCGGTGGGGGCGCGGCCGGCGGTCAGGTCGAGCCGGCCGCGCCAGACCGGGTCGGTCAGGTCGGCTTCGGCGATCCGGGTGGTGAGCAGGCCGTCCCTGCTGCTCGCCGCGGTGTACGGGGCCTGGCGTTCGGGCACCAGGGTGGCGCCGGCCGGGAGCAGTTGGCGGGCGAGGTCGGCGGGGGCGGTGTCGAGGGCGCGCTGCTGGGCGGCGGTGTACGCGGGGGCCTGGCCCTCCTTGGCGTCGTCCTTGGGGCTCTGGACGCTGAAGCCCTTCTCGGGGTCGGGCGCCTGCTTGACGGAGGAGCCGCGTTCGACCAGTTCGAGTTCGCCGGCGGCCTGGCCCATGATCCGTACCGCCTGTTCGGCGGGGGACAGTTCGGCGCTGCGGAAGACCACGTCGGCGCCGGTGACGCCGAGGACGGGCAGGGCGACCATGGCGATGACGAGGGCGCTGCGGCCCTTGGCGCGCAGGGCGTCTCGGCGGGCTATGCGCAGGGCGACCCGCCAGGCGCTGAGCTTCACTCGTCCACCTTCAGGCTGTTGGTGGCGGCGGTGACGAGCAGGCTGGCGGCGTCCTGGCTGGCGGACTCGTCGACCATGCGGCCGTCGCGCAGGAAGACGACCCGGTCGGCCCAGGCGGCGTGCCGGGCCTCGTGGGTGACCATCATGGCGGCGGCGCCGGCGTCGCAGCGGGCGCGCAGGACGGCGAGCACGGCCTCGCCGGTGGTGGAGTCGAGGGCGCCGGTGGGTTCGTCGGCGAGGACCAGGCGGCGGTCGCCGATCAGGGCGCGGGCGATGGCGACGCGCTGCTGCTGGCCGCCGGACATGTCGTCGGGGAAGCGGTCGGCGAGTTCGGGGATGCCGAGTTCCTCCAGGGCGGTGAGGGCTTCGCGGCGGGCTGCGCGGGTGGACAGTCCGTCGAGTTCGCGCGGCAGCGAGATGTTCTCGGCGGCGGTGAGCGCCGGGATCAGGTTGTAGTCCTGGAAGACGTAGCCGACGGAGCGCCGGCGGACCTGGGCGAGCTTCTTGCGGTTGAGCTCGCCGAGGGCGACGCCCTCGACCAGGACGCGGCCGCCGCTCGGGGTGTCCAGGCCGCCGGCCAGGGTGAGCAGGGTCGACTTTCCGGATCCGGAGGGGCCCATGACGGCGACGAACTCGCCGGGGTGGACCTTGAGGTCGACGCCGCGCAGGGCCTGGACCTCGGCGGCGCCGTGGCCGTGGACGCGGGTGACGTTCTCCAGGTGGAGCACCGGCGTCTGCCGGTCGGGTTCGGTGTGGGACACGAATTCCCCCCTTGTGCTGGGTGTGCGCTCGGAGTCGGGGCCGAGCGTGGTGGTTCGGGTGCCGCGGGGCTCAGGTGCGCAGGCGGCGGCCGCGTTTGGCGGGCGCGGCACTGTCGCGGGTGGCCTCGGCGGTTCGGTTCTGCAGGAGTTCGGCCTGCTGGGCGAGCCGGGTCTCGCAGTGGTCGAGCCAGCGGATCTCCGCTTCGGTCTGGAAGATGAGCTGGTCGAGGACGAGCAGCCAGGCGAGGTCGTTGCCGGCGGAGGGCGATGCGCCGGGGCGCTGCTCCCCCGCGAGGGCCCGGCCCTTGAGCCGGGTGTAGTCCTGGAGCGCCTTGATGCTGTGCCGGCGCTGGCCCTGGACGACGGCGGAGACGTCCACGCCGGGGACGGTCACCGCCATGGCGAGCTTGATCGCGAGTTCGTCGCGCGGGGGGCTGGTGCGGGGCACCGGGGTGTCGAACCAGGTCCGCAGTTCCTCGCGGCCGGCGTCGGTGGCGGCGTAGAACTGGTGGCCCTCGTCGTCCTCCCCGGCGGGTTCGACCAGGCCGTCGCGTTCCAACCGGGACAGTGTGGTGTAGACCTGTCCGACGTTGAGCGGCCAGGTGGCGCCGGTGCGCGCCTCGAACTCGGTGCGCAGTTGGTAGCCGTAGCGCGGGCCCTGGTCGAGCAGGGCGAGCAGACCGTGACGGATGGACATACCGAGTATGTATACCCGGTATGCCCTACTGCCTCAAGCCGGGACCGGGCCCGCCCGGCGTCGGGACCGGGCCCGCCCGCTCCGGGGAGCGGGTACCGTCGTGCGGTGTGAGCCAGTTGCGTATCGCCACCTTCAACCTCCTGCACGGCCAGCCGCTCGCCCCGGACGGCGCCCCACGGCCCTACCCGTCCGACCCCGGCGCGCCGCTGGCCGACGCGGTGGCCGCGCTGGACGCCGACGTGCTGGCGCTCCAGGAGGTGGACCGGCGCCAGTCGCGCTCCGGCGGCACCGACCAGGCGGCGGTGGCGGCCGCGGCGATGGGCGCCAAGGACTGGCGCTTCGCCGCCGCCCTGCACGGCCGCCCCGCGCCGGTGGCGGGCTGGGTCCCGGAGCCGGCCGGCCCGAACGGGCTGCGGGTGTACGGGCCGGACGACGTGGGCGACGGCGCGCTGCCCTCGTACGGGACGGCGCTGCTGACGAGGCTTCCGGTGCGGCACTGGCGGGCCCGGCGGTTCGCCCCGGCGCCGTTCGGGCTGCCGCTGCGGGTGGCCGGGCGGCGCGGGCTGACCCCGGTGCCGGACGAGCCGCGCGCGGCGCTGGCGGCCGTCCTGGAGGGCGAGCGCGGGCCGTTCACCGTGGTGGCGGCGCACCTGTCCTTCGTCCCCGGCTGGAACATGGCGCAGCTGGCCGGCATCCGCCGCTGGATCGCCGACCTGCCGCAGCCGTACCTGGTGCTGGGCGACTTCAACCTGGTCGGCGCCGTGCCGCGCACGGTGCTCGGCGGGGCGACGGCGCTGGAGCGCACCGCGCCGCGGGCGCGGGTGCGGGTGCGCGAACTGCGGGCGGCCCGGCGGGCCCGGCCGGCCCTGGCCGAGCCGCGCCGGCGCCGGGTGCGCGAGCCCCGCCCCCGCCTGCAGGGCTGGTACGACCTGGCGCGCACGCCGACCTACCCCTCGCACCGGCCCGCGGTGCAGTTCGACCACGTGCTGGCGATCGGCGTGCCGCGCGCGGCGGTCGGCCCGGCCGCGGCGCCGCGCGCCGCGGTGTCGGACCACCGGCCGCTGCTGGTCGAGGTGTCCCTGTAGCGGCGGCTACTGGGACGTCAGGACCCCGGCCTGCTGGGGGATGGTGGCCGCGGCGGGCGCCCCCTCCTGTCCGAGCGTGGCCGGGGGGTCGAACTGGAGCAGCAGCATCGCCGCGTCGTCGCCGAGCTGGCGCCCGACGTGGCGCACCACGTCCTCGTGCAGGCGCTGCAGGACGTCGGCCGGGCGGCCGTCGGCGCAGTGCGGGAGGCGTTCGGCGAGCGGGTAGAAGACGCCCGCGCGGTCGCGGGCCTCGATCACCCCGTCGGTGAACAGCAGCACCCGGTCGTCGCCCTGGAGCGGCAACCGGTGCACCGGTGGGCGGACGTCGGCCGGGTCGAGGACGCCCAGCGGCGGTACGGTCTCGGCGAGTTCGAGCGCGCTGACCTCCCCGCCGCGCAGCAGCAGCGGAGCGGGGTGGCCGCAGTTGACGATCTCCGCGGCGCCGTCGGGCCCCACGCCGATCAGCACCAGGGTGACGAACTCCTCCTCCACGCCCGGGTGGTCGTTCTCGTGCAGGGCGCGGTCGAGGCTGACGGCGAGCCAGCCGGCCACCCGGTCCAGGGCGGCCTCCTGGTGGGCGGCCTCGCGGAAGGCGCCGAGCACGGCGGCGGCGGTCTCCACCGCGCCGAGGCCCTTGCCGCGCACGTCCCCGACCACGGCCCGCACCCCGTGCCGGGTGTTGACCACCTCGTAGAGGTCCCCGCCGATCCGGGCGTGGGCGGCGGCGGCCTCGTAGTGGACGGCCGCCCGGACGGTGCCGACCCGTTCGGGGACGGGCCGCAGCAGCACCCGGCGGGCGATCGAGGCGACCAGCTGGGCGTCGGCCAGCGCCCGTTCCTGGCGCAGCCTCAGGGTGGCGCTGACCCAGCCGATCGTGGCGACGAGCAGGATCGCGAAGACGCTGGCGGCGTGCACGGACTCGCCGAGGGTGTCGCCTCGGAAGGCCATCAGGAAGGCCGCCGCCTCGGTGCCCAGACCGATGGCGAGCGGGTACCAGGTTCGGCGGCTGACCACGGCGGCCAGCGCGGGTACGGCGGTGAGGGCCGGTTCGACCGTCACCTCGGTGCCGCTGAGGTAGTCGAGGGCCACGATCAGCACCATGCCGATGAACGGCAGCGCCAGCGCCGTCCTCGGCCAGGTGCCGGTCGCGCGCGGCGCGGGCCCCGGTGTCGGCCCGGTGAACCGCTCTCTGATCCATCCGGTCGCGCTCAACTTCGGTCTCTCCAGCAGAAGACGCCGATGCCCGGGGGCACCTGCGGTGATGACTGAGGGTCAGGGAATACGGGCCTCGCTGGCGGCCGGAGCTCGGGGGTTGACCGGTTACCGACCCCACAATAGGCGCGAAACGTGCACGACGCACAGGTTTCGGGCACTGGCGTGATGACTTGGATGCTCTGCGTGACTCAATAGTCACTGTTCCCGATCAGGAGCCGTTCCAACTCTTTTCGGTCGGGAAGTCCTGTCGGACGGACGATCCGGCCGCTGCGGACGTACAGGAACGAAGCCGTGACCTGCTCGGGATCGACGCCCGCGTGCTCGGCCCAGGCCAGCCGGTAGACCGCGAGCTGCAACGGGTCGGCGGTCTCCTCCCGGTGGGTCTTCCAGTCCACCACTTCGTAGCGTGACGCACCACCGGATTCCGTCAACGCGTCATCCTCCCGGTAGACCGCGTCGATCCGCCCCCGCACCACCCGGCCCGCCAGCACCAGTTGGAACGGCGCCTCCACCCGGTGGGGCTCGCGCCGCGCGTACGGGGTGCGCAGGAACGCCTCCTTGAGCCGCTCCAGGTCCTGCTCGTCCTCGATGCCGTCGTCGTCGGCGCCGGGCAGCGCCCCGGGCTCGACCAGCAGCAGCGGCTCGATCCGGGACTGCACCCAGGCGTGGAAGCGGGTGCCGCGCCGGGCCGCCGGCTGCGGGGGGCGCGGCATCGGGCGGGCCAGCTCGCGCGCGAAGCCGTCCGGGTCGGCGGCCAGCCGCAGCAGCTGGGTGGCGGACAGCGCGGCGGGCAGCGGCACGTCCCGCGCGGTGCGCCGGGAGCGCTCCAACTCCCCCAGCAGCGCGGTCAGGTCACGGTCCCAGGAGGCCACCTGGCGCCGCTCCTCGGGGGCCAGCTCATCCGCCTCGGGCCCGCCCTGGACCGAAGGGCCCGCCGGCAGCGGGTCCGCGGGCGCCCGGTCGACGGCCCCGGGGGCGGCCGGGCGGGCCACGGTCCCGGCCAGCCGCGCGCGCACCACCTCGGCGACCCGGCGGCGGGCGTGCTGGGCGGCCGGGTCCAGCGGCAGCGGCCACGGGCGCTCGACGGGGGCGGCCAGCGCCGGGTTCTCGGCGCCCTTCTCCGGCTGCTCGGCCCAGTGCTCGACCTCGCCCGCGCCGGGCCGCTCGCAGTGCTCGCGCAGCGCTTCCAGGAAGGCGGACGGGCCGCGGACGGTCTTCTGGCTCGGCCCCCACCAGTGCCCGGAGGCCAGCAGCAGCGACCGGGGCCGGGTGAACGCCACGTAGCCCAGGCGCAGTTCCTCGACGCCGGCGTGCTCGGCCAGCTCCTTCTTGAACGCCGTCATCGACTTCCCGTTCCACCCGCCGCGCACGTCGGGCAGAGTTCCGGCGTCGCCGCGCAGGGCGTGCGGAAGCACCCGCTTGGTGCTCGTCCAGCGTTCGCGCGGGCTCGATGACGGGAATGCGCCCCGCACCAGGCCGGGGACGGCCACCACGTCCCACTCCAGGCCCTTGGACTTGTGCGCGGTGAGCACCTTCACGGTGTCCTCGCCGCCGGGCAGGCTGCTGTCCAGGCCGCGCTCGTACTCCTGGGCGGCGCGCAGGAAGCCGAGGAAGGCGGCGAGGCCCGGGTCGCCGTCGAGGTCGGCGAAGGAGGCGGCGACGTCCAGGAAGGCGTGCAGGGTCTCCCGCCGGCGGGCGGCCAGGGCCTGCGGGGAGGCGGCGAGCTCGACCTCCAGCCCGGTGACGGACAGCACCCGATGCAGCACGTCCATCAGCGGGTCGGCGAGCGAGCGGCGCAGTTCGCGCAATTCGGCGGCGAGCCGGGCGAAGCGCACCCGCGCCTCGGCGGAGAACGGCAGGTCGTCGGGCTGGTCCGGGTCGAGGAAGGTCTCCACCGCGTCGGCCAGCGAGACCACCTCGGTCGGGTCGGTCTCGGCGACGGCCGCGGCCAGCGCCTCGACGCCCTCGGGCCGGTCGGTCCGGACCAGGTCGGCGGCCCGGCGGCCGAGCAGCGCGAGGTCGCGCGGGCCGATCCGCCAGCGCGGGCCGATCAGCAGGCGCACCAGCGCGGCGTTGGCCGTCGGGTCCTGCAGCACCTCGCAGACCGCCACCAGGTCGGCCACCTCGGGCAGCTGCAGCAGCCCGCCCAGGCCCACCACCTCGACCGGCACCTCCCGGGCGACCAGCGCGGCGTGGATGTCCGGGAAGGCCGCGCCGCCGCGGCACAGCACCGCGATCCGGCCGGGCGCGGTGCCAGTGCGCACCAGGTGGGCGATCGAGTCGGCCAGCCAGTCGATCTCCTCGGCGTGGGTGGGCAGCAGCGCCGCGCGCACGTAGCCGTCCTGCTCGGCGCCGGGGGCCGGGCGCAGCGCCTCCACGCCCTCGTGCATCCGGCGCAGCGGGGCGGCGAGTTCGTTGGCGAAGGCGAGCAGCCGGCCGCCGCTGCGGCGGTTCTCGCTGAGCGCGTAGCGGTCGGCGGGGCGGCCGTCGGCCTTCGGGAAGTGCCGGGGGAACTCGTCGAGGTTGGCCACCGAGGCGCCGCGCCAGCCGTAGATCGCCTGGCAGGGGTCGCCGACGGCGGTCACCGGGTGGCCGCCGCCGGTGCCGCGGTGCGGGGTGCCGTCCGGGCCGGCGCCGCCGTCCGGGGTGCCGTCCGGGCCTGCGCCGCCGGGGACGGGCGCCTCCGGTCCGGCGCCGAACAGGCCGGCGAGCATCAGCCGCTGGGCGACCGAGGTGTCCTGGTACTCGTCCAGCAGCACCACCCGGAACTGGCCGCGCAGCAGTTCGCCGACCTCCGGGCGCTGCTGGGCCAGGCGCGCGGCGGCGGCGATCTGGTCGCCGAAGTCCATCAGCCCGGCGGAGCGCTTGCGGCGCCGGTAGTCCTCGACGAGGCGCAGCAGTTCCAGCCGGGCCCGGGCGGTGGCCGGGACGGCGCGCAGGTCGTCGTTGGTCAGCTTGACGGTGGCGAGGGTGTCCAGCAGCCGCTCGTCGAACTCGCGCAGGGTCTGCGGCTCGACCCGGTGCTCGGCTAGTTCGCCGTCCAGCGCGGTCAGGTCGGCGACCAGGTTGGCGAAGGTGCCGGTGAGCGCGGGGAACGGGCCGCGGGCGGTGCGCAGCACCTTGGCGGCGAGCTGGAAGCGGGTGGCGTCGGCGAGCAGCCGGACGTCCGGTTCGATGCCGATCCGCAGGCCGTGCTCCTTGAGCAGGCGGCCGGCGAAGGCGTGGTAGGTGGAGATCTCCGGGTCGCCGAGCGGTTCGGCGGCGTCCCGGTCGGCCACGCCGGCCCTGAGGAGTGCGGCGCGCACCCGTTCGGAGAGCTCGCCGGCGGCCTTGTTGGTGAAGGTGAGGCCGAGCACCTCCTCGGGACGTACGGCGCCGGAGCCGACCAGCCAGACCACCCGGGCTGCCATCACGGTGGTCTTGCCGGAGCCGGCGCCGGCCACGATCACGGCCGGTTCCAGGGGGGCGCCGATGGCCGCCATCTGCTCCCGGTTGAACGGGATCCCCAGCAGCTCCTTGAGCTGGTCGGGATGGCTGAGCACGGCGGTCACCCCGCAACCGTAACCGGAGCGGCGGACAATCCCGTCCCGCCGGGTCGGCCGCCCTCCCCGGGCCGATGGGTCGGGAGGCTACTCGACGAGCTGGGTGCCGTCGCGCTGGGCGGAGCAGCTGCGGCGGAAGGCGCAGCGGTCGCAGCCTCCGCCGGTCTGCGGGACGAAGCGCTCGGCGAGGACCTTCCCGGCCGCCTCGGCGAGCAGGTTCTCGATCCAGGGCTCGCCCTCCGGCGGCTCCTGCCGCTGCACCTTGGGGGCGTCCTGGGCGGCCTTGGCGGCGGGCTCGCGCAGGTGGACCAGTTCGGCACCGCCGGTGTCCGGCGGGTGCCCGGTGAAGCCGGGCAGCTCGTCGAGGGCGCCGGCCCGGACGGCGAGCTGGTAGACGGCGAGCTGTTTGTGCTCGGGCAGCGACTTGTCGGTGGGTATCTGCTTGCCGGTCTTGAAGTCGACCACGTAGGCGCGCCCGGCCGCGTCCTTCTCCACCCGGTCCATCGAGCCGCGGATGCGCACCGAGACGCCGCCGACGTCGAGGGTGACGTCGAAGCCGTGCTCGGTGGCGACGAGGTCCCGCCCGCGCTCCAGGACGTGCCAGTTGAGGAAGCGCTCCAGGGCGGAGCGGGCCTCGGTCTTCTCCTGGTGGGACTTCCAGGGCGCGTCGAAGGCCAGCGTGTCCCAGACGGTGTCCAGCCGTTCCATGAGCACGGCGAGGTCGGCGGGGGTGCGGCCGGAGCCGACCTCGTCGGCGAGGGCGTGCACCACGTTGCCGAAGCCCTGGGCGGCCGAGCCCGCGCCGCGCGCCTTGACCTCCTTGTCCAGGAACCACTGCAGGGAGCAGCTCTCCAGCTGCTCCAGCCCGCTGCCGGACAGCCGTACCGGCGCGTCGGCGCTGCGCAGCGGCTCGGGGGCGGAGGTCGGGTCGTCCAGGCCCCACCAGCGCTCGGGGCGGGCGGCGGGCACCAGCGGGGCCCCGTCCTCGTCGGTGGCGGCGGCGAGGGTGGCGAGCCGTTCGGCGGCGGCGCGCCGCAGTGCGGGCGAGCGGGCGGGGTCGACGGTGACGGCGCGCAGCTCGGCGACCAGCGCGGCGACGGACAGCGGGCGGCGCGGGCGGTGGGTGACGTCCTCGACGGTGACCGGCGGGGTGCGGCGGACCACCCTGCCGGTCCTGGGGTCGACGTCCTCGCGGTAGAGCTCGCGCAGGAAGCGGGACGGCTCGTCGCCGTCGTCGGCGGGGGCCTTGACGGCGGTGACGATCAGCCGTTCCTTGGCGCGGGTCGCGGCGACGTAGAAGAGCCGGCGCTCCTCGCCGAGCAGGGCGCCCGGGGAGAGCGGTTCGGCGAGGCCGTCGCGGCCGATCCGGTCGGCCTCCAGCAGGGAGCCGCGGCGGCGCAGGTCGGGCCAGAGGCCGTCCTGGACGCCGGCGACCACCACCAGGCGCCACTCCAGGCCCTTGGAGCGGTGGGCGGTCATCAGCCGCACCGCCTCGGGGCGTACGGCCCGGACGGTGAGGGTGTCGGCGGCGATGTCCTGGGCTTCGAGTTCGGCGAGCAGGTCCAGGGCGCTGCGGTGGCCGGTGACCTGCTCCTCGGCGCGGGCGGCGGTCTCGAACAGGGCGCACAGCGCGTCCAGGTCGCGGTCGGCGTTGCGGCCGGCCGCGCCGCCGCGCAGGGCGGACCGCTCCAGGCGCTCGCGCCAGCGGCGGCTGCCGTCCCACAGCTCCCAGAGCGCCTCCTCGGCGGTGCTGCCGCCGGCCAGCTGCTCGCGGACCTTGCGCAGCAGGGTGCCGAGGTCGCGGGCGCGACGGGCGTACGAGGGGTCGAGGGCGACGAGGCGCTCGGGTTCGGCGAGGGCCTCGCGGATCAGTTCGCCGGCCGGGCGCGGGACGGTGGCGGGGCGGCCCGCGGCGCGCAGCGCGGCGCGTTCCTCCTCGCGCAGGGCGCGGCCGAGGCGGCGCAGGTCGGAGCCGTCGAGGCCGCCGAGCGGGCCGGTGAGCAGGGCGTGCGCCAGGTCGGTGGTGAGCGGGTCGGGGGCGTCCGGGTCGCCGTTGCGGTCCCGGGCGGCCTGCTCGGCGCAGACCCGCAGGGCGAGCAGCAGCTGGGCGACGGCCGGCTCCTCGCGCAGCGGCAGGTCGTCGCCGTCGATCTCCAGCGGGACGCCGGCCGCGCCGAGCGCCCGCCGCACGCCGGGGATGGAGCGGGCGCCGGCCCGGACGAGCACGGCCATCTCGCCCCAGGGCACGCCGTCCTCCAGGTGGGCGCGGCGCAGCAGGTCGGCGATCGAGTCCAGCTCGGCGCCGGGGGTCGGGTAGGTGTAGACCTCGACCCGGCCGCCCTCGCGGGAGGGCAGCAGGGCGCGGTGCTGGGCGAGCTTGTCGGCGGGCAGCCGGCCCATCGGCATCCGGCGGGCGATCTCCCGGGAGGCGGCGAGCAGCACGGCGCCGGAGCGGCGGGAGACCCGCAGCACCTTGACCTCGGCGGGGCTGCCGTCGGCCTGCCGGAAGGTCTGCGGGAAGTCGAGGATGCCGTTGATGTCGGCGCCGCGGAAGGCGTAGATCGACTGGTCCGGGTCGCCGACCGCGACGAGGTCGCGCCCGCCGCCGGCCAGTTGGCGCAGCAGCCGGACCTGGGAGGGGTCGGTGTCCTGGTACTCGTCGACGAAGACGACCTCGTAGCGCCGCCGCAGCTGTTCGCCGACCTCGGGGCGTTCGGCGAGGAGCACGGCGCGGTGGACGAGTTCGGCGTAGTCGAGGACGCCGCGCAGGTCGAGCACGTCGAGGTAGTCGGCCAGGAAGTGCGCGGCGGCGGCCCAGTCGGGGCGCTGGACGCCCTGGGCGAAGCGTTCCAGTTCGGCTTCGCCGAGGCCGAGCTCGCGGCTGCGGGCGAGGACGGCGCGGACCTCGTCGGCGAAGCCGCGGGTGGTCAGGCAGGCCCGCAGGTCCAGCGGCCAGGCGATCCGGCCCAGGCCGAGCCTGGCGTCCTCGGCGCCGCCGGCCAGCAGTTCGCGGACCATGACGTCCTGCTCGGGGCCGGAGAGCAGCCGCAGCGGCTCGGCGTAGTCCTCCGGGTCCTGGTGGGCGCGCAGCAGGGCGTAGCAGAAGGAGTGGAAGGTGGTGGCCTGCGGGGCGGCGGCGGAGCCGCCGAGCCGGCCGGACATCCGGTCGCGCAGTTCCGTCGCGGCCTTGCGGCTGAAGGTGAGGACGAGGATCCGCTCGGGGTCGGTGCCGTTCTCGATCCGCCGGGCGACGGCCTCGACCAGGGTGGTGGTCTTGCCGGTGCCCGGGCCGGCCAGCACCAGCAGCGGCCCGCCGGGGTGCTCGACCACGGCACGCTGGTAGGCGTCCAGCACGGGTGGGTCGGGCTGGACGAGGGGGCTGCGCACGAGCCGGTAGGGGGAGCTCACGCACCCACCTCGCCACGCTCGGCAGGGGCGTTCGCCCGAGCGCGCCTGTCGACGGCGCGCTCGCTTCGCTCACTCACTAAGACGGTCCTGGGGTCGAACGGTGGGGCACGGCGGGGGCGGGCCCGTCGGGCCCGCCCGCATCGAGCCTACGATCCTGCCCCGTCAATCCCGACCGTGCGGCGGTTTCCTAGGAAATCGGTTCGCCGTCCCAGCGGGCCCGCCTGAGGTCGATCCGGGGCGGGTCGGCGAGTTCGCGCAGCGGGGTGCCCTCCTCGCCGTAGTGGGCGAGGGCGCGCTGCTCGTGCCCGGGCAGCAGGCGGCCGTCCGCGCGGATCACCCGCCACCAGGGCACCGAGCCGCCGTACAGGGCCATCACCCGGCCGACCTGTCGGGGGCCGCCCTGGCCGAGGTACTCGGCGACGTCGCCGTAGGTCATCACCCGGCCGGGTGGAATCCGCTCGGTCAGGTCGAGCACCAGTTCGGCGAACGGCGGCAGGGTGCCCGGAGGACCGTCGTGTGTTGCGTCCGTCACCTGCGGCATTCTTCCCTACGGGGGCGCGCCCGGGGCCCCGTACGAACGATCCGCCGCGCCCGATCCGGCCCCTGTCCCGCACGGGGGGCCGGGGCATGCCACCATCTTCCGGGGCGGTGAGTGGTGATACGAGGACAAGACCAGATGACCGGGACGGCTGACGTGGGCGTGGACAAGGACTCCGACGAGTCCGCTGCGGCCGTGCCGTCGGCGCCCGGGAGCGGGAGCGAAGGGCGGCCCGAACCCGGGCCGACGCCGAAAGTCTCCCTGATCAAGGACCGGACGATCAAGACCCCGGCGCCCCCGGCCGCGGAGCCGGCGGCCCCCGCCGCCCCGTCCGGCGACCACGACGCACTGGACGACGCCCCGCACCTGGACGTCGACGAGCCGCTGCTCGCCGCCCGCGCGCACCGCCCGTCCGACCTGATCCGCTTCCTGGCCGGCGTCCTCGGGATAGTCGCCGTCTTCGTGCTGGCCGGCATCGCCACCTCGACGACCACCGGCATCGAGCAGGACATCGCCTCCAACGCACCGCACTTCTCCGCGGTGTTCTCCACCCTCACCGGACTGGTCTCCAGCGTCGCGGTGCTCGCCGTGCCGCTGGCCTTCGCCGTCGAGCGGCTGATCAAACGCGACGGCCTGCGGGTCGCCGACGGCGTGCTCGCCTCGGTGCTGGCGTACGGCGTCTCGCTCGGCATCGACTGGTGGGTGGCCGAAGGCGCCTCCGAGCACATCCGGGACGCGCTGACCCGGCTGCCGATGGACAGCAACGGCACCCTCACCGACCCGGTGCACGGCTACCTCGCCCCGGTGATCGCCTACATGACCGCCGTCGGCATGTCGAGCCGGCCGCGCTGGCGGGTCGCCCTGTGGGTGGTGGTGGTCTTCAGCGGGGTCACCGAGCTGCTCGGCGGCTACACCACCCCGCTGTCGCTGATGCTCACCGTGCTGATCGGCTGGTCCGTCGCCTACGGCACGCTGTACGCGATCGGCTCCCCCAACATCCGGCCCACCGGCCAGCACCTGATGATCGGCCTGCGCAAGGTCGGCTTCACCCCGGCCGGCGCCGTGCGCGCCCCCGACGCCCCCGGCGGCACCCGCCGCTACCACGTCACCCAGCAGGGCGGCCCCCCGCTGGACGTGCACATCATCGACCGCGAGCAGCAGGCCTCCGGCTTCTTCTACCGGGCCTGGCGGCGGCTGCGGCTGCGCTCGGTCGCGGTGCGCCGCAGCCCCCAGTCGCTGCGCCAGGCGCTGGAGCAGGAGGCCCTGATCGCGTACGCGGCGGCCGCCTCGGGCGCCCGCGCACCGCAGCTGGTCGCCACCTCCGAGCTCGGCCCGGACGCCGCGATCCTGGTGTACGAGAACGTCGAGGGCCGCACCCTGGACGAGCTGGCCGACGAGGAGGTCACCGACCCGGTGATGGCCTCGATCTGGCAGTCGGTGGCCGCCCTGCACGAGCGCCGGATCGCCCACCGCCGGCTCACCGGCGAGTCGCTGCTGGTGGTGGACGAGCGGACCGGCTGCCTGGTCAACCTGTCCGGCGGCGACATCGCCGCCACCGACCTGACCCTGCGGATCGACGTCGCCCAGCTGCTCACCACCTTCGCGCTGCGGATCGGCCCGGAGCGCGCCGTCGCCACCGCCAACGCGGTGCTCGGCGCCGAGCGGGTGGCCCAGGCGCTGCCGCTGCTCCAGCCCGTCGGCATGAGCCGCTCCACCCGGGTCGACCTCGCCAAGCTCACCAAGGAGCGCAAGGCCGCCGCCCGCGCCCGGGCGCTGGAGCAGGTCGCGGCCGGCGAGCGCACCCAGCAGCAGGCCGAGGAGGACATCGCGGCGGCCGGCGAGGACCTGCTGAGCCGCATCCGCGGCCAGATCCTCCAGATCGCCCCCGAGGCCCCGATGGCCCCGGCCAAGCTGGAACGGCTGAAGCCGAAGAGCCTGATCATGGTGATCGCGCTCACCTTCGCCGCCTACCTGGCCCTGACCACCATCAAGCCGGCCCAGCTGAAGCTCTCCCAGATGAACTGGGCCTGGGCCGCGGCCGCGCTGCTGGCCGCCGCCTTCAGCTACGTCGCCGCCGCGATGAGCCTGACCGGCTTCGTCCCGGAGCGGCTGCCGTTCCGGCGCACCGTCGCCGCCCAGCTGGCCGGCTCCTTCGTCAAGCTGGTCGCCCCCGCCGCGATCGGCGGCATCGCGCTCAACACCCGCTACCTGCAGAAGGCCGGCATCCGTTCCGGCCAGGCGGTGGCCTCGGTCGGCGCCTCCCAGCTGGCGGGCCTGGCCGGGCACCTGCTGCTGCTGTTCAGCTTCGGCCTGATCACCGGCAGCCAGACCAACGGGGACCTCTCCGCCTCCCGCGCGGTGATCATCGGCGTACTGACCGCCGCCGTGCTCGCCCTGGTGGTGGCCGCCGTCGCGCCGCTGCGCCGGTTCGTCCTGGGCCGGCTGCGCTCGCTGTTCTTCGGCGTGGTGCCGCGGATGCTCGACCTGATGCAGACGCCCAGCAAGCTGGTCACCGGCTTCGGCGGCATCCTGCTGCTGACCCTCTCCTTCACCGCCTGCCTGGACTTCTCGGTGCAGGCCTTCGGCGGCGACGTCAGCTTCTCGGCGGTCGCGGTGGTCTTCCTGACCGCCAACGCGGCCGGCTCGGCGATCCCCACCCCCGGCGGCATCGGCCCGGTCGAGGTCGCCCTGATCGGCGCCCTGACCGTCGCGGACGTCTCCCCCACGATCGCCACCCCGGCGGTCTTCCTCTACCGGGCGCTGACCTTCTGGCTGCCGGTGCTGCCCGGCTGGATCTCCTACAACGTGCTCCAGCGCAGGAACGCCCTCTGAGCCGGCCCCGGTCCTGCTGAGCCTCCCGCGCCTCCCCGCGGAAACGGGAAGGGCCCGCCGGTCGGCGGGCCCTTCCACGGGGAGCGTCGGTCAGTAGACCGGCTTGTGCGGCTCGATCTGGTTCACCCAGCCGAGCACGCCGCCGCCCAGGTGCACGGCGTTGCTGAAGCCGGCGGCCTTCACCACGGCCAGCACCTCGGCCGAGCGCACGCCCGACTTGCAGTGCAGCACGATCTTCCGGTCCTGCGGCAGCTTCTCCAGCGCGTCGCCCATCAGGAACTCGTTCTTGGGGATCAGCACCGCGCCGGGGATGTTGACGATCTCGTACTCGCCGGGCTCGCGGACGTCGATGAGGTAGATGTCCTCCTTGTCGTCCTGCCACTGCTTGAGCTGCTGCGAGGTGACGGTCGAACCGGCGGCGGCGGCCTGCGCCTCCTCCGACACGACGCCGCAGAAGGCCTCGTAGTCGATCAGCTCGGTGACCGTCGGGTTCTCACCGCAGACGGCGCAGTTCGGGTCCTTGCGGACCTTCACCTGGCGGTAGTTCATCTCCAGGGCGTCGTAGATCATCAGCCGGCCGACCAGCGGGTCCCCGATGCCGGCCAGCAGCTTGATCGCCTCGTTGACCTGGATCGAGCCGATGGACGCGCACAGCACGCCCAGCACGCCGCCCTCGGCGCAGGAGGGGACCATGCCCGGCGGCGGGGCCTCCGGGTAGAGGCAGCGGTAGCAGGGGCCGTGCTCGGCCCAGAACACACTGGCCTGGCCGTCGAAGCGGTAGATCGAGCCCCACACGTACGGCTTGCCGAGCAGCACCGCGGCGTCGTTCACCAGGTAGCGGGTGGCGAAGTTGTCGGTGCCGTCCACGATCAGGTCGTAGCCGGAGAAGATCTCCATGACGTTGGAGTTGTCGAGGCGCTCCTCGTGCAGCACCACGTCCACGTACGGGTTGATCTCCTTGACCGAGTCGCGGGCCGACTCCGCCTTGGAGCGGCCGATGTCCGACTGGCCGTGGATCACCTGGCGCTGCAGGTTCGACTCGTCGACCACGTCGAACTCGACGATCCCCAGCGTGCCGACACCGGCGGCGGCCAGGTAGAGCAGGGCCGGCGAGCCGAGGCCCCCGGCGCCGACGCACAGCACCTTGGCGTTCTTCAGCCGCTTCTGGCCCGCCATGCCCACGTCCGGGATGATCAGGTGGCGGGAGTACCGGCGGACCTCGTCAACGGTGAGCTCGGCGGCCGGCTCGACCAGGGGTGGCAACGACACGGGGACTCCGATGGGTCTTGTTCGGATGGCCAGGGCCAACCTCGGTGTGGGGTTGTTGCTCCGCCACGCGGGTGGCTCTCTAGGCCAACAGTGTCACGTCCCCTCGCTATTCCGAGACAGCTCGTCCGATGGGCGAGACGGCCCGCGCCGGATCGTGGAACCGGCGGCGGGGGCCGGGAAGGCGCCCCGAGCCCGTGGTTGACGGGCCCGGGGCCCCGCGCGGCGCGCTCACACCCGGCAGGCCGTCTCCAGCCAGACGTCGCCCAGCGACTCCTCCAGCGGCACCTGCGTCCGCCATCCGAGACGGTCCCGGGCGGTGCGCACGTCCGCCTGCCGCCACGGCACCGGCTCGCCCGGCACCGGCCTGCCCTCCGGCCGGTGCCCCTCCGGACGGTGCCCGGGCAGGTGGTGGCCGGGCAGGTGGTCGCCGCCCGCCCCGGCGGCCTGCGCGGGCAGCAGGACCTGCCGGTTCTCCTCGACGATCTGCCCCTCGAAGCCCGAGGCCCGCACCAGCAGCTGGGCCGCGTCCCGGGCCCGGACGGCGTGCCCGCTGCCGATGTTGACCACCCCCGTGGCGGCCGACACCGCGGCCGCCTGGATGGCCCGCGCGACGTCCCGCACGTCCACGAAATCCCGGTATCCGGACAGGTCCGGCATCCGCACCTGGTGCTCGTCCCGCTCCAGCGCCCGCCGCAGGCCCTCGGCCAGCCGCCCGAACAGCGAGGCGGTCGGCGCCCCCGGGCCCACCACGTCGAACACCCGCAGCACCGCCGCGTCCAGCCCGGAGGCCAGCACCAGCTCCGTCCCGGCCAGCTTGGACACCCCGTACGGGCCGACCGGCCGGGGCTCGGCCTGCTCGGACACCGGCACCCCGCCGGGCACCGGCCCGTACTCGGCGGCCGAGCCGACGTGCACCAGCCGGGCCGGCTCCCGGCTGCGCCGGATGGCCTCGCAGACGGTCGCGACGGCCAGCGTGTTCGACCGGATCAGGGTGCGCGAGCTGCCGTAGGTGGCGCCCGCGCAGTTGATCACCACCTGCGGCGCGACCGCGTCCAGGAAGCGGGCCAGCGCGCCCGGGCTCCCGGTGGTCAGGTCGAAGCGGATGTCGGCCGAGTCACGCCGACCGAGCACCGTCACCTGCAACTCCTGGTCCATCAGCAGACGATCGGTGACCCGGCGGCCGATGAAGCCGTCGGCGCCCAGCAGCAGCACCCTCATCGGGGGTGTCCTTCCACGAAGCCAGCTCGGGACGACCTGGCGGACTGAGTTCAACGAACGGGACGAAAGCGGGGATCACACGGCGGATCCCGGGGTGGTTCGACGGGGTGGACGGGCCGAGCCGTCTCGGGGGCGGCTCGGCAGGCGGCGCTCAGCGGTGCGAGCCGGCCCGGCCGAGCACCGCCCCGGCGTACGCCAGCAGCGCCACCGCGACGGTGCCGCCGCCGAGAAGCCAGGCCTCCGGGGCGGAGCGCCCCAGGGCGAGCGGTCCGAGCACCGCGGCGGCCCCGGCCGACGCCCCCGCCGCGGCGGCCGCCGTCCGGCCGCACCGCGCCAGCAGCACCGGCAGGACCAGCAGCAGGCCCAGCACGCCCTGCGCCGCCCACTGGGCGGGGCCGGCCCGCTCGGCCGCCAGGTGCAGCAGCCCGCCGCCGTGGCCCGGCCCCGGGCGCGGCGCGACCACGGCCAGTACGGCCAGCGCGGCGAAGCTCAGCGCCCCGAGCACCGCCAGGTGCAGGGCCAGCGCGACCGGGAGCACCGGCCGCATCCGGGCCCGGAACTCGGCCAGGGTGCCGGCCACGCCCAGGTGGCCGCGGCCGACCTGCCGGTACCAGCGGGCCGCCCGCTCGGCCGACCCGGCCGACACCGCCGCCGCCAGCACCAGCGCGACGGCCGGCGGGCGGTCCCCGCCCGGCGCGGCCGACGGGAGCAGCAGCAGCGCGGCCAGGCCCAGCCCGTGTCCCAGCGCCGCCGGCCGCAGCCGGGAGCCGGGGCGCGGCGCGGGCTCGGGCGGCGGCCCCAGGGCGGGCCCCGGCGCGGCCGGCGGGCGGACCGGCCCGGCGCACGGCGATGGCGGAGGCGGCGCGGTCAGCGCGGGCAGCAGCACCAGCGGGACGGCGGCGGACAGCAGCACCGGCCAGCGCGGGCCGAGCGCGGCCACCCCGGTGCAGGGCAGCACGGCCAGCGCGGCGGCGGTCAGGGCGGCCCGGGCGGCGGCCCCGCGCGGCGGCGGCTCCGCGGGCCCGGGCGGCGGCGGGCGGCGGGGCACCCGGGCGTACAGCTCCTCGGCCAGCGCGAACAGGTCGGCGTGCCGGCAGCGGGCGGCGGCGTCCGGGCCGAGCCCGGCCTCCTCCAGTCCGGCGGCGATCTCCAGCGGGTCGACGGCGCGCTCGCACAGCTCGCGGTGCTCCGCCATCACCTCGCGCACCGGGTCCGCGCCGGCGCCGAGCAGGGTGTCGCCGGACATCAGACGGCCTCCGCGAGTTCGGCCGACCGCGCGGCCGGCTCCCGCACGCCGTCGTGCTCCCGCATGTCGTCGTGCTCCGCGTTCCCGTCCCGCGGGGTGCCGCCGCCGCGCGGGCCGTCGGCCAGCCAGTACTCGGCGGGGCGGGCGAACGGACGCGGCGCGGGGCCGTCCTCGGCGCCGGGGAACGCCGGGTACCGCGCGACCAGCTCCAGGTAGATCTCCCGGAAGGCGTCGATCACCGGCTCCACGGCGAAGCGTTCCTGCGCGCGCAGCCGCCCGGCCAGCCCGAGCCGGGCCCGCCGTTCCTCGTCGCGCAGCAGCGCCAGGCAGGCGCCGGCCAGGGCGCGCGGATCGCGGGCGGGCACCAGCAGTCCGGTCGGCCCGACCGCCTCGCGGGCCACCCCGACGTCGGTGGAGACCACCGCCCGGCCGCTGAGCATGGCGTCCACGAGCAGCCGGGGGCTGCGCTGGGAGCGCCCCGAGAAGACCGCCACGGTGCCCGTCTCCCAGGCCTCGGCGAGCGAGCCGGGCCGCCCGGCGAACTCCACCGCCGGGGCCACCCCCAGCCGTTCGGCCACCGCCGCGCAGTGCGCCCGGTAACCGGGCGCCGTCTCCTCGCCGTACACCACCAGCCGAGCGTCGGGCAGGTCGGCGCGGACCCGGGCGAGGGCGTGCAGCGCGAGTTCCGGGTCCCGGCCCGGCTCCAGTGCGCCCGCCCACACCAGGGTCGGTGCCGCGGGCTCGGGCCCGGCGGCCGGGCGGTCCACCTCCGGCGTGCCCTCGGGCACCACCCGGGTGCGGGCCGGGTCGGCGCCGCAGCGGTGCTGCCACTGCTGGTCGTGGGCGCTGCCGGGGGTGAGGACCGCGGCCTGCCGGTAGGCCTCCCCGGCGAGCGCCCGGTGGAAGGACAGCAGCAGGGCGCGCACCGGCCAGCGGTACGGCGTCCCGTGACTCGCCCCCTCGCCTCCGGGCGCTCGGACCCGGCGCCGACGGTCGCCGCTCCGGCGTTCGTCCCTCACTTGTTGCTCGCCCTCCTTTCCCGCCACCGGGCAGGAGGGGCCCACCCTCTCGGCACCGGCGCGACCTTCGGCCCCGGCCGGCCGGCCGAGGTACTGCTCGCGCAGGTGCGGGCCGTGCTCGGTGACCACGAACGGCACCCCGTGCAGCTGCCGGGCCACCAGGGCGGGCAGTGCGGCCGGGCCGCCGCCGACCACGTGGCACAGGTCGGCCGCGCCCAGGCCGCCGGGACCGGTGCCGTACCAGGGCGCGGACAGCGGGCGCAGGCACTGCTCCAGCAGGTCCGCCGCGACCAGCACGTCGCGGACCAGCGGCTGCCCGGCGGAGGTGTCCGCGCCGGGCAGCCGCCAGGTCCGTTCCAGCAGTCGGCGGGCGTGCGCGGAGGCCAGGAAGGCGGGCAGCGCGCCGTCCTCCCGGGCGAGCGCCGCCAGCCGGTACAGCGCGGGTCCGAAGCCGGCTCTCTCCCCGGGCAGCACCAGCGCCCGCAACAGTCGTTCGTACGCCCCGGCGTACCGGCGTCTGCGCACCGCGCCCGGGGCCCGGCCGCCCGGCCGGCGCCCCCGCAGCGCCAGCTCGTGGGTGCCGTGCCAGAGGGGCGACGGCCGGTCCGCGGCGCCGTCCGGGGCTTCCCGGCCGGTCAGCAGGTACCGCTCGAACGCGTGCTCCGGCAGGCCCGCGGCCAGCCGCTCGCACCAGCCTCCGGTGCCACGCTGGGGATGCGGACGGGCACCCTCGGTGAGCAGGGCAACGCGCACGGGAGACCTCCAGGGCAGAGCGGTTTCGCTGGGCGGGATCGCGGACGGATCGGCGGGTTTCCGGGCAGCCCGGGCGGTCGCCCGGTGCGGCCCGCACGGCGGCGGGGACGGTCGGGGAGGGGGCCGGTCGGCCGGGCCGGCGCCGCGGTGCCTGCGGGCGGCCCGCCGGCGGCCCGGTCGCGGACGCGCCGCGCTCCGTTCCCCCGGGCACCCGCCCGCTCCGGCGGTCGGGCCCGACCCGCCGGGACCCCTCGGCCGCGGCCGCCCTCCGGTTCCTCCGGCGGCCGCGACTCCCCCACACCTGTTCGGTCCGACAGCAGAAAGGTAGGACCGGCCCGGGCCGATCCATCGGTCACATGCCTGCCTGCCACCTGATCGAGTGAACCGCCGTGACCTCGGCCCCGGCCGGGGCGTTACCGGGCGGTATGCGCGGCCGCCCGCGCGGCCCGCCCGGGCGCGCGGTCGGTCCGGCCCCGGCGCGTCTTGAGCCCCCGCCCCCGCGGCCCGGTTCCAGGCGACGGCGCGTGCTCGGCCCGCGGTGCGTGCTCAGCCCGTGGCGCGCGCGATCAGCTCCCGCACCGCCCGGGCGACCTGGTCGGGGTGCTCCATCATCGCCACGTGCCCGGACTCCGGCAGCACCAGCAGCCGGGCGTCCGCGAAGGCCGCGCAGGCGCGGCGGGCCGAACGGTAGGAGACCAGCCTGTCGCGCAGCCCGTACACCAGCAGCACCGGCGCCGCGACCTGCTCGGCCTGCCGCCACAGCGCCTGGTCGCCGCGCTCGGTGTACGCGGAGACGATGCCGCGGGCCGAGCCGACCAGCGCCTGCATCGCGTGCGGCACCTCCAGCCGGTGCCGGTAGTCGGCCACCGCCTGGGCCCGGGCCGCCGGGCTCAGGGCGCCCGGGTCGCCGTAGACCAGCCGCAGCAGGTCCTCGGTGGCCGCCTCGGCGTCGCGCCCGCCCGCCGACAGGCGGCGCAGCACCGCGGGCACCCCGGGCACCGCGAGCAGGCCGGTCGGCCAGGCCGAGCGCTGCGGGGGCAGCTCGGGCAGGGCCGGGGAGACCAGCGTGAGGCTGCGCACCAGGTCCGGGCGCAGGGCCGCCAGCCGGACGGCGACCGCGCCGCCCAGGGAGTTGCCGAACAGGTGGACCGGGCCGCGGTCGGCCGCCTCCAGGTAGCCGATCACCGCGCGGACGTGGCCGGAGACGGTGAGGTTGCCGTCGGTGGGCGGGTGCGAGCGGCCGAAGCCGGGCAGGTCCACGGCCTCGCCGTCGATCTGCCCGGAGAGCCGGTCCATCAGGGCCTGCCAGTTGGCGGCCGAGCCGCCGAGGCCGTGTACGAAGAGCCCGGGCGCGCGCCCGTCGGGGGCGCCGCCGGCGGCGGGGCGGTGCACCGCGAGCACCGCCCCGGGGACCTCGACCGTACGTACCTGCTGCTCAGCGCTGCTCATGGTGGACGATGGTAGTGAGCCCCGGCCGGAGACCCCCGGGGTGGTCCGGCCGTCGGCCGCCTCCGTCGCACCACTGCCGAGGCCGAGGTCAGCGCCGTATTGTGGGCTCCTGACAACCAGGCCGATCGTCTTTTCTCGCCTTCGCCGAACGCGGGCGCGGTTACCGAAAAGTAGAATCGGCCCTCTTGCCAGCAGCGAACAGACCCCGAAGTGAGGAGCGCCGTGACGGCCATCCAGGAGGCGCAGGAGCGCCCGCGCGGTGCCCGCCTGCCGCGAAGCGCCCGCCGTGAACAACTGCTCGGTGCCGCCCAGGAGGTGTTCGTCGCGCAGGGCTACCACGCGGCCGCCATGGACGACATCGCCGACCGCGCCGGGGTGAGCAAGCCGGTGCTCTACCAGCACTTCCCCGGGAAGCTGGAGCTCTACCTGGCGCTGTTGGACAAGCACTGCGACGCCCTGGTCGAGTCGACCCGCGAGGCGCTGTCGACCACCAACGACAACAAGCAGCGGGTGGCCAACACCATGGAGGCGTACTTCAACTACGTCTCCAGCGAGTCCGGCGCCTTCCGCCTGGTCTTCGAGTCGGACCTGACCAACGAGCCGGCCGTGCGCGAGCGGGTCGAGCGGGCCTCCGAGGCGAGCGCGACGCTGGTCAGCAAGGTGATCCAGGAGGACACCGACCTGCCCGAGGCGGAGTCCAAGCTGCTCGCCGCCGGGGTCTGCGGCCTGGCCCAGATCACCGCCCGGTACTGGCTCTCGCAGGGCCTGGAGATCCCCCGCGACGAGGCGGTGCGGCTGGTCGCCAGCCTGTCCTGGCGCGGCCTGAAGGGCTTCCCGATGCACCCGGGCGAGCAGTCCGGCGAGGGCGCCGCCCACCAGGGCTGATCCGCCGACCTTCGCCTGGCCGGGGATCCGGTGCTCTATGGTGAAGCCGTACGGCACGGTCGCCGCGAACGCTTGTCCCAGGCGGTCCGGTGCCCGTGCATGGAGGCTGCAACCCCGGAGGGACGGAAGCCGTGGAGGTCAAGATCGGCGTGCAGAACGCGCCTCGCGAGATCGTGATCGAGAGCTCGCAGACTGCCGATGAGGTCCAGAGCGCGGTCGCCAAGGCGCTGGAGGGCTCGGAGAAGATCTTCGCGCTGTCCGACGAGCACGGCCGCCGCATCATCGTCCCGGCCGAGCGCCTGGCGTACGTGGAGATCGGCGAGCCGGCCGCCCGCAAGGTCGGCTTCGGCACCGTCTGAGGCGCCCGCCGCACGGATCGTCCGGTGCCCCGTTCCCGCGAGGGAGCGGGGCACCGTCGCGTGTAGGGCCGGGTGGGGCGGGGTACGGCGAGGGGTGCGGCGCCGGTGCCGCACGCCCGTCCCCCGGGAGGCAGTCTTGCTGGTCGAGTCGATCGCCTTCGCCCTCGTCGGCCTGGTCACGGCCGGTGCCGCCCTGCTGGCCCTGCCCGCGTACTTCCGGGCCGCCCGGGCCCTGGTCCTGGGCACCGCGCTGGCGGCGGCCATGGTCGGCGGGGTGGTCGCACACTTCACCGTGGAGGGGCGCCAGCCGGCGGTGTCGGTGGCGGCCGCGGCGGTGGCCGCGGGCGTGCTCACCTCGCTGCTGGCCCGGCCGGACCTCGCCGCCGGGCGCGCCCCGGCGCACCGGCACCACCCGCACCGTTCGCACCGGTCGGGCGCCCGCCGCGCCCGACGGCACCGGGCGGCCTGAGTCCCTCCCGGCAGCCGGGCCGGAGGGCCGGGGGCCGAGAGCTCAGGAGGCCAGGCCGAGGGCGGCCATCCGCCGGGTGTGCGCCTCGGTGATCCGGTTGAACATCTTGCCGACCTCGACCAGGTCGAAGCCCTGCACCCGGACGCCGCCGACCAGCAGGTTGGACAGCGCGTCGCGCTCGGCGACCACCCGCTGGGCCTGGCTGAGCGCCTCGCCCATCAGCCGACGGCCCCACAGGGCGAGCCGGCCGCCGGCCCGGGGGTCGGCCTCGATGGCCTGGCGGACCTTGTCGACGGCGAACTCGGCGTGGCCGGTGTCGGACATCACGCTCAGCACCAGGTCGCGGGTGTCGTCGTCCAGCCGGACGGCCACCTCGCGGTAGAAGTCGGTCGCGATGGCGTCGCCGACGTAGGCCTTGACCAGGCCCTCCAGCCAGTCCGAGGGCGCCGTCATCCGGTGGAACAGCTCCAGCGGCTCGACGAACGGCCGCATCGCCTCCTGCGGGTCGGCGCCGATCTCGGCCAGCCGGTCGTGCAGCCGCTGGTAGTGCTGGAACTCGGCGGACGCCATCCGGGCCAGCGCCGCCTTGTCGGCGAGGTCGGGCGCCAGCTTGGCGTCCTCGGCGAGCCGCTCGAAGGCGCTCAGCTCGCCGTACGCGAGCGCGCCGAGCAGGTCCAGCACCGCCGCCCGGTACCCGGGGTCGGCCGAGCACGCGGCCCAGTCCCCGATCGAGCCGGCCGCCCCGTCCTGCGTCTCACCATGGGTCTCCATGACCCGCAACCTTAGTCCCGCCGGCCCCTGCGCCCCAGCACCGGGCACGCCCGGTGACCGCCCGGACCGGGCGGTCCGGTGGCGGTTGCCGGGGGCAATGTCAGACGCGTCACGTGTTCGAGTCGTCGCCTGACTGTATGGTGGTACGGAGCCCGTCGTGTTCGCATGGTGTCACCGCCGTCTCGGTACCCCGCGCGAACCCTCCGTAGCGTCACCGTCCAGCCGGACGTGTCCGCACCGGAGGCACGGGTACTCACGTACGCGGATGCCCGGTCGGAGAGCCGATCGGCTCCGACCATGGCTTGGACTTCAAGCCTTGGCACCGCATCAGTGGCCGAGCGAGGGCCGCCGAGACCACGCCCCGAGGCGGAGGTCCCGCGCAGGTCCCTCACGGGAACTCTCCCCGACGCCGCCGGCGACGCGCCCCGCACCAGGGCAGCGCGCACCGGCCGGCCGCAGGGACCGGCGCGGTTGTGCGTCCGCGCAGCTGTATCAGGGCCGCCCAGGCCCGTAGGCAGCCGCGCGGTTGCCCGCCCGCCGCTCGCTCTCGGCCCCTCCACACGGAAGAGGCAGCACCCTGTCCACCACCGCTGAACCCATCAAGACGACCTTCCGGGACCTGGGGATCCTCCCGGAGACCGCCGAGGCACTCGAGGCCGTCGGCATCGTCCACCCCTTCCCCATCCAGGAGATGACCCTCCCGGTCGCGCTGACCGGCCACGACGTCATCGGCCAGGCCAAGACCGGCACCGGCAAGACCCTCGGCTTCGGCCTCCCGCTGATCGAGCGGGTCGTCGTGCGCGCCGACGTGGACGCCGGCCGGGCCACCGAGGAGCAGCTCTCCGAGGCTCCGCAGGCGCTGATCGTCGTCCCGACCCGCGAGCTCTGCACCCAGGTCACCAACGACCTGCAGACCGCCGGCAAGGTCCGCGACGTGCGCGTCCTCGCCGTCTACGGCGGCCGGGCGTACGAGCCGCAGGTGGAGGCGCTCACCAAGGGCGTCGACATCGTGGTCGGCACCCCGGGCCGGCTGCTCGACCTGGCCGGGCAGAAGAAGCTGAACCTGTCCAAGGTCCGCGCGCTGGTCCTGGACGAGGCCGACGAGATGCTCGACCTGGGCTTCCTGCCCGACGTCGAGAAGATCATCACCATGCTGCCCGCCAAGCGGCAGACCCTGCTGTTCTCGGCCACCATGCCGGGCCAGGTCATCAACCTCGCCCGCCGGTACATGAGCCAGCCGACCCACATCCGGGCCACCGCCCCGGACGACACCGGCACGACCGTCGCCAACACCGAGCAGCACATCTTCCGTGCGCACTCGCTGGACAAGGTCGAGATGGTCTCGCGCATTCTGCAGGCCGACGGCCGCGGGCTGGCGATGATCTTCTGCCGCACCAAGCGCACCGCCGCCGACGTCTCCGACCAGCTGACCCAGCGCGGCTTCGCCGCCGGCGCGGTCCACGGCGACCTCGGCCAGGGCGCCCGCGAGCAGGCCCTGCGGGCCTTCCGCAACGGCAAGGTCGACGTGCTGGTCTGCACCGACGTGGCCGCCCGCGGCATCGACGTCGAGGGCGTCACCCACGTCATCAACTACCAGTGCCCCGAGGACGAGAAGACCTACCTGCACCGGATCGGCCGCACCGGCCGGGCCGGCGCCTCGGGCACCGCCGTCACCCTGGTCGACTGGGACGACATCCCGCGCTGGCAGCTGATCAACAAGGCGCTGGACCTGACGTTCAACGACCCGGAGGAGACCTACTCCACCTCGGCGCACCTGTACGAGCTGCTGAAGATCGCGCCGGGCACCAAGGGCGTCCTGCCGCGCTCGGAGCGGACCCGCGCCGGGCTCAACGCGGAGGAGGTCGAGGACCTCGGCGAGACCGGTGGACGCGGCGCCCGTTCGGGCCGCGCCGGCGGTCGCGGTGGGCGCGGCGGCCAGGGCGGCCAGGGCGGCTCCGGCCGTCCGGGCGCCGGTGCCGCGGCAGCCGAGACCGAGGAGCAGAAGCCGCGCCGCACCCGTGAGCGCCGCCGCACCCGTCGGGGCTCGGCGGTCGGCGCCGAGGGCGAGGCCGCTGCCGCCGTGACCGAGGCCGCCGTGGCGGCTCCGGCCGTCGAGGGTGCCGAGGGCGAGGCCGCGCCGCGCCGTCGCCGTCGCCGCTCGCGCGGCGGTGCCGCCGCTGCCGAGGTCGTGGCGGCGGTCGAGGCGGCTCCGGTCGCCGAGGCCGTCGTGGCCGAGGCCGTAAGGGTCGTCGAGGCCGCCGTCGAGGCGGTCGCCCCGGCCGCCGAGGAGGTCGCCGAGGCCCCCGCCCCGGCGAAGAAGGCCACCCGCACCCGGACCCGCAAGCCCAAGGCGGAGACCGCCGAGGCCTCCGCGGCCGCTGCCGTCGAGGCCCCCGCCGAGGCGGTCGCCCCGGCCGCCGAGGAGGTCGCCGAGGCCCCGGCTCCGGCGAAGAAGGCCACCCGCACCCGGACCCGCAAGCCCAAGGCGGAGGCCGCCGAGGCCCCCGCCGAGGCCCCCGCGGCCGCTGCCGAGGAGGCCGCCGAGGCTCCGGCCCCGGCGAAGAAGGCCACCCGGGCCCGCAAGCCGAAGGCCGGGACCGTCGAGGCGGCCGAGGCCACCGAGACCGCCGAGGCCCCCGCCCCGGCCAAGAAGGCCACCCGGGCCCGCAAGCCCAAGGCCGTCGCCGAGACCGCCCCGGAGGCCCCGGCCGCCGAGGCCGCCGAGGTCCCGGCCCCCCGCAAGCGCACCCGCGCCCGCAAGGTCGCCGCGCCCGTGGAGGCCACCCCGGAGAGCTGACCTCCCGGTGTCTCCCCCGAGGGGGCGGGCCAGGCCGCACCGGCCCGGCCCGCCCCCTCGGGCGTTCCACGGCCGACGAGAGGCCCTAGGGTCTGTCTTCAAACTCCCGTCGTTCGCCCGGAGGGCGGGCGGGGCGGCGTTGGGGTGCGTGCATCGCAAGGCGGAGGAGGAAGCCACTGCGGTGGGGGCACCTCCCGGCCGGAGGCTGGGGGCCATTGGCGACCGACGACAACGCGGCGAGGTGCGCTTGTGCCCTGGGGGTACCTCCCGGCCGAAGGCTGGGGGAGCGTCGCCCCGCAGACGCGAGTTTGAAGACAGACCCTAGGCTCGGGTGTGCCGGGCGTCGGGGAGCCGACGGCAGGACCGCGGGTCACCGGTAGGACAGCAGGGAGAGCAGCCCATGAGCACGCCGCCGTTCCTGACGCTGCCGGGATGTGCGCGGGCCGAGCGCGTGGTGACCGCGCGCGGGGAGTTCGCGGCGCTGCGGGCGGAGCCGGCCGGGCCGGTGCGCGGCTCGGCCCTGCTGGTGCCGGGGTTCACCGGCAGCAAGGAGGACTTCATCGCGCTGCTGGAGCCGCTGGCGGCCGCCGGGTACCGGGTGACGGCCGTGGACCAGCGCGGGCAGTACCAGACCGGCGGACCGGACGACCCGGCGGCGTACGGCGTCGGGGCGCTCGGCGCGGACGTCCGGGCGCTCACCGGGGTGCTGGCGGCCGACGGCGTTCCCCTGCACCTGCTGGGGCACTCCTTCGGCGGTCAGGTGGTGCGCGAGGCGGTGCTCGCCGCGGCCGCCGAGGGACCGCTGCCCTGGCGCTCGCTGACCCTGGTGTCCACCGGTCCGGGCGCGATCGACCCGGCCGAGGCGGCCCGCACCGGGCTGCTGCTGGACGCCCTGCGGGGGATGGACCTGGAGCAGATCTGGCAGGTCATGCGGCAGCTGGAGGCGCAGAGCGGTCGGCCGCGGCCGAGCCTGGATCCGGCCGTCGCGGAGTTCCTGCACCGGCGCTGGCTGGCCAACGTGCCGCGGGCGCTGTCCGTCACCGGCGCCCACCTGGTGGCCGCGCCGGACCGGGTGGCGGAGCTGGCCGCCGTCACCGCCGGGCTGCCGCTGCTGGTGCTGTCCGGGGTGCGGGACTACGCCTGGCCGGTCGCGGAGCAGACCGCGATGGCCGAGCGCCTGGGCGCCCGCCGGGTGGTGGTCGCGGACGCCGGCCACTCCCCCAACGCCGAGCAGCCGGCCGCCACGGCCGAGGCGCTGGCCGCGTTCTGGGCCTGACCGCTCCGTACCGCTACGGGCCGGCACCGGTCCGGTTCCACCGGCCGACCGAAAGTGGTCTGTACCACTTCTTCGACTTCGATCGGCTTCAACACAGGACAAAAGTCGTTAGTTACGGTAATCTTTGATTCTGTCCGGGAATCATCGCCGGCCTCCGCTCCGGCGCCGATCCTCCGAAACCCGGACTTCACGGGCGGGCAACCGTCCGGTAGCACCGCCGCCTCACCGTGGTACCCGAGGCCCTGGAACGCACCGCGCGAGCAGGGGGACCCCCTGTCGCAGCGGACCGCCGTACGCGCGACCACGAACCGCCCGATCCGGCCTCACCGCCGGATCCGCACGATCCCCGAAAGGGCTGATACCCACTCAGCCGCGACCGCCCCGCCCCGCGGGGCCAGGAAAGGAGACGCCCATGACGAAGACCATGCGCTTCGAGATCGTCCGACTGGACGACGCCAACGGCTCCGCCACCGACCGCGAGATCGCCGACGCCGCCACTGTGCGCGAGGCCGTCCAGGCCGCCGCCCGCACCGGCGAACGCCTGCTCATCCGTCCGTGCCCGACCGTCTGACCCGGTGCGGCGCTTCCGATCCGGAGTCCTCACCCGCCGCCGATGAGCCGGGAGCGTCCGATCCGGACGTTCCGATACCCGACTGACGCCCCGTCACCGCATTCGCCGATGACGGGGCGTCAGTGCGTCCGGGGCGGTGCCCGGGACGTTTGCCGCCGCCCGTGACGGGACATCCCCCAACGGGAACCGCCCGCGCCGCGCCCACCCCGCGCCGGTCGGGCGCCCGCCACCGACAGGTGCCGCCGAGCCCTCCGTACGGGTGATCGTCCTTGACGCGGCGGTCCGGAGGGAGGAGCGTTGACGGCTATGAGGGGCGAGCCAAGCTGCCCGAGGTGCGCCGGTCGGGTCCGCGCCCCCGGTCTGTTCTCAGACACCTGGCAGTGCGACCGGCACGGAGCCGTGCACCCGATGCAGCCGGTGCTGCCGCCGAGCGTGGAGGCCCTCGGCGTCGCCGTCGCCCGCTCCCAGGTCCCGGTCTGGCTGCCCTGGCCGCTCCCGGTCGGCTGGCTCTACACCGGCATCGCCCACGTCGGCGACGACGTCTCGGGCGCCCGGGCCACCGCCGTCGCCTGCTCCGGGCCGGCCCCGCTCGGCGGCTTCGGCGAACTGGTGCTGGTCGCCGAGGAGCTGGGCGTCGGCCTCGGCGCCCGCTACGCCGGCATGCCCGGGCCGGACCCGGGCGACTCCGTCGGCCTCTACAAGCCCGCCGACGCCAAGCTGATGGCGGCCGGGCGGCCCACCCCGATGTTCCACGTCCCGGACGCCCCGGCCGACCGCGCGGTGTTCGTCGGCGAGGCCCGGGGCCTGTGGCTCTGGGCGGTCGCCTGGCCCGAGCAGTCCGCGCTGGTGATGTACGACGAGCTGGTGCTGACCGACCTGCGCGAGGCCGGCGCCGAACTGGACCTGCTGCCCTGCGGGGCGCTGTCCCCCCGGCTGCTCGGCTGAGGGGCGTCCGGCGGGTCTTCGCCGGGGCGGCCGGGCCCACCGGCCGCCCCTGACCGCTGGCCTATCCTGGGCGGCACCCACGAGCCCCCAGGAGCCCGATCCGTGCGCATCGACCTGCACGCCCACAGCAACGCCTCCGACGGCACCGACACTCCGGCCGAGCTGGTCGCGGCGGCCGTCGCCGCGGACCTCGACGTGGTGGCGCTGACCGACCACGACACCGTGGCCGGCCACGCCGAGGCCGCCGCGGCGGTGCGCGCGCTGCCCGCGGGCAGCCGGCTGACCGTCGTCCCGGGCGCCGAACTGTCCTGCGTGGTGGACGACATCAGCATGCACCTGCTGGCGTACCTGTTCGACCCCGAGGAGCCGGAGTTCGCGCGCGAGCGGGACCTGGTGCGCAACGACCGGTTCCGGCGCGGGCGGGCCGTCGTCGAACGCTGCCGGGAGCTCGGCGCGGAGATCACCTGGGAGCAGGTGCAGCGGATCGCCGGGACCGGCTCGGTCGGGCGGCCGCACATCGCCAGCGCGCTGGTCGAGGCGGGCGTGGTGGCCACCGTCTCGGACGCCTTCACGGCCGACTGGCTGGCCAACGGCGGGCGGGCGGACGTCCGCAAGCACGAGACCGACCCGGTCGCGGCGGTCCGGCTGGTCCGGGCGGCCGGCGGAGTTCCGGTGTTCGCCCACCCCGGCGCGGTCAAGCGCGGCCGGACGGTCTCCGACCAGGTGATCGCCGACCTCGCGGAGGCCGGGCTGGCCGCGCTGGAGGTCGACCACACCGACCACGACGAGGAGACCAGGGCCCGGCTGCGCGGCCTGGCCGGCGAACTCGGCCTGCTGGTCACCGGCTCCAGCGACTACCACGGCAGCCGCAAGACCGTCCGGCTCGGCGAGCACACCACCGACCCGGAGGTGTACGGCGCGCTGCTGGCGCAGGCCACCGGGGCGAAGCCGATCGAGCGCTGAGCCGACGCGGCCCCTGGACCAGGGGATCATGAGTCCCTCGGCCCGGCGACGGTGCCGCTGCCCCTGCCGTGCCCCGGCGCACCGGAGCGCGGAGCGGGCGTACGGACCGTCCCGCGCGCCCGGCCTGACCGGGCGTCGGTCAGTCCAGCCGGACGCCGCGCCGGTCCGGGTCGCGCAGGTCGGCGCCCTGGTCGAGCCAGCGCTCCTGGAGCGCGGCCGCGCCGTGCACCCGCTTCCAGCCCGCCTCGTTGGGCGTCATCGGCAGCAGCGGCAGGAAGCGGACCGGCTCGGCCGGCTCGGCCAGCTCCAGGTCCTCGACCAGGCCGCCCGGTTCGGCCGCGAGCACCGAGGTGAAGGGCGCGCCGTCCCAGAGCGGGGAGCCGAGGTCCAGCGAGCCGCCCGGGGCCACCACCAGGCCCTCGACCTGCGGGGTGGCGGCGAAGGTGGCCAGGGTGCGCAGCACGCTGTCGCGCCCGCCCCGGACGGTGAGCACCAGTTCGACGCGCGGGCCGCGCACCTGGTCGGCGACGGGTGAGGTGGGGTCGGCCATCGGCGCGGCGGACATGCCGAGGGTCGCGTACCGCACCAGGCCCTCGGCGTCCGGGCCGAAGCGCAGCACCTCGATCCGGTCGGCCCCGAGGAAGGTGACCGCGGCGCGGCCGCCCGGTTCGCCGAAGGTGGAGATCAGCCGGGCCTCGACGGCGGCCAGCACCGCCTCCCGGGAGAGCTCCGGGGAGTTGCCGCCGTGGGGGTCGCCGAAGAGCGGGAAGTCGTGCGCCATGCCGGTGAGCGTAACCCCCGAGGATCGGCGGGCCGCGTGCGGGCGGGCCGGAGGCGGCCGCGGGCGGGGTGGGACGGGCGGTGCCCCCGGTCCCGTAAAGGCTTCGGAAACCTCCGGGAAACCCGTCGGCGTCGACGCCCGGTCAGATGTTAGGGTGAGCGACTGGCCACCGGAACCGTTTCGTTCCGGGGCGGCGGCGCGAAGGAGGTGGTTGCGGTGGATACCGGCCGACCATGCAGTACCGGCAGCTCTGCCCGGCCCCGCCTTCCCCGTACCCAGCGCCCCGCAGGCCCAACCGGCTGACTCAGCCGCGGTAGCCCCGGGCATGGGCCCCACGACGGACGGACCGGCCGGGAGAGCACTTTCATTCCCCGTTTCACCGGTGTTCTCCGCCGTCGTACCGCGGCCGAACGTTTTTCCTTCCGCGCCGCCGCGCGACGGTTCCTGCCTCTGGGAGCCTGCCATGTCGATGATCAACAGCCTGCGCGCCGCCGTCCGCACCAACCGCCGCCGCGTCGCGGCCGGCGTCTACGACGTCCTGCCCGAGGACGCCGCCTCGGCGGTCGTGGACTGCGCCGTCTACCAGCACGGCAGGCGCAGGGGCGAGACCTGCAGCCCGCGCGAGGCCGCCCGTCGGGTCAAGGCCGCGCACCAACTCCCCGAGGAGCAGGGCTCGTTCAGCTGGATCGGGCTGCACGAGCCGACCGAGGCGGAGTTCGAGGGGATCGCCCAGCGCTTCGGCCTGCACCCGCTCGCGGTCGAGGACGCGGTGCACGCGCACCAGCGGCCCAAGGTCGAGCGCTACGACGACGTGCTGTTCGCCGTCTTCAAGACCATCCGCTACGTCGAGCACGACCAACTGACGCCCACCAGCGAGGTGGTGGAGACCGGCGAGCTGATGGTCTTCGCCGGTCCGGACTTCGTGATCACCGTCCGGCACGGCGGCCACGGTTCGCTGCAGGAGCTGCGCCACCGGCTGGAGGCCGACGCCGACGAGGCCGGGCTGCTCGCCAAGGGCCCGTCGGCGGTGCTGCACGCGATCGCCGACCACGTCGTGGACAACTACCTGCTGGTCGCCGAGCGGCTCCAGAACGACGTGGACGAGATCGAGTACGGCGTCTTCTCGGCCAAGGGCGGGCGCAGCGCCGACGTCGGCCGGGTCTACCAACTCAAGCGCGAGGTGCTGGAGTTCAAGCGCGCCGTGGTGCCGCTGCTGCGCCCGATGCAGCAGCTGTCCGAGCCGCTCCAGCGGCTGGTCGACCCGGACATCCAGAAGTACTTCCGGGACGTCGCCGACCACCTGGCCCGGGTCGCCGAGCAGGTGCACGGCTTCGACGAGCTGCTGAACTCGCTGCTGCAGGCGAACCTGGCGCAGGTCTCGGTGGCGCAGAACGAGGACATGCGCAAGATCACCGCCTGGGCGGCGATCTTCGCGGTGCCCACCATGATCACCGGCGTCTACGGCATGAACTTCGACTACATGCCGGAGCTGCACCACGAGTACGGCTACCCGACGGTGCTCGGCGCGATCGTGGTGATCTGCTTCGGGATGTACCGGGGCTTCCGCCGCAACGGCTGGCTCTGAGCGCCGGCGCCGCCCGCGGCTACCGGCGCCCGCCGCGGGCGACCAGGACCAGGCCGAGCAGGATCAGCACCACTGCCGGGTAGGCGGCCGCCGGGGGCCACTGGCCCAGCCAGAGGGCGGCGATCAGGGTCGCGCCCGGGGTCTCCAGCAGGATCGCGGTGGAGGTGATCGACGGCCCGAGGCTGCGCACCACGCGGTTGCTCAGCGAGTGGCCGAGCAGCTGGGCGGCGGCCATCAGCAGCACGATCTGCCACCACACCCCGGCCGGCCAGCCGGCCAGCGGCGTCCCGGCGACCAGGCAGATCCCCAGCAGCACCACCGCCGTGGTGGCGTAGCAGACCAGGGTGTACGCGGTGGTGCTGACGGTCCTGCGGACCTCGGCGCCCAGCAGCATGTACCCGGCCGCGGCCAGGCCGGCGGCGAGCGCGAGCGCGTCGCCGAGCAGCGCGCGCGGGGAGAGCGAGAGGTCCACCCCGGTCAGCACCAGCACGCCGGCGAAGGCGACGGTCGTGCCGAGCCAGACCATCCGGGGCGCCCGGACCCCCATCAGCCGCATCAGCAGGATGGTCCACAGCGGGGTGGTGGTGACCAGGGCGGTGGCCGAGGCCACCGAGGTCATCCGCAGGCTGGGCATCCAGAGCGCGAAGTGCACGGCGAGCAGCGCCCCGGCGGCCACCGCGAGCAGCAGCGCCCGCCGGCCGATCCCGCGCAGTTCGGCGCGGTGGCGCAGCAGCGCGTACGGGCCGAGGACGCCGACCGACATGACGTTGCGCCAGAAGGCGATCGCCAGCGCGGGCGCGGCGGTGGCGCTGATCAGCGGGCCGGACAGCGAGATGCCGCCGATCGAGACGGCGAGCAGCAGCAGGTCGAGGGTGGGCAGCGGGTGCGCCGGGGCCGGGCCGGCGGTCGCGGGGGCGGCGGGGGCGGCGGAGGGGGCGGTCGCGGGCCGGGCGGCGGGCACGGCGCTCCTTGCTGGTCGCGGGGGTGGGGCGGTCATGCGGTGGTGGGGCGGTCATACAGGGGTGGGGCGGTCATACGGTAAGGCCCGTGGCGGCGCAATGGAACTGTCGCCCGGAGGCTGAGACGTCCCGCGGGCCCCGGTCGCCCCACCGGACGGGCCCCGGTGGCCGTACGCTGTCCGCCATGGACCGTACGCCCGCCGCCGCGACCGACGACGACTTCCTCGACCAGGCCCTGCTGGAGGAGGCCGCGAAGAAGTCCGGCCTGCTCTGGGTGCGCGCGGACGGCCAGGAGCACGCCCGGCCGCTGTGGCACGCCTGGCACGACGGCGCGGTCGTGGTGGTCGGCGGAGGCGGCGAGCAGCCGCTGCACGGCCTGGAGGCCGGCGCGGGGGCCGTGGTCACCGTCCGCAGCAAGGACAAGGGCGGCCGGCTGACCGGCTGGAGCGCCCGGGTGGTCGAGCTGGCCCCGGACGGCGAGGCCTGGCTGGGCGCCGTCGAGGAGCTCAAGGGCAAGCGGCTGAACGCGCCCGACACCGACGCCATCACCGCCCGCTGGGCCCGCGAGTGCCGGGTGCTGCGACTGGAGCCGGCCGGCCCGCTCACCGAGCGCCCCGGGGCGATGCCGGACGGCTCGCACGCCGCGCAGCCGGTGCCCACCCCGGCCACCACCCGCCACCCGGTCCCGGCCGGGCTGCCCAGACTGCTGTTCAAGCGCCGCTGAAGCTTCACGCCCCGGACTCGTCCGACGGTTACCGTGCCTCCGGGCCGGGCTCCCGCCGCGCGGGTAGCCTTGGCCGCGAGTGCGCCCCCGGCGCGCTACCGGTACGGCGTCGAGGGAGTCGAGGGTTTATGGCAGGGCCAGGCACCCGGGTCTTCATCTCCCACCTGTCCGCCATCGCGGTCTTCGACCCGAACGGCGACCAGGTCGGCCGGGTCCGGGACGTGGTCGTCTCGCTGCGGCTCGGCGGCCGCCCGCCGCGCGTGCTCGGCCTGGTGGTCGAGGTCGTCGGCCGGCGCCGGATCTTCCTGCCGATGACCCGGGTGACCAGCCTGGAGTCCGGCCAGGTGCTCACCACCGGCGTGATCAACCTGCGCCGCTTCGAACAGCGCCCGTCCGAGACCCTGGTGCTCGCCGAGCTGCTGGACCGCACCGTCACCTGGTCCAAGACCGGTGAGGAGGTCACCGTGCTGGACGTCGGCATGGTGCAGAGCCGGCTGCGCGAGTGGGAGATCAGCAAGGTCTTCGTCCAGGTCGGCCGGGCCGGTCGGCTGCGCAAGGGCAAGGGCGAGCGGCTCACCCTGGACTGGCAGGACGTCACCGGCTTCTCGGTGCCCGAGCAGGACCAGGGCGCGGCCAACCTGCTCGCCACCTTCGAGCAGCTGCGCCCCGCCGACCTCGCCAGCGTGCTGCACCACCTGTCCGCCAAGCGCCGCGCCGAGGTGGCCGCCGCCCTCGACGACGAGCGGCTGGCCGACGTCCTGGAGGAGCTGCCCGAGGACGACCAGGTCGAGATCATCGGCAAGCTCCAGGAGGAGCGCGCCGCCGACGTCCTGGAGGCGATGGACCCGGACGACGCCGCCGACCTGCTCTCCGAGCTGCCCGGCGACGAGGCCGAGCGGCTGCTCCAGCTGATGGAGCCGGAGGAGGCCGCGCCGGTGCGCCGCCTGCTGACGTACGAGGAGGACACCGCCGGCGGTCTGATGACCACCGAGCCGATCGTGCTGGAACCGGACGCGACGGTCGCCGAGGCGCTGGCCCGGGTCCGGATCAGCGACCACAAGCCCGCGCTGGCCGCGCAGGTCTTCGTCTGCCGCCCGCCGAACGAGACCCCGACCGGCCGCTACCTGGGCACCGTGCACTTCCAGCGGCTGCTGCGCGAGCCCCCGTACGTCCTGGTCGGCTCGCTGCTGGACGACGACCTGGACCCGCTGCCGCCGGACACCCCGCTGTCGCTGATCACCAGCTACCTGGCGACCTACAACCTGGTCGCCGCGCCGGTCGTGGACGAGGCGGACCACCTGCTCGGTGCGGTGACCGTCGACGACGTGCTCGACCACCTGCTGCCGGACGACTGGCGCGACGCCGCGCTGCACGCCCACGACGAGGAGCAGGACGACGACAGGGAAGGGGTGACCGGTGGACGGTGACCGCAACGGACGGCCGGACGACTCCGCGCGCCGGCGCCTCCAGGGCGAACTGCGCCAGCTGCGTCAGCTGCGCGAGCTGCGCACCCGCGAGGGCGGCCGGGACCGGCGCACGGAGACCGCGCCGATCACCGGCACCGGCCGCGCCCGGCTCGACCAGCCGCGCACCGCGCGGCCCGGCCTGCTCACGCTGCCCTCCTACGACCCGGAGGCCTTCGGCGTCCTGTCCGAGCGGATCGCCCGCTTCCTCGGCACCGGGCGGTTCATCGTCTGGATGACGGTGGTGGTCGTCGTCTGGATAGCGTGGAACACCCTGCTGCCGGCGAGCGCGCGCTTCGACGAGTACCCGTTCATCTTCCTGACCCTGGCGCTGTCCCTGCAGGCCTCGTACGCGGCCCCGCTGATCCTGCTGGCGCAGAACCGCCAGGACAACCGGGACCGGGTCAACATGGAGCAGGACCGCGCCCGCAGCGACCGCAACATCGCCGACACCGAGTACCTGACCCGCGAGGTCGCCGCCCTGCGGCACGGGCTCGGCGAGGTCGCCACCCGTGACTTCATCCGGTCCGAACTCCAGTCGCTGCTCAAGGAGATCGACGAGCGCCGGGACGCCCCCGAGGCGCTGTGACCGGCGGCACGCTACCGACGGGTTAAGGGGATCCGTCGGCGCCGTACCATCAAGGCATGGCCAACGAGACAGAGGTCGCGGCCGGCGTCACGGAGGAGTCCGTACGCCAGGCGCTGGCGACCGTCAACGACCCGGAGATCAACCGCCCGATCACCGAGATCGGCATGGTGAAATCGGTCGGGATCGCCGAGGGCGGCGCGGTGCGCGTCGCGGTCTACCTGACGGTCTCCGGCTGTCCGATGCGCGACACCATCGTCACCCGGGTGCGCGAGGCGGTCGGGAAGGTCCCCGGCGTGACCGGCGTCGAGGTCGAGCTCGACGTGATGAGCGACGAGCAGCGCAAGGAGCTGTCCCAGCTGCTGCGCGGCGGCGCCCCCGAACGGGAGATCCCGTTCGCCAAGCCGGGCACCCTGACCCGGGTCTACGCCGTCGCCTCCGGCAAGGGCGGCGTCGGCAAGTCCTCGGTGACCGTCAACCTGGCGGC
Source organism: Kitasatospora sp. NPDC001547 (assembly GCF_042894165.1). Lineage (NCBI taxonomy): Bacteria > Bacillati > Actinomycetota > Actinomycetes > Kitasatosporales > Streptomycetaceae > Kitasatospora > Kitasatospora sp. NPDC001547. The sequence continues at coordinate 277,623 of NZ_JBIAVL010000003.1, read as the reverse complement.
CGCGATGGCCGCCGACGGCCTGAAGGTCGCCGTGGTGGACGCCGACATCTACGGCCACAGCGTGCCGCGCATGCTGGGCGTCGAGGGCCGGCCGACCCAGGTCCAGGACATGATCATGCCGCCGCAGGCGAACGGCGTGAAGGTCATCTCGATCGGCATGTTCACCCCGGGCAACGCCCCGGTGGTGTGGCGCGGCCCGATGCTGCACCGCGCGCTCCAGCAGTTCCTCGCCGACGTCTGGTGGGGCGACCTGGACGTGCTGCTGCTGGACCTGCCGCCCGGCACCGGCGACATCGCGATCTCGGTGGCCCAGCTGGTCCCCAACGCGGAGATCCTGATCGTCACCACCCCGCAGATGGCCGCCGCCGAGGTGGCCGAGCGGGCGGGCACCATCGCGGTGCAGACCCACCAGAAGATCGTCGGCGTGATCGAGAACATGTCCGGCATGCCGTGCCCGCACTGCGACGAGATGATCGACGTCTTCGGCACCGGCGGCGGCCAGACCGTCGCGGACGCGCTCACCCGCACCGTCGGCGCGACCGTCCCGGTGCTCGGCTCGATCCCGATCGACGTGCGGCTGCGCGAGGGCGGCGACGACGGCCGCCCGGTCGTGCTCGCCGCGCCCGACTCCCCGGCCGGCGCCGCCCTGCGCGCGGTGGCCGGCAAGCTCGGCGGCCGCCAGCGCGGTCTGTCCGGGATGTCGCTGGGCCTGACGCCCAGGAACAAGTTCTGACGCCGTGACCGACGCGGGGCCGGGGGGGCGACCACCCGGCCCCGCGTCGTACCGCCGCGGCCCTACGGCCGGGTGTAGGCGGCCAGGTCCGGGACGGTGGAGAAGCCGATGCCGTAGGCGCTGACGCCGCGGCCGTAGGCGCCGAGCAGGACGCCGGGGGCCTCGCCGGCCAGCACCCAGCCGTACTCGGACTCGCGGTAGCGGAAGGGCTGCGGCAGGCCGTTGACCGGCAGGCTGAGGGTGGACCAGCCGGGGCCGGCCAGGTCGTCGGCGAGGTCCCAGGCGAGGCTGCTCTGCTGGTCCAGCCAGTCCTGGCGCAGCGACCGGTCCAGCTGACCGGGCCAGGTCCCGGCGAGCAGGCCGGAGCCGGCCAGCCAGGCGGCGGAGGACGCGGAGGTCGCCTCCAGGGTGCCGGTGTTGTCGGCGCTGCGGCGGCTGTCCCGGCGGGCCACGGTGACCACGACGGCGAACTTCCGCACGTCGCGCGGCTCGTACCGCTGGGCCGGCTCCTCGCCGTGGCCGAGCGAGCCGTAGTCGACGCTGCCCGCGGTGCGCGGGCCGGCGCCGGCCTGCACCAGGAAGCGACGGCCGGTCCAGCCCTCGTCCAGCCCGTACCAGGGGAAGTCGGCGGACAGGTAGGGCACCAGCGGGTCCGCCGGGCCGGCCTGTCCGCCGACCACCGGGCCGCCGGCCGTGGCCGTCGCCCCTCCCGCCTGACTCGTCGCGTCCATCCCCGGGCCTCCTCAAACACGCGTTTGCCTGCCGTGGCGCGCTCCCATGGTGGCGTACCGCGGCGCTCCCCGGGGCCGTTCCCGGTCCGCGACGGGCGCGGAGTGACGGACGGCTCAGCGGGAGCAATCAGCACAATAGCGGCGCACACGCCACCGCCCCGCTCAGCCGGGTGGCCGGGCGGGGCGGTGGCGCGGCGCCGGGGCGCCGAACGCGGTACGGATCGGACGCGGATCAGGTGGCGTCGGGGTCGAACGGGGGCCGCTCGCCGGGTGCCAGCGGGGCGCCGGTGGAGGCGGGGGCGGAGTCGGACTTCTCGAAGCTGACGCTGCCGCTGCGGCCGTTGACCGGTGCCGCCGGCTTGTCGTCCAGGACGGAGCGGATGTCCAGCGAGTCCTTCATCTCCTTGAGGCCCAGCGGGTCGTCCTGGCCGCCCATCAGCTGCTTGCGGACGAAGGTCTTGGGGTTGAGGTCCTCGAACTCGAAGTCCTGGAACTCGGGGCCCAGCTCGCTGCGGATGTCCTCCTTCGCGTTGTCGGCGAAGGAGCGGATCTTCTTGATGAAGCCCATGGTGTCCTGGATCAGCTTCGGCAGCTTGTCCGGACCGAAGATGATGATCGCCATGATCACGAGGGTCAGGAGCTCCAGCCCACCTACGTCGCTGAACACCTTTGCTCCCTAGCTCGTCGGACGACGGTTCCTACAGGGTAATGGCCACCGGCGAGTCCCTGGTCCACGCTGGGATGAAGCCGTGGTAAAGACCTGCCGGTGGCCGGAACCGTCCGGAGGGAGGCTGGTCCGCGCGTCCCGGGCCGTCGGGGGCGGCTCTAGCGGATCTGCTGGCGCAGCGCGGCGACGCCCCCGGGGAAGCGCTCCGGGGAGCCCGACGGGGCCGCTTCGCGGGTCGCGGCGACCGGGCGGCCCGGGAAGTCCACCGGGACCTGGGCGTTCATCGGGACGAGGCCGCCGCCGCCCCGGCCGGTGCCGGGACCGGGCGGGCTGACGGTGGTGCCGTGGCGCTCCTCGCCCTGGGTGCTGAACCCGCCGACACCGCCGAGCGTGACCGCGGCGACGGAGAAGGCGCCCGCGGCGGCGAACACCAGTCGGCGCCCGCGCGGGGCGGGGCGCAGGGCGGCCGCGGAGGGCTGCGGACGGGCCGGGACGGCGGGCTCCGGGCGGGCGGTGCGCCGGCCCATCAGCGGCCGCAGCACGGCGCCGCGCCCGAGGGCGCGCGGGTCGACCCCGGGCAGCGGGGCGTCGGCGCCGAGCGCGCCCGCGCCGAAGGAGGCGCCGGCGCCGCGGCCGAAGGAGCCGCCGTCGAGCCGGCTGCCGCCGAGCGTGCCGGCGGCCGCGACCCCGCCGCCGGGCAGGTCGTCGTCGTCATCGCGGCGCCCGCGCCCGGCCGGCCAGTCGCGGCCCGCGGGGGCGTCGTCGGGGAGGTTGCCGACGGCCATCAGCCGGGCCATCAGCGCGGCGGACGGGCCGGGGGTACCGGTGCCGGTCAGCAGGTGCTTGACGGCGCGGCCCTCGTCGGCCTCGGCGAGGCACTGCGGACAGGTCGCCAGGTGCGCCTGGACCCGGTCGCGCGAGTCGTGGCCGAGTTCGCCGTCCAGGAAGGCGGAGAGGCGCTCGCCGAGGTGGTGCTCCTCGGCGGCGGGTGCGGCGGGGCGGACGGGAAGCGCGTGGAGCGCCGTGTCCGCGGGCAGTGCCACCGCGGGCAGCACGGGCTCACCGGGTTCGTCGCTGCCGCGCCGGCCCGGCAGGGCCCAGCCCCGTCGGCTCGGAGGCCGGTCGGACGCGTCCGACCGGTCCGAGCCGGACCGGCTGGTTCCGCTCACGGTCGCCTCCGTCCGCGCCCACCGGGCGCGACCGCGGCCTCGACCGCGCCGACGCCCACCGGCACCGGCTCCTCCGAGCCGCCGCGGCGCTCCCGGCCGGGGGCCGAGCCGGGGGCGCGGTGCTTGAGCGCGGCGCGCAGGTGCGAGCGGCCGCGGTGGATGCGGCTGCGGACGGTGCCGAGCTTGACGCCCAGCGTGGCGGCGATCTCCTCGTAGGACAGGCCCTCGATGTCGCAGAGCACCACGGCGGCGCGGAACTCCGGCGCGAGGGTGTCCAGGGCCTGCTGCACGTCGGCGTCGAAGTGGGTGTCGCTGAAGTGCTGGGCCGGGCTGGGCTCGCGGGAGGCGAGCCGCTCGGCCGCGTCCTCGCCGAGCGCGTCGAAGCGGATGCGCTGGCGGCGGCGGACCATGTCCAGGAAGAGGTTGGTGGTGATCCGGTGCAGCCAGCCCTCGAACGTGCCGGGGGTGTAGGTGGACAGCGAGCGGAACACCCGGACGAAGACCTCCTGGGTGAGGTCCTCGGCGTCGTGCTGGTTGCCCGTCAGGCGGTAGGCGAGCCGGTAGACCCGGGCGCTGTGCGCCTCGACGATCTCCTCCCAGGTGGGCGGAGTCCAGGTCTGCGCGTCGGGACCCTCGGTGAAGGTCGCGAGGGCGGGGGCCTCGGTGGCACCGGCGGCCGGCGTGGCGGCCCCGGGCTGGTCCAGGTCGGAGTGCGCAGGCTGGTTCATCACGGGCTTCGGCGTACGGGCCGACGTGGTGCCGCGGAAGTGCCGCCGCACAGGGACGTCGCCCTCGGCCACACCTCCTCGGTCGGCTCTTCTGCCCAGCAGGGCCACCACCATATCCACCTCACCCGTCAAGCCCGGATAAAAGTGGCCGGGAGGTCTTCCGTACCCGGTCCGACATGACAACGGCCCGCCGCCGTACGCGGTTCCCGGTCGGCCAGTAATCTGTGCCAGGAAATATCGACATCCCTCGGCACCGGGCCGCCGCCCGGGGCTCCGAAAGAGGCAGCCATCAGCGAGTTCGGGCCCGCACGCGCGGCCCTCGCCGACACCTACGTGGGCGAGGACGCCGTGCTGACCTACGCCCGGGCGCAGTCCGCGCGGACCGGGATACGGGCGATCGGGCCGAGCGGCGGGGCCTGCCTGCGCCTGTTGGCGGCCGCGCTGGACGCCAAGGCGGTGGCCGAGATCGGCACCGGCACCGGGGTGTCCGGGGTCTACCTGCTGCGGGGGATGCGGCCGGACGGCGTGCTCACCACGGTGGACTCGGAGCCGGTGCGCCAGCAGCTGGCCCGCGAGGCGTACCAGGCGGCCGGATTCGCGGCCAACCGCTCCCGGTTCATACCGGGCCGGGCGCTGGAGGTGCTGCCCCGGCTCGCCGACGGCCAGTACGACCTGGTGTTCTGCGACGGCGACCCGGCCGAGTCCCGCGAGTACCTGCTGGAGGCGCTGCGGCTGCTGCGGCCCGGCGGGATGGTCTGCTTCGAGGGGGTCTTCCAGGAGGGCCGGCTGGCCGAGCCGGAGCTCCAGGACCCGCAGACCGGAGCGGTCCGGGACCTGGTCCGGGACGTGCGGGAGAGCGACGCCCTGCTGCCGGCGCTGCTGCCGGTGTCGGACGGGCTGCTCTGCGCCGTCAAGCGCTGAACCCGGCGCCCCTCGGGGCCCCGGGCCGCCGGCCCGCGGACCCGGGCCGGGAAAACGTGCGGACCCGGGCCGACATGACGTCGTACCCGGGCCCGGCAGCGCATCTCCAGGAGATGGCGAGCACCTGCTGCGGTCAGCCGCAGGCCTTCTTCAGGGCCTCGCCGAGGGCGTCGGCCTCGTCAGGCGTGAGCTCCACCACAAGGCGTCCGCCGCCTTCGAGCGGAACGCGCATGATGATGCCCCGCCCCTCTTTGGTGACTTCGAGCGGGCCGTCACCCGTCCGCGGCTTCATGGCCGCCATGCTCGTTCCCCTTCCTGCAACCGCTCAGCTACGCACCGGCAGTCCGTCCACCGCCGGTATCGAACGCATTGATCGGAAGCCATTATCCCGCATGCCACGGGCTGATGACCAACATCACTCTCGGTGCAACCACGGCCGGACCGCCCCCAACCGCCGCAATTCACGTGATAAGCCCCGGCGTGGCGGCAGCGCGGACGCCACCGGAAGGTGCGATACCTCACACTCCCCAGCCCCCCGTGTGCTCCGGCATCCTGACACACACGACCGACACCGCCTCGACCCCGGGAGCCCTCACCCATGTCCGATTCCGTGCTGTACGACCTGGACGGCGGCCTCGCCGTCATCACCATCAACCGCCCGGAGGCGATGAACGCCCTCGACGTGGCCACCAAGGTCGCGCTGCGCGACACCGTCGCCGCCGCGGCCGCGGACCCGGCGGTGCGGGCCGTACTGCTGACCGGGGCGGGCGAGCGGGCGTTCTGCGTCGGGCAGGACCTGAACGAGCACCTGGCCATGCTGAAGCGGGCCGAGGAGACCGGCGAGGGCGCGCTGCGGACCGTCGCCGAGCACTACAACCCGCTGGTGCGGGCGCTGGCCGGGATGCGCAAGCCGACCGTCGCCGCGGTCGGCGGGGTGGCGGCCGGCGCCGGCGCCTCGCTCGCCTTCGCCTGCGACTTCCGCGTCCTGTCCGACCGGGCCGGCTTCAACACCGCCTTCGCCGGGATCGGGCTGACCGCCGACTCGGGCGCCTCCTGGACGCTGCCCCGGCTGGTCGGGCACGCCAAGGCGACCGAGCTGCTGATGCTGCCCCGGACGGTGAAGGCCGCCGAGGCGATGGAGCTGGGCCTGGCCACCAAGGTGGTCCCGGCCGAGGAACTCGCCGCCACCGCACGGGTCTTCGCCCGCGAGCTGGCGGAGGGCCCGACCGTCGCCTACGGCGCGATCAAGGAGTCGCTGGCGTACGGCGCCTCCCACTCGCTGGACGAACTCCTCGACAAGGAGGACGAGTTGCAGACCCTGGCGGGCGAGAGCGAGGACCACCGGATCGCGGTGCGCGCCTTCATCGCCAAGGAGAAGCCGAAGTACCTGGGCCGCTAGACCAGTTGACCTGGCATGGCGACCGCCCGGGCCCCGGGCGGTCAGCCCCCGGCGGTGCGGACGTGGCAGTCCGCCAGGTGGTCGTCGACCAGTCCGCAGGCCTGCATCAGGGCGTAGGCGGTGGTCGGGCCGACGAAGCGGAAGCCCGCCTTCTTCAGCGCCTTCGCCAGCGCCGTCGACTCCGGCGTGACGGCCGGCACCTCGCTCAGCGCGCGGGGGGCCGGCCGGCCCGGCTCGGCGGCGAAGCGCCAGATCAGCGCGTCCAGGCCGCCCTCCAGGTCGCGGGCGACCCGGGCGTTGGCGATCGCCGCCTCGATCTTGGCCCGGTTGCGGATGATGCCGGTGTCGGCGAGCAGGCGCTCCCGGTCCGCCTCGCCGAACTCGGCGACCCTGGCGATCTCGAAGCCCGCGAACGCGGCCCGGAAGCCCTCGCGGCGGCGCAGGATGGTCAGCCAGGACAGACCGGACTGGAAGGCCTCCAGGCAGACCCGCTCGAACAGCGCGTCGTCGCCGTGCACCGGCCGGCCCCACTCGGTGTCGTGGTAGACCCGGTAGTCGTCGGTGGAGTCGCCCCAGCCGCAGCGGCGCAGGCCGTCCGCGCCGAGCACCGCGCCCTCGACGGCGTCCGTCACTTCTCCGTCCCCGGCCTGGCGTCCTCCGGGGCCGCGGCCGGCTGGGCGGCGGGCACCGCGGCCGGCTCGACCACCTGGGCGAACTGCTCCAGGCCGGGCAGCGGTTCGGCCGCCGGGTCGGGGGCGCTGGTCGCCTCGACCGCGCCGCGCAGGTGGGCGGCGGCCTCCAGCTCGGCGATCCGCGCGTCCCGGTAGGCGAGTTCGGCGCCGAGGCGGTCCAGGACGTCGTCCACCTCGTCCATCCGGTAGCCGCGCAGCGCCATCGGCAGGCGCAGTTCGTCCACGTCCGCCTTGCCCAGCGGGCGGTCCTGCGGCAGTCGCGCGGAGATCCGGTCCGGTGCCGCCTCCGGCATCGAGCCGCCTCCGCCGAGCGCCACCAGGGCGGCACCGCCGACCACCACGGCCATGGCGACCACGATCACCCAGAACACGAGCTGTCCTCCCGAACTCCCGGCCGGTCCGCTATGTGGTGGCAGGTAACCACACTGATCATGACAGCATGGTCCCTTAGTGAGGCCGGGGGCCATCATCGCACCCGTAGGAGCTGTGGAGGAGACATCGGTGGCACTGCGCCTGGGACCGCGGGAATTCGCCGGCGACGAGCTGGTGATCATGGCGATCGTCAACCGGACGCCGGACTCGTTCTTCGACAAGGGCGCGACCTTCGCCGACGAGGCCGCCTTCGCCGCCGCTGACCGGGCGGTGGCCGAGGGCGCGGCGATCCTGGACATCGGCGGGGTGAAGGCCGGGCCGGGCGACGAGGTCACGGTCGAGGAGGAGCTGCGGCGCACCGTGCCCTTCGTGGCCGAGCTGCGCAGGCGCCACCCCGGGGCGGTGATCAGCGTGGACACCTGGCGGCACGAGGTCGGCGAGGCGGTCTGCGAGGTGGGCGCGGACCTGCTGAACGACGCCTGGGGCGGGGTGGACCCGAAGCTCGCCGAGGTGGCCGCCCGGTACGACGCCGGGCTGGTCTGCACCCACGCGGGCGGCGCCGAGCCCCGTACCCGGCCGCACCGGGTCGGGTACGAGGACGTGATGGCGGACATCCTGCGGGTGACGGTGGGCCTGGCCGAGCGCGCGGTGGAGCTGGGCGTGCGGCGGGACGCGGTCGTGATCGACCCGGGGCACGACTTCGGCAAGAACACCCGGCACTCGCTGGAGGCCACCCGGCGGCTGCCGGAGATGACCGCGACCGGCTTCCCGGTGCTGGTCTCGCTCTCCAACAAGGACTTCGTCGGCGAGACCCTGGACCGGCCGGTGAACGAGCGGCTGCTCGGCACCCTGGCCACCACCGCGGTCTCGGCCTGGCTGGGTGCCCAGGTCTACCGGGTGCACCAGGTCGCGGAGACCCGCCAGGTGCTGGACATGGTCGCCTCGATCCGGGGCACCCGCCCCCCGGCGGTCGCCCGCCGGGGGCTGGCGTGACGAGCGCCCGGCCCTAGATCTCGCCGGCGGGCCGGCGGGCGTCGGCGAGGATCTTCATGACCTCGTCGATCTCGTCGGTGATGTGGAACAGCTCCAGGTCGTGCGGGGCCGCCTTGCCCTGCTCGACCAGGGTGTTCTTCAGCCACTCGTAGAGCCCGCCCCAGTAGGCGCTGCCGTAGAGGATCACCGGGAAGCGGGTGACCTTCTTCGTCTGGACCAGGGTGAGCGCCTCGAACAGCTCGTCCAGCGTGCCGAGGCCGCCGGGCAGGACCACGAAGCCCTGCGCGTACTTCACGAACATCGTCTTGCGGACGAAGAAGTAGCGGAAGTTCAGTCCGAGGTCGACGAACTCGTTGAGGCCCTGTTCGAAGGGCAGCTCGATGCCGAGCCCGACGCTGAGGCCGCCGGCCTCGGAGGCGCCGCGGTTGGCGGCCTCCATCGCGCCCGGGCCGCCGCCGGTGATCACCGCGTAGCCGGCCTCGGCGAGGGCCCGGCCGATGGCCACGCCCGACTGGTACTCGGGTGAGTCGGCCGGGGTCCGGGCGGAGCCGAAGACGCTGATGGCGGGCGGGAGTTCGGCGAGGGCGCCGAAGCCCTCGACGAACTCCGAGGTGATCCGCAGCACCCGCCACGGGTCGGTGTGCAGCCAGTCGGTGGGACCGGTGGTGTCCAGCAGGCGCTGGTCGGTGGTGCTGGTACCGACCTGGTCCCGGCGCACCAGCACCGGGCCCTGCTGCTTCTCGGGCCAGGCCTTCTTCTTCCGCGGCACCCCGACCTGCTCGGGACCGTGACCGTAGTGCTTCTCGTCTCCTGTGCCTGTCATGACGAAACCCTACGCCCGCCCTCCCCCGTTTTCAGGCAACGGGGGAAGGTCGGTTGAGCAACCGGAAGGTGGCGTTCGGCCGTTGATCGGACGATCGGCCCGGTGCCCGGCTCAGCTGCTCAGCCAGGCGCGCAGCCGCTCCTCGACCTCGGCGATGGCGCTCAGCGAGCAGTGCTCCTCGCGCTTGTGCGCCAGGTTCGGGTCGCCGGGGCCGTAGTTGACCGCCGGCACGCCGAGCGCGCTGAACCGGGCGACGTCGGTCCAGCCGAACTTCGCCCGGGCCTGGCCGCCGGTGGCCGCCAGGAAGGCCTGGGCGGCCGGCTGGGCGAGCCCGGGCAGGGCGCCGGCGGCGAAGTCGGTGACGGTCAGCTCGAAGCCGTCGAAGACCTCGCGCACGTGCTTCTCCGCGTCCGCCTCGCTGCGGTCCGGCGCGTAGCGGAAGTTGACGGTGACGACGCACTCGTCCGGGATCACGTTGCCGGCCACGCCGCCGTCGATCCGGACCGCGTTCAGGCCCTCGCGGTACTCCAGGCCGTCGATCTCCACCCGGCGCGGCCGGTAGTCCGCGAGCCGGGTGAGCACCTCGGCGGCGTGGTGGATGGCGTTGTCGCCGAGCCAGCTGCGGGCCGAGTGGGCGCGCACGCCGGTGAGCCGCACCTGCGCCCGCAGGGTGCCCTGGCAGCCGCCCTCGACCATGCCGCCGCTGGGCTCCATCAGCACCGCGAAGTCGCCGGCCAGCCACTCCGGGCGGTCCTTGGCGAGGTGGCCCAGGCCGTTGCGGTGGGCCTCCACCTCCTCGCAGTCGTAGAACACGAAGGTGAGGTCGCGGTTGGGCTCCGGGAGCGTGGCGGCGAGGCGCAGTTGCACGGCGACGCCGGACTTCATGTCCGAGGTGCCGCAGCCGTAGAGCAGGTCGCCCTCGACGTACGAGGGGAGGTTGTCGGCGATCGGCACGGTGTCCAGGTGGCCGGCCAGGACGACGCGCTCGGACCGGCCCAGGTTCGTCCGGGCGACCACGTTGTTGCCGTGGCGGTCCACGGTGAGGTGCGGGTAGCCGCGCAGCGCGGCCTCGACGGCGTCGGCGAGCGCCTGCTCGTCGCCGCTCACCGAGGGGAAGTCGACGAGCCGGGCGGTCAGCGTCCCGCCGTCGAGAGTGAGGTCCAGGGGCGTCGGGTTCGGGCTGCTCATGGGGCCAGCCTAGTGCGCGGCCGGGTCCCTCCGGCGGCTCCGCCCGGTGACACGGACCGGACCGCCGACCGGGGCGCGGGAAGGCGCGCGGACGGACATCGGCAACCGGGGGGCGCCGCACATCCGTCCGAGTGGGTACGGTGTCGCATTCAGGGAGCAGGCGCGAGAGGGGCGACGGTGGCCAGGAGAAGGAGCAGCGAGGAGTTGGGCGACGAAGAGGAGCCCACTCGCCGCCGCGGGCCGCTGCGCGCCCTGCTGATGGTGATCGTCGGGCTGCTCGGCCTGGCCCTGGTCGCCGGTCTGGCCGTGGTAGGGATCTGGTGGTTCGGCTTCAAGCCGGGCGCGTCCGAGGAGTGCTCGGTGAAGACCGCCGCCGGCAACGGCACGCTGGAGCTGCCGCAGGCCGCCAACGCCGCGACGATCGCCGCCGTGGCGCGCTCGCGCGGGCTGCCGGACCGGGCGACCACGATCTCGCTGGCGACCGCCATGCAGGAGTCCAAGCTGCGCAACCTGGCCGGCGGCGACCGGGACTCGATCGGCCTCTTCCAGCAGCGGCCGTCGATGGGCTGGGGCACCCCGGCGCAGATCTCGGACCCGGTGTACGCGACCAACAAGTTCCTGGACGGCCTGGTCAAGGTCCCCGGCTACACCCGGATGCCGCTGACCGACGCCGCGCAGACGGTGCAGAAGAGCGGCTACCCGCAGGCCTACGCCAAGCACGAGACCAAGGCGACGCTGCTCACCACGGCGCTGGCCGGCCGGGAGCCCGCCTCGTTCACCTGCGTGGTGCACGACTACGCCAAGCCGGACCCGGCGGACTCCGCCTCCGCCTCCGCCGCCCCGGGCGCCACCGCGACCCCGGCCGCGGCGCCGGACCGGGCCCAGGTGCTGTCCGACCGGGTACGCCGGGAGTTCGGCCGCACGGTGACCCCGGCGACCGGCTACGCCTCGACCATCAAGGGCGCCGAGAACGCCGTCTCGCTGACCCCGGACCCGGCCACCGCCGCGCTGACCTCCTCCTCGGAGGCGGGGGCGGACGGCGGGGTGGGCGCCGAGCGGGCGAGCGGCTGGGAGGTCGCCCACTGGGCCGTCGCCCAGGCCCAGCAGCTGGGCATCGCGACGGTCGCCTACGACGGGAAGATCTGGCGCAAGTCCAAGTCCGAGGACGGCTGGCAGACCCAGACCTCGGGGACCTCGACCAAGCTCGTCCAGGTCACTCTGGCCCCGGCCGACAAGAGCTGACGCACTGGTGTTCGGGTTGCCGCCGATCGGGTGATTCCGGTCAACCTCGGTGGACCGGCCCCCCGTTCCGGCGAACCGGGGTGGAGAACCGTCACTCCCCTTGGCCGGGGCCGGTTCGACGGCGTCCGACCGGGCCCGGCGGGCGACCCTGCTGCGGTCGTACGATCCGATGGTCGGTCAGGAAGCTTCCTTGCACCGGCCGAAACCTTCTGGCTTCTCAAGCGGTAACAACGTCGTCCGCCCGGTCGTCCACTCCCGGTCCCCAGGGCGGACGGGACTGACCCAGACCCCTTCGAGGAGCCCCATGTCTCACCCCCTCACGCGCCGGATCGCCCAGGCCGCGCTCATCGTGGCCGCCGGAGCGACCCCGCTGGTCGCGGCCGGTTCCGCGTCCGCCCTGGGCGGGGACGCCCTGCTGCCCAAGAGCGACCTCGCGGCACCGCTGGGCCAGCTGACCAACAACGACACCGGTTCCACCCTCCAGCACACCACCCACCAGCTCGGCCAGGCCGCCGGCACCACCGGCGCGGCCACCGTCGCCGCGGGCGTACCGGCCTCCGCCGACGCCGCGGGCAACATCGTCGCCCAGCAGCTTCCCGAGGCGAACGAGAAGGCCGGCTCACTGACCGCTCCGGTCGACCAGACCGCCGCGACCGCGGGCCAGCTCTCCTCGGTCACCCCGAAGGTCGCCTCGGCCCTGGCCGGCAAGCTCGGCGAGGCCGTCACCGGCAAGAGCGCGGACACCCGCAGTGCCACCGCCGACACCGGCCCGCTCGGCGGGCTCACCCAGACCGGCTCGGTCACCCAGGCCGTGCCGGGCGCCGAGACGCTCACCGGCGCCGTCCCCGGCGGCACCGCCGTCGCCGACGCCCTGCCGGTGGGCGCGGTGCAGCGGGCGCTGCCGCTCGGCTCGGTCGAGCGCGCCCTGCCGGCCGACCTGCCCGCCACCGACGTGCTCGGCCTGGCCGAGCACGGGTCGGCCAACCGCCTCGGCGGTGCCGACCTCGGCTCGAACAGCCCGCTGTCCGGCCTCACCGGCGCGCTCGGCCCGCTGGGCGGCCTGCTGGGCGGCCTCAACGGCGGCAACCTCGGCGGCGGCCTGCCGCTGTAACCCCCGCCTCCCCGGAGAAGCCCGAAGGGGGCCGGTGTCCGTGACACCGGCCCCCTTCGCCGTACGCTCCCCGGGTACGGTCAGAGCGCCGCGCCCAGCCGCTCGACGGCCGCGGCGACCCGCTCGTCGGTCGCCGTGAACGCGACCCGCACGAAGCGGTCGCCGGCCGGCCCGTAGAAGTCGCCCGGCGCCACCAGGATGCCCAGGTCGGCCAGTTCGGCCACGGTCTCCCAGCACGGACGGTCCTGCGTCGCCCACAGGTAGAGGCTGGCCTCGGAGTGCTCGATCCGGAAGCCGTACGCCTCCAGCGCCGCCCGCAGCGCCGAGCGCCGGGCCGCGTACCGCTCGCGCTGCTCGGTCACGTGCGCGTCGTCCGCGAGCGCGGCGACCGTGGCCGCCTGCACCGGCGCCGGCACGATCATGCCGCCGTGCTTGCGCACCTCCAGCAGCTCCCCGACCACCACCGGATCGCCCGCCACGAAGGAGGCGCGGTAGCCGGCCAGGTTGGAGCGCTTGGAGAGCGAGTGGACGGCCAGCAGGCCCTCGTGGCCGTCGCCGCAGACCTCCGGGGCCAGGACCGACACCGGATCGGCCTCCCAGCCCAGCTCCAGGTAGCACTCGTCGCTGACCAGCAGCGCCCGGTGCTCCCGGGCCCACTCGACGGCGCGGCGCAGCTCGTCCGCGCCCAGCACCCGGCCGGTCGGGTTGGACGGCGAGTTCACCCAGAGCAGGCGCACCCGGGAACCGTCCAGCTCGTCCACCGAGTCGTACTCGACCGGCTCCGCGCCGCACAGCCGGGCGCCCACCTCGTAGGTCGGGTAGGCCAGCCGCGGGTAGGCGACCTGGTCGCCGGGGCCGAGGCCGAGCTGGGTCGGCAGCCAGGCCACCAGCTCCTTGGAGCCGACGGTCGGCAGCACGGCCTGCGGGCCGATCCGCGCGCCGAGCCGGCGGTGCAGCCAGCCGGCGATCGCCTCGCGCAGCTCCAGCGGGCCCCAGACGGTCGGGTAGCCCGGGGTGTCGGTGTGCGCGGCCAGCGCCTTCTGGACCACCTCGGGGACCGGGTCCACCGGGGTGCCGACGGAGAAGTCGCAGAGCCCGCCCGAATGGGCCAGGGCGGTCCTCTTGTACGGCTCCAGCTTGTCCCAGGGGAAGACCGGGAGCTTGTCCGAAACGCGGCGCGCCGCCCCCGGGTGGCCCGGGAACGGCGCGCGCGTGCTGTTGGTGCTCACAGCTGAATTGCCACCGATCGTCAGTGGTCGGCGTTCTGCGGCGGCAGAGCGGCGATGAACGGGTGGTCACGCTCGATCAGGCCGAGCTTCGAGGCACCACCGGGCGAACCCAGGTCGTCGAAGAACTCGACGTTCGCCTTGTAGTAGTCCTTCCACTCCTCCGGAGTGTCGTCCTCGTAGAAGATCGCCTCGACCGGGCAGACCGGCTCGCACGCGCCACAGTCGACACACTCATCCGGGTGGATGTAGAGCGATCGCTCGCCCTCGTAGATGCAGTCAACCGGGCACTCTTCGATGCACGCCTTGTCCTTCACGTCGACACAAGGCTGCGCGATGACGTAGGTCACGCTGTCGTTCCTCCTCGGAAGGGCCTGGTGGCCCGTTCTGTTCTGCTGCCGTGCGCGGTGAGCGCGGCGTCGTCGATGCCCGCCCCTAGTATCGCGGGTCGGGGACCGCAAATGCACAGGAGGTGGCCAGATGGCGACGGACAACCCGGTCGGCGACCGTCCGGAGGTCCGGATAGATCGCTCTGACGTGGGACGACGCGTGTCCGTCCGGCGCCTTGCGGAGTTCGTGGACGACCGGCCGGTGTTCCGTGATTCGATCGGCGTGCTCACATCGTGGGACGATCACGGCCTGACGGTCGCCCCGCGCTCCGGCGATCCGGTGTTCCTGCCGGAGAGGCTGCTGATGGCGGGCAAGGTCGTGCCGCCCTTCCCGGCCCGGCGGGCGCCCCTGCCGGCCACCACGCCGGTCGAGCTGCAGCGGATCGCGGGTCGCGGCTGGCCCGCCGTCGAGCAGGAGCGGCTCGGCGAGTGGACGCTGCGCGCGGCGGCCGGGTTCACCCGGCGGGCCAACTCCGTCCAGGCCCTCGGCGACCCCGGACTGCCGTTGCCTCAGGCGCTGGCCGAGGTCCGCGCCTGGTACGCGGCGCGCGGGCTGCCCGCGTACGTCGAGGTGGTCTCCCCCGGCTCGCCGCAGACGCTGGTCGCCGAGCTCGACCGGCTCGGGGCCGGGTACGCGCCCACCCTGGTCCTCACCGCCCCGCTGGCCGGGCTCGCCCGGGCCGGCGCCGGGCTCGACCGGGTGCGGCTGGCGCGCACCGCGGACGACCGGTGGCTGTCGGTGTACCGGCGGGTGAGCGGCGACCCGGCGGTGGAGGAGGCGGCCCGGCGGGTGCTGCACGGCGGCCCCTCGGTCTGGTTCGCCACCGTACCGGGCGCCCCCGGGCAGCCGCCGGCGGCGATCGGACGCTGCGTCATCGAGGGCGACTGGGCCTGCTTCGGCGCGATCGAGGTCCAGCCGTACGCCCGGCGGGCCGGGCTGGCCACGGCGGTCATGGCGGTGCTCGCCTCGCGCGCGGCCGAGGAGGGGGCGAGCGGCGGCTACCTCCAGGTCGAGGCGGAGAACGCGGGGGCGATCGCGCTCTATGACGGGCTCGGGTTCACGACCAGTCACACTTACCACTACGCCCTGCTTCCCCAGGGGTAGCCGCCAGGCCGTACCGTCCGCCGTCTTGTCCGTCCGCCGTACGAAAGCCGTCGCCGTCACCGTGACCGAGCAGAGCAGAGACCGCTTCCGGACCGCCGCCCGCTCCGAGCAGCCCGACCCGGTGCTGCTGTGCGTGCTCGCCGCCGCCGAGCACGGCATGGTGCCCGACCCCGGCGACCCCGGCGAGCCGCCCGGCGTGGACGCGCTGCTCGCCGCCTGCGAGGCCGCGCTGGAACGGCACGCGGCGGCGGTCCGCCGGGCGGTCGCCGAGCGGGCGCCCACCGGGCCGGAGGAGACCGCCGCCCTGCTCGCCGCGGTCCTCGGCGGGCGGGAGCGCTTCCACGGTCGGCAGTCGGACTACCGGCGGCTGGAGTCCTCGCTGCTGCCCGAGGTGCTGCGGCGGCGGCGCGGACTGCCGATCACCCTCTCCCTGGTGTGGATGGCGGTCGGCCGGCGGGCCGGGCTGGCCGTCCACGGCATCGCGCTGCCCGGCCACTTCATCGTCGCGGTCAGTGGCCCGGCGGGCGGCGAGGAGTACGTCCTGGCCGACCCGTTCCACGGTGGGCGGCTGCTCGACCAGGAGGACATCGAGCGGCTGGTCGCCGCCGCCGGGGAGGAGTTCACCCCCACCCTGCTCACCCCGGCCCAGCCGCTGGAGATCGTGCTGCGGGTGCTCGGCAACATCCGGGTCTGGGCCGCCGACCGCCCCGAGCACGCCCGCACCCAGCTCTGGGCCACCGAACTCGCCCTGCTGCTGCCCCGGCACCCCGCCCAGCTGCGCCTGGAGCGGGCCGAACTCCTCGTCCGCACCGGGGACTTCCTCGGCGGCTCGGCGGAGATGGACGCCTACGCGCAGATCCTGGACGCCTTCGACCCGGACACCGCCGCCAAGGTCCGGCAGGAGGCCCGGGCGGCCCGGCACCGGCTCAACTGAACCCGGCCGCGCCTCCCGGGCCGCCCGGGCCGCCGCCTAGAGCCAGCCCTTCTCGCGGGCGATCCGGACCGCCTCGGTGCGGTTGCGGGCCTCGGTCTTCTGGATCGCCATCGACAGGTAGTTGCGCACCGTCCCCTCGGACAGGTGCAGCCGCCGGGCGATGTCCGCGTTCACCGCGCCGTCGGCGGCCGCGCCCAGCACGTCCCGCTCGCGCGGGGTCAGCGGGTTGGCGCCCTCCGCCAGCGCGGCGGCGGCCAGCACCGGGTCGATCACCCGCTCGCCGCGCAGCACCCGGCGGATCGCCTCCGCCAGCTCGGCGGCCGGCGCGTCCTTCACCAGGAAGGCGTCCGCGCCCGACTCCATCGCCCGGCGCAGGTAGCCGGGCCGGCCGAAGGTCGTCGCGATGACCACCTTCGTCCCGGGCGCCCGGCTCCGCAGCTCGGCGGCCGCCTCGATGCCCGTCATCCCCGGCATCTCGATGTCCAGCACGGCGACCTGCACGTCGTTCGCGAGCACCGCCGCCACCACCTCGTCCCCGCGGCCGACCTGCGCGACGACGTCGATGTCCCCCTCCAGCCCGAGCAGCGCGGCCAGCGCCTCCCGGACCATCCCCTGATCCTCGGCGAGCAGCACGCGGATCGAGGCCCCGTTGTCAGTGTCGTTCATGGCCAAGACACTAGGGCCCGCGCCGACGGGCTTGCGTCTCCGGTAAGGGGAGAGTCCAGAGTGGGCCCCATGGACGGCAGCGACACGCTCTACTCGATCGGCGACCTGGCCCGCCGTACCGGGCTCACCGTCAAGGCCATCCGGTTCTACGCCGACACCGGCCTGGTGCCGCCCACCGACCGCACCGCCGCCGGCTACCGGCGGTACGACGTCCACGCCCTCGCCCGGCTGGACCTCGTCCGCACCCTGCGCGAACTCGGGCTCGACCTGCCCGCGATCCGCCGGGTGCTGGAGCGGGAGGCCCCGCTGCACGAGGTCGCCGCCGCGCACGCCGAGGCGCTGGAGGTGCAGATCCGCACGCTCCGGCTGCGCCGGGCGGTACTGCTCGCCGTCGCCCAACGCGGCTCCACACCCGAGGAGACGAGACTCATGCACAAGCTCGCCAAGCTCTCCGACGCCGAACGCCGGCGTCTGGTCCACGACTTCATCGACGAGGCCTTCGGCGGCCTGGACGCCAACCCGGAGTTCGTCGCCATGATGCGCTCCGCCATGCCCGAACTGCCCGACGAGCCGACGGCCGAGCAGGTCGAGGCCTGGGTCGAGCTGGGCGAACTCGTCCAGGACCCGGACTTCCGGGCGGCGGTGCGTCGGATGGCCGAACAGCAGGCCGCCGAGCGCGCCGACGGGGACCGCACCGGCCTGCACTCCGAGCTCACCGGGACGGTGACCTCCCGGGTCCGGGCCGCGCTGGCGGCCGGCACCGCCCCCGGCTCCCCCGCCGCCGACCCGGTGGTCGACGCCCTCACGGCCGCCTACGCCGAGGTCTTCGGCCGCCCGGACGACGCCGGCCTGCGGCAGTGGCTGTCGGACCGCCTCCGGGTCGCCGACGACCCGAGGGCCGAGCGCTACTGGCAGCTGATGGCGACCGTCAACGGCTGGCCGGTCCAGGAGAGCCTGCGGGACGTATTCGAGTGGTTCGGCGAGGCCCTTCGGGCCAGACTGGCGGAATGCTGACCCTGGAACCGCTGCGCCCCGACCACGCCGAGGCCCTGCTCGACTTCGAGCGCACCAACCGCGCCTTCTTCGCCCGCAGCATCCCGGACCGCGGCGACGACTACTTCGCCCGGTTCGCGGACCGCCACGCCGCCCTCCTCGCCGAACAGGCCGAGGGCGTCTGCCGGTTCCACGTGATCCGCGACGCGGCCGGCGTCCTGGTCGGCCGCGTCAACCTGGTCGACCTCGCCGACGGCGGGGCCGAACTCGGCTACCGCGTCGCGGAATCCGCCACCGGCCGGGGCGTCGCCGGCGCCGCCGTCGCCGAGGTCTGCCGCCTCGCCGCCACCGCCTACGGCCTGCGCTTCCTGACGGCCGTCACCACCGTCGACAACCCCGCCTCCCAGGCGGTCCTCACCCGCAACGGCTTCGAGCTCGGGCGCGAGTTCCTCCTCGGCGACCGCCCCGCGCTCGCCTACCGCCGCGACCTGACCGACCTGGTCGGCCCGGCCGACCCGGCCGACCCGGCCGACCCGGGCTGAGGGCACGCCCTCCCTTCCGGAACGACCGCGCACCGTCCGCGAGTACGGGAGCCCGCCGCGCGGGAAGCCGACCGGGCCGGCTTCCCGCTACGGCAGCCAGCGCCTGGCGGCTTCGACGCTGTCGGTGATGCCGGTGTTGAAGGCGAGCGCGGCCCGGGGGGCGTGGCGGCGGACGAGGTTGACGACGAGTTCGAAGAAGGGGAGCGCCGGTTCGGGCTTGCGGATGCCTCCGCCGATGACGACGACGTCCCAGTCCCGGCCGGTGAGGGCCGCCACGACGGCGGGCTCGGCGGTGCCGTCGGGGGCGACCAGCGCGGTGGAGGCGTCGATGCCGTGCTCGGCGAAGCGGACGAGCTCGGCGTCCAGGACGGCCTGCACGGCGTCGCCGTCCATGCCGGGCACGGCGTACGGGTCGAAGCCGATGACGAGAACAGTGGGCATGTCCGGTACGACGCTCGACCCCGCCGCCCGGGTTCCCCGTTCCGTGCCGGAACCGCCGTCACTCAGGGGGACTTCGACACGGGGGCGGGCGCCGTCCGCAGCGGCACCGAGGCCCGCAGCCGGAAGCCCCGTCCGCGCTCTCCCGGCCCGGTCTCCAGCCGCCCGCCGACCAGCGCCAGCCGCTCCTCCAGCCCGGACAGGCCGTTGCCCGGGTGGGACTTGCCCGGCCCGCGCCCGTTGTCGGTGATCTCCAGGACGGCGTAGCGCTCGCCGCTCGCCTCCCAGCTCTCGTCCGCCGTCACCGTGCAGACGGTGGCGTCCTCGCCGTGCCGGACGACGTTGGTGACGGCCTCGCGCAGCGCCCAGGCCAGCGCGCCGGTCTCCTCGTCGGCCAGCGACGGCCAGGCGTCCACCAGTTCCGGCGAGGCCTCCAACCGGACCTGCGCGGCGGCCAGCGCGGTACGGGCGGCGGCCAGTTCGACCGGCAGGGTCGGGCGCCGGAAGCCGGTCACCGCCTCCCGGACGTCGATCAGCGACTGCCGGGCGACCTGCTCGATGTCGGCGACCTGCGCCCGCGCCGCCTCGTCCTTGCCGGCGTCCATGAACCGCCCGGCCAGCTCGCTCTTCAGGGTGATCAGCGACAGCGAGTGCCCGAGCAGGTCGTGCAGGTCTCGGGCGAGCCGCAGCCGCTCCTCGGAGGCGGCCAGGTGGGCGACCGCGGCCCGGGCCTCGCGCAGTTCCTTCATGGTGGCGACCAGCCGCTGCAGCCCGGTCATCGCGATGCCGGAGAGGAAGGCGCTGAGCGCGAAGGTGGTGACGGTGTCGGCACCGGCCCCGACGCCCGTCCCGATCGCCGCGGTGAGCACCGCCATGGCGACCAGGGCGCGCACCGCGTACTGGACCGGCACGATGATCGCGACGCACACCGAGGCGTAGATGAACAGGGTCAGGAAGGCGGGGCCGAGGCCGACCGAGGCGGCGACGGCGAGCACGACCATCGTCGTGACGATCACCAGGCAGGCCCGCGGCCGCATCCCGGTCTGGGAGCGGAAGATCACCAGCAGGATGTAGGCGACCACGAACCCGGCCAGGCAGCACCAGCCGAGCACCGTCCCGACCGTGCTGTGGCCGCCGCCCAGCAGGTCGCCCGCCGGGTACGCCAGGTAGAGCATCCACAGCGTCATCCAGGCGACCTTGACCAGCAGCTGCCGCCTGCTCTCCACCGGGGAGCCGGGCACGTTCATGAACGACGCGCGCGCCACGCCCACCTCCGGTGGTCCGTCGGGGCGGTGGGCCTGGCGCGCGTCACTCATGTGGATCATCATGCCTGGCGGGTGTCGCGGCGGTACAGCGCCGCGGCGGCGGTGGTGAACACCCCGAGGAAGGCGGCCAGTCCGAGGACGGCGACGGTGTCCAGGGAGTGCCCGGGCTGGGTGAAGGTGGCCAGCTGGTTGTACAGGTACACCGGGTTGAACCGGGCGAACCTCTCCATCGAGCCGCTCACCGGGAACCAGGTGCCGCCGAGCAGCGCCATCGCCATGTAGGTGATCATCACGATGGTCTGCACCGCGTCCGGCGCCGCCGCGTACCCGAGGGCCACCCCGAGCGCGGCGAAGACGAAGCTGCCCAGCCAGAGCGCGACGGCCAGTGCGGTCCACTGCGCCGCGGTGAGCGAGACCCCCTGGCTCGCGCCGACCGCGAAGACCACCAGGATCGCCGGCAGCGTGGTCACCGCGCTCGCCGCGATCTTGCCGACGGTGTACGCCCGGCCGGGCAGCGCGGTCAGCCGCAGCTGGCGCACCCAGCCGCTCCGGCGTTCCAGCGAGATCCGCTGCGCGCTGTTGGTCAGGACGGCGCCGACCGCGCCGAAGGTGGCCATCGAGACCATGAAGTATGTCTTCACGGGCAGGCCGCCGGCCAGCCGGGTGGAGCTGTAGGCGTTGATGAAGAAGACGTACATCAGCGCCGGGTAGGCGACGGTGAAGAGCAGGTAGCGGCGGTTGCGGAGGGTCCGCAGGACCTCCAGCCGGATCAGGGTGGTCATCGCACGCCCTCCTTGTCGGCGTTCCCGGTGCGGTCCTCGCGGTCCTGCTCCCCGGTGATGGTCAGGAAGGCCTGTTCCAGGCCCACGCCGGTGACCTCCAGCCCGCGCGGGTACAGCCCCGCCCGGTAGATCCCGGCCACGCAGGCGTCGGCGTCCGCGGTCCGGATCCGCACCGTCCGCACCCCCGGGACCCTCGCGGTGACGTCCAGCGACCGCACGCCCGGCAGCGTGCGCAGCACCGCCTCGTCGGGGAACCCCCCGTCCTCGTCGTGGAGTTCGAAGGCGACCCGGCGGGCGCCGGCCCGCGCCTTGATCTCCGCCGAGCTGCCGTCGGCGATCAGTCGGCCCCGGTGCAGCACCAGGACGCGGTCGGCGACCGAGTCGGCCTCCTCCAGGTAGTGGGTGGCGAACAGCACCGTGCGCCCGGCGTCGGCCTGGGCGCGCATGCTCGCCCAGAACGACTGCCGCACGCCGACGTCCATGCCGGTGGTGGGCTCGTCCAGCACGATCAGGTCGCTGTCGCCGGCGATGGCCAGGGCGAAGCGGACCCGCTGCTCCTGGCCTCCGGACAGCTTGTCGACCCGTCGTTCCGCCAGCTCGGCGATCCCGGCGTCGGTCAGCACCCCCGTGACCGACCGACCGCGCGGGTGCACGTCGCAGGCGAGCCGTACCAGCTCGCGCACCTTGACGTCGGACATCAGCCCGCCGCTCTGCAGCATCGCGCCGACCCGGCCGGCCTCGATCGCGGCCCGCGGGGCGCCGCCGAACAGCGTCACACTGCCCTGGTCGGGCTCGCGCAGGCCGAGCAGCAGGTCCAGGCTGGTGGACTTCCCGGCGCCGTTCGGCCCGAGCAGGGCGACGGTCTCGCCCGGCCTGAGCACGAGGTCCAGTCCGTCCACGGCGCGCACCCGCCCGTAGCTCTTGCCCACGCCGCGGAAGGCGGCCACCTCGGTCACCATCGCCCCGCTCCTCTCCCTGGTGGTGTCACGCCCGTGGCGTCGGTGCTGTTCGCACCACCTCAGAGTCCCGCGCGGGCGGGTGGCGGCGGCAGTGTCCGCCGTCGTGCCTCCGGCATGACGGATGTCATGCCGGCGGCCGGTACCCCTGTCAGGCCGCGGGGACAGGGGCACCGGCCGCCGGGAGCGCGGGTCAGTCGGGTGTCACAGGCCCAGCGAGCGCTTCACGAAGTCGACCTGGAGCAGCAGCAGGTTCTCCGCGACCTCCTCCTGCGGGGTCATGTGGGTGACGCCGGACAGCGGCAGCACGGTGTGCGGGCGCCCGGCGGCGAGCAGCGCCGAGGACAGCCGCAGGGTGTGCGCGGCCACCACGTTGTCGTCCGCCAGCCCGTGGATGATCATCAGCGGGCGCTCCAGGCCCGCCGCGTCCCCGCTCAGCGAGTTGGCGGCGTACACCTCGGGCCGCTCGGCCGGGTCGCCCAGGTAGCGCTCGGTGTAGTGGGTGTCGTACAGCTCCCAGTCGGTGACCGGCGCCCCGGCCACCGCCGCGTGGAAGACGTCCGGGCGGCGCAGCACGGCGAGCGCGGAGAGGTAGCCGCCGTACGACCAGCCGCGGATGGCGACCCGGTCGAGGTCCAGCGGGAACTCCCCGGCGAGCGCCCGCAGCGCCTCCACCTGGTCGTCCAGGGTGGAGCCGGCGAAGTCGAAGGCGATCGACTTCTCCCAGGCCGGCCCGCGCCCGGGGGTGCCGCGCCCGTCGGCGACGATCACGGCGAAGCCCTGGTCGGCGAACCACTGCGACTGCAGGTGCGGGTTGTGCGCCTGGTAGACGCGCTGGCCACCGGGGCCGCCGTACGGGTCCATCAGGACGGGCAGCAGGCCGTCCCGCTCGCGGTCGTAGCCGGTCGGCAGGAAGACGGCGGCCGGAATGCGGCGCTCGCCGGCGAAGCGGAAGACCGGGCGGGCGGTGATGACCGGGGTCTCGGCGTACGAGGCGACGGTGGCGACGTCGTCGACCACCACGCCCTCGGGCAGGTCCCGGGCGACCCGCACCAGGGTGCCGGGCAGGTCGGGCTCGGCGGTGGCGCGGACGGTGATCCCGCCGCCGTGCACCGCGCTGGTGACGGAGGTGAACGGCCGTCCGTTGGCGGACTCCCAGCCCAGCCGGGTGCCGTCGTGGCTGATCCGGCCGACGCCGACCCAGCCCGGCTCGGGGTCGGCCTCCTCGGCGCCGCCGGAGGCGCTGAAGAACACCTCACGCTCGGTGACCGCGACGACCGAGCGGACGTGCAGGTCGGCCCCGGTCACGGCGCGGTCGCCGATCACCAGCGCCCGCACTCCGCCCTCGTCGGAGATCCGGACCAGCTTGCCGTCCGGGGTCCAGGCCGGCGCGCCCGGGAACAGCTCCAGCCAGGCGCCGTCCTTCTCCTCGTGCAGCACCTCGGTGGCGCCGGTGGCGGTGTCCAGGCCGAGGATCCGCTGGCCGCGCTGGTCGCGGGTCTGGACCTGGAGCAGCGGGACGCCGCCCTTCGACCAGTGCACCCGGCCCAGGTACGGGTAGGCCTCGCGGTCCCAGACCACCTCGGTGCGGCCGCCGTGCAGGTCGAGCAGCCAGAGCCCGACCTCGGCGTTGGCGCTGCCGGCCGCCGGGTAGGCGATCTCGGCGGGCTCGCGGTCCGGGTTCGCCGGGTCGGCGATCCACCAGCGGCGCACCGCGCCGTCGTCGGCGCGCTCGACCAGCAGCCGGTCGCCCTCCGGGGACCACCAGAAGCCGCGGTCGCGGTCCATCTCCTCCTGGGCGATGAACTCGGCCTGGCCCCAGGTGACGTTCGGGCCGTCCGGCTCGGCGAGCACCCGGTCGCCACTGCCGTCGGTGCGGGTCAGCCGCAGCTCGCCGGCGGTGTTGGCGTACGCGACGTGGGTGCCGTCGGGGGACGGCCGCGGGTCCAGCAGCGGCCCCTCGGCGGGCAGTTCGGCGGTGGCGCCGGTGGCCAGGTCGGCGGTGAACAGACGGCCGGAGAGGGCGAAGGCGGCGAGCCCGCCGGCCGCGTCCAGGGCGTAGCCGACGATGCCGGCCGAGCCCTCGCGGCTGCGCTCGCGGCGGGCCTTCTCGGCCGGCGAGAGGTCCTCCTCGCCGCCGCCGAGCAGCGCGGCCGGGTCGGCGGCGACCCGCTCCTCGCCGGTGGCGGTGTCGAGGGTCCAGAGCAGGTTGGCCCGGTCGCGGCCCGAGCGCGAGCGGAGGAAGACGACCCGCGAGCCGTCGGGCGCGACGGAGAAGGAGCGGGGGGCGCCGACGGTGTACCGCAGGGTCCGCGCGTACTGCCGTGGAAAGGTGTCGGCAGAGGTGTGGGAGGTCATGGCACCAGACCTTATGACGCCGGACCACCACCCCCGGACGCACGTTGATCACTCGTTCGGAGCATCGTCCGCAAGTGCACCCCAAAGGGGTCGAAACCGCCTCCGACCGGCCCATGCGCCCCTCGGACGCCACCGTGCCCCGGCGCGCACGGCCTCACCGAAGGTAATGGCACCCTCACCCATCGGGTATGACTTGTCCGGTGGGTGACCGTCGGACCCCGTCCCGGACCTCGGTCGCCCGCAGCCCGCAGTCCCGCACCGTCCCTCGCCGCCCTCCCCCGGGGCGGCGTGCCCGAGAAGGGGTGTGAGCCGACATGGCCATGAACATCTCCGCCGCCGTGCTGATGCTGGTCATCGTGGTGGTGCTGATCCGCCGCTCCGGCCTGAAGCTGGCGCACGCCATCGTCTGCGCGCTGCTCGGCTTCTACCTGGCCTCCAGCTCGATCGCCCCGTCGATCAGCCAGGTCACCAGCAACCTCGCCGGAATGATCAACGGCCTGCGGCTCTGACCCCCGTGGCGGTCGCTAGGCTTCCTCCATGACCGCGACTACCGGACGCCGCCTCCTGCTGGTGCACGCGCACCCCGACGACGAGTCGATCGGCAACGGCGCCACCATGGCCCGGTACGTCGCCGAGGGCGCCCGGGTCACGCTGGTGACCTGCACCCTCGGCGAGGGCGGCGAGGTGATCCCCCCGGAGCTGGCCCACCTGACGGCCGATCGGGACGACACCCTCGGCGCGTACCGGATCGGCGAGCTGACCGAGGCGATGCGCGCCCTCGGCGTGACCGACTTCCGCTTCCTCGGCGGCCCCGGGCGCTACCGCGACTCCGGGATGATGGGCGTGCCCGAGAACGACGTGCCCGGCTGCTTCTGGCGGGCGGACGTCGATCAGGCGGCCGGTCACCTGGTCGCGGTGGTCCGCGAGGTGCGCCCGCAGGTCCTGGTCACCTACGACCCGGACGGCGGCTACGGGCACCCGGACCACATCCAGGCGCACCGGGTCGCGACGCGCGCGTACGAGCTGGCCGCCGATCCGGCGTACCGCCCGGAGCTGGGCCCGGCCTGGCGGATCGCCAAGGTGTACTGGAACCGGATGCCCTGCTCGGTGCTCGACGCCGGGCTGGCCGAGGCCGCGGCCAAGGCGTCCTTCCCGGGTGTCGCGCGGCCCGCCGACATCCCCGGGGTGGTCGACGACGAGGTGGTCACCACCGTGCTCGACGGCGCCGCGTACGCGGGGCGCAAGCGCGCCGCGATGGCCGCCCACGCCACCCAGATCACCGTGGACGGCGACTTCTTCGCGCTCTCCAACGACCTCGCCCAGCCGCTGTTCGCCACCGAGTACTACCAGTTGGTGCACGGCCAGGCCGGGCCGGGCGAGCCGGAGGACGACCTGTTCGCCGGCCTCGCGTCCGACGCCCCGCGGCCCGAGGAGGGCGCCCGATGAGCAGGTCCGCCGCCCCGTCGCCGCGCCGCCCGCTGCCCGCCGTCGTCCTCGGCACCCGCGAGGAGCGGCTGGCCGAGGCCCAGCCGCCGCGCGTCGCCCGGATCGCGGCCTATGTCCTGTTCTTCCTGCTGGGCGTCGCGGTGTCGGTCTGCGGATCCTTTGTGCAGGCCCTGTGGCCGCCGGTGGGGGTCCTGCTGGCACTCGCCGCGACCGCCGCCACCTTCTACGGCGGCCTGCGGGTCACCGGCACCCGGCTCGGCGCGGGCGTGCCCGCGGCCGGCTGGTTCCTGGCGATGCTGCTGCTGATCGTGCCCCGGGCCGAGGGCGACAACGTGCTGTGGTCCAACGCCACCTCGCTGGCCTGGCTGTTCGCCGGTTCGGTGCTGGGCGTGATCTGCGCCACCCTGCCCACCCGCACCAGCTGGTTCCCGGGAGTGCCCGGCCCCACGCGCTGACCCGGGTCGAGCGCGGCGTACGCACCGCGCACGACGAGCAGTCAGGAGCTCGCGGCCTTACTCTCATACCGGAGGAACCGGACGTATCAGGATCTGTCCGAAGCCGTTCGCCGCTCAGTTCTTCCCAGTATGGTGGTCCCGCAGAACGCCGTACCCGACCGCCGCCCGCCCCAGTCAAGGCCCGGCGACCACGAACCGCGGTCGCGCCGCACGGCCCGCCCGCGAACCCGGAGCAGAGCAGCATTGAGCAGCCGCGAATCTGACAACGCCCACCCGACGCCCCGGCGCACGGGCCCGGACGCCTACCCGTCGGGCACCCCGCCCTACGGCACACCGGGGCTCCCCGGCGGCGACCGGGCCGACGCCGGACCGGGCGCCGCGTCGGGCGGCGAGGACGACGGTCCGAAGACCGAGACCACCCTGACCACCCGGGTCCGGATCAACATCCCCGGCTCGCGTCCGATCCCGCCGGTCGTCGTCCGCAGCACCGTCAAGAACGAGGACGGCCCGGGCGACGACGCCCCGGCGGCCGCCGCCGAGCCGGGCGGCCCGCGGCACCGCTCCGCGCCGGCCTCGCCCGTCCTCGGTGTGATGGACGACGGCGGCCGGCAGGCCGCCCAGCCGAACCTGCCGCCGGAGTGGCAGATCCCGCCGATCCCGCCGGCCACCTCCGAGTCGGAGTCCACCGGCGCCTGGTTCCGGCCGCGCCAGAAGAAGGCCCCGGCCGCCGAGCCCGCCCCGGCCACCGTGCCGGCCGGCGCCGCGAGCCCGGCGGAGGCCCCGGCCGCGCCCGGCACCGCCGCCGAGCCGCGCCCGCGCGGTGCCCGCCCGGCCGCGCCGGCCGCCGCCCGCGCCAACGGCGCCCCGAACGGCCGCCCGGTGCCCGCCCAGGGCAAGCAGCCGAACCCGGCCGCGCCCGCCGCGCCGTTCCGCGCCGAGGCCCCGGCGGAGGAGCCCGGCGTGTACGAGGCCGCGGACCCCTTCGCCCCGGTCGCCGACCCGTTCGGCACCTCCGTGCCCGACGCCGGCCCCCAGGGCGGCCTGCCGCAGCGCAACCGCGGGCAGCAGAACGGGCAGCGGCAGAACCACGGGCAGCGGCGCGACGAGCGTGCGGGCGGCCCGCGGCAGCCCGGCCCGCAGAACGGCTTCCAGCCGAACGGCCACCCGGCGCCCGCGCCGCACCCGCAGGCCGGGCCGGCCGTCGAGCCGAACCCGGAGGACACCTCGGTCGACGGCTTCGCGCCGATCCGCGACAACACCCCGCCGTCCGCCGCGATACCCGGCCTGTCCCGGAACGGCGCTCCGAACGGCGCCGACGGCCGTCCCCAGCCGGGCCTGTTCGCCTCGGCCCCGACGGGCACCGACCCCTTCGCCGCCCAGCGCCCGACCGGTAACGACCCGTTCGCCGCCCAGCGCCCGACCGCTCCCGGCCAGGACGTCCCCGCCGCCCCGGCGGGCCCCGGCGCCCTCTTCCCGGGCGCGCCCGGCGGCGCCCCCCGGCCCGGCGACCCGGAGGCCACCGCGGTCACCCCGATGCCGACCCCCGGCCTCCGGCCCGAGGACACCGAGACCGCCGAGGACGACCGGTCCGCCCCCGCTCCGGCCCCCGCCAAGGCGAAGGCCGAGCCCGCCGCCTCCGCCAAGGCCAAGCGCGGCGGAGCCGGCAAGAAGCTGGTCAAGCTGGGCGTCTACGGCGTCGTCGCGGTGCTCTTCCTCGGCGCCGCCGCGTACGGCACCGGCCTGATGCTCAACCAGTCCGACGTCCCCAAGGGCACCGTGGTGCTCGGCACCGAGATCGGCGGCAGCAGCCGCGACCAGGCGATCCACCAGCTGGACGAGTCGGTCGGCAAGGCCGGCCAGCAGCCGATCAAGCTGAAGATCGGCGACCAGACCGTGGACCTCGACCCGACGGTCGCCGGGCTGAGCTTCGACACCACCGCCACCGTGGACGGCCTGGCCCAGCACAGCTACAACCCGGTCGACGTCATCAAGTCGCTCAAGGGCGGCACCAAGGCCGTCGCCCCGGAGGTCAAGGTCGACAAGGCCAAGCTCAGGGCCGCCCTGGACACCCTGGCGGCCGGCTCCGGCCAGGGCCTCCAGGAGGGCTACGTCAAGTTCGGCGACGTCAACGGCGAGCCGATCGTCGTGCCCGGCCGGGCCGGCCAGGCGGTGGACTCGGCGGGCGCCCTGGACGTGATCGCGCAGGCCTACCGCGACCGCGCCGACGGCAAGCCCGAGCAGCCGATCGCCCTCGCCGTCACGGCAGCCCAGCCGAAGAACTCCACCCAGGCCCTCCAGGCCGCCGCCGACAGCCTCGGCAAGCAGGTTGCCTCCGGCAAGGTGCACGTCGTCGCCGGTACCAAGTCCTGGGACTTCGGCCCGAAGACCGCCGCCAAGGTGCTCACCCTCGTCCCGGACGCCTCCGGCAAGATCGTGCCCAAGTGGGACCTCGACGCGCTCTCCGCCCAGCTGGGCAACGTGTTCGACAAGGTGAAGGTCAAGAAGAACGGCCAGCTGGTCGCGGTCACCCCGCAGGACGTCGCGGACGGCATCGCCTCGGTCCTCGACAAGACCGGCGACAAGGACCGCACCTTCAAGTTCGCGGTCTGACCGATCCGCGGTCCGACCGACCGCGATACCGGGGGGCGGGCCCGCATCCGGGCCCGCCCCTCGACAACGCCCCCTCCCGGTCAGCAAGATGTGACGCCACACCATCCGCCACGTCCACCCCGGGGAGCACGCCGATGCGCCGCCGCCTCCAGCACCACGGGACGGCCCTGCTCGCCGGTCTCACCGCCCTCACGCTCTCGCTGGCGCTCTGCTCCTGCACGTCCGGGAAGGACGGCTCCGGCTCCGACGCCCTGCCGTCCGCCCCCGCGTCGCCCAAGCTCACCTCGGTCGACATCAACCCGCAGGACCGGGCCCGGCTGCGCCAGGGCGGCACCCTGAACCTGGCGATCGCCCAGTTCTCCCGCCAGTGGTCGCCGATCCACACCGACGGCAGCGAGTCCTCGACCATCGCGGTCACCAAGCCGCTGCTGCCGACCTTCTTCCGCTCGGACGCGGCCGGCACCCAGACCCCCAACCCGGCCTACCTGCAGGAGGCGCGCGCCGAGCTCAGGGACGGCCGGCAGGTGGTCACCTGGACCCTCAACCCGAAGGCCCACTGGTCCGACGGCACCCCGATCACCTGGCGCGACATCGAGGCCAACTGGCGTGCCCTGAACGGGAAGGACCCGGCCTACAAGTCCTCCAGCAGCACCGGCTTCGAGCTGGTCTCCGCAGTCGAGCGCGGCAAGGACGACTTCCAGGCCGTGATGACCTTCGACCGCCCGTTCTCCGAGTGGCAGTCGATGTTCAACAGCGCCGGCAACGCCCCGCTGCTGCCCGCCAGCCGGATCTCCACCCCGGAGCTGTTCAACAGCTCCTACGTCGACGCCGTCCCGGTCACCGCCGGCCCGTTCAGGGTCGAGCAGCTGGACCGCGCCGCCCAGACCGTCACCCTGGTCGCCGACCCCTCCTGGTGGGGCGACAAGCCGGTGCTGGACCGGATCGTCTTCCACGCCATGCTCCCCGACGCGATGCCCGCCGCCTTCGCCAAGGGGCAGCTCGACCTCGTCAACATCGGCCCGGACGTGGCCGGCTACCAGGTCGTCAAGAACACCAGGGGCGCGGTGGTGCGCCGGGCCGGCGGGCCGGACTTCCGCCAGTTCACCCTGAACGCCCGCTCCCCGCTGCTCGGCGACGCGACCGTGCGCCAGGCCGTCTTCCAGGCGATCAACCGCGACGCGGTGATCCGCGCCGACCTCAGCGGTCTGGACTGGCCGGCCGTCCCGCTCAACAACCACCTGCTGGTCACCAACCAGAACGGCTACCGCGACAACTCCCTCGGCCTGGCCCGCTACGACCCCGCCGAGGCCGCCCGCAAGCTGGACTCGGCCGGCTGGAAGCCGGACGGCGACGTGCGCAGGAAGGACGGCCACGAGCTCAACCTGCGGATGGTCGTCCCGGCCGGCGTCACCCCGGCCCAGACCGAGGCCGCCAGCACCACCAGGATGCTCAAGGACGTCGGCATCAAGGTCACCACGGTGACCGCCCCCGCCAACGAGTTCTTCGACCGGTACGTCAACCGCAACGACTTCGACATCGCCGCCTACTCGCTGCTCGGCACCCCCTTCCCGGCCAGCGGCAACCGCGCCAACTTCGTCCAGGGCGGCGGCACCAACCACGTCGGCGCGGGCAGCCCGGCGGTGGACGCCGCGCTCGACCGGGCCGCCGCCGCGACCGACGCCGCCACCGCCTCCGAGGCGATCAACCAGGCCGACGGCGAGCTCTGGAAGGTGGCCGGCGTCCTGCCGCTCTACCAGCGCCCGCAGCTGTTCGGCGCCAAGGCCGACCTCGCCAACATCGGCGCGCAGGGCCTGTCCGACATCGTCTGGGAGAACGTCGGCTTCGTGAAGTAGCCGCCGTCCGGGGCGGGCGGGCCTCAGCCGTGCAGCGTCTCGCGCCAGTAGTGGCAGGCGCTGCGGCGGCCTGCCAGTTCCGTCCCGTGCTCGCCGGTCACCGGTGTCAGCGACGGCGGTTCGGTCCGGCAGCGGTCCTGGGCGCGGTCGCAGCGGGGGTTGAAGGCACAGCCCTCCGGGAGGCTCAGCAGGCTCGGCGGCAGGCCCTTGATGGCGTGCAGGTTCCGGCCCTTCTGGTCCAGCCGGGGGATCGAGTCCAGCAGCCCACGGGTGTACGGGTGCGCCGGCCGGGCGTACAGCTCCCGCACCGGGGCCGTCTCCACGATCCGGCCGGCGTACATCACCGCGATCTTGTCCGCGACGTCCGCCACCACGCCGAGGTCGTGGGTGATCAGGATAAGGCCCATGTTGTACTCGGCCTGCAGGTCCGCGAGCAGGTCCATCACCTGGGCCTGGACGGTGACGTCCAGGGCCGTGGTCGGCTCGTCCGCGATGATCAGGTCGGGCTCCAGGGCCAGCGCCATCGCGATCATGATGCGCTGGCGCATGCCGCCGGAGAACTGGTGCGGGAAGTCGCCGACGCGCTGGCGGGCGGCCGGGATGCGCACCCGCTCCATCAGCTCGACGGCCTTCTCCCTCGCCTCCCTGCGGGAGACGCCGCGGTGCGCCCGGAACATCTCCCCCAGCTGGTAGCCCACGCTGAGCACCGGGTTCAGCGCCGACAGCGCGTCCTGGAAGATCATCGCGATGTGCCCGCCCCGGATGGACCGCCGGGCGTTGGCGCCCATGGTCAGCAGGTCCTCGCCGCGGAACAGGATCCGCCCCGCGGTGATCCGCCCCGGCGGCATGTCCAGGATGCCCATGACCGCCTGCGCCGTCACCGACTTGCCCGAGCCGGACTCCCCCAGCACCGCCAGCGTCTCCCCGGCCGCGACGGAGTAGCTCACCCCGTTGACCGCCCTGGCGACGCCGTCCCGGGTGTGGAACTCCACGTGCAGGTCGTCGACCTCCAGCAGCGGCGTCCCGGGCTCCACGCTCCCCCGGCCGCCGCCGATCACCTCCACCGCGTCCATCAGAGCAGCCCTCCTCAGCACCACGGCGTCCACCACTGGGCGCAGAGCAACTATCAAGGAGCGGACCGCACTTGGCGAGCCTGCGGCAGATCTCTTTTCCGTCACGGGACAGGGCGCGCCCCCACCTGCGAGGACGCGCCCTGGTCGTGGCCCCTCGGCCGTCAGCCCGGCTCGTCGCCCGGCCCGGCCGCGCCCTGCCCGTCCCCGCGCTCCGCCGCGAAGTGGCACGCCGAGTCGTGCCGCGCCGCCCCGTCCAGCCAGGACGGCGCGGCCAGCAGCGGCTCCTCGACCTCGCACCGCCGCTGCGCCTTCCAGCAGCGGGTGCGGAAGCGGCAGCCGGACGGCGGGTTGGCCGGCGAGGGCACGTCGCCGGTGAGCACGATCCGGTCCCGCGTCTCCCGCGCCGTCGGGTCCGGCACCGGCACCGCGGAGAGCAGCGCCTGGGTGTACGGGTGCGTCGCGTGGTCGTAGATCTCCGTGTCGCTGCCGATCTCGACCATCTTCCCCAGGTACATCACCCCGACCCGGTCCGAGATGTGCCGGACGATGGAGAGGTCGTGCGCGATGAACATGTACGACAGGTCGAAGTCGCCCTGCAGCTGCTCCAGCAGGTTGATCACCTGCGCCTGCACCGAGACGTCCAGCGCCGAGACCGGCTCGTCGCAGATGATGATCTCCGGCTTGAGCGCCAACCCCCGTGCGATGCCGATGCGCTGGCGCTGACCGCCGGAGAACTGGTGCGGATAGCGGTTGATGTACTCGGGATTGAGCCCGACCACGTCCAGCAGGTCCTGGACGGCCTTGCGGCGGTCCCCCTTGGGCGCCACCTCGGGGTGGATCTGGAACGGCTCGCCGATGATGTCGCCGACCGTCATCCGCGGGTTGAGCGAGGTGTACGGGTCCTGGAACACCATCTGGATGTTCCGCCGGACGGCCTTCAGCCCCGCGCCGGAGAGCCGGGAGATCTCCTCCCCCTTGTAGCGGACCGATCCCGCGGTGGCCGGCTCCAGGTTCATCAGCACCTTGGCCAGCGTGGACTTCCCGCAGCCGGACTCGCCGACGATCCCGAGCGTCTCGCCCTGCATCAGGTCGAAGGTGATCCCGTCGACCGCCTTCACCGCGCCGACCTGCCGCCTGAGCAGGACCCCCTTGGTCAGCGGGAAGTGCTTGACCAGGTCCCGGACTTCGAGGATCGGCTCGCCCCGCGGCACCTCCTGCTCGAAGACGACCTCCTCCGGCAACGCCGCGCCCAGTGCGCTGGCCCCGTCAACGGTCATGGAGGGTCTCCTTCCAGAAGAAGCAGGCGCTGCCGCGCCCCTCCAGCGGCGTCCCGTCCTCCTCGGTCACCGGGAACAGCTCCGGCACCTCGGCCCGGCAGACGTCCCGGGCGCGCGGGCAGCGGGGGTTGAAGGCGCAGCCGCTGGGGATGCGCAGCAGGTTGGGCGGCAGGCCCTTGATCGCGTAGAGCTCCTGGCCCTTCTGGTCCAGCCGGGGGATCGAGTCGAGCAGCCCGCGGGTGTACGGGTGGGCGGGCCGGGCGTACAGCTCGTGCACCGGCGCCGTCTCCACGATCCGGCCCGCGTACATCACCGCGATCTTGTCGGCGACGTCCGCCACCACGCCCAGGTCGTGGGTGATCAGGATCAGCCCCATGTTGTACTCGGCCTGGAGCTCGGCCAGCAGGTCCATCACCTGCGCCTGGACGGTGACGTCCAGGGC
Organism: Kitasatospora sp. NPDC001547; assembly: GCF_042894165.1. Lineage (NCBI taxonomy): Bacteria > Bacillati > Actinomycetota > Actinomycetes > Kitasatosporales > Streptomycetaceae > Kitasatospora > Kitasatospora sp. NPDC001547. The sequence goes on along the minus strand of NZ_JBIAVL010000003.1, from coordinate 244,044 downwards.
CGTGGTCGGCTCGTCCGCGATGATCAGGTCCGGTTCCAGGGCCAGCGCCATCGCGATCATGATGCGCTGGCGCATGCCGCCGGAGAACTGGTGCGGATAGTCGTTCACCCGCTGCTTGGCCGCCGGGATGCGCACCCGCTCCATCAGCTCGACGGCCTTCTGCCCGGCCTCCTTGCGGGAGGTCCCGCGGTGCGCCCGGAACATCTCGCCCAGCTGGTAGCCCACGCTGAGCACCGGGTTCAGCGCGGACAGCGCGTCCTGGAAGATCATCGCGATCTTCCGGCCGCGGATCCGCCGCCGCTCCTCCTTCCCCATGGCGAGCATGTCCTGGCCCCGGTACAGGATCTCGCCGCGCGGGATCCTGGCCGGCGGCATGTCCAGGATGCCCATGACCGCCTGCGCCGTCACCGACTTGCCCGAGCCGGACTCCCCCAGCACCGCCAGCGTCTCCCCGGCCGCGACGGAGTAGTTGACGCCGTTCACGGCCCTGGCGACGCCGTCCCGGGTGACGAACTCGACGTGCAGGTCCCGGACGTCGAGCAGCGGCCCCTGGTAGGGCGCCTCCTGCCCGCGTCCGGTGATGCCCACCGCTGTGCTCACGTTGCGCTCCCTCGCTCAGCGAAGCTTCGGATCGAGGGCGTCGCGCACCGCGTCGCCCAGCATGATGAAGGCCAGCACGGTGATCGACAGCGCCACGGCCGGGAAGAACAGCACGTACGGCGCGGTCCGGATCACCTTCTGGGCGGAGGAGATGTCGATGCCCCAGGAGATGGTCGGGTCCTGCAGACCGATGCCGAGGAAGCTCAGCGTCGCCTCGGTGGCGATGTAGCCGCCGAGCGCGATCGTCGCCACCACGATCACCGGGGCGATCGCGTTCGGCAGGATGTGCCGGAACATCAGCCGGCCCGTCCCGGCACCGAGCGCCCGGCCGGCCACCACGTAGTCGGACTGTTTGACGGTCAGCACCGCCCCGCGCATCACGCGGGCGATCTGGGTCCAGCCGAGCACGCCCAGCGCGAGGACCACGCTCCACACCGTGCGGGTGGCGAAGGCGTTCAGCAGCACCAGCGCGCCCAGCAGCAGCGGGATGCCGAAGAAGATGTCGGTGATCCGGGAGAGCACCGCGTCGATCCAGCCGCCGAAGTAGCCAGCCACCATGCCGGTCAGCCCGCCGAGCACGGTGACGGCGGCGGTCACGAAGATGCCGACGGTGATCGAGGCCCGGGCCCCGTACACCACCCGGGCGAAGATGGACCGGCCCTGCGCGTCGTAGCCGAACCAGCCGGCCCCGAAGACGTCGCCCCAGTCCGGCCGCCTGAGGTAGTTGTTCACCAGGTCGGCCTTGCGCGGGTCGGCGTCGGTGAACGCCCAGGGGAAGACCGCCATCACCACCAGCAGCAGGATCAGGACCGCCGAGACCAGGAAGATCGGCCGCCCGCGCAGGTCCCGCCAGGCGTCGGCCCACAGGCTGCGGGCCTCCTCCCGCTTCACCACGTCGGGTTCGACTAACGTCTCCTGCTCGACCGCCATGCCCTGTTCGCCCGCGTAGTCGAGGCGCGAGACCCCGGGCTTGGGGTGCGGCTCGTACGACTCCTCGTCGTGGATGTCAGGCATAGCGGATCCTCGGGTCCAGGACCGCGTAGAGCAGGTCGACGAGCAGGCTGGCGACCAGGTAGACGATCACCAGGACGGTCACGATGCCGACCACGGTGGGGCCCTCCTTCTGGTTGATCGCCCGGTACAGGACGTTGCCGATGCCCTGCACGTTGAAGATCCCCTCGGTGACGATCGCCCCGCCCATCAGCGCGCCGAGGTCGGTGCCGAGGAACGTGACCACCGGGATCAGCGAGTTGCGCAGCAGGTGGCGGGAGATGATGGTGCGCCGGGGCAGGCCCTTGGCGACCGCGGTGCGCATGTAGTCCGCCCGCAGGTTCTCGCCGATCGACGTCCGGGTGAGCCGGGCGACGTACGCGAGCGAGAGCGAGCCCAGCACGATCGCCGGCAGCACCAGCTGGGACAGGTCGTAGCTGTCCTGCACCGTCGGGGTGACCCAGCCCAGGTCGGTGGCGATCACCGTCTGGGCGATGTACGCCAGCACGAAGACCGGGATCGAGATCACCACCAGGGTCAGGACGAGCACCAGGGTGTCCACCAGGCTGCCGCGCCGCAGGCCGGAGAGGAGGCCGAGGACCAGGCCCGCGATCATCTCGAAGACGAAGGCCAGCAGCGCGAGCCGGATGGTGACCGGGAAGGCGTCCGCCATGATGTCGGTGACCGGCCGGCCGGTGAAGCTGGTGCCGAAGTCCCCCTGGAAGAGGTTCCCCATGTAGTGCAGGTACTGCTTCCAGAGCGGCTGGTCCAGGTAGTACGTGTGCTTGATGCTGGCGACCACCGCCGGGTCGGCGGCCTTCTCGCCGAACAGCGCCGAGACCGGGTCGCCGGGCAGCGTGTAGACCATCAGGAAGATCAGCAGCGTGGTGCCGAAGAACACCGGGATCATCTGCAGCACCCGCCGCAGCACGTAACTGCCCATCCGAGCCTCCTTCCTAGGTTCCGACTGGGTGCCCGGCCGACCGGTCCGGCCGGCCGAGAGACCGCGCCCCGCCCTCCGTGCGGGGAGGGCGGGGCCGGAGCGGGGGCCCGGCGGCTCAGCCCTTGACCTCGACCTGGGTCCAGGCCGGGTTTCCGAAGGAGTCGAACTTCACGTTCCGCACCTTGGTCGAGTAGCCCGAGGTGGTGCGGTAGTACCAGAGCGGGATGGCGGGCATCCCGCTCGGCAGCACCGCCTCGGCCTGCTGGTAGCCGGTCACCGTCTCGGCGACGCCGGCGGCCTCGTCGGCCTTGGTGGCCGCCTCGTCGAACTGCGGGTTGCTGTAGCCGAAGTCGTTGGACGCGGCACCGGTGCGGTACACGTCGGCGAGGAAGTTGGCGTTCAGCGGGTAGTCCTGCACCCAGCCGGTGCGGAAGGCGCCGTTGATCGTGTGCCCGGTGATCGCGGCCCGCGCGGTCTTGAAGTCGGGCTTCGGGTCGCCCAGGCAGTCGACCCCGGTGTTCTGCCGGATCGAGTTGCAGACCGCGTCGACCCACTCCTTGTGGCCGCCGTCCGCGTTGTAGGTGATCAGCAGCTTGTTGCCGGGGGCGCCGCCGCCCTCCTGGATCAGCTGCTTGGCCCTGGCCGGGTCGAACTTGCAGAAGTCGCCGCAGGCGCCGTCCTTGTAGCCCTCGACGCCCTCGGCCACCCAGGCGGTGGCGGGCTTGCGGGAGCCCTGGAGCACCGTCTTGGTGATGGTGTCGCGGTCGATCGCCATCGACAGGCCCTGGCGCACCTTGGCCTTGTCCGGCGAGGCCCAGTCCGCCTGGTAGAGCGTGAAGCCGATGTTCTGGATGGCGCCCTGCGGGGCGTCCACCGCGCGGTCGCCGAGGTCGCTCTTGTAGGTGGCCAGCGCGGACGGCGGCACCTGGTCCATCACGTCCAGGTTGTTGGACTGGAGGTCCGCGTAGGCGGCCTCGGACGTGGTGTACATCTTGAAGACGATGCCGCCGTTCTTCGGCTTGTCCACGCCCTGGTAGTCCGGGAAGGCCTTGGTCACCAGGTTGCTGTTGTGCGACCAGCTGACGAACTGGTACGGGCCGTTGCCCACCGGTTTCTGGCCGTACCCGGCCGGGTCCTTGAAGAAGCCGTCCGGCAGCGGCGAGAAGGCGATGTAGCCGAGCTTGTACTCGAAGTACGAGACCTTGTGGTTCAGCTTGACGGTGAAGTGCAGGTCGTCGGTGACGGTCAGGCCGGACATCTTGTCCGTGGTCGGCTGGCCGGAGGCCGGGTGGACGTCCTGGTAGCCCTCGATGTCGGAGAACCAGGAGCTGTTGATCTGGTTGTTGGCGGGGTTGGCGCTCCAGTTCCAGGCGTCGACGAAGTTCCGGGCGTGCACCGGGGTGCCGTCGTGGAACTTCCAGCCGTCCTTCAGCGTGATGTCGAAGGTCAGCGAGTCGCTGGTGTCGATCTTGTCGGCGACCTGCATCCGGATCTTGGCGTTGCCGGGATCGTAGTCGACCAGCCCCTTGAAGAGGTTCTGGATGATGCGACCGCCGCCGGTCTCGTTCGCGTTGGCGGGCTGCAGGGGGTTCTGCGGCTCGCTGCTCTGGTAGCTGAAGGTCTTGCTGGCGTCCGACGAACCGCTGCCTCCTCCGCTGTCGTTGCTGCTGCACCCGGTGGCCACCAGGACCACGGACGTCGCAACGGCGAGGACCCAACGAGCACGGGCGGCTACGGGCATGGAGGTCCCTCCTCAGGGTGTGTGTCGCATCACACCCCATGAGAAGCGCGCCCCGGCGACGGCGCGAGTCAGGAGCACCCGGACGGGTGCCGTGACCCGCTCCGGAGTTGACGCGGCGCCGGATCGGCGCGCCGCCCCGCCGAACGCCGGAAGGGCCCGCGGCGCGAACGCCACGGGCCCTTCCTGGGTACAGCGGGGATCAGGCCGCGGCCTGCTCCCGGACCTCCGGGAAGTGGCAGGCCGTCTCGTGGGCGGCCGCGCCCTTCAGCACCGAGGGGACCGCGAGCAGCGGGATCTCCTCGGAGCAGCGGTCCTCCGCCTTCCAGCAGCGGGTGCGGAAGCGGCAGCCGGACGGCGGGTTGGCCGGCGAGGGGATGTCGCCGGTCAGGATGATCCGCTCGCGGGACTCGCGCGCCGCCGGGTCCGGCACCGGCACCGCGGACAGCAGCGCCTGGGTGTACGGGTGGGTGGCGTTCTCGTAGATCTCCTCGTCCGAGCCGATCTCGACCATCTTGCCCAGGTACATCACGCCGACGCGGTCGGAGATGTGCCGGACGATGGAGAGGTCGTGCGCGATGAACATGTAGGAGAGGCCGAACTCGCCCTGCAGCTGCTCCAGCAGGTTGATCACCTGCGCCTGGACGGACACGTCCAGCGCGGAGACCGGCTCGTCGCAGATGATGATCTCGGGCTTGAGCGCGAGACCGCGGGCGATGCCGATGCGCTGGCGCTGACCGCCGGAGAACTGGTGCGGGTACCGGTTGATGTACTCCGGGTTCAGACCCACGACGTCCAGCAGGTCCTGGACGGCCTTGCGGCGGTCGCCCTTGGGCGCCACCTCGGGGTGGATCTCGAACGGCTCGCCGATGATGTCGCCGACCGTCATCCGCGGGTTGAGCGAGGTGTACGGGTCCTGGAACACCATCTGGATGTTGCGGCGGACGGCCTTGAGGGCCGCACCCTGCAGCGTGGAGATGTCCTCGCCCTTGAAGAGCACCTGGCCGGAGGTGGCCCGCTCCAGGTTCATCAGCACCTTGGCCAGCGTGGACTTGCCACAGCCGGACTCGCCGACGATCCCGAGCGTCTCGCCCTTCTTCAGCTCGAAGGAGATGCCGTCGACCGCCTTGACCGCGCCGACCTGCTTCTTCAAGAGGACACCCTGGGTCAGCGGGTAGTGCTTGACCAGGTCCTTGACCTCCAGGATGTTCTCAGCCATGGAGGGTCTCCTTCCAGAGGTGGCACGCGCTGCGGCGGCCGGTGAGCTCCTTGCCGTCCTTGTCCGTCACGTGGTGCAGCGCCGGGATCTCGGTGCGGCACAGGTCGGTGGCGACGTCGCAGCGGGGGTTGAACGCGCAGCCCGTGGGGACCTTGAGCAGGTTCGGGGGCAGGCCCTTGATCGCGTAGAGCTCCTGGCCCTTCTGGTCCAGGCGCGGGATGGAGCGGAGCAGGCCCTTGGTGTACGGGTGCGCGGGGTTCGCGTACAGGTCGTGCACCGGGGCGGTCTCCACGATCCGGCCCGCGTACATCACGGCGATCTTGTCCGCGACGTCGGCGACCACGCCGAGGTCGTGGGTGATCAGGATCAGCCCCATGTTGTACTCGGCCTGGAGCTCGGCCAGCAGGTCCATCACCTGCGCCTGCACCGTCACGTCCAGGGCCGTGGTCGGCTCGTCCGCGATGATCAGGTCCGGTTCCAGGGCCAGCGCCATCGCGATCATGATGCGCTGGCGCATGCCGCCGGAGAACTGGTGCGGGTAGTCGTTCACCCGCTGGCGGGCGGCCGGGATGCGCACCCGCTCCATCAGCTCGATGGCCTTCTCCTTCGCCTCCTTCCGGGAGGCGCCCTGGTGCACGCGGAACATCTCGCCGAGCTGGTAGCCGACGCTGAGCACCGGGTTCAGCGCGGAGAGCGCGTCCTGGAAGATCATCGCGATCTTCCGGCCGCGGATCCGCCGCCGCTCCTCGTTGCTCATCTTGAGCATGTCCTGGCCGCGGTACAGGATCTCGCCCTGGGTCACCTTGCCCGGGGGCATGTCCAGGATGCCCATGATGGTCTGCGCCGTCACGGACTTGCCGGAGCCGGACTCGCCGAGCACGGCGAGGGTCTCGCCGGCCGCGACGGAGTAGTTGACGCCGTTCACGGCCTTGGCGACGCCGTCCCGGGTGTGGAACTCCACGTGGAGGTCCTTCACCTCGAGCAGAGGCGTGCCCACTTCGAGCCGGTCGTTCTTCTGGTTGTTCTCGATCACGGTGGTCATCGGGTCGTCACCTCTTCTCTCAGCGGAGCTTCGGGTCGAGGGCGTCGCGCACCGCGTCGCCGAGCATGATGAACGCAAGAACGGTGAGGCTCAGCATTCCGGCGGGGAAGAACAGGGCGAACGGAGCCGTACGGATCACCTTCTGGGCCGAGTTGATGTCGATGCCCCAGGAGATGGTCGGGTCCTGCAGACCGATGCCGAGGAAGCTCAGCGTCGCCTCGGTGGCGATGTAGCCGCCGAGCGCGATGGTGGCGACGACGATCACCGGGGCGATCGCGTTCGGCAGGATGTGCTTGAACATGATCCGGCCGGTGCCGGCGCCGAGCGCCTTGGCGGCCGTCACGAAGTCGGCCTGCTTGACCGTGATCACCGAGCCGCGCATGACACGGGTCATCTGGGTCCAGCCCAGGGCGACCAGCGCGAAGACCACGCTCCAGACGGTGCGCGAGGTGAAGGCGTTCAGGACCACCAGCGAACCGAGCAGCAGCGGGATGCCGAAGAAGATGTCGGTGATGCGGGAGATGATCGTGTCGACCCAGCCGCCGAAGTAACCGGCCACCATGCCGGCGAGGCCGCCGAGGATGGTCACGCCCAGGGTGACGCAGATGCCGACCACGACCGAGGCGCGGGCGCCGTAGACGACGCGGGCGTAGATGCTGCGGCCCTGGAGGTCGTAACCGAACCAGTCGGCCTGGAAGAGGTGGCTGTAGTTCGGCTTCGTCAGGTAGTGGTTGCGCAGGTCGCCGGCCCGCGGGTCCACCGAGGTGAACAGGCCGGGGGCGATGGCGATGACGATCAGCAGCAGGATCAGCAGCGCGGAGATCACGAAGATCGGCTTGCGGCGCAGGTCGTGCCAGGCGTCCGAGCCGAGGCTGCGGGCCTTCTCCTGCTTCGGGGCCGGGGTGTCGGCCGCGCGCTGGGCCGGGATGTCCCCGGCGGTCTTCTTCTCGGTCAGGTCAGGCATAACGGATCCTCGGGTCCAGGACCGCGTAAAGCAGGTCGACGATCAGGCCGGCGGCCAGGTAGACGATCACCAGGAAGGCGACGAAGCCGGAGACCGTCGCGCCCTCCTTCATGTTGATCGCTTGGTAGAGCGCGTGGCCCACGCCCTGGACGTTGAAGATGCCTTCGGTCACGATCGCGCCGCCCATCAGGGCGCCGAGGTCGGTACCGAGGAAGGTGACCACCGGGATCATCGAGTTGCGGAGCAGGTGGGTGCCGATCACCTTGCGCCGGGGCAGACCCTTGGCCACCGCGGTGCGGACGTAGTCGGCCTTGATGTTCTCGGCTATGGAAGTACGGGTGAGGCGCGCGACGTAGGCCAGCGAGAGGGAGCCGAGCACCACGGCCGGCAGCACCAGCTGGGTGATGTCGTTGCTGTCCTGGACGGTCGGGGTGACCCACTTCAGGTTCTGCCCGAAGACCGTCTGGAAGATGAAGCCCAGCACCGGGACCGGGATCGAGATCAGCAGCAGGGTGAGGACCAGGGCGCCCTTGTCGAACACCTTGCCGCGGCGCAGGCCGGCGTACAGGCCGATGCCGATGCCCAGCACGATCTCGATGGCGAAGGCGAACAGCGCCAGCCGGACCGTGACCGGCAGCGCCTCGGTGATCTTGTCGATGACCGGTCGCTGGTCCAGGCCGGTGCCGAAGTCACCGGTGAACAGCTTGCCCATGTAGTCGAAGTACTGCTGGATCAGCGGCTTGTCGAAGCCCTGCTGGTGCTTCAGCGCGGCGAGCTGCACCGGGTCCGGTGCCTTGTCGCCCCACAGCGCTGCCACCGGGTCACCAGGCAGCAAGTGCACCATGAAAAAGATGAGTGCGGTCGTTCCGAGGAACACCGGGATCATCTGGAGCAGTCGCCTCGCGACAAAGCGCCCCATCGTGCCTCCATGTATGACTCTGCCGAGCCCGTCAACTCGGCAAGAGATAAGTCGGCGTGCCAACGGCCGGTGCCAGTCCTCGCCCTTGTGGGGATGGACGGGCACCGGCCGTTGTCACCGGGTCAGGCGGTGCCGACCGATTACTTCTTCTTCTTGACCTCGACGTCGGTGTAGACCGGGTCGCCGAAGGAGTTGAACTTCACGTTCTGGACGTTCTTGGAGTAGCCGGAGCTGGTCTTGTAGTACCAGAGCGGGATGGCCGGCATGTCCTTGGCCAGAACGGCCTCGGCCTGCTGGTAGAGCTCGGCGGTCTTCTCGACCGTGGTGGCCGCGTCCGCCTCCTTCGACAGCTTGTCGAACTCGGGGCTCGAGTAGCCGCCGTCGTTGGCCGCGGCACCGGTGCCGTAGACGTCGCGCAGGAAGTTGGCGTTCAGCGGGTAGTCCTGGACCCAGCCGGTGCGCATCATGCTCGGGACCTGCTTGTTGGTGATCAGGTCACGCGAGGTCTTGAAGTCCGGCTTCGGGTCACCGAGGCACTCGACGCCGGTGCTCTGGCGGATCGAGTTGCAGACCGCGTCCACCCACTCCTTGTGGCCGCCGTCCGAGTTGTAGACGATGCCGATCTTGCCGCCGGGGACGCCGCCGCCCTCGGTGATCAGCTGCTTGGCCTTCTCCGGGTTGAACTTGCAGGCGTCGCCGCAGGTGCCGGCCTTGTAGCCCATGACGCCGGGCGCCACGAACGAGTCGGCGGGCAGGCGGTTGCCGTTCAGCACGGTCTTGGTGATCGTCTCGCGGTCGATCGCCATCGAGAGGCCCTGACGGACCTTCTCCTTGCCCGGGGTGTCCCAGCCGCCCTGGTACAGCGCGAAGCCGATGTTCTGGATGGCGCCCTGCGGCTGGTCGACCGCGCGCTTGCCCAGGTCGTCCTTGTACTTCGGCAGGTCGGTCGGGTCGACCTGGTCCAGCACGTCCAGCGTGTCGGACATCAGGTCCTTGTACGCGGCCTCGCCGGCGGTGTAGTTGCGGAAGACGACGCCGCCGTTCTTCGGCTTGTCGATGCCCGTGTACTTGTCGAACGCGGCCAGCGTGATGGCCTTGTTGTGCTCCCACGAGACGAACTTGTAGGGGCCGTTGCCGACCGGCTTCTGGCCGTAGCCGGCCGGGTCGGCGAAGAAGCCCTCGGGGAGCGGGAAGAAGGCCGAGTAGCCGAGCTTGTACGTGAAGTACGAGACCGGGGTGGTCAGCTCGATGGTGAAGTGGGTGTCGTCGACGACCTTCAGGCCGGACATCTCGGTGGCGGTGGGCTCGCCCTTGTCCTTGTCCGGGTGCACGGCGTCGTAGCCGACGATGTCCGAGAACCAGTCCGAGTTGATCTGGTTGTTCTTCGGGTTGGCCGACCAGTTCCAGGAGCTCACGAAGGACTTGGCGGTGACCGGGGTGCCGTCGTGGAAGGTCCAGCCGGACTTCAGCGTGACGGTGTAGTTCTTGGCGTCGGTGGTCTCGATCTTGTCGGCCACCTGGTTGCGCAGCGCACCGGTCGCGGGGTCGTAGTCGACGAGGCCCTTGAAGAGCTGCTTGACGATACGGCCGCCCTGGTTCTCCATGGCGTTCGCCGGCTGGAGCGGGCGCTGCGGCTCCGCGCTCTGGTAGCTGAAGCTGGCCCCGGGGTCGACCGCAGCACCGTCGGTGCTACCCCCGGAGGAGTCGCCGCCGCTGCTGCACGCAGTCGCAGCGAGGGCGACAGCAACAGCTGCGACAACCCACTTGGCCTGGCTCGCACCGCGCATCGGTGTGCCTCCTGAATTCGACGTTGCAACGAGGAGGGCATCGCGGAACGGTTGTTCACCGGACCCGCTGTGCCGTCCGCGCTCGTGGTTTCGGCGCGCACCCCTGCGCGTTCACCCTTGACCCGAGCCTGACTGCACCCACTATCCGTCACGCACGGACACGAAAGTGACCAGTGACGATCTCAATTAGGTCACATGAACAGTCGGTAAGTTTCGAAAACCGGACATTTGAGACATAGCCAGACAGGCACCAAACGGACAGTCGTCACGGATGACGAACTGTCATGTCCGCTCAGCGGACACTCGGGTGTGATGAGCGCTATTCCGTTAATAGCGGCCCCGACAACTTGGAGTAGTTGAAAAAGTTCGCCCCCCTCTCCATGGGAAAGGGGGGCGAATCATTCCGGCCAATGGCCGTTCAGTGCGTCCGGATCACGCCTTCTTGGCGCGCGAGGCAGTGCGTCCGCGGTCCTTCTGGTCAAGGACGACCTTACGGATGCGAACCGTCTCCGGGGTCACCTCGATGCACTCGTCCTCGCGGCAGAACTCCAGCGACTGCTCCAGCGAGAGCTTGCGCGGCGGGACGATCGACTCGGCCACGTCGGCGGTCGAGGACCGCATGTTGGTGAGCTTCTTCTCCTTGGTGATGTTCACGTCCATGTCGTCGGAGCGCGAGTTCTCACCGACGATCATGCCCTCGTACACCTCGGTGCCCGGCTCGCAGAAGAGCACGCCGCGCTCCTGGAGGTTGGTCATCGCGAAGGCGGTGACCACGCCGGCGCGGTCGGCGACCAGCGAGCCGTTGTTGCGGGTGGTCAGGGTGCCGAACCACGGCTCGTGGCCCTCGTGGATCGAGTGCGCGATGCCGGTGCCGCGGGTGCTGGTGAGGAACTCGGTCCGGAAGCCGATCAGGCCGCGGGACGGGACGACGAACTCCATCCGGACCCAGCCCGAGCCGTGGTTGGACATGTTGTCCATCCGGCCCTTGCGGACGCCCATGAGCTGGGTGACGGCACCCATGTGCTCCTCGGGCACGTCCACGGTGAGGCGCTCGACCGGCTCGTGGGTCTTGCCGTTGACCTCCTTGGTGACCACCTGCGGCTTGCCGACGGTCAGCTCGAAGCCCTCGCGGCGCATGGTCTCGATCAGGATGGCCAGCGCCAGCTCACCGCGGCCCTGCACCTCCCAGGCGTCCGGACGCTCGGTGTCCAGCACGCGCAGCGAGACGTTGCCGATCAGCTCGCGGTCCAGGCGGTCCTTCACCTGGCGGGCGGTGACCTTGCGGTCCACCTTGGCGCCGGACTTGGCGTCCGCGCCCTTGCCGCTGCCGCCACGGCCGACCAGCGGCGAGGTGTTGGTGCCGATGGTCATCGAGATGGCCGGCTCGTCCACCGTGATCAGCGGCAGCGCGATCGGGTTCTCCGGGTCGGCCAGGGTCTCGCCGATCATGATGTCGGAGATGCCGGCGACGGCGCAGATGTCACCGGGGCCGGCCACCTCGGCCGGCTTGCGGGTGAGTGCCTCGGTCATCAGCAGCTCGGAGATGCGGACGTTCGAGATGCTGCCGTCGCGCTTGATCCAGGCCACGGTCTGGCCCTTGCGCAGCTCGCCCTGCTCGACGCGGAGCAGCGCGATGCGGCCGAGGAAGTTGTCGGCGTCCAGGTTGGTGACGTGGGCCTGGAGCGGGGCGTCCTCGTCGTAGCTGGGGGCCGGGACGTGCTCCAGCAGGGTGGAGAAGAACGGCTCCAGGTTGGTGCTGTCGGCCGGGACGGTGCCGTTCTCCGGCTTGGTCAGCGAGGCGACGCCGTCACGGGCGCAGGCGTAGACGATCGGGAACTCGATCTGGTCCTCGTCCGCGTCCAGGTCCAGGAACAGGTCGTAGGTCTCGTTGATGACCTCGTCGATCCGGGAGTCCGGGCGGTCGGTCTTGTTGATGCAGAGGATGACGGGCAGACGGGCCGAGAGCGCCTTGCGGAGCACGAAGCGGGTCTGCGGCAGCGGGCCCTCGGAGGCGTCGACCAGCAGGACGACGGCGTCCACCATCGACAGACCGCGCTCGACCTCGCCACCGAAGTCGGCGTGGCCCGGGGTGTCGATGATGTTGATGGTGATCGGCGCGCCACCATCCTTGGGGTGGTACTTGACCGCGGTGTTCTTCGCGAGAATGGTGATGCCCTTCTCGCGCTCCAGGTCGTTGGAGTCCATCATCCGGTCATCGAGCTGCTGGTGGGCGGCGAAGGCGCCGGCCTGCTTCAGCATGGCGTCGACCAGAGTGGTCTTGCCGTGGTCGACGTGGGCGACGATGGCGACGTTACGGATGTCGTTGCGCGTGGGCATGCCTAGCGGATTCTCCCGGAATCGTGGGTTGCGGCGCCCGGCTGCGTGACGCGCACTTGCGATCCCTGTCGATCGCCGCCGCCCGTTCCGCCTGCTACTACCGGTCCACCCGCCGGGCACATGGCCATGCCTCGGCTTCCTCCTATCGTACGGGGAAGCACCGAGGTGGGCAGAAACGAGCAGGTCGGGCGGGATCAAGATCACAGGCGGGTCACGCGCCCGTCACCTCGCGGCCGGGTCCCCGCCCCCTTCCGTTCGTGATCCGACGACTCGGTACCCCGCTGCCCCGGAGCTCCGCGCCGGCGTCGGAGGCGACCTCGTGGGACGGGACGGCTACCCGCTCCAGCCCACGTCCTGGAAGCGCGGCCACCCGAAGCCGTACGCGCCCGCGCCGACCACCCCGGTGCGGACCCCGACCAGCTCCGGCCGCTGGTAGAGCGGCACCGAGTGCCCGAGCTGCCAGATCCGTACGTCCGCCTCCTGGAGCAGGTCCAGCCGGGTCGCCGGGTCGGGTTCGGCGGCGGCCCGGTCGAACAGCCGGTCGATCTCCTCGGTGCCGCCGCGGCCGAAGTTGCCGCCCGGGTCGGGCACCCCGTCGGGGTCCGGCCGGGGCTTGGCGTAGGCGGGGCGCTGTTCGCCCGCCGGGCTGGGGCCGACCGGCCAGGAAAAGAGCGCGAGGTCGTAGTCCCCGGCCGCCAGGTGCTGCCCGACGAAGGACTCGGCGGACGCGGGCACCTGCCGCACCGCGATCCCGGACTCCGCGAGGCCGGCGGTGAGCGCGTCGGCGGTGCGCCTGGCCGTCGCCGAACCGGCCGGGACGAGCAGCGAGAGGTCGAGCGGCTTGCCGTCCTTGGTCCGGGCGCCACCGCCGGCGGGCCGCATCCAGCCCGCGTCGTCCAGCAGCCGGCCCGGGTCCCCCGGACCGGCCGCGCCGCTGTTGTCCCGGTAGCCCTCCTGGTCGCCCGCGAGCAGGTGGTTGCCCAGCGGCGCGGCGGGCAGACCGAGCGGGGTGAGCGCGGCGTCGGCGACCCGCCGCCGGTCGACGGCCAGGGTGAGGGCTCGGCGCACCAGCGGGTCGGTCAGCGGGCCGCGCGCGGTGTTGAGGGTGAGCTGGGTGAGCGAGGCCGCGGCGGCCCGGTGCACGGTGACACCGGGCAGCGACTCGGCCCGCCGCAGCGCCAGTGCCGCCGCCTCGGGCGCGGCCGCCGGGGGCGGTGCGGCGGACCCGGAGGCGGTGGCGGAGGCCGAAGCGGTGGCGGAGGCCGGGGCCGAAGCGGGGGCACCGGGGGCCGAAGCGGGAGCCGGGGAGGCGGCCGGTACCGCCCGGTCCACCGCCGCGGTGAGCGGGGCGACGTCCAGCCGGCCCTGGCCCAGCGCGTCCAGCCGCTGGTCGGGCGGCACGGCGATGAAGTCGATCCGGTCGGCCTTCGGCCGGTCGCCCCACCAGAGCGGGCTGCGCGTCAGGCTGACCGTCCCGCCCTCGGCGTCGTACCGGGAGAGGGTGTACGGCCCCGCGCTCGGCCGGCCGCCGGTCAGTGGCCGGCCGAAGGCGGCCGGGGTGGCCGTCTCGGCGGCCGGGTAGAGCGGCCCGAACAGCGAGCGCCACTCCGCGTACGGCCGCCGGAAGGTCACCCGCACCTCGTGCGGGTCGGCGCCCTGGACGACCGAGTCGACGGCGTCGTACCCGGCCGCCCTCCGGCCCCGGTAGGCCGGATCGAGGCCGGACAGCGCGGTCCGCTGGGCATCGAGGTCGGCGGCCGAGACCGGGGTGCCGTCGCTCCAGACGGCGCGCGGGTTGAGCCGGTAGGTCACCACCTGCGGCGACTGCCCGGGCGGAGTGGACTCGGCGCCCGCCAGGTAGTCCGGGTCGGGGACGAGCCGGCCGTGCTCGTCGGGCCGGAACAGCGAGGGGTACAGCGCGTGGGCGAGCAGCGCCGAGTCGGCGGTCGCCGCGCCCTGGTAGGCGTTCAGCGTGGCCGGGACGCCGTCCACCGCCCAGCGCAGCGTGCCGCCGTCCCGGACGGCGGTGCGGTCGGCGGGCCGGACGTCCCCGGTGGTGGCGGTGGGCTCGGCCGGGACGGGCGCGGGGGCCGGCGTGCGGGCGGGCCCCGGGTCGCCGGAGCAGCCGCCGAGGCCGGCGGCGAGCAGCAGCGCGGCGGCTGCGGTGGTGAGCTGGCGGACGCGCATGGCGGCCATCGAACGCCGCCCCGGGCGCCGGGCCCGGGCCGACACGGCGGGCCGCCGGGCGACTGCACCCGTCCGGCCCACCGCTCCGGGCGGTCCGGGCGCGTCCTTCGGGTTCCAGCCGGGCCCGCAGGACCGTCCGACCCGCCCTACAGCGCCAGCTCGAACCAGACGATCTTGCCCTTGGGGGTGCGCCGGCTGCCCCAGCGCTCCGCCAGCAGGCTGACCAGCTGCAGGCCGCGCCCGCCCTCGTCGGTCTCCTGGGCGCGCCGCTGCCGGGGCTGCGCGTAGCCGTCGTCCCAGACCTCGCAGACCAGGCTGCGCTCGCGCAGCAGCCGCAGCCGGATCTCGCCCCGCCCGTGCTTGAGCGCGTTGGTGACCAGCTCGCTGACCAGCAGCTCGGTGGTGTCGACCAGCTCCTCCAGCCCCCGGGAGAGCAGCCAGCTGCACGCCAGCTCACGGGCCTTGGCCACCGAGGTGGGCTCGGGCGGCAGGAACCAGTTGCCGACGGCGTCGTCGGGGAAGGCGTGCACCTTGGCCATCAGCAGGGCGATGTCGTCCTCGCCGTGGTGCGGGTTGAGCTCGCCGAGCACGTGGTCGCAGAGGTCCTCCAGCCCCTTGCCCTGGTCGGAGAGCGCGGAGCGGAAGGCCCGCAGGCCCTCGTCCAGCTGGTGCTTGCGGCTCTCCACCAGGCCGTCGGTGTAGAGGGCGAGCACGGCGCCGTCCGGGAGGTCGATCTCGACCTCCTCGAAGGGCTCGCCGCCGACGCCGAGCGGCAGCCCGGGCGGCACGTCGAGCATCCGGGAGCCCTCGCCGGGGCTGAGCAGCACGGGCGGCAGGTGGCCGGCGTTGGCGAAGATGCAGCGCCGGGTGACGGCGTCGTAGACCGCGTAGACGCAGGTGGCCAGGTAGACCTCGCGGGCCTCCTCGTCGGCCGTCGAGGTGAGGCGGCCGTACGGGGTGGGCGGGCCGGCCGGCACCGAGTCGTCGCCGAGGCCGCGGGCGATCTCGTCCAGGGCGCCGAGCACCTCGGCGGGGTCGAGGTCGAGCATCGCCAGGGTGCGGACGGCGGTGCGCAGCTGGCCCATCGCGACGGCGGCGCGCAGGCCGCGGCCCATCACGTCGCCGATGACCAGCGCGGTGCGGTTGCCGGGCAGCGGGATGACGTCGAACCAGTCGCCGCCGACCTCGGTGTTGTTGTTGCTGGGCAGGTAGCGGCAGGCGATCTCCAGACCGCTGGCGGCCGGGTTGCCCGGGGGCAGCAGGCTGCGCTGGAGGATCAGCGCCCGCTCGTGCTCGCGCCGGTAGAGCCGGGCGTTGTCGATGCAGACGGCGGCGCGGGCGACGAGTTCCTCGGCGATCGCCACGTCGCGGGCGTCGAAGGGCTCGCTGCCGATCGCCCGGGAGAGCTGGACGAGGCCGAGCACCTGGTCGCGGGCGACCAGCGGGACGATCAGGGTGGAACGCAGCAGCGGGTCGGGCCCCGGCTCGGGGACGACGCTGCGGCCGGTGCGCAGGGCCCGGGCGTGCGGGGAGCGGCGCGGGTAGCAGAGGGTGCCGCCGGCCTCGGCGATCGGCAGGCCGGTGACCGAGCCGAGCACCGAGGAGGCGCCGCCGACCACGCTGGAGACGGCGACCCGGCGCAGTTCGCCGCTGCCGTCGGTGAGCACGGTGTCGCCGAGCCGGCCGGCGCTGGGCACCGTCTCGCCGGAGAGCAGCGCGGTGTAGAGGTCGACGGTGGCGAGGTCGCAGAACGGCGGGACGACGACGTCCAGCAGTTCCTTGGCGGTGGTCTCCAGGTCCAGCGTGGAGCCGATGTGGGCGCTGGCCTCGTTGAGCAGGGCCAGGTTGCGGCGCACCCCGTCGGCCTCGCGCTCGGCGACGTGCCGGCTGGTGACGTCGGAGACCTGCCCGGCCACGCCCATGGTCTGCCCGGCGGAGCCGTTCAGGCGGTAGAGCGAGACGGCCCAGAGCCGGTTGCCCTCGCGGGTCGGGACGGCGCCGTGGAAGCGCAGGTCGAAGACGGGCTCGCCGGTGGCCAGGACCTTGCGCAGGGCGGCGCTGAGCCGGTCGGCCTCGGACGGCGGGAAGAGGTCGTGCGGGGTGAGGCCCTCCAGGTCGGTGGGGACCAGGCCCATGCCGGAGGCGAAGGCGTCGTTGACCCGCTGCAGCCGCAGCCGGTCGTCGAACAGCACGAAGCCGGTGGGCGTCTGCCCGAAGACGGCCTCCGAGGCGGCCAGGTCGGTCTCGATCCGGCGCAGCCGCCCGAGGTCGACGGCCAGACAGGTGGCGCCCGCGGTGGGCAGGGCGCTGTCGGGCATCAGGTAGAGCTCGGCGAGCCCCTCGCCGCCGCCGGCGTCCCGGTACGGGGTGGTGCCGACCCACTCCTCGCCCGCCAGGGTGCGCTCCAGCCGGACCCGGCCGCGCTGCCAGAGCTCGCGGGGGACGAAGGTGGTGATCGGGTCGGAGCCGACGGCTTCGGCGGCCGGGACGCCGAAGAACTCGGCGGCGCGCTCGCTCCACTGGCTGATCCGCCCGTCGGGGCCGATCGCGAAGGTGGCGACCCGGATGTAGTCGTAGATCGAGCCCGGGTCGCCGCCGCCCCACGCCCGGTCCTCGGGGACGGGGCGGTGGCCGCGGCCGGTGACCGCGCCGTCCGCCGCGGGCAGGTGCGCGGAACCGGCCTGCCCGGGTACGGCGGCATGACCGCTGCTGCTCGGCGACGCGCTCCGCGCCGGAGTGCTGTTCAACGGACCGACCCCTCCAACCCGCGACCGTCCGGATGTCGAGAAGACCGAGTATTCATCATCGAGGGGTGCGTTCACACGCCCTCAACATCACAACATCAGATCGGGCGAAGGTTTTTGTCCTACCGCCCGCGCAACCACAATGCCACGCTCGCGCCCCCTTCCGGAGCGCGCGCTCCCCCTGAGCGCCCGATGGCATATGCGGCACCGCTCCCCTGCTGTTCGCTCCGCTCACGATCCGTCGGACTCATTACCCGGCAGCGCCTGCTCGAACCAGACCACCTTGCCGATGCCCTCGGCCCGGGCGCCCCAGCGCAGCGCCAGGCGGTGGACCAGTTCCAGCCCGCGCCCGCCCTCGTCGACCTCGGCCGCGTGCCGCTCCCGGGGCGGGTCGGGCAGTGGGTCGGAGATCTCGACCAGCAGCGTCTCACCGAGCGTCAGCCGCACCCCGATGGGGGCGCTGGCGTACCGGACGGCGTTCGTGACCAGCTCGCTGACCAGCAGCTCGGCGGTGTCGGTGAGCTCCTCGACGCTCCACTCGACGAGCGTGGCGCGGACCAGCCGGCGGGCCCGGGAGACGGCGGTGGGCTCGGCCGGCAGCGTCCAGCCCGCCGTCGGGGTGCCGGCCTGGCCGTGGCCGAGCCGGGCCAGCAGCAGCGCGACGTCGTCCGGCTCCCGGCCCTGCTCCATGGTGTCCAGCACCGCCTCGCAGGCGGCCTGGATCGAGGCGTGCGGCTCCTGGAGCACGGTGACCAGCCGGCCGAGGCCGACGTCCAGGTCCTTGTCCCGGGACTCGACCAGGCCGTCGGTGCACAGCGCCAGCAGGCTGCCCTCGGGGATCTTCAGTTCGACCGATTCGAACGGAACTCCGCCCACGCCGAGCGGGGCGCCGGAGGGCAGGTCGAGGATGCGGCCGGCGCCGCCGGGCAGCGGGCCGCCGGTGCGGGTCGGCTCCCCGGCGTCCCCGCCCGGCACCACCAGCACCGGCGGGATGTGCCCGGCCTTGGCGACGGTGAGCCGGGCCGTCGCCGGGTCGAAGACCGCGTAGACGCAGGTGGCCAGCAGCGCCTCGTCCGGCCCCTGGGCGAGGTCGTCGGCCAGCTCGTGGACGTGCCGCAGCAGGACGTCCGGCGGCAGGTCGAGGGCGGCCAGCACCCGGACGGCGGTGCGCAGCCGCCCCATGGTGGCGGCGGCCCGCAGGCCGTGGCCCATCACGTCGCCGACCACCAGCGCGGTGCGGTCGCCGGGCAGCGGGATGACGTCGAACCAGTCGCCGCCGACCTCGGTGCCGCTGCTGCCGGGCACGTACCGGTAGGCGACCTCGACGCCGGTGGGCTGCGGGACCTGCTGCGGGAGCAGGGTGCGCTGGAGGGTGAGCGCGGCGGTGCGCTCGCGGGCGTAGAGGCGGGCGTTGTCCAGCGAGCTGCCGGCCCGGTCGGCCAGCTCGACGGTGAAGGCCAGGTCGTCCCGGTCGAAGCCCTCGCGGTAGCCGGCCCGGCTGACCAGCAGCAGGCCGATCACGATGCCGCGGGCGCGCAGCGGCACGACCAGCATCGAGTGCACGCCGAGGTCCCGGGCGGCCTGCATCTTCGGGTCGCCGGGGTAGGTGACGTCGTCCAGTTGCTCGGCGCCGGAGAGCAGCTCCGGCACGCCGGTGCGCAGCACCCGGCCGCAGACCGAGTCCTCGGCGAAGGTGATCCGGGCGCCGCGGCGGAGCATCACGTCCACCTCGGGGCCGTCCTGGACGGAGGCGGTGCCGAGCTGGAGCAGCGAGGTGCGCCGGTCGTGGCCGTGCCGGGGCAGGTCGTCACCGTGCGCGACGGCCTGGAGCAGGATCACCGCCGAGTGGTCGGTCAGCCGGGGGACGACGGAGCCGGCCAGTTCCTGGGCGATCCGGGAGGCGTCCAGCAGGTCGCCGACCCGGGAGCCGAACTCGTTGAGCAGCGAGAGCCGGCGCCGGGCGTGCTCGACCTTGGCGACCGCCCGGTAGCGCTCGGTCACGTCCATCACGGTGCCGGAGATGCCGAGGACCCGGCCGGAGCGGTCGGTCATCCGGCTGTAGGAGATCGAGCGGTAGCCGGCCCGGGTGGTGACCGGGGAGGCCAGGGTGACGTCGATGACGGGCTCGCCGGTGGCCAGCACCTGGCGCTGGATGGCGGTGATCTCGTCGGCGGCCCGCTCCGGCAGGGTCTCCCCGGTGGTGCGGCCGACGTGGTCGTCCGGGGCGACGCCGTTCATCTCGGCCAGCGTCCGGTTGACGGCGGTGTAGCGCAGGTCGGTGTCCAGGATGGCGATGCCCAGCGGGGACTGCTCGAACAGCGCGTCGCGCACCGCGAGGTCCCGCTCGACGGCCCGGACGGCGGCCGCCTCGGCCATGTTGACCTGGAGGAACGGGGTGCCGTCGCCGTCCACCAGGAGGGAGATCCGGGCGTCCACGGCGACCGGCAGGCCGTCCCGGTCGCGCAGCTCGGTGTGGCCGGCCCAGCGGCCCTGCCGCAGGGTGTCCTGGATCGCGGCCCGGATCCGGGCGACCTGCTCCCGGTCGGGGATCAGCTCGTCGATCCGGCGGCCGACCAGCAGCTCGTTCGGCCAGCCGAGCAGTTCCTCGGCGGCCGGGCTCCAGAGCACCACCCGGCCCGCGGTGTCCAGGATCGCGATGGCGACCTTGAGCATGTCCAGCAGGCTGCCCTCGGCGGGCGTGCCCTGGCCGCCCTGGACGTCGGCGGGCCCGCCGGGGAACGGCCGGGCGGGACGGCCGCGCAGGCCGGAACGGGCGCCCGGGTCGGCCACCGCCAGGGTGGGCGCCGGATGGTCGGGCCGCACGGTGTCGGGGGCCTCGACGGTGCCGCCGCGGCGACGGCCGACCGGCGGCTGGGGGGCGGCCGGACGGGCGGCGCGGCGCAGTCGGGCGCGGGCGGCGGCGCTCCCCGCGGAACCTGCCCGCCGCTCTTCCCCGCCACCGTTCCCGGTACTCGACACCGACGGGGCCTCCGGCTCTGGTCGGGATCGGCGTCGCCGGCTGGGGACGGCTCACCGATGGTGACGAATACTGCCGAAAAGTGACATACCCAGCAGCACCCAGGCTATCCCGGCCCCTGGGTCGTCTTGTCCGATTGACCTACCCGGCGGACGGCGCGTCGCCGGCCGTCGGCTCGCCGTCCGGGGTTCCTGTCGGGGGCTCCTGTTCAGGTGTCCGGCGGGCGTCCGCTCGGGCGTGCGGTGGGGCGTGCGGTCGGGCGTCTGCTCAGGCCTCCGCCCGGGCGTCCGTGAGCAGGCGGGCGACGTGCGGCAGCACGTCACGGTCGTGGTCGATCCAGTCCACGGTGTCCAGCTCGTCCGGGCCCAGCCAGCGCAGCGCGTCGTGGTCCTCGAGTGCGCGCGGCTCGCCGGCCAGCAGTTCCGCGGCCCAGAAGCGCAGTTCCAGGCCGGGGCGCACGGCCCACGCGCCCGGCAGCCGGGTCAGCGCGCGCGCCCGGACGCCCAGCTCCTCCAGCAGCTCCCGCTCCAGCGCCTGCTCCTCGGTCTCGCCGGGCTCGGCCTTCCCGCCGGGGAACTCCCACCGGCCGGCCACCGACTCGGGCGCGCTGCGCCGGGCGGCGAGCACCCGGCCGCCGCGGACCAGCGCGCCGCCGACCACGATCCGGGGGGTGGCGGGGGCCTCGGGTACGGCGGGAGTCGTCGGAGCGGCGGGGGTGGCGGGGCTGCCGGATGTCCCGGGCGTGGGGTGGCTGGCGTGGGTCGCGTCCATGGCCCCGACCCTACGACCTGTCGCCGGGCGGCTCAGGCGTTGCGGAGCGTTCCGTCCGCCGCCTCCGGCCGGGCCTCCCCGTCCGCCTCGACCCAGTACATCTGCTTGTGGCCGCGGGCCTCGAACTCGGCGGCCAGCCGCCGGGCCCCGGCCCGGTCGAGGTCCCTGGCGACCAGGAAGCGGTTGCCGTTGTCGTCCTGCCGCATCACCCGGTAGGTGCCCATGGCGGGAGCGTACCGGGGGCTGCCGCGGGCCGTCCCGCTCCCGGTCGGGCCCGTTCACGGGACCGGCCCGTTCCGGCCCGTGCCCGTTCAAAGAAGCGGCCGGGCTGGTCCCCGGCTCGCGTGGGGGTCGGGCCGGGGACGTGGCCACGACCGTAGGGCCGACGGGTTACCGGCAGGTACGGGCGCGGTCAACGGCCGGTAACCGCCGGACGCGGCCGCTCAGACCCGCAGGTCGGGCGCCTGCTCGCCGGTGGACAGGCCCAGCCCCCGGCGGATCTCCACGTTCGTCGGCGCCGTCTTGGCCACCAGCGCCCTGGCCCGGCGGACGTCGCCCGCCACGTCGGTGCCGGCGGCCGCGGCGTCCCAGGCCGCGGCGGCCTGGGACTGGGCGTCGACCAGCTTGGCGATGTTCGGCTGGACGTCGGCCGGCCAGGGCACCGACAGCCCGCCCAGCACCGCCGCCTCGGTCCGGGAGGCCACGGCCACCCGCCGGGCCCACGCCCGGTACTCGGCCTCGGCCCCGGCGGGCTCGCCCTCCGGCGGGTCCCGGTAGACGTCGTTGAAGTCGCGGACGGCCTCCAGGTAGGCCAGCTGGGGCGCGGTCAGGCGGCTCCGGTCGGTGCGGACCGTCCCCTGGTGCCGGTCGTCGCGGTCCTCGAAGGCGCAGGTGACGGACCGCGCGCCGGACTCCCAGTTCCTCGCGGTCGGGTAGAGGTAGACGTCGTCCATGCCGTCCGGGACGACCCACTGGTCGAGCGCGTAGCCGCCCAGCACCTTGCGGCACAGCCGGCCGGCCGACTCACGGGCCTCGCTCTCGCCCGGGTAGAGGCCGTTGCCGCTCGGGATCTCGGCGCTGCCCGCCACCTCGCCGTGGTGCGGCTGGGCACAGGCCACCCGGTGCACCCAGTACACCGTCACGTCGCCGTCCCCGTCCGCCGTCGAACCGCCCT
Source organism: Kitasatospora sp. NPDC001547 (assembly GCF_042894165.1). NCBI lineage: Bacteria > Bacillati > Actinomycetota > Actinomycetes > Kitasatosporales > Streptomycetaceae > Kitasatospora > Kitasatospora sp. NPDC001547. The sequence continues at coordinate 221,652 of NZ_JBIAVL010000003.1, read as the reverse complement.
CGGGGGAGTCGTAGCAGTCGCCGGCCCTGAGGTCGGACCAGTGCACCGAACCGGCCGGCGCCTTCGGGGCCTGGCCGAAGCGGCCGGCCCGCGGCGAGCTGAAGTCGGCCGCACCCAACAGGAGGGCCAGCAGCACCGTACCGATCGTGCCGAGCACCAGGCCGGTCACCGCCATGCCGGAGCCGCGCTCCTTACGGCGCTTGATCTGGACCAGGGCGAGGACGCCGAACACCAGGGCCACCGGGGCGACCAGGAGCAGGCCGGTGACCAGGGAGCCGACGGCGAAGCCGTTGGTGGGGGCGGGGCCGGGGAGGTACCCGGGGAAGGGGGCGGCGGCCGGGCCCTGGCCGGGGCCCGCGGCCGGGCCAGGGCCCGGGACCGGGGCGTAGGGGTGGGCGGGCTGGAAGCCGGACTGGGCGGCGGGGGTGACGGAGGCCCAGCCGCCGGCGGGCAGCGGGTGCGGGGGCTGGGGCGGGGCGGCCGACGGCGGGACGGCGCCGGACGGGGCCGGGGCGGGCGGGGCCGGGGCCGCGGACGGGCCGGCGGAGAAGTCGGGTGCGGCCCAGGGGTCGGCGGGGGCGGACTGCTCGGGTTCGGGCTGGGGCTCCGGCGCGGCCGCGATGGGCTCGGCGGGGCTCGGGGCGGGCTCGGCGGGCTCGGCGGCGTCCTTGCGGAAGTCCACCCGGGGGTCCTGACCGGCCGTCGGCGTCTGCGCCGGATCCGTGACCGCGTCGGCGCCCGCGTGCGTACCCGTGTCCGCGTCCGTACCCGTGTCCGCGCCGGTTCCCGTGACCGCGCCGGCCCCCGTGGCCGCGGGCGACTCCGGGCCCGGGACGGGCGGCTCGGACTCAGGCTTGGACACGTGGACTCCCCCAACCCGCCGGAACGGGCGTCGGCTAGGCGCTCGGCATCATGGCTCGGACCCGAACGGGCCCGATCTGAACGGTCGCGCGACTTTACCCGATCTTTCCGAACACCTGCCCGCCCTCCCGGCCCGCGCTCCGTCCGCCCGCGCCCCTCGGCCCGCCGTCCGCCGTCCGCCGTCCGCCGTCCGCCGTCCGCCGTCCGCCGTCCGCCGTCAGCCGTCCGCCGTCCGCCGCCCAGTCGGCTCGGCCGACGCGGTCGGCTCGGTCGGCTCGGCCGGCTCGGCCGACTCGGTCGGCTCGGCCGGCTCAGCCCCGGGCCAGGACCTCACCGTGCAGCATCGAGAACCAGCCGTCCCCGGCGGAGCTCCACTCCCGCCAGCCGTCCGCGATCCGGCCCAGCTCGTCCCGGTCCGCGAAGCCCAGCCCGACCGCCGTCCGGCCCAGCGCGGTGCCCGTCACCCGGTCCGCCCACATCCCGCCCCACCAGGCGCGCTGCTCAGGCGTCGCGTACGTCCAGGTGGAGGCGCCGGCGGTGACGTCGGTGAAGCCGGCCGCGCGGGCCCAGGACAGCAGCCGCCGGCCGGCGTCCGGCTCACCGCCGTTGGCGCGGGCGGTCCGCCGGTACAGCTCCAGCCACCCGTCCAGCGCGGGCACCTCGGGGAACCAGGTCATCGAGGCGTAGTCGACGTCGCGCACCGCGACCACGCCGCCCGGCGCCGTCACCCGCCGCAGCTCGCGCAGCGCGGCCACCGGGTCGGCCACGTGCTGGAGCACCTGGTGGGCGTGCACCACGTCGAACTCGCCGTCGCGGTACGGCAGTCGGTGCACGTCGGCGTGCTCGACGACGACGTTGGACAGGCCCAGCCCGGCGATGTGTCCGGCGGCCTGCTCCAGCACCTCGGCGGAGGTGTCCACCGCGACCACCCGCCCCTGCGGGCCGACCAGCCCGGCCAGGTCCGCGGTGATCGTGCCCGGTCCGCAGCCGACGTCCAACAGGGCCTGTCCGGGCCGCAGTTCGGGCAGCAGGTAGCCGGCCGAGTCGGCGGCGGCGCGGGAGCGGTGCGAGCGCAGCACGGCCTCCTGGTGGCCGTGGGTGTAGACGGCGGCGGGCTGCGGTCCGGTCATGGGGTCCCCCTGGTGTGGCGACTGACTGCGGTCGGCCGCGGTGCTCCACGGCGCCTCCGACGCTACTCGCCGTCCCGCATCCCGAGAAGATCCGTCTCACACTCCGATCACTCGGGGACCGGAGCGCACCCGGCCGCCGTACCGTGGAGGCGCCCCCGACAGAACGGTCCCGCCAGATGCCCGGCCCGCGCCCCTACGTCCTGCTGAGCGCCGCCGTCTCCCTCGACGGCCACCTCGACGACGCCTCCCCCGACCGGCTGCTGCTCTCCAACGCCGCCGACTTCGACCGGGTCGACGAGGAGCGCGCGGCCGCCGACGCGATCCTGGTCGGCGGCAACACCCTGCGCGCCGACAACCCGCGGCTGCTGGTCAACGACCCCGGGCGCCGGGCCGCCCGCCTGGCGTCCGGCCGGCCCGAGCACCCGCTGAAGGTGACGCTCTCCGCGAGCGGCGGACTCGGCGCCGACCTGCGGTTCTGGCACACCGGCGGCGCCCGGCTCGCCTACACCACGGACGCCGGGGCCGCGGTGCTGCGCCCCCGGCTGGAGGGGCTGGCCGAGGTGGTCGCACTGGGCGGCGCGGTGGACCTCGGCGCGGTGCTGGACGACCTGGGCGCCCGCGGGGTGCGGCGGCTGATGGTCGAGGGCGGCGGCGGCGTGCACACCCAGTTCCTGGCGCAGGGTCTCGCGGACGAGCTCCAGCTGGCCGTCGCCCCGCTGCTGGTCGGCCAGGCCGAGGCACCCCGGTTCGTCCGCCCGGCCGCGTTCCCTGGCGGCCCGGCCCGGCGGATGCGGCTGCTGGAGGCACGTACCGTGGGCGACGTCGTCCTGCTCAGGTACGCCCCCAAGGAGCCCGCGCCGTGACCCAGTCCGCGTCCACCGACCTCGACCACCTGCGCCGGGCCGTCGAACTCTCCCGCCGGTGCCCGCCGTCCGAGACGGCCTTCTCGGTCGGCGCGGTGATCGTCGGCGCCGACGGCACGGTGCTGGCGGAGGGCTACAGCCGGGAGACGGACCCGCACGACCACGCCGAGGAGGCGGCCCTGGCCAAGCTCCCGGCGGGTGACCCGCGGCTGCGCGGCGCGACCGTCTACAGCTCGCTGGAGCCCTGCGGACAGCGGGCCTCGCGGCCGGTGCCGTGCGCCCGGCTGCTCGTCGCGGCGGGCGTGCCGCGGGTGGTGGTCGCCTGGCGCGAGCCGGACCTGTTCGTCACCGACTGCCAGGGCACCGCACTGCTGGCGGCGGCCGGGGTCGAGGTGGTGGAGCTGCCGGAGCTGGCGGAGGAGGCCCGCGCGGTCAACGCCCACCTGCTCGGACCCGCGTGACTTTTTGTATCATTCGGCAACAAATGCTGTTCACCCCTTGAGGAGCCGTCCCATGCCCGCCGCCCCCGTCCGGCTGACCGCCCGAGCCGTCCTCCTGGACATGGACGGCACCCTGGTCGACTCCGACGCCGTGGTCGAGCGCTGCTTCGGCCGCTGGGCCGAGCGGCACGGCCTGGACCCGGCCGAGGTGCTCGCCGTCGCGCACGGCCGCCAGGGCCACGCGACCATGGCCCACTTCCTGCCGGACCGCCCGATGGAACTCAACCTGGCCGACAACGAGCGGATGCTCGCCGAGGAGCGCGCCGACACCGAGGGCGTCGTGCCGGTGCCCGGCGCCGCCGCCTTCCTCGCCTCGCTGGCCGGCCACCCGCACGCCCTGGTCACCTCCGCCGACCAGCCGCTCGCCCGGGTCCGGATGGCCGCCGCCGGTCTGCCGCTGCCGCCCGTCCTGGTCACCGCCGAGTCCGTCGGCGCCAGCAAGCCCGACCCCGAGGGCTTCCTCAAAGGCGCCGCCGCCCTCGGCTTCGCCCCCGCCGACTGCCTCGCCTTCGAGGACTCCGGCGCCGGCATCGCGGCCGCCAGGGCCGCCGGCACCCGCGTCGTCGGCATCGGCCCGCGCGCCCTCCCCCACCACCCCGACGCCCACTCCGCCACCCTCACCGCCGTCACCGTCACCGCCGCCCCCGACGGCCTCCTCACCGTCACCATCGGCTGAGCCCTCGCACGGCACCGATCCGGCACCTCCGAGCAGACCGGACGACGGCGAAGAGGCCGGACCCCGTGTGGGGAGTCCGGCCCCTTCGGACCGTGCACGGTGACCGGTCAGACGTTGAAGCGGAATACCCACCACGGCTGTGAGCTGTGGAAACGCTGACTCTGAAGGCCCAAGTCAGCACGGAATCAGCACGGTGACTCAGACACACAGCCAGCCATCAGTAGTGGTAGCGGGCGGCCAGAACAATGATCTCCCGGTCCGTCACCAAGTAGACGAGGCGGTGCTCGTCGTCGATCCGCCGCGACCAGGCCCCGGGCAAGTGGTACTTCAGTGGCTCGGGCTTGCCGATACCGGTGAACGGGTCGCGCAACACGTCCTCGATGAGCTTGTTGATCCGGGCGAGCATCTTGCGGTCGGTCTTGAGCCAGGAGGTGTAGTCCTCCCAGCCGCCTTCCTCAAAGACGAGCCTCACGCGGCACCCTTCTCGCCATCCGCCGCATCAGGGTCGATGAGCTCCCGCTCGGAAAGCCCTATGCCGCCGAGGGCGTTCTCGTACGCCTTGAGCAAGCGGCGGGCATTCACGGGCGAGCGCAACAGGTAGGAGCCTTCACGCAAGGCGGCATAGTCCTCGGCCGAGACGAGCACGGCATTTCCGTGCTTGGAGACGATCTCAATGGCCTCGTGATCGTCGTTGACCTTCTTGATCAACGGGAAGAGAGCCTTGCGCGCCTCGCTGGCAGTGATCGACATCGACTGGACTCCTCCACTAGTGGTACCACATAACGTACCACTTGCATGGATGCAGTAAGCCGAAGAAGTCAGCACCAAGTCAGCACGGAAAAGAGATCGGGGCCCGCCTCAAGGGAGGCGGGCCCCGTCCGACCTGTGCATTCGACAGATCAAGCTATCTCAAAGCAATCAAACGCTCACACGTTGAAGCGGAACTCCACGACGTCGCCGTCCTGCATGACGTACTCCTTGCCCTCGATGCGGGCCTTGCCCCTGGCGCGGGCCTCGGCGATGGAGCCGGTCTCGACCAGGTCGGCGAAGGAGATCACCTCGGCCTTGATGAAGCCCTTCTGGAAGTCGGTGTGGATGACTCCGGCGGCCTCGGGGGCGGTGGCGCCCTTCTTGATGGTCCAGGCGCGGGTTTCCTTGGGGCCGGCCGTCAGGTAGGTCTGGAGGCCGAGGGTGTCGAAGCCGACCCGGGCGAGGGTGGCGAGGCCGGGCTCCTCCTGGCCCATGGACTGGAGGAGCTCCAGGGCCTCGGCGTCGTCCAGCTCGATCAGCTCGGACTCGATCTTGGCGTTCAGGAAGATCGCCTCGGCCGGGGCGACCAGCTCGCGCTGGGCCTTCTTGAAGTCCTCGTCGGCCAGCTCGTCCTCGTCCACGTTGAAGACGTAGAGGAAGGGCTTGGCGGTCAGCAGGTGGAGGTCGCGGATCGGGGCGGTGTCGAAGCCGGCCTCGAAGAGGGTCTTCCCGGTCTCCAGGATCGCCTGCGCGGCCTCGGCGGCGGCCAGCACGGCGGCGGTCTCCTTCTTGAGGCGCGCCTCCTTCTGGAGCCGCGGCAGGACCTTCTCGATGGTCTGGAGGTCGGCCAGGATCAGCTCGGTGTGGATGGTCTCGATGTCGTCCTTGGGCGACACCTTGCCGTCCACGTGCACCACGTCCGGGTCGGTGAAGGCGCGCACGACCTGGCAGATCGCGTCCGACTCGCGGATGTTGGCGAGGAACTTGTTGCCCAGGCCCTCGCCCTCGCTGGCGCCGCGCACGATGCCGGCGATGTCGACGAAGTCGACGGTCGCCGGGAGGATGCGCTGGGAGCCGAAGATCTCGGCCAGCTTGGCCAGCCGCTCGTCCGGGACGCCGACCACGCCGACGTTCGGCTCGATCGTGGCGAACGGGTAGTTGGCCGCCAGCACGTCGTTCTTGGTCAGGGCGTTGAACAGGGTCGACTTGCCGACGTTCGGCAGGCCGACGATTCCGATCGTGAGCGACATGAAGCGCAGTCCCGTGGGCTTGGAGGAGTTGGGTCGGCACCGTACGGGCCGACCCCCAAGTCTACGGGCAGCCCCCGCACTGCCTCACTCCTCGGTCGCCGCCGCCCGGGGCTCCAGGAACTCCAGCCGGTTGCCCAGGCTGTCGTCGGCGTAGAAGCGCCGGTGGCCGGGCAGGTTGTCGTCCCAGGTCACCTGGTGGCCGTGCGCGGTGAGGCGGTCGGCCAGCGCGTCCAGCGAGCGGACCAGGATGCCCGGGTGCCCCTTGCGGGACGGACGGAAGTCCGGGGTCACGCCCAGGTGCACCTCGACCCCGCCGCCGCGGAACCAGCAGCCGCCGCGGGCGGCCAGCACCGGCGGCTTCGCCAGCTCGGTCATCCCGAGCACGCCGGACCAGAAGGCCCGGCACGCGTCCTCGGCGCCGGCCGGGATGTCGAGCTGGACGTGATCGAGCCGTTCGAACGTGAAATCGGTCATGCTGTTCCCCCGTGAAGAGACCCGTGAACGGATCCGGTGATCGTCGTGCGTCGGCGCGACCGCGCAGGTCAGCCGACCTGAGTGACGATCACATGACTACTCCGCCAGGAGACACGGGACAAGACCTGAACGGTCCATTACACAGTGTGGCGATGATCGGACCGTACGTTGGGCGGGTGGAGCAGAGCACCCGTACCCAGCCGCCAGGGCCCAGACGCCGTCCGCCGACCCGCGCGGCGGCAGCCGCCGTCCCCGGTCCGGGCCGGGCCCCCGGGGCCGCCGGCACCCCCTCCGGGTCCGTCCCCGCCTCCCGGCTGCGCCCGGTGGCCGGCCCGTCCGGCGCCCCCCGCCCGACCGGGCCCCGGCTGCGGCTGCGCCTGCCCCTGCGCGGGCGCGGCGACGAGCAGCTGTACGGGCGGCGGCGCACCGGCCGGCCGACCCGGCTGACGGCCGTCGGCACCGGGGTGGCCGCCGTCCTGGCGACGCTCGCGGTGGCGGGCGTGGACCGGCTGCTGTTCGACGGCCTCGGCTGGCTGTTCGGCCTCGGCTACCTGGTGGTCTGCTTCCAGCTGGCCGTCCGGGTGCGCTACGCGGACCTGCTGGCCGCACCGATCAGCGGCCCGATCGCCTTCGCCGTCGCACTGCTCCTGCTCGAACCGGTGAACTCCCCGGGCGTCACCGCCCAGGTGGTCTCGCTGGCGACCGGGCTGGCGCTGCGGGCCGGCTGGCTGTTCTCCGGCACCGGGCTGGCCGCGCTGATCGTGCTCGCCCGGTTCGTCGCCCAGCGCCGGATCCACCGCGCACGCTGAGGCCGTACCCGTCGGCACCCCGGCCGCACCCCACCCACCGGCACCCCACCCACCGGCACCCCGCCCGCCGGCCGAAGCCGTTCCGGCGAGGCGCCGCCCGACCAGGCCGCCGGCCCACCGGGGGACGCCCCTCAGACCTCCGCCCTGGCCGCCGCCATGGCGGCTCCGACGATGCCCGCGTCGTTGCGCAGCTCCGCCGGGACGATCCGCGCCGCGCGGTCCTTCAGCAGCGGCAGGAACTTCTCGTGCTTGCGGCTGACCCCGCCGCCGATCACGATCAGCCGCGGCGAGAACAGCGTCTCCACCACGTCCAGGTACTCGTCGACCCGCCCGGCCCACTCCTCCCAGTTCAGCCCGTGCCGCTCCTTGGCGGCCGAGGAGGCCCGGCGCTCGGCGTCCTTGCCGCGCACCTCCAGGTGGCCCAGCTCGGTGTTGGGCACCAGCACGCCGTCCACGAACAGGGCGCTGCCGATGCCGGTCCCGAAGGTGAGCACCAGGACCACGCCCGGCTCGCCCCGCCCGGCGCCGTGCGTCAGCTCGGCCAGGCCGGCCGCGTCCGCGTCGTTCAGGACGGTCGCGGGCATCCCCAGCGCCTGGCGGAAGAGGCCGGCCGCGTCCAGGCCGATCCAGCCCTTGTCCACGTTGGCCGCCGTCCTGGTGCGGCCGTCGACGACCACGCCGGGGAAGGTCAGCCCGACCGGGCCCTGGTGGTCGAAGTGGCGGATCACCTCGCAGACGGCGGCGACCACGGCCTCGGGGGAGGACGGCTGCGGGGTGAGCACCTTGTGGCGCTCCTGGGCGAGCGCGCCCCGGGCGAGGTCGACGGGCGCGCCCTTGATCCCCGAGCCGCCGATGTCCACGCCGAATACCGCCGTCATCCCGTCCACCCTCCGCCGTCGGCCGCGGGACCGGCTCAGGACCGTCCGCGGCCGGTGAATCGTCCACAGCCTGTGCACAAAACTACGAGAGCGCGCCCGGGCGCGCACAGCAGGACACCGAACCGCGGGACACCGCACAGCCGGAAAGCGCGCAGCGGGAACCCGCGCACCCCGGGAAAGCACCCCGGGAAAGCGCTCCGGGAAGCCGCACCAGCGGCCGCACGGCGGAGCGGCAGGCCGCCGCCGCAGCGGAAAGGGCCGGCACCCCCGACGGGGTGCCGGCCCTTCCGGGTCGGGTCAGAGCTTGCCCGCCGCCTCGGCGCGCAGGTCGCGGCGCAGCTCCTTGGGCAGCGAGAAGATCAGGTGCTCCTCGGCGGTCTTGACCGTCTCGACCGTGTCGTAACCGCGCGCGGCCAGGAACTCCAGCACGCCGTCGACCAGGATCTCCGGCACCGAGGCGCCGCTGGTCAGGCCGACCGTGGTGACGCCCTCCAGCCACTCCTCGCGGATCTCCTCGGCGAAGTCCACCAGGTGGGCGGCCTTGGCGCCGTACTCCAGGCCGACCTCGACCAGGCGGACGGAGTTGGAGGAGTTCTTGGAGCCGACCACGATCAGCAGGTCGGCCTCCGGGGCCAGCTGCTTGACCGCGACCTGGCGGTTCTGGGTGGCGTAGCAGATGTCGTCGCTGGGCGGGCTGACCAGCGCCGGGAAGCGGTTCTTCAGCTCGCCGACGGTGGCCATGGTCTCGTCCACCGACAGGGTGGTCTGGGACAGCCAGACGACCTTGGACTCGTCCCGGACCCGCACGTTGGCGACGTCCTCGGCGCCGTCCACCAGGTGGATCCGGTCCGGGGCCTCGCCCATGGTGCCGATGACCTCCTCGTGGCCCTCGTGGCCCACCAGCAGGATGTCGAAGCCCTCGTCGGCGAAGCGCACGGCCTCCTTGTGCACCTTGGTGACCAGCGGGCAGGTCGCGTCGATGGTGGCGAGCTTGCCGGCCCGCGCCTCGTCGTGGACGGACGGGGCGACGCCGTGCGCGGAGAAGACGACGATCGAGCCCTCGGGCACCTCCTCCGTCTCGTCGACGAAGATCGCGCCCTTCTTCTCCAGGGTCTGCACCACGTACTTGTTGTGGACGATCTGCTTGCGGACGTAGATGGGCGCCCCGTACTGCTCCAGGGCCTTCTCCACGGCGATCACGGCGCGGTCGACTCCCGCGCAGTAGCCCCGGGGGGCGGCGAGCAGGACACGGCGCTGCGCGGTCTTGGACATGGATCCATCGTACGGGCGGCCGCGACCGGCGCTCGCCTTCCCGGTCCCCCGGCGGGAAGCCGCGCCGACGCCGGACACCTTCCGTGCAGACCCGGTCAATTGCGCTCAAAATATGGTGTCTATGAGCTCTGTGAGCGAGCGGGTGACGCCGAGCGGCCTGCGCCGCAGCCTGGGTGTCCGCGATCTGATGGTCTACGGACTGCTGTTCATCGCCCCGATGGCCCCGGTCGGCGTGTTCGGCGTGCTGGACGCCAAGAGCCACGGCGCCGTCGCCACGGTCTACCTGGCCGCGACGGTGGCGATGGGCTTCACCGCCGTCTCGTACACCCAGATGGTGCGCGCGGTGCCGCAGACCGGCTCGGTGTTCGCCTACGCCCGGGCCGGGCTGGGCGAGGGACCGGGCTTCGTCGCCGGCTGGATGGCGATGCTCGACTACCTGCTGATCCCCGCGGTGGCCTACCTGTTCTCCGGTATCGCGCTGAACTCCCTGGTGCCGGACGTCTCGCGGTGGGTCTGGACGGCGCTCGCGGTGGTGGTGACCACCGCCCTCAACCTGGTCGGGGTGCGGACGGCGGCGGTGGTCGGCTTCGCGGTGCTCGCGATGGAGATCGCGGTGCTGGCGGTGTTCGTGGCCGCGGCCGTGGTGGCGCTGGCCCAGGACGGCGCCCGGCGCGGCTGGGACACCCCGTTCACCGCCGTCGGCGACTTCTCGCTGGCCGCGGTGGTCTCCGCGGTGTCCGTCGCGGTGCTCTCCTACCTGGGCTTCGACGCGATCGCCACCTTCGTGGAGGAGGCGGTCGGCGCCTCGGCGGCGGTGGCCCGGGCGGTGCTCTGGTGCCTGGCGCTGGCCGGGGTGCTGTTCGTCGCCCAGACCTACCTGGCGGCGCTGCTGGAGCCGACCGGCCCGCAGCAGCTGGCCGCCGACCCGGCGGCGCAGGGCTCGGCCTTCTACGACACCGTGGAGAGCGGCGTCGGGCACTGGCTGCACGTGCTGGTGGCGGCCAGCAAGGCGATCGGCGCCGCCTTCGCGGCCCTGGCCGGGCAGGCCGCGGCCGGACGGCTGGTCTTCGCGATGGGCCGGGACGGCCGGCTGCCGCGCCCGCTCGGCACGGTCGACCCGGCCAGCGCGGTGCCGCGCCGGGCACTGCTGGCGGCCGCGGTGATCACGATGGCGGCGGCGGTCTGGGCGGCCGAGCGGGACGACGGGCTGGACCAGCTCACCTCGGTGGTGAACGTCGGCGCGCTGACCGCTTTCGCGCTGCTGCACGCCTCGGTGGTCGGCTGGTACGCGGTGCGGCACGGCTCGCGGCGGTGGCTCCCGCACGTGGTCGTGCCGGTGCTGGGGATCGCGGTGATCGGGGCGGTGGTGTACGAGGCCTCGACCACCGCGCAGATCGTCGGGCTGGTCTGGCTGGCGGTCGGCCTGGTCGTGCTCGCCGTCCAGGGTGCCGCCGGCCGGGGCGGCACCCGCGGCGGTCCCGGCGGGGCCGGCCGCCGCCGGCGGCCGTAACCCGGACGGCGCAACGGCCGACGGGACGGCAGGCGGGCCGGCGGGCCCCGCCGGCCGCGACCGGGGTCGGCGGTCTCGGCCGTGTCGGCCCGCGCCGCTAGCCTCGTACGCATGGCCAACACCAGCTCCCCCGAAGCGCCGCTCCCGGTCGGCAAGGTCTCCGCGCTGATCGGCGGCTGGATCGACCGGCTCGGCGCGGTCTGGGTGGAGGGGCAGATCACCCAGCTCAGCCGCCGCCCCGGGGCGGGCGTGGTGTTCCTGACCCTGCGCGACCCGCAGGCCGACGTCTCTCTCACGGTGACCTGCTTCCGCTCGGTGTTCGAGCAGGTCGCGGACGTGGTGCAGGAGGGCGCGCGGGTCGTCGTGCACGCCAAGCCGGAGTGGTACGCGGCGCGCGGCCAGCTGTCGATGCGCGCCTCGGAGATCCGCCCGGTGGGGCTCGGCGAGCTGCTGGCCCGGCTGGAGCAGCTGAAGCGGCGGCTCGCCGGGGAGGGCCTGTTCGCGGCCGAGCGCAAGAAGCCGCTGCCGTTCCTGCCGCAGTGCGTGGGGCTGGTCACCGGGCGCGGCTCGGCGGCCGAGCGGGACGTCCTGGAGAACGCCCGGCGGCGCTGGCCGGCCGTCCGCTTCGAGGTGCGCAACGTCCCGGTGCAGGGGGTCAGCGCGGTGGAGCGGGTGAGCGCGGCCGTGCGGGAGCTGGACGAGCACCCCGAGGTGGACGTGATCGTGGTGGCCCGCGGCGGCGGCAGCGTGGAGGACCTGCTTCCGTTCTCGGACGAGGGCCTGGTGCGGCTGGTCGCGGCCGCCCGTACGCCGGTGGTGAGCGCGATCGGGCACGAGCCGGACCAGCCGCTGCTGGACTTCGTGGCCGACCTGCGCGCCTCCACCCCGACCGACGCGGCCAAACGGGTGGTTCCGGACGTCGGCGAGGAGCTGGCCAAGGTCCGCCAGCTGCGCGACCGCGCCCGCCGGCACGTGCTGTCCCGGGTCGAGCGCGAGCAGCACGGACTGGACGGGGTGCGCAGCCGCCCGGCGCTGGCCGCCCCGCACCGGATGCTGGACGGGCGCGGGCAGGAGGTGGACGGCCTGCTGGAGCGGGCCCGGCGCACCCTGCGGCACCGGCTGGACCACGCGCAGAGCGACCTCGGGCACACCCTGGCCCGGGTGGTGGCGCTCTCCCCCGCGGCCACCCTGGAGCGCGGCTACGCGGTGCTCCAGCGGGCGGACGGCACGGTGGTGACCGACCCGGCGCAGGCCGCGCCCGGCGAGGGGCTGCACGCCCGGGTGGCGGGCGGCGGCTTCGACGTCACCGTGGCGCCCGGGTAGTCCCCGCAGACCGGGGCTGGGGCGTGTCGGTCCGAGCCCCTACGCTGGCACGCATGGCAGAGCAGCAGGAGCAGCAGGACGCGGCGGCAGCGGCGGCGCCGAACCCGGACGACGCGCTGGGCTACGAGCACGCCCGGGACGCGCTGCTGGACGTCGTCCGGCAGCTGGAGAACGGCGGGACGTCGCTGGAGGAGTCGCTGGCCCTGTGGGAGCGCGGCGAGCAGCTGGCGAAGGTGTGCCAGCGCTGGCTGGACGGCGCCCGGGCGCGGCTGGACGCCGCGCTGGCCGCCGAGGAGGGCGCGGCCCCGGGCGGGGAGTGAGGCAGGTCACAAACACTTGGGGAATCGTTGAATATTCACCTATGTTGGACGGAGTGACCGGCTGCGGCCGATCATACCGACGAACTCCTTTTCCGCATGAGGTGCAGAAGCATGACCACCGACGCCCTGGTACTCGACGCCGCCGCTCAGGACCTGCTGTTCCGTGAGGCCCGCACCGCGAACACCTTCACCGACGAGCCGGTCACCGAGGAGCAGGTCCAGGCCATCTACGAGCTGGTGAAGTTCGGCCCGACCGCCTTCAACCAGCAGCCGCTGCGCGTCGTCCTGGTCCGCTCGGAGGAGGCCCGCGAGCGCCTCGTCCGGCAGATGGCGGACGGCAACAAGGACAAGACCGCCGCCGCCCCGCTGGTCGCCATCCTGGCCGTGGACAACGAGTTCCACGAGGAGCTGCCGACCCAGCTCCCGCACTTCCCGCAGGCCAAGGACCTGTTCTTCTCGGAGCGCAGCGTCCGCGAGCAGTCCGCCACGCTGAACGGCGCCCTGCAGGCCGCCTACTTCATCGTCGGCGTGCGCGCCGCCGGTCTGGCCGCCGGCCCGATGACCGGCTTCGACGCCGAGGGCATCAACAAGGAGTTCTTCGGCGACGGCGAGCACTCGGTGCTGGCCGTGGTCAACATCGGCAAGCCGGGCGAGGACGCCTGGTTCCCGCGTTCGCCGCGCCTGGCCTACGACGAGGTCGTCACCACGGTCTGATCCGCCCCGCGCGAAAGGGCCCCGCACCGGTTCGTCCGGTGCGGGGCCCTTCGGCGTGCGCGTGCCCGGCGGCGTGCGCGGGGCGCCACGGCCGGGGCGGGACTACTTGAGCGCCTGCGCCAGCTCGGCCAGCTCCTCGTAGGAGGCGGTGCCGGTGAGCAGGGTCGCCCCGGGGCCGGTCTGCACGGCCAGCGCGCGGGCCTTCTCGCCCTGCACCCGGTCCCAGGCGCGGCCGCCCGCCTCGGCGGTGCCGTCCGGCTTGGCGCCCGTCACGTGGTCGGCGAGCAGGGAGTCGCGCGGCACGTCGCTCTGCTCGATCGCCGCGTACTGGCCGGAGGGGGTCACGAAGCCCAGGTGCCAGGCGTTGCCCTTGCCGTTGTTGTCGGCGGCCGGCCGGTAGCTGACCGAGGTGGCCCGCCACTTGTCCGGCAGCCCCTCCGGGGAGAGCAGCGGGTACGGCGCGGTGCGCTTGGCGGAGGCCGCCGCGACCTTGTACTCGACGACGTGCACCGGGTCGCCGTTGGCGTCGTGCGGGAGGAACAGGTACCCGACCCAGACGACGATCCCGACCGCCAGCATCGACAGGACCATGTCCCGTACGGTCTGCCGGCCCCTCATGCCCTTGCTGTCTGCTGCCACCCCCACATGGTGACTCATCCACATCTCCGGGCGGTCACCAGGGGTGTCCACGTACGGGTGAAAGGGGACGAACCGGTGTTTTCCGCGACAGAGCAGCGACCCGCGCCACAGACAGTCATCTCGTGGGCAGATACGATCGCAGAACCCTCACCACGGCGTTCGACCTGGCAGTAGTCGGGCGCTCACTGGCCGTCGCGTACAGAGAGGTAACGACGATGACCACGCAGTACCCGCACCACCTTCCCAGTGCCCTGGAGGTCGCGCCCGAGGCTCCGGACCGGAACCTCGCGCTCGAGCTCGTCCGGGTCACCGAGGCGGCCGCGATGGCCGCCGGCCGGTGGGTCGGACGTGGCGACAAGAACGGCGCGGACGGTGCCGCCGTGAAGGCGATGCGCACCCTCGTCTCGACCGTCTCGATGAACGGCGTCGTCGTCATCGGGGAGGGCGAGAAGGACGAAGCCCCGATGCTCTACAACGGCGAGCGGGTCGGCGACGGCACCGGCGCCGAGTGCGACGTCGCGGTCGACCCGGTGGACGGCACCACGCTGACCGCCAAGGGCATGAACAACGCGGTGGCCGTCCTGGCCGTCGCCGACCGCGGCACCATGTTCGACCCCAGCGCCGTGTTCTACATGGACAAGCTGGTGGCCGGGCCGGAGGCGGCCGAGTTCGTCGACATCACCGCCCCGGCCGCGGTCAACATCCGCCGGGTCGCCAAGGCCAAGGGCAGCGCCGTCGAGGACGTCACCGTCGTCGTGCTCGACCGCCCGCGCCACGACGGCCTGGTCCGGGAGATCCGCGAGGCGGGCGCCCGGATCAAGTTCATCTCGGACGGCGACGTGGCCGGCGCCATCATGGCCGCCCGCGAGGGCACCGGCGTCGACCTGCTGATGGGCGTCGGCGGCACCCCGGAGGGCATCATCGCGGCCTGCGCGATGAAGTGCATGGGCGGCGTGATCCAGGGCCGGCTGTGGCCCAAGGACGACGCCGAGCGGCAGAAGGCCCTGGACGCCGGTCACGACCTGGACCGGGTGCTCACCACGGACGACCTGGTCAGCGGCGAGAACGTGTTCTTCGTCGCCACCGGCATCACCGACGGCGAGCTGCTGCGCGGCGTGCACTACCGCTCGGAGACCGCCACCACCAGCTCGCTGGTGATGCGCTCCAAGAGCGGCACCATCCGCGAGATCAACTCCACCCACAAGCTCGCGAAGCTGCGGGCCTACAGCGCGATCGACTTCGACCGCGCCAACTGAGCCCCACCCGAGCGCACTTCGCGGCCCCGGCGGAATCCCCCTCCGCCGGGGCCGCGTCGCGTCCCCTGGGTCTCGGACCCGGCGTCACCCGGCTATCCGGCGCCGCGCGGCCTCCGTCACCCGGGCCGCCTCGCGCAGCTCCGCGTCCCGGCGGCGGCGCCGGGCCAGCACCACCCGCCGCTCGGCGGCCGTCAGCCCGCCCCAGACCCCGTACGGCTCCGGCTGCGCCAGCGCGTGCTCGCGGCACTCCAGCAGCACCGGGCAGCGGGCGCACACCTGCTTGGCCTGCTCCTCGCGCGACAGCCGGGCCGCCGTCGGTTCCTTGGAGGGCGCGAAGAACAGCCCCACCTCGTCCCGCCGACACGCGGCACCGGTGTGCCAGGGGTTGTCCTCGCCCGCGGGGGAGCCCGCCGGGACGCCCGGGGACTGCGGCTGCGGCCGGGCGCCGGGACGGCGCTCCAGGACCTGCTGCGCAGCGGCGGCTGGCGAGGTGGTGCGGGACTCGATCGGATGCAGCACGGCCGTACTCCTGACGAGGCTCTCGGACACGGGGAACCCTCGCTCCCCCGCCGGCCGCGAGCCCCCGCTGTCCCACCCGGGCGCGGCCGCTCGGCCACCTCCGGTGCGCAGCCGTCCAAGAAGCGATGTGCGGAAGGAACTACCCCGCCCGGCCGCGATTCATGCACACTGCACGCAATCGACTACGCAGCGCACTGGGCACAACGCCGAGCGCCCGACCGGGAGTTGGTTCCCGGTCGGGCGCATTGCAGGTCAACGACGGTCAGTCGGTGCCGAGTTGGCGGCGCACCCACTCCTTGAGCTTCTTGCCCCGGCGCGGCTTGGCCTCGCAACCGCCGAACAGCGCAAGGCCCTTGATCCGGACAACCGGAGCGTACGGGTCCGCCGCGGTCTGCTCCCGGACGTCGAAACCGCCGAAGATGCCGACGCCGGACCCCTGCAGGGTGACGTTCTCCGGCACCCGCACCTCGACGCCGCCGAAGACCGCCGTGACGGTGATCTCCACCTCGGGGGACTCGAACACGGCGTCGGTCAGGTCGATCTCCACCCCGCCGAACGCGGCGAAGGCGCTCAGCTGCGAGCCCACCCGCCAGCGGCCCTTGCGGGACGCGCCGCCGAAGACCGCCACCACCGTCGGGGACTCCTGGCGCGCGGGCGGCTGCGGGGTGCCCTGCGGGGCGTTCAGCGGCTGCTTCTCGAAGGACAGCGGGCGGGCCGGCAGGTCCCTGGTCAGCGGCGCGAGGTCGCCGAAGGTCTTCGCGGCGTAGGCGGCCTCGATCCGCTCGGCGTGCTCGTCCGCGTCCAGCCGGCCCTCGGCGTAGGCGTCCCGCAGCAGCTCCGCGACCTTCTCGCGGTCGGCGTCGGAGACGCGCAGCTCCGCCTGCGCGACCGGCGCGTGCGGCCCCGGCGCGCTCTCCGCCCTGGCCTCGGGCCGGAGTTCGGGCTTGGGTTCGGATTTGGTCATCGGTACGGGCGCCGGCACCGGCGGCTGCCCCGAATCGTCGTGCGACGGCGAGTTGTCCACGGGGTCAGCCTAGTCGCTCGCACTCCTGCGCGAGTGAGCCCGGTCACGCAAGGCTGACCTGTCCGCGTGCCGACTTCCGCCGGGTCCTACCCTGGATGGTGCTTCGCCGACGCAGCCGGACCAACTGGACAGCTAAGGACCGCCCCGATGGCTCCCACGCCAGACTTCGAGTACAGCGACCTGCTCCCCCTGGGCGCTGACCCGACCCCCTACCGCAAGCTCACCTCCGAGGGTGTCTCCACCTTCGAGGCCGGCGGTCGCACCTTCCTCCAGGTCGAGCCGGAGGCGCTGCGGCTGCTGACGGCCGAGGCGATGCACGACATCTCGCACTACCTGCGCCCCGCCCACCTCGCCCAGCTGCGCCGCATCCTGGACGACCCGGAGGCGAGCCCCAACGACCGCTTCGTCGCGCTCGACCTGCTGAAGAACGTCAACATCTCGGCCGGCGGCATCCTGCCGATGTGCCAGGACACCGGCACCGCGATCGTCATGGGCAAGCGCGGCCAGAACGTGCTGACCGAGGGCGGCGACGAGTCCGCCATCGCCCGCGGCGTGTACGACGCGTACACCAGGCTCAACCTGCGCTACTCCCAGATGGCCCCGGTGACCATGTGGGACGAGAGGAACACCGGCAACAACCTGCCGGCCCAGATCGAGCTGTACGCCACCGACGGCGACGCGTACAAGTTCCTGTTCATGGCCAAGGGCGGCGGCTCCGCCAACAAGTCGTACCTGTACCAGGAGACCAAGGCCATCCTGAACGAGGCGAGCATGCTCTCGTTCCTGGAGCAGAAGATCCGCTCGCTGGGCACCGCGGCCTGCCCGCCGTACCACCTGGCCATCGTGATCGGCGGCACCAGCGCCGAGTTCGCGCTGAAGACCGCCAAGTACGCCTCGGCGCACTACCTGGACAACCTGCCGACCGAGGGCAACGCCAGGACCGGCCACGGCTTCCGCGACCTGGAGCTGGAGGCCAAGGTCACCGAGCTGACCCAGAAGATCGGCATCGGCGCCCAGTTCGGCGGCAAGTACTTCTGCCACGACGTGCGCGTGGTGCGCCTGCCGCGGCACGGCGCCTCGCTGCCGGTCGCGATGGCCGTCTCCTGCTCGGCCGACCGCCAGGCGCTCGGCAAGATCACCGCCGAGGGCGTGTTCCTGGAGCAGCTGGAGACCGACCCGGCGAAGTACCTGCCGGACACCACCGACGAGCACCTGGACGACGACGTGGTGCGCGTCGACCTGAACCAGCCGATGTCCGCGATCCGCGCCGAGCTGTCCAAGTACCCGGTGAAGACCCGGCTCTCGCTCACCGGCACCCTGGTCGTCGCCCGCGACATCGCCCACGCCAAGATCAAGGAGCGCCTGGACGCCGGCGAGGGCATGCCCAAGTACCTCCAGGACCACCCGGTCTACTACGCGGGCCCGGCCAAGACCCCCGAGGGCTTCGCCTCCGGCTCCTTCGGCCCGACCACGGCCGGCCGGATGGACTCCTACGTCGACCAGTTCCAGGCGGCCGGCGGCTCGATGGTCATGCTCGCCAAGGGCAACCGCAGCAAGCAGGTCACCGACGCCTGCGCCGCGCACGGCGGCTTCTACCTCGGCTCGATCGGCGGCCCGGCCGCCCGCCTCGCCCAGGACTGCATCAAGAAGGTCGAGGTGCTGGAGTACGCCGAGCTCGGCATGGAGGCGGTCTGGCGCATCGAGGTCGAGGACTTCCCGGCCTTCATCGTCGTCGACGACAAGGGCAACGACTTCTTCCGCGAGACCACCGAGGGCCCGCTGATCACCAGCCTGCGCGTCCGCTCGAAGGAGTAGTCCCCACTACCCCCCGCACCGCCCCGGCCGCCCCTCGCGGCCGGGGCGGTGGCGTCGGCTGGTCGGCGCTCAGGCGTCGAAGTCGTACTCCAGGACGTAGGAGGCGGCGTCCAGGATCATCTCGTTGAGCTCGACGACCTGCCCCTCGTCGGCGAAGGCGGTGCGGCAGATCAGGATGACCGGGGTGCCGGCGGACAGCTCCAGGCGGGCCGCCTCCTCCCCGCTGGGCATCCGGGAGCGGACCTCCTCGCGGAAGTGCACGGGCTTGGCGCCGATCTCGGCGAGCCGGGCGTAGGTGCCGCCGGGGCCGGTGTCCTCGCGGGTTATCGCGGTGCCCGCGACCAGCAGGGCGGGCAGGTAGGAGGTCGAGAGCAGCACCGGCTTGCCGTCCAGGACGAAGCGGCGGTGCCGTACGCACATCGGGGCGCCCGGGCCGACCCCGAGCACCCGGGCCACGTGGTCGGGCGCGCCCCGCTCGGTGACGGACACCTGGTCGACCACCAGGCTGCGGTTGTCGATGTCCGCCGACCATATCGACCGGCCGGAGCCCCACTGCCCCTGCGCCAGCCGCTGGATGCCGCGCCGGCGCAGCGGGCGGAAGTCCCTGACGAACACCCCGGCGCCGCGGCGCGCCTCGGCGATGCCCTCGCTCTGCAGCACGCCCAGCGCCTGGCGGGCGGTCATCCGGGCCACGCCGTACTCGTCCATGAGGTCGTTCTCGCCGGGCAGGCGGTCGCCCGCGCGGTACCGGCCGGCGTCGATGGCCGCCTTCAGCGCGTCGGCGATCCGCTGGTACTTGGGCTGCTTGTCGCCACTGCTGCCGGTCATCGCCGCTCCCTCTGCCTCGGAGAAATCGTAGGCGTGCCCGCGGTCTCCGGTAAGGAGATAGGACCGTTGACATCTCTAGAGATATTAGCTTCTCTAGAGATGCTGGCCAGTCGCCGACCAGAGCGAGGAGCAGCAACGGTGAGCACCCGACAGCGCAACGCCCCGGCCTACCGGCCCCACGTGGGTGAACTCGTCCTCGACCGCAGGACCGGACGCACCGGCATCTACATGGACACCATCGGCGGCGAGCACTACCTGCGCCCCGAGCCCGGCGGCCGGGAATGGACGGCCGACCCGCACCAGGTCGCCCCCGCCCCCGGGGCCGGCGATTCAGCCGAATGCGATCTTCCTCGGCAATTTCGGCAAAACGCAGGCAAACAGCAACATTCCGACCACCGCAATACCCCCGGGTGAATCCGGAATTCCGGAACGAGCGGCGCCCGCCGTCGGGCACGTTACGGATATCACCGGTCACCATGAGTGCAACGTGGACACGTTTCGGCCACCCGGTGGACACCGGCGGGGAATTGGCGCGCCCGTAACCGCCGGTGCCCCCGCGCCCGGGCGGGGGCGACGGGGGCACCGGGGGCGCGGCCGCTTACGCGTGGCCGAAGACGATGCTCTCCGGCTCGTACTTCTCGCCCGGCTTGGCGGTGTCCGGCTTGGCCGGCTCGGGCAGGTAGTCGGCCTCGTCGCCGAAGGCGCCGTTCTCGATCGCGTTCTTCCGGTCGGCACTCGGCTCGGTGTACTCGGTCGGGTTCGAGGCCGCGGCGACCGCGCCCTCGACAGCCTGGCCGGCCTCCACAGCGACGGCCGGGGCCGGGGTCTGCGCCTGGTTCTCGGGCGTCGACGGCACCGGGGTCTCGCTCTGGTCGTTGGCCATTGGGCGGCCGCCTTTCGGTCATCAAATGTCGTCAGCCCGACCGGATTGGCGCGGGCGCGGGGACAGTATCGTAGGGTTGATTAAATGTCCGATAAACATCGTGCGACTGGCGGAACCGTCCGGCAGAGTCGGACGTCCGCCTAAGCTGAAGCACCACGGCGGACCGCCGAGCGCCCTTTCACGGAATCGACACCACAGGCCATCGGGGGACTTCATGGAGTTTCGGGAGACGCCGCAGAGCCCTGCGCCGCGCTTCCAAGTCCTCGGCCCGGTCCAGGCCTGGATCGACGGCAAGCCCCTCTCGCTCGGCTCCCCCCAGCAGCAGGCGGTCCTGACCACCCTCCTCCTGCACGCCGGACGCCCGGTCCCCACGCAGGACCTGGTCGACGCGCTCTGGGGCGACCGGCCGCCGGCCCAGGCGGTGGCCGCGCTCCGCACCTACGTCTCCCGGCTGCGCTCCGTCATCGAACCCCGGCGGGAGGTGCGCCGCCCCGCCGAGCTGCTGGTGTCGGTCGCCGACGGCTACGCGCTGCGCATCCCGGGCGAGGCCCTCGACCTGACGGTCTTCGAACGGCTCTGCACCGAGGCCGCGACCGCCCGGGCGAACGGCGACAAGCAGGAGGCACACCGGCTGCTGACCGAGGCGCTGAACCTGTTCAGCGGCCGCCCGCTCACCGGCATCCCCGGCCCCTACGCCGACACCCAGCGGCTGCGGCTGGCCGAACGCCAGGTGGCCGCCGCCGAGGAGCTGTGCGCCGCCGCCCTCGACATCGGCCGGCACGCGGAGATCGTCGGCGAGCTCAACAACCTGACCACGGAGCATCCGCTGCGCGAACGGCTGCGGGAGCTACTGATGCTGGCGCTGTACCGCTGCGGCCGCCAGGCCGAGGCGCTCGGCGTCTACACCGACACCCGCAAGCTGCTCATCGACGAGCTCGGCGTCGAGCCGGGCGTCGGCCTGTCCACGATGCACACCCGGATCCTCGCGGCCGACCCGTCGCTCGCCCTCCCGGCCGCGCCGGAGGCTCCGGCGAAGGACCATCCGGTCACTCCGCCGCCAGCCCAACTCCCGGCCGATGTTTCGGACTTCAGCGGCCGCACCGAGCTGGTCAGCGACCTCTCGGCGGTCCTGATGAACGCCACCGGCCAGGCCGTGGTGGTCACCTCACTGGCCGGCATCGGCGGCGTCGGGAAGACCACCCTCGCGGTGCACGTCGCCCACCGCGTCCGGGCCGAGTTCCCGGACGGACAGCTGTACGTGGACCTGCGCGGCGCCGGCGCCGCGCCGGCCGACCCGGTCGTCGTCCTCGGCGACTTCCTGCACGCCCTCGGAGCCACCGAGAACCCGGAGTCGATGGAGCAGCGCGCGGCCCTCTACCGCTCGCTGCTCGCCAACCGGCGGATGCTCATCCTGCTGGACAATGCGCGGGACGCCGACCAGATCCGGCCGCTGATCCCGGGCGTCTCCGGCTGCGCGGTGCTCGCCACCAGCCGCTCCCGGCTCGCCGGCATCCCCGGCGCACAGCTGTTCGATGTCGAGGAGCTGACGCCGCAGGAGGCCCTGGCACTGTTCTCGGCCATCGTCGGGGAGCAGCGGGTCGCCGCCGAACCGGAGGCCGCCATGGCGGTGGTCACCGCCTGCGGCTTCCTCCCGCTGGCGGTCCGCATCGCCGCCGCCCGGCTGGCCAGCCGGCCGAGGTGGAGCGTCTCCGACCTGGCCCGTCGGTTAGCCGACCAGCGCCGCCGGCTGGACGAACTCCAGCTCGGCAACCTGGCCGTGGAGACCACCATCGGGCTGGGCTACGGACAGCTGTCCCCGGCCGAGGCCCGCACCTTTCGACTCCTCGCCCTGATCGACTCCCCCGACATCCCGCTCGCGGCCGCCGCGGCGCTGCTCGGCATGGACGAGGACGCCGCCGAGGACCTCGTCGAGGCCCTGGTCGAGGCGAACATGCTGGAGTGCTTCACCCCCGGCCGCTACCGCTACCACGACCTGCTCCGGCTCTACGCCCAGCGGCAGAACGAGCGGATCGGGGACACCGAGGAGCAGCAGCGGGCCGTCCTGCGGCTGCTCGACCTGCTGATCCCGACCGTCCGCAACGCGGCCCGGACCATCGAACCGGACGACCCCGAGCCCGAGTTGCTCACCACGCCCTCCTCGCCCGGGATCGGCCTGCCGACCATTGGCTCCGCCCAGTCCTGGCTGCGGGCCGAGAGCGCCCTGCTGCTCAATTCCGTAGCCGCGGCGGCGAACGGGCCGCGCGCCTCGCAGCACGCGGCGATCGACCTGCTGATCCTGCTGTACGGCCTCGACCCGGACCCGACCCACGGCCCCCAGGTGCGCCCCGTCCTGGAAACCCTCGGACGCGAGGCGGAGCTGCGCGACGACTCCCCCGCGCTCGCCCGGGTGCACTTCGTCCTGGGTGCCCTGAACTACGTCACCAGTGACTTCCAGGGCGCCGAACACTCGCTGCGCCGGAGCCTGGACCACCAGTCACCGGACGAACCGACCGTCCAGCTGCTGGCCACCGCCAACATCCTGGGCGTGATCCTGAGCCTGGGCAACCGTCCGGCCGAGGCGCTGCCGTTCATGGAACAGGCGCGGGCCACCAGCCAGGCGGTCGGCGCGCCGACCGCCGAGGCCCGCATCGTCAGCAACATGGCCCGGGCGCAGCACCGGCTCGGGATGACCGAGACGGCGGTGCGGTCCGCCGGCGAGGGCGTCGCCGCCGCCCGGGAGTCCAAGAACGGTCCGCTGCTCGCCCAGACCCTCTACCAGCTGGGCGTGGTGCTCTCCGGCGGCGACGCCGTTCCGCACCTGCGCGAGGCGCACCGGCTCTACCAGTCGCAGCAGAACCCCCTGTGGGAGGGCTACACCCTGGCCCGGCTCGCCTCCGCCCTGCTGGTCGCCGAGCAGCCCGGCGAGGCGGCCTCGGCGGCCGGCGAGTCGCTGGCGATCGGCCAGGAGCTGGGCTCCGCCTACTGCCAGGGCCTGGCGAACGCCGCGCTGGGCGAGGCCCTGTTGACGCTCGCCCAGCCGGCCCGTGGACTCGCCTGCCTCCAGGAGGCGCATGCGATCTTCACGCGGCTCGGTGTGCCCGAGGCCTCCCCCGTGGCGGACCTCATCTCCCAGCAGCACACCGAGCCCCTCTCTCCCCCCGCGCCGTAAGGCCTCCGCTCCCCCACGGAGAACCTCCCCCGTTCCGCGCGTCGGCGCTCCCGCAGCCCCCCGGCTGCGGGAGCGCCCTCAACGCTTCCCCGGCGCTGGACTCCACTGTGCACCGGACCGATTGACGTTCAATAAACGTCGGATAGTCAGCCTGCGGCTCGGCAAAACCGCAGGTCATCGACCTTTCCCGGGCGCATCCTCCGGCGTGCGGGGCCCCGCGCACAACCCGGCCCGCACCCTCGTGCTTCCGCAACCCCGGCCACAACGGCCCAAGTGCGGCGAGTTGGCCGGAAAGGGACCCCACGACGCGGTGATCACGCATATTCTCAGATGCCAGTACGCACACGAGTGTCTGCCGGACAACGCATCGGGGTGCCGGTCCGTGCGCGTGGTGCGCAGAGCGTGATGTACCGCCACCGGCAGCGGCCCGCGGGGCCGTGGAGGAGCCACCGGAGGCCACGGGTGGAAGGGTGCCTCGCAACGTGACGACCGGACAGATATCCGACCCGTTCCCCGTCGGCGAGGACGCCGGCGACGACGATCCCGAGGTACGGCGGCGGCGGGCGGCCCGGGCGCTGCAGGCGGTCGCCTTCGACACCATCGGCGCCGGGTACGGCGATGCCTTCCCCGCCAAGGACGGACAGCTGGCCTGCGTCCGGCGGCTGCTCGCCGGGCTCGAACCGGGCGCCCGGGTGCTGGACGTGGGCTGCGGCAGCGGTGAGCCGACCGTCCGCCAGCTGGTCGCAGCGGGCCTGCGGGTCACCGGCGTCGACCTCTCCGACGGGATGCTCGCGCTGGCCCGGCGGACCGCCTTCCCGGGCGTGTTCGCACCGGTCCTCCATCGGATCGACCTGTACGATCTGGCCACCGAGCGTGCGGACCGGGTCTGGAACGCCCCCGGGCTGGGGCCGGCCGGCCGGGGCGGCTTCGCCGCGGTCACCGCGTTCTTCTCGCTGATCCTGCTGCCGCAGGACGAGATCCCGACCGTGCTGGGGCGGCTGCGCGAACTCCTGCGGCCCGGTGGGCTGCTGGCGCTCGGTATGGTCGAGGCGGACCTGGATCACGTTCCGCTTCCGTTCCTTGGCAGAGAGCTGCGGATCAGTGGGTATCTGCGGGAGGATCTGGAGCGGGTTCTGGTCTCGGCCGGCTTCGCCGTCGAGGACTGCTCGGGGCATCCGTACGCACCGGCCAGCACCTCGCTGCCGCCGGAGGAACAGCTGTTCCTGTGCTGTCGACGCGTCGGCTGATCGAACCGGGACAGGACCGGCCGCACTCGCGGCCGACGCAACAGAACAGCTCACCGACCACACCGAATCCAGGACAGGCAGCCGTGCGCGACCAGCTCAAGACCGAGGCGGAGCAGCCGCCCGCCGTCCCGGGCCAGCGCCGCCAGGTCCCGGCCGCGCCGCCGGCCCCGACCTCGGCCCCCACGGCGGCGGCCCCTGCTCCGAACCCGACGGCTCCGAACCCGACGACGGCCCAGGCGA
The DNA here is from genome assembly GCF_042894165.1 of Kitasatospora sp. NPDC001547. Taxonomy (NCBI): domain Bacteria; kingdom Bacillati; phylum Actinomycetota; class Actinomycetes; order Kitasatosporales; family Streptomycetaceae; genus Kitasatospora; species Kitasatospora sp. NPDC001547. The sequence continues at coordinate 196,702 of NZ_JBIAVL010000003.1, read as the reverse complement.
CGCCCCCGACGACGGCCCAGGCGCGACGGCCGGGCGCCCGGCCGGAGCGCGCCGAGATGGCGGACCGGCTGGCGTACCTCGACTCGGCGACCCGGCGGATCAACAGCGCCCTCGACCTCGCCGCGACGCTGCGCAACATCGGCCGGGTGCTGGTCCCGACGCTCGCCGACGCCGCCGTCGTCCACCTGCGCGACCCGCTGCCCAACGTGGAACGCGAACCCGGCTTCCCGGAGGAGCTGCGGATACACCACAGCACCGGCACCCGGATCGGCCGCCGCGGCCGCCCGAGCCTGGACGACCGGCGCCGCTCCCGCTACGGCGCCCGCTCCACCGCCGACGGCGGCCCGGCCACCCCGGTGACCCGCGGCGGAGCCCTCGCCCACGCCCTGCTGAGCCGCCGCCCCGCCGAGGCGGCCGTCCTCGGCACCCCCGCCGCCGAGCGCTCCGAGACGCTGCTGCGCGAGCTGTACGGCACCCGAGGGGTGGCCCGGCTGGCCGCCGGCACCTCCGTCCTCGCCCTGCCGCTGCGCGGCCGCAAGGCCGTGCTCGGGCTGCTGATACTGATCCGCCGCCCTCCCGAACGCAGCGGCCGCCCGGTCTTCGACGCCGCGGACACCGCGACCGCCGCGCACCTCGCCACCCAGGCCGGGCTGGCCGTGGACACCGCGCTGCGCTACGCCCGCGAGTGGGAGATCGCCAACGAGCTCCAGCGCAGCATGCTGCCGCTGCGCCTGCCGCAGTCGCACGGTGTCCGGATCGCCCAGCGCTACCTGCCCGGTGAGCGCGGCGCGCAGGTCGGCGGGGACTGGTACGACGCCGTCCCGCTGCCCGGCAACCGGGTCGCCCTGATCGTCGGCGACGTGATGGGCCACTCGCTCACCTCGGCCGCCATCATGGGCCAACTGCGCACCAGCGCCCAGACCCTGGCCGCCCTGGACCTGCCGCCGCACGAGGTGCTCTACCACCTGGACGAACAGGCCCAGCGGCTCGGCCGCGAACAGCACCTGGCCACCTGCGTCTACGCGGTGTACGACCCGATCGCCAACCGGGTGGTGATGGCCAACGCCGGGCACGTCCCGCCGGTGCTGGTCCGCCCGGACGGCACCGCCGAGCTGGTCGAGCTGGACTCCGGGGCGCCGATCGGCGTCGGCGGGGTGGACTTCAACTCCGTCGAGCTGCCCGCGCCGCCCGGCTCGGCCCTGCTGCTGTTCACCGACGGCCTGGTGGAGACCCGCACCCGCCCGATCAGCGACGGCCTGGAGGTGCTGCGCGCCCGGATCGCCGCCGCCCGCTGGCAAACCCCCGAGCAGCTGTGCCAGGAGTCGCTGCGGATCCTGCCGCCCGGCGACCGCGGCGACGACATCGCGCTGCTCGGCGCCTGCTTCGACGGCATCCCGGCCGGGGACGTCGCGCACTGGTACCTCCAGCCGCGCAACGAGACGCCGGGCCGGGCCCGCCGCCTGGCCGCGCACACGCTGCGCCGCTGGGGGCTGGACGAGCTCAGCGAGGCGACCGAGCTGATGGTCAGCGAGCTGGTCACCAACGCCGTCCAGCACGCGACCCGGCCGGTCACCCTGAGCCTGGTGCGCACCACCCGGCTGCGCTGCGAGGTCGGCGACGACAGCCCGCTGCTGCCGCGCCCGCGCCGCACCGGCCCGGAGGACGAACGCGGGCGCGGGCTGCAGATAGTGGCCAGGTGCGCGGACCGCTGGGGCGCGACCAGGCTGGGCACCGGCAAGGTGGTCTGGTTCGAGCAGCGGCTGCCCGCGCCCGTGCCCGTTCCCACCGGGGCCTGAACGCGGTCGCGCCCGGCGGGAACGGATCCCACCGGGCGCCCCGGCCGGCCGTCAGACCCGGGTCGGCCGCCTGTCCCGCCCCGCCTGCGGCTCCTGCGGCCGGACCCGCGGCGGCTCCTGCGCCGACTGCTCCGCCACGTCCGTCCCCGACCGCTCCGCCAGCCGGGCGATCAGCTGCTCGCCCTCCATGTCCACCCGCGGCACGACCTTCCCCAGCCGCTGGGGGAACCACCAGGCGGCCTCGCCGAACAGCGCCATCGCGGCCGGCACCAGCGCCATCCGCACCACGAAGGCGTCCACCAGCACGCCCACCGCGAGGGCGAAGCCGATCGGCTGGACGATCGGGTCGTGGCCGAAGACGAACGAGCCGAACACCGCCACCATGATCAGCGCGGCGGCGGTGACCACCCGGGCCCCGTTGCGCACGCCGGCCACCACGGCCTCGCGCGGCGCCGCGCCGTGGACGTGCTGCTCCTTCATCCCGGAGACCAGGAACAGCTCGTAGTCCATCGCCAGCCCGAACAGCACGCCGATCAGCAGGATCGGCACGAAGCTGACCACCGGCCCGACCTTGGGCACGTCGATCACCCCGTCCAGCCAGCCCCACTGGTAGACCGCGACCACCGCGCCGAGCGAGGCGGTGATGCTGAGCAGGAACCCGGCCACCGCCTTGAGCGGGACGAGCACCGAGCGGAACGCCAGCGCCAGCAGCACCACCGCGATCCCGACGATCACCGCGAGGAACGGCGGCAGCGCCTGGCCGAGCTTGGTGGAGACGTCGATGTTGGCGGCCGTGGTGCCGGTGACGGCGATGTCCGCGCCGGTCGCCGACTTCAGCTCCGCCTTCCGGTCGCGGATCCCGTCGACCAGCGCCTTGGTGTCCGCGTGGTCCGGGCCGGTCTTCGGGATGACGGTCACCAGCGCGGTGCCGCTCGCCTGGTCGACGGTCGGCGGCAGCAGCGCCCCGACCCCGTCGAGGGTCCGGAGCGTCGCGGCCACGCCCTGCACCGCCTGCTCGGGCCGCGGCGCGCCGTGGGCGTCCACCACGACCACCAGCGGCGCGTTGAAGCCCGGACCGAAGCTCTCGCCCACCAGGTCGTACGCCTTGCGCGCGTCCGTCCCGGTGGCCTGTGAACCGCCGCCCGGCAGGCCGAGGTCCAGGCTCGCGGCGGGCACCGCCAGGGCGCCCAGCCCGGCCAGGCCGACCAGGAGCACGGGCAGCGGGCGGCGGACCACGAAGCGGCCCCAGCGCTCGCCCAGGGTGGTGCGGCCTTCGGCGGCCAGGGCCCGCTTCCAGACCGGCAGCCGGTCGATGGCCCGGCCGGTGAAGCCCAGCACGGCGGGCAGCAGCGTGATCGCGACCAGGACGGCCACCACGACGGCCCCGGAGGCGGCCAGGCCCATCACGGTGAGGAACGGCACGCCCGCGACGGCGAGTCCGGCGAGCGCGACCACCACGGTCAGGCCGGCGAAGACGACGGCGCTGCCGGCGGTCGCGGTGGCCCGGGCGGCGGCCTCCTGCGGCTCCAGCCCCTCGGCCAGGTGCCGGCGGTACCGGAAGAGGATGAACAGCGCGTAGTCGATGCCGACCGCGAGGCCGACCATCAGCGCCAGCACCGGCGCGGTGGTGATGATCTCGAGGGAGCCGGTGAGCGCCAGCAGCCCGGCCATCGTCACGGCGACGCCGACCAGCGCGGTCAGCAGCGGCAGTCCGGCGGCGACCAGCGTGCCGAGGGTGACCACCAGCACCACCCCGGCCACCACGAGGCCGATCGCCTCGCTGCCGCCCTCGATCTGGGCCATCCGGTTGTACGCGTCGCCGCCGAAGGCCACGTCCAGCCCGGCCGCGCGGGCCGGCTCGGCGGCGGCCTTCACGGCGTCCCGCTGCTGGTCGGTGACGTCGGCGAGCTTGTGGTCGAAGGAGACCAGGGCGATCGCGACCTTCCCGTCCGGGGAGAGCGCGCCGGTGGCGTACGGGTCGGGCACCGCGGCCACGCCCGGCACCCGGGCGATCCGGTCGACGGCCTCGCCGACCGCCCGGCCCGCCTCGGGCGTGCCGATGCCGCCGGGCGCACCGGCGGCGAAGACGACCTGCGCGGAGCCGTGGCCCTGTGCCGGGAAGGTGTCCTTGATCCGGTCCAGGGTGGCCTGCGCCTCGGTGCCGGGGACCTTGAACTCGTCGGTGGTCTTGCCGGCGAAGGCCCCCGCGGCTCCGCCGACGGCGATGAGCAGGGCGATCCAGACGGCGACGACGGCCCGCCGTCGCCGGAAGCAGTAGTGGCCCAGTCGGTACAGGTACGTGGCCATCGGCGGTCCCTCGGGGTCGGTCAGAGCAGGTCGCGTCCCACCGTAGACCCAACTTTGTCATGTGACCAAGTTGGTCGAGAGAATCGTGCGACTCAGTTGCCCGACCATGGCGCTACCCTGGCTGGATGGCCCACGTCCCCGCCTCCGAACGCCGACCGCAACTGGTCCAGGCCGCGATCGACCTGATGACCAGGGAGGGAATCGCCGCCGGCAGCACCCGCGCGATCGCGGCCGAGCTGGGCGTGGCGCAGGCCACGGTGCACTACACCTTCGGCACCAAGAAGGACCTCTACCGGGCGGTCGTCGAGCAGCTGAAGTCCGACTTCGTCGGCGAGGTGCGCGCCGCCTCCCCCGGCGACGGCACCTTCGGCGAGCAGGTCCGCACCCTGGCGCACGCGCTCTGGGACGCCGCCACCGGCGAGCACGGGCGCTGCGTGCTGCTGGGCGAGTTCGGGTCGCTGGCCATGCGCGACCCCGACCTGCGGGAGATCATGCTCGCGCTCCAGCGCGACATCGAGGCCACCGCCGCCGAGATGCTCGACGCCGTCGCGGCCGCCCACGGCCTGACCCTGGCGCTGCCCGCCCGCCGGATCGCCGTCCACTTCCTCGGCGGCTTCGACGGCCTGACGGCCCGCCATCTCACCCTGCACCGGGCCGGCGACCGGCCCGACCAGGACACCCTGGAGGCGCTGGAGCTGCTGGTCGCGACGACGGTCGGGCTCTGCCTGGGCGCCCCGGCGGCGGCCCGGCCGCTCTAGGAGACGATCCGGACCGGCAGTTCGACCAGCACCTCGCGCAGCGCGGCCGCGAAGCGCTCGTACTCGGCGCTGCGGCCCGAGCCCGGCCGGACGGCCAGCCCGATCCGGCGGCCGGGTGCCGGGGCGGCGAAGCGGACGGCGGCCAGCCGGTCGGCGCGGCCGGCCTCGACGTCCAGCGCGGTGGCGGGCAGCAGGGTCACCCCGAGGCCGCCGGCGACCAGCTGGACCAGGGTGGACAGGCCCGCCGCGCGGGTGGTCGAGCCCGCCGGGTCGGCGCCGACCTCGCGGCAGATGTCCAGCGCCTGGTCGCGCAGGCAGTGGCCCTCCTCCAGCAGCAGCACGTCCAGGTCGAGAAGCACGTCGCGCGGCACGTCGGCCCGGCCCGCGAGCGGGTGGCCGGGCGGGGTGAGCAGGACGAAGTCCTCGTCGAACAGCGGGATGTCCCTGGTCGGCGAGGCCCCGCCGGCCGGCAGCGCGAGCAGCAGGACGTCCAGCCGCCCGGCGGCCAGACCCTCCAGCAGCGAGGGGGTGCGCTCCTCGTGGACGTGCAGCTCCAGGTCCGGGAAGCGGTCGCGGACCAGCCGCAGCACGATGGGCAGCAGGTAGGGCGCGACGGTCGGGATGACGCCCAGGTGCAGCGGCCCGGTGAACGGGCGGCGGGCGGCCTCGACCTCCTCGGTGAGGGCCTGCAGCGAGGCGAGCACCCGGCGGGCGTGCTGGTGCACGCGCTCCCCCAGTGGGGTGACAATCACCTTGCGCGTCGTACGCTCGACCAGCTGCGCGCCCAGCGACTCCTCCAGCGCCGCGACCGCCCCTGACAGCGCGGGCTGACTGGTCCCGGTGGCGGCGGCGGCCTCCCGGAAGTGCCGGTGCTCGGCCACCGCGACGAAGGCCCGCAGCTGGGCGACGGTCGGGGTGCGGGGGCTGCGGACTGTGGCACTCGCCACAGTCGGGTCGGCCTTGCCGCCGCCGTTCCTGCGGGCACCCGGCCGCGACGTGGGGAATTCGGTACTGATAGCAATCTCCGATCAGACACATCCAGTGTAGCTATTTCCCTGATCAGTTCACGATGTGGAATGGTGACTGTTGTCCGGATTCCGGACAAAGCCCCCTCATCTCACTTCAGGAGAAGCGAACGTGCTCACGATCGGTGACAAGTTCCCCGAGTTCGACCTCAAGGCCTGTGTCGACCTGGACGCCGCGAACGCCTTCGCCGACATCAACCACAAGTCCTACGAGGGCAAGTGGAAGGTCGTCTTCTTCTGGCCGATGGACTTCACCTTCGTCTGCCCCACCGAGATCGCCGCGTTCGGCAAGCTGAACGACGAGTTCGCCGACCGCGACGCCCAGATCCTCGGCGTCTCCGGCGACTCCGAGTTCGTGCACCACGCCTGGCGCAAGGACCACAAGGACCTGCGCGACCTGCCCTTCCCGATGCTGGCCGACATCAAGCACGAGCTGATGCAGGCCTGTGGCGTCCAGAACGAGGACGGCACCGCCCAGCGCGCCGTCTTCATCGTCGACCCGAACAACGAGATCCAGTTCGTCATGGTCACCGCCGGCTCCGTCGGCCGTAACCCCAAGGAGGTCCTGCGGGTGCTGGACGCCCTGCAGACCGACGAGCTGTGCCCGTGCAACTGGTCCAAGGGCGAGGACACCCTCGACGCCCAGGCCCTGCTGGCGGGCTGACCCATGGCCCTCGACGACCTGAAGGCCGCCCTCCCGGACTACGCCAAGGACCTCAAGCTCAACCTGGGCTCGGTCATCGGCAACTCCGACCTCCCCGCCCAGCAGCTCTGGGGCACCGTGCTGTCCTGCGCGATGGCCACCCGCAGCCCCGGCCTGCTGCGTGAGCTGGAGCCCGAGGCCAAGGCCAACCTCTCCCCGGAGGCGTACACCGCCGCCAAGGGCGCGGCCGCGATCATGGGGATGAACAACGTCTACTACCGGACGCTGCACCTGCTCTCCGACAAGGAGTACAGCACGATGCGGGCCGGTCTGCGGATGAACATCATCGGCACCCCGGGCGTCGAGAAGGTCGACTTCGAGCTCTGGTGCTTCGCGGTCTCGGCCATCAACGGCTGTGGCCAGTGCCTCGACTCGCACGAGGCCGTCCTGCGCAAGGCCGGCGTCGAGCGCGAGGTCGTCCAGGCCTCGATGAAGATCGCCGCCGTCCTGCAGGCCGTGGCCGGCGTCCTCGACTCCGAGGCCGCCCTCGCCGCCGTCAACGCCTGACGCACCCGGCACCCCGACGGGCCCCTCCCGGACACCACGTCCGGGAGGGGCCCGTCGTCGTTCCTCGCCCCGTCGTCGTTCCTCGTCCCGTCGTCGCTCCCCCGCGTCGTCGCTCCCCCGCGTCGCCGGTCTCCCCGCCCGCCGGTCTCCGACGGGCGCCCCCGTACGGCGGGTCAGTCGGTGGCGGCTGCGGCCGGCGGGGCCGGACGGGTGGCCGCGGTGCGCCCGGCGGCCTCCTCCGCGGTGCGCTCGGCCGTCCGTTCGGCGGCCTCGCGGGCGGCTTCGAGCGCGGTGAAGACGGCCTGGCCGGCCTCGTTGCGGCGGCGCAGGTGGGTGACCACGGTATTGGTGACGGCGATCAGCGGGACGGCGACCACCGCGCCGCCGATGCCGCCGATGATGCCGCCGGCCGCGACGCCGAGCACGACCCCGAGCGGGTGGACCCGGACGGCCCGGCCGAGGATCAGCGGCTGGAGGATGTGGCTCTCCACCTGCATCACCACCACCAGCACCACCAGCACCATCAGCGCCGTCCACGGCCCCTGGGTGACCAGCGCGATCAGCACCGCGACGGTGCCGGTGATCAACGCGCCGACCAGCGGGACGAAGGCGCCCAGGAAGATGATCACGGCCAGCGGCAGGGCCAGCGGCACGCCCAGCAGGTCGACGCCGATGCCGATGCAGAGCGCGTCGATGAAGGCCACGCAGACCGTTCCGCGCACGTAGGCGGTGAGCGTCGTCCAGGCCTTGGGGCCGGCCCCGGCCATCGCGAAGCGGGAGTGCCGCGGCAGGCCGCGCAGCGCCCAGTTCCAGATCCTCCCGCCGTCGTAGAGGAAGAAGAAGGTGGTGAAGAAGGTCATCAGCAGCGCGGTCAGCACCTCGACGGCGATCTGCGCACCGGTGATCGAGGCCGAGGTGAGCTGGTCGGTGTTGGTGCTGATGGCCTTGGTGATCTGGTTGGCGAAGTCGGTGATCTGCTGCTGGGTCAGGTGCAGCGGCCCGGTGACCAGCCAGTCCCGCAGCTGGTTGACGCCGGTCTTCACCTGGGTGGTGACGTCCGAGAGGTTGGTCGACACCTGCCAGACCACGAACCAGCCGACCAGCCCGATCCCGGCCAGACCGCTGAGGAACACCCCGCCCGCCGCGAGCGAGCGCGGCACCCCGCGCCGGCGCAGCCAGGAGACCGAGGGTTCCAGCAGCGCGGTGATCAGCAGTGAGGCCAGCACCGAGAAGGCGACCAGCCGCAGCATGTCGACCACGTAGAAGACGACGTAGAGCGCGGCGCCGAGCAGCAGCAGCCGCCAGGTCGACTCGGCGGCCACCCGCAGCCCCCACGGCACCGCCTCGGCGGGCGTGGCCGGACGGCCGGGGTGGTACTCCCGGCCGAGCCCGGCGTGCGCGGCCGGTGCGGGCGGGGCGGCCGGGGGCACCGCGGCGGACGGCGCGACCGCCGCGGCGGACGGGCCGGTCGGCGCCGGGGCCTGGGCCGGGGCCGGGTCCGTCCGCGGGACCGGGACCGGGCCGGGCGCCTCGGCGAGTGCCGGGACGTGCCCGTCGGCCAGTGCCGGGAGGGCCTGCTCGTGCGGGTCGGCCGCCATCGCGGCGCGCCGGCGCCGTTCGATCACGGCGGCCGCGCTGGCCACCACGGCCATGCCCTTGGCCACGGCCTTGAAGGCCTTTCCGCCCCGTGCCATCCTCGCTACCACCGCTCCCCTGCCGAACCCGCCGTGCCCGGCGGTACGCCGCGGGTCCCGCCGCGGCCGTCAGGGATGACGCTACCCCGGCGCGCGTGCGGCGAGTCCGGCCGCCGGTCCGTTCGACCCGTCACCCCCCATACCGATGATCCGGACAAAACGCCAGGTTCCATCTGGTTTCGGATGCGGTACGTGGGGGATGAGACGGGACGAGACCCCGGAGCCGAGCCGCCGAGGTCGCCCCACGGCCAACCGCCGGCGGACCGGCCGGTGCGGGAGGCAACCAGGACCCCTTCCCGCGCCCCGCGTCCGCAACCGGGACCGCACCGCCCGAGGGCGCACTGGTCAGCGCAACCCGGGCGGGGCGGTCCGCCTGCTGTCTCCGCGTCCCGCCACCCTCCCGTCGGCCCGCCACCCGTTCGTCGGCCCGAGCCGGAGAACGCCACGGCCCCGGCCGCCCGTCCGAGGAGGACGGGCGGCCGGGGCCGTGGGGAACCGCGCCGCCGCGGCGGCGGCCGTTCCTAGTACCAGTTGTGGCTCTGCCAGAACGACCAGGCGCCGCAGGGGCTGCCGTAGCGGGAGTTCATGTAGCTGACGCCCCACTTGATCTGGGTGGCCGGGTTGGTGCGCCAGTCGGCACCGGCCGAGGCCATCTTGGTGCCGGGCAGCGCCTGGACCAGGCCGTAGGCACCGGAGCTCTTGTTGGTCGCGGTGTAGTCCCAGCCGCTCTCGCGCTTCACGATCTGGCTGAAGCACTGGAACTGCGTGTCGTTGCCGACGATCTGCCGGGCCAGCTCCTGGACCGAACCGGGGCTGACCGAGACGGCCGGCGCGTCCTCCACCGCGGTCATCGCCGAGCGGGCCTTGGAGCGGTTGGCGGCGGCCTCGTCGGCCTTGCGCTTGTCCTCCGCGGCCTTGGCGGCCTTGTCCGCGTCGGCCTTGGCCTGGGCATCGGCCTTCGCCTGGGCGTCCGCGGCGGCCTTCTGGCGCGCGGCCTCCTCGGCGGCCTTCTGCTCCGCGGCGGCCTTGGCGGCGGCGTCGGCGGAGGCCTGCTGGGCGGATGCCTGCTGGCCGATGTTGTCACTGATGGTCTGCGCCTGGGCGCCAGAGGGGACTTCGGCAAGCAGGGTCGCGCCGGCGACGTCGACCGTCTGCGTGGTCTTGCCCTCGCTGCCCGAGGCCATACCCACGACGGCACCGACAGCGGTGACGGCGGTGGCGGAGGCCACAGCGACTCCCCGGACCGAGATCCGAGTCACATGGTTTCCTTCCAGCATCGCCCACGCGTGACCGTACGGGCGCAACATGCCCCTTGGCACGGACCTCCGCACGGTGCTCTGGTCACGGGAGGTGCTGGCCCGGCGTCCGGCCGAGGTGAGGCGACCGGGCGTTGAAATCGGGCGGCGTACGGCTCAACGGTCTTCAATTGTGTGTCCACCGACCGGAGTTGGCGGACCTTCCGGGGCCTGACCCCCGGAGTGCGGGAGCCCTGCCGCGCCGTACGCGGGGCCTGACAGAACCCTCACCATGCCGCACCGGGCACTGTCGACGCAATTCCCGCTCGCGTGGCGCATGTCACATCCACCGTACGGCAGTTCCCCGGACGGAAAGCATTCCATGCGATGGGACGAGCGGAGCCCGCTCCCTCAGGAGCGGGCTCCAGAACGCGAGTTGACCGTATTGTCCGACTATGCACCCATCAGGGGCGGATCACGGGTGGATGTCCTCCAGCATCTCCGTGACCAGCGCCGCGATCGGCGAACGCTCCGAGCGGGTGAGCGTGATGTGGGCGAAGAGCGGATGGCCCTTCAGCTTCTCCACCACCGCCACCACGCCGTCGTAGCGGCCCACCCGGAGGTTGTCCCGCTGCGCCACGTCGTGGGTGAGCACCACCCGCGAGCCCTGGCCGATCCGGGACAGCACCGTCAGCAGGACGTTGCGCTCCAGCGACTGCGCCTCGTCCACGATCACGAAGGCGTCGTGCAGCGAGCGCCCCCGGATGTGGGTCAGCGGCAGCACCTCCAGCATCCCGCGGGAGATGACCTCCTCGATCACGTCCGGGGTGGTGACGGCGGAGAGGGTGTCGAAGACCGCCTGCGCCCAGGGGCCCATCTTCTCCGCCTCGGAGCCCGGCAGGTAGCCGAGTTCCTGGCCGCCGACCGCGTACAGCGGCCGGAAGACCATCACCTTGCGGTGCTGCCTCCGCTCCAGCACCGCCTCCAGCCCCGCGCACAGCGCCAGCGCCGACTTCCCGGTGCCGGCCCGCCCGCCCATCGACACGATCCCGATCTCCGGGTCGAGCAGCAGGTCCAGCGCCACCCGCTGCTCGGCGCTGCGCCCGCGCAGCCCGAACGCCTCGCGCTCGCCGCGCACCAGCCGCACCCGGCCGTCGCCGGTGACCCGGCCGAGCGCCCGGCCGCGCTCCGAGGTCAGCACCAGCCCGGTGTGGACGGGCAGTTCGGCGGCCCCGTCGACGTCCACCCCGGCGTCGTGGCCGACCGAGAACAGCGCGTCCACCTGGTCGGCCGGGACGTGCAGCTCGGACATGCCCGTCCAGCCGGAGGTGACCGCCAGTTCGGCCCGGTACTCCTCGGCGAGCAGGCCCACCGAGCTGGCCTTGATCCGCAGCGGCAGGTCCTTGGACACGACGGTGACGTCGTAGCCCTCGGCCTGGAGGTTGCGGGCGACCGCGAGGATCCGGGTGTCCGCCTCGCCGCCGCCGGCCCGGTAGCCGGCCGGCAGTATCGACACGTCGGAGTGGTTGAGCTCGACCCGGATGGTGCCGCCGAGTTCGCCGACCGGGATCGGCTCGTCGAGCCGGCCGTGGCGGATGCGGTAGTCGTCGAGCAGCCGCAGCGCCTGGCGGGCGAAGTAGCCCAGCTCCGGGTGGTGCCGCTTGGCCTCCAGCTCGGTGACGACCACCACCGGGAGGACGACCTCGTGCTCCTCGAAACGCGTCATGGCGAGCGGGTCCGCCAGGAGCACGCTGGTGTCGAGAACGTACGTGCGCCGGTCTGGTGTCCGGCGGCTCTTGGAACTGACCACTAGGCCTCCAGAGCGGATGACCCTGCGTCATCCGCGGCAAGCCGGCCCTCGCTGCCCCGGTGGCCTCGGGGCCGGACTGACTGGAGTATTCCCAGGCGAGGAACGGTGCATTCGCGCCCCCGGCGAACTGACGGATCATTGCCGGTGAACGTTTGGCCTCGCGCCGGCGCCGGGTAGGCCAGGCCTACGGCGGTCATTTCCTCCGGCGGCCGATGCCCGGGGCCGGCGCCCCGGGAGCGCGCCGGGACCAGCCGGGATAACGCCGGGACACCACGAGGACGACGCCGGGGCTACAGTCCCAGTCGCCGGTGGCGCTGTTCGTACGCGCGCAGCGCGCGCAGGAAGTCGACCTTGCGGAAGGCCGGCCAGTACGCCTCGCAGAAGTAGAACTCGCTGTGCGCGCTCTGCCAGAGCAGGAAGCCGGACAGCCGCTGCTCGCCCGAGGTGCGGATGATCAGGTCCGGGTCGGGCTGGTTGCGGGTGTAGAGGTGCTCGGCGATGTGCTCGACGGTCAGGATCTCGGCCAGTTCCTCGATCGAGGTGCCGCGTCCGGCCTGCTCCTGGAGCAGCGAGCGGACGGCGTCGGCGATCTCGTGCCGACCGCCGTACCCGACCGCGACGTTGACCGTGATGCCGTCGATGTCGGCGGTCTGGTCGGCGGCCCGCTTGAGCACGTCGGCGGTGTGCTGCGGCAGCAGGTCCAGCGCGCCGACCGGGTGGACCCGCCAGCGGCGGGCGGCGGCCAGGCCGGTGACGGCGTCCTCGATGATGCCGAGCAGCGGGACGAGCTCGTCGGCCGGGCGGTCCAGGTTGTCGGTGGAGAGCATCCAGAGGGTGACGACCTTGACGTGGGTCTCGTCGCACCAGCCGAGGAACTCGCTGATCTTGTCGGCGCCGCGCTGGTGGCCGTACGCGGTGGAGCCGCCGGCCGCCTTGGCCCAGCGGCGGTTGCCGTCCAGGATCACGCCGATGTGGCGCGGGGTGCTCGCGAGGTGGACCTCGACCCGTCGGCCGTAGAGCCCGTACATCCCGCCGAGCAGGGTGCGCAGCCCCGGCGTCCGTTCGGCGACATCGCGCAGACCCATGTTTCCCGGCCCCTCCGTGCTCGTTGCAACTGGTGCGTCTCCGCCCCCGGCGCAGCCTACTCCGGCGCGCAGGTGCTCGGTAAAGCCGCAGGTAGCGGTCTGGTCACGGTCCTGTACGAAGTCTGTCGCGACGGGCGTGTCGGAGGCTGTCGCGACGGGCGTGTCGGGGGCCGTCCGAGCGGACCGCGCGGCCGTTCCGGCGCTCCCGGGGCGGGGACACGGAACGGTCTCCGAATCCTTAACGGAACCGTAAGCCGTCCGTCCGGTGCTTGACGACCAGTAATGGTCTAGTCCAGCTTTTGATCCGGGACGGAACGATCCTCCTCCTCCGCCCCGCAGGCTCACTTCGGACCTCCCCTCCCCCACACGCGGCCGCCGCGCCCCCCACCGCGGCGGCCGCTCCTCCCCCAGGAGCGTCACCCCATGGCCCGTACGCTGAACCAGCCCTCGCACAAGCGCCGGCGCAGCCCCCTCCCGGCCGTCGCGGCCGGTGCCACCGCCCTCGCCCTGGCCGGCGGCGGCCTCGCCCTCTTCGCCGGCGGCGCCAGCGCGGCGGTCGGCAACCTGGTCTCCAACGGCGGCTTCGACGGCGGGCTCGGGGGCTGGTCCTGCACCGGCGCCGCGACCACGGTCTCCTCCCCGGTCCACTCGGGCACCGGCGCGCTCCAGGCCACGCCGGGCGCCGGCGACACCGCCGAGTGCACCCAGACCATCAGCGTGCTGCCCAACACGAGCTACACGCTGAGCGCGTGGGTCCAGGGTCCGTACGTCTACCTCGGTGCGCGCGGCACCGGCGGCACCGACCCGTCCGCCTGGTCGAACCAGAACAGCTGGAACCAGCTGTCCACCACCTTCACCACCGGGGCGAACGCCACCAGCGTCACCGTCTACCTGCACGGCTGGTACGGCCAGAGCGCCTACCTGGCCGACGACGTCGCGCTGATCGGACCGGGCGGCGGCGGCAACCCGTCGCCGACCGCGACCCCCACGCCCACGCCGACGGCCACCGCCTCCCCCACGGCCACCGCGACGCCCACCAGGACGGCGACCCCGACGCCCACCGCCACCCAGACCGCGACGGCGACCCCGACCCCCACCGCCACGCCGACCAGCACCACCCCGCCCACCGGGCTGCCCGCCCACCTGGTCACCGGCTACTGGCAGAACTTCGACAACAACTCGACCGTGCAGCGGCTGAGCGACGTCCAGAGCGCGTACGACATCATCGCGGTGTCCTTCGCCGACGCCGTGCCGACCCGGACCGGCGCGATCAGCTTCACCCTCGACCCCGGCCTGTCCAAGGCCCTCGGCGGCTACACCGACGCCCAGTTCCGCGCCGACGTCAAGGCCAAGCGGGCGGCCGGCAAGAAGGTCATCCTCTCCATCGGCGGCCAGAACGGCGCGATCACCGTCGGGGACGCCACCGCCGGCGCCAACTTCGTCGACAGCGCCTACGCGATCATCAAGGACTACGGCTTCGACGGCATCGACGTCGACCTGGAGAACGGCGTCCAGGCCGGGCCGCTCGGCGACGCGCTGCACGCCCTGCAGGCCAAGGTCGGCCCCGGCTTCGTCCTGACCATGGCCCCGGAGACCATCGGGATGTACAACACCTCCGGCGCCTACTTCCAGCTGGCGCTGAAGACCAAGGACATCCTCACCGTCGTCAACACCCAGTTCTACAACTCGGGCGGCATGAACGGCTGCGACGGCAAGGTCTACACCCAGGGCACCATCGACTTCATCACCTCGCAGGTCTGCACCCAGATCCAGGGCGGCCTGCGGCCGGACCAGGTGGGCATCGGCGTCCCGGCCTCCACCAAGGCGGCCGGCGGCGGCTACGTCTCCCCGGCCGTGGTGAACAACGCGCTGGACTGCCTGGCCACCGGCGCCAACTGCGGCAGCTTCGTGCCGCCGGCCAAGTGGCCGACCATCCGCGGCGCGATGACCTGGTCGACCAACTGGGACGCCAACAACGGCAACGCGTTCTCCAACGCGGTCGGCCCGTTCGTCCACGGGATGCGGTGACCGCGGGCCGGCCGAGGCCGGAGCCGCCAGAAGCTCAACTCCCCCGGCGCGCCGCTCCTTGAGGGTGGGGCCCGCGCGCCGGCGGCGGGGCCCGTCGCACCGACCGGTGCGGCGGGCCCTTCCGCCGCCTTCTCCTCGGTCGCTCTCCCCTCTATATCAGCGCTGTCCCCTTTATCAGCGCCTCCCTCCATCAGCGCTGTCCCCTTTATTGGTGCTGTTCCTCAGTGCCGTTCTCGGTGCCGGCCCTCAGCAGGGGCGGAACCGCGCGGGCGCGCTCACCGCGCCAGGACCGCGATGAGCGCGCCGAGCAGCAGGAACGGGCCGACCGGGAGGTCGAGCCCGCGCACCGGGCGACGACGGGCCAGCGCGGCGGCGGCCCGTAGGGTGCCCCACAGCCCGGCGAGCACCATCGCCGCGAACAGCCCGCCGAGCGCCACCGACCAGCCGTACCAGCCGAGCAGCCCGCCCAGGGCGAGCCCGAGCGGGGAGTCCCCAGGGCCCAACGCGCCCAGCCAGACGGCGAGTTCGAGCAGGCCGCCGACCGTGAGCGCGACCAGCAGGCAGCGCAGCGGCACCCCGGGGCCGGCGGCCGGCGCCGCCGCCAGCAGCAGCGCGGCCACCCCGCCGAGCAGCGGCAGGGTCAGCCGGTACGGCAGCCGGCGCACCCGCGCGTCGACGAAGCCGAGCGCCACGCCGAGCGCCGCCGCCCAGCCCAGCGCCAGGGCCGCCGCCGCCGGCCGGTCCGCCGCGTACGCCACCGCGACGGCGACCGCCGCCGCGACCGCCTCCACCGACCAGGGGCCGGCGCCCAGCCGTTCCCGGCAGCCCGGGCAGCGCCCGGTCGGCGGCAGCAGGCGCACCCGGCGCCCGCAGGACGGGCAGCCGTCGCACCAGGGCTCGCCCTCCGGCACCGCGAACCGGGCGATCAGCCCGCGCAGCGGCGGAGCCGCCAGGAGACCGACCAGCACCGCCGCGACCACGACCGGGACCACCGGCGCACCCCCTCCTCGACCGACGCACCGGCCACATCCTCCCGCGCCGGACAGTGTGCCGTCCGTCTCCTTCCGCCCGGCGGCGCGGCGGCGCTCCTCGCATACAGGAGCATTCCGGACATCCGACCGCCGGTTCGGAAGGCGCCCCGCCAGCCCCGCCTGGCGATCCAAGGGGGTCGTTCGGGCCCTCCAAAGCGCCCCCGCGGAGACCCGCCGCACGCCCCCTCCGTACCCCTAAAGTAGGCGGACATGCAGGTCATCCAGTCCAGCAAGCTCGCCAATGTCTGCTACGACATCCGGGGCCCGGTGCTCGACGAGGCGATGCGGCTGGAGGAACAGGGCCATCGCATCCTCAAGCTCAACACCGGCAACCCGGCCACCTTCGGTTTCGAGGCGCCCCCGGAGATCCTCCAGGACATCCTGCGCAACCTCGCCACCGCGCACGGCTACGGCGACTCCAAGGGTCTGCTCTCCGCCCGCCGCGCGGTGGTCATGCACTACGAGGAGCGCGGGCTGCACGGCCTCTCCGTCGACGACGTCTTCCTCGGCAACGGGGTCTCCGAACTGATCCAGCTGGCGATGACCGCGCTGCTGGACGACGGCGACGAGGTGCTCGTCCCGGCCCCGGACTACCCGCTGTGGACCGCCTCGGTCTCGCTGTCCGGCGGCACCGCGGTGCACTACCGGTGCGACGAGCAGTCCGAGTGGTACCCGGACCTCGCCGACATCGAGGCCAAGGTCACCGACCGGACCAGGGCCATCGTGGTGATCAACCCGAACAACCCGACCGGCGCCGTCTACCCGCGCGAGGTGCTGGAGGGCATCGCGGAGATCGCCCGCCGGCACGGTCTGGTGGTCTACGCGGACGAGATCTACGACAAGATCCTCTACGACGACGTCGAGCACGTCCCGCTGGCCACCCTGGCCCCGGACCTCTTCTGCGTCACCTTCAACGGGCTGTCCAAGGCGTACCGGGTCGCGGGCTTCCGCTCCGGCTGGATGGTGCTGTCCGGCGACCGGACCCGGGCCCGCAGCTACATCGAGGGCCTGACCGTGCTCGCCTCGATGCGGCTGTGCGCCAACATGCCCGCGCAGCACGCGGTGGCCGCCGCGCTCGGCGGACGGCAGTCGATCCGCGACCTGGTCCTGCCCGGCGGCCGGCTGCACGCCTCGCGCGACGCCGCGCACGAGCTGCTGAACCGGATCCCGGGGGTCAGCTGCGTCAAGCCCAAGGGCGCGCTGTACGCCTTCCCCCGGCTGGACCCCAAGGTCCACAAGATCAAGGACGACGCCCGGATGGTGCTCGACCTGCTGCGCTCCCAGCGCATCCTGCTGGTCCAGGGCACCGGCTTCAACTGGCCCGAGCCGGACCACTTCCGGCTGGTCACGCTGCCCCGGGCGGAGGAGATCACCGACGCGGTGACCCGGATCGGCGACTTCCTGGACGGCTACGTCCAGCCGTAGCGGTCGGGCGGGAAAACACTACGGCCGGAGTTCCGGCCCGGGCGATCTCCTTGGTCGGGGGAAAATCGCCCGGCGGAACTCCGGCCGTCCTGCCGCTCGGCGGGGCGCGCGGTTCGTGCCGCGCGCCCGCCTCTGTCGCGGCTGAGGCTCAGGCTCAGCCGAGACGCGCGACGAGGTTCCGGTACTCGTCCCACAGCTCCTTCGGGGTGTGGTCGCCGAAGGTCTCCAGGTGGGCCGGCACGAGGGCGGCCTCCTGGCGCCAGATGTCGGCGTCCACGGTGAAGAGCAGGTCGAGGTCCTCCTTGGACAGGTCCAGGCCGCCGAGGTCGAAGCCGTCGACGGTCGGCAGCACGCCGATCGGGGTCTCGACGCCCTCGCCGGTGCCCTCCAGGCGCTCGACGATCCACTTGAGCACGCGGCTGTTCTCGCCGTAGCCGGGCCAGACGAACTTGCCCTCGGCGTTCTTGCGGAACCAGTTGACGTAGTAGATCTTCGGCAGCTTGGCGGCGTCCGCCTGGGCGCCGACCTTCAGCCAGTGGGCGAAGTAGTCGCCCATGTTGTAGCCGCAGAACGGCAGCATCGCGAACGGGTCGCGGCGCAGCTCGCCGACGGTGCCCTCGGCGGCGGCGGTCTTCTCGGAGGCGATGTTGGCGCCCAGGAAGACGCCGTGCTGCCAGTCGAAGGACTCGGTGACCAGCGGGACGGCGGTGGCGCGGCGGCCGCCGAACAGGATCGCCGAGATCGGCACGCCCGCCTGGTCCTCCCACTCCGGGGCGATGGTCGGGCACTGCGCGGCCGGGACGGCGAAGCGGGCGTTCGGGTGGGCGGCCGGGGTGCCGGACTCGGGGGTCCAGTCGTTGCCGCGCCAGTCCGTCAGGTGTGCCGGGGGCTCCTCGGTGAGGCCCTCCCACCACACGTCGCCGTCGTCGGTGAGGGCGACGTTGGTGAAGACGGTGTTGCCCCAGAGGGTGTCGATGGCGTTGGCGTTGGTGTCCACGCCGGTGCCGGGGGCGACGCCGAAGAAGCCCGCCTCGGGGTTGATCGCGTAGAGGCGGCCGTCCTCCTTGTTGAACCGCATCCAGGCGATGTCGTCGCCGATCGTCTCGACCTTCCAGCCCGGGACCGTCGGCTGGAGCATGGCCAGGTTGGTCTTGCCGCAGGCCGAGGGGAAGGCGGCCGCGACGTACTTGGCCTCGCCGTTCGGCGGGGTGAGCTTCAGGATGAGCATGTGCTCGGCCAGCCAGCCCTCGTCGCGGGCCATGGTCGAGGCGATGCGCAGCGCGTAGCACTTCTTGCCGAGCAGGGCGTTGCCGCCGTAGCCCGAGCCGAAGGACCAGATCTCCTTGGTCTCCGGGAAGTGCGAGATGTACTTGGTGGTGTTGCACGGCCACGCCACGTCCGCCTGGCCCTCGGCGAGCGGGGCGCCGACGGTGTGCACGGCCTTGACGAAGTCGCCGTCCTCGCCGAGCTGGTCCAGCACGGCCTGGCCCATGCGGGTCATCACGCGCATCGAGACGGCGACGTAGGCGGAGTCGGTGATCTCGACGCCGTACGCGGCCAGCGGGGAGCCGACCGGGCCCATCGAGAAGGGCACGACGTACATCGTGCGGCCCTTCATCGCGCCGCGGAACAGGCCCTGCTCGCCCTGGAAGACCTCCCGCATCTCGGCGGGGGCCTTCCAGTTGTTGGTCGGTCCGGCGTCCTTCTCCTGCTCGGAGCAGATGTAGGTGCGGTCCTCCACGCGCGCCACGTCCGAGGGGTCCGAGGCGGCGTAGTAGGAGTTGGGGCGCTTCTCCTCGTTGAGCTTCTTGAAGGTGCCCTGCGCCACCAGCAGGTCCGCGAGGCGCTGGTACTCCTCGTCGGAGCCGTCGCACCACTCGATGCGGTCCGGCTGGGTGAGCTCGGCGATCTCGCTCACCCAAGCGAGCAGCTGCTTGTGGCGGGTGGGCGCGGATGCGCTGAGAGCAGAGATCTCGTACGACACGATCGCTCCGTTTCACGCCATCTCGGCGAGGAGACGGCGTCGCGGGGGTCTGAGGGTGCTTGCAGCGTAGCTCCGGACTCAAGGCCGGAACGCGGCGAAGCGTCGAAATTGACGCATCTTTTACTACAGCAGGTATGGTTACCAGCCGGTAATACGCCAAGCACACCCGCGACGGAGTGTGCGGGGCCACACTCCAAATACTCCAAAACGTCCAAGAGTGACGATCGCCACTTCCTACGCGCCAGTAACCTACGGCAGCGTAGGTAGCCGGTAGCATGCTGCGCATGACTGTTGCCGCGCTCGCGGAGAGTGCACCCACGGAGAGCAAGCCGAAGTGGCGCGGCTGGCTGCACGCCGCGATGTTCCCCGCCACGGTGGCCGCCGGGATCGTGCTGATATCCCTGGCCGACTCCACGCCCGCCAAGATCGCCTGCGCGATCTACTCGGTCAGCGCCTGGCTGCTGTTCGGGGTCAGCGCGGTGTACCACCGCTTCGACTGGGGCCCGCGCGGGGACGCCGTGCTGCGCCGGCTGGACCACGCGAACATCTTCCTGATCATCGCGGGCACCTACACGCCGTTCACGATGCTGCTGCTCGACGGCGCCGACCAGCAGGTGCTGCTCTGGGCGGTCTGGGGCGGCGCACTGGCCGGGATCGCGTTCCGGGTGTTCTGGGTCGGCGCGCCGCGCTGGCTGTACACGCCGGTGTACCTCGCGCTGGGCTGGGCCGCCGCCTTCTTCCTGCCGGACTTCCTGCGCACCGGCGGGGTCGCCGTCCTGGTGCTGATGATCGTCGGCGGGGTGCTCTACAGCATCGGCGGCGTGGTGTACGGGCTCAAGCGGCCCAACCCCTCACCGCGCTGGTTCGGGTTTCACGAGGTGTTCCACGCCTTCACCCTGGGCGCGTTCATCGTCCAGTACGTCGGCGTCTCACTGGTGGCGTACAGCACGGCCGGCTGATCCCGGCGCGCCCCGGCGGGCGGTCGAACGGTCCACGGACCGCGCGGCCGCCCGCTGCGCCGTCCAGGGCCGCTCGTACGGGGCCCGGATCTGCGGGCGGCGCGGGTAGGACGAGTGGTCGAGGCCGTCGGGCTCCGGCTGCGGGCCGGGGCCCTGCAGCGGGCCGTGGGCGTCGTGGTGCCCGCCGTGTGCGAGGTGCTGTTCCCCGTGCGACTCCCGGGAGGGCTCGCCGGACCGCCGGCGGGGCTCGGGCGGCGACCCGGCCGGCCCCGGGAGCGCCGCGGACCCGGGCCGCCCGGGCGCGCCGGCCGAGCGGTCCCGCGCCTGCCGGGCGTCCAGCGCCTCGCGGGCCCGGCGGCAGCGCTCGCAGTGCGCCGCGTCCGGGATGCCGCGGCGCGGGCGGTGCCGGACCGGGGCCGGCTCGCCGCGCAGCGCCCGCCAGCGGCGGGCGACGTAGACCATCAGCAGCAGGGTCTCCACCCCGGCCACCGCCAGGACCAGCGCGGCGCCGTTGATCAGGTAGGCCGCGACCACGGCCAGCGCAGAGCCCACCACCACCGCCGAACCCCACACCTGGGCGCTCGTCTGCTTGTCGTCCGCGTCGGCCACTCCGGTCCCCTTTCCCGGTGCCGGGCTCGTGGTCGGCTGCCGCCGCCCCACCTCTTCTCCGCTCTCGGCACGCGTCGGCCAGCACTGACCGATTGCCACATGGTATCTACCGTCAGTCATGGCCGACTGCCCCGGGGCGGCGAACGACAGATCAACGTTGCGTCAATTCCTTGTGTGGAAGCGGCACTTCCAGGACACATCACGGAGGGTAGCCGAAGGGGCGGTGGGCGGCCGAGACCCGGCCGCCCACCGCCCCTCTCTCTTGGGTGTCCGCTTTCCTGCGTGCCCGCTCGCCTGCGTGTCCGCTCTCGTGCGTGTTCGCTCTCGTGCGTGGCCCGTTCTCCCGTGTGTCCGGCGGGTGCGGATCGCGGGGCCCGGCCCGACCGGCCGGGCCCCGCCTGCCGTCAACCGCGGCGGACGCCCGCCCTCCTCCGCCGCAGCACGGCACCCGCGCCCACGAGCGCGGTGGCTCCCAGGGCGGCCGCCGCCGTCACGGCCGGCAGCGCCGAACCGCCGACCGCGGGCCCCGGTGCGGCCGCGAGCTCGGGTGCCGCTCCGAGCTCGGGCGCGGCCCCGGCGAGCGGTGCGGCGTCCACCTGGTAGCCGCCGCCCCGGCCCGCCCGGTCGTACGCCGAGCCGGGCAGCTTGTCCCCGTACCGCTGGTGCACCAGCTGCTGGTACGCGGCCAGCGTGACCCCGCCCGCGCCCACCGAGCGCCGGGCCTCGTCGTCCAGCGGCAGCACCCGGCCGTCGCGCAGCACGTACCAGGCGTTGACCTGCGGTTCGCGGAAGGCGGTGCCGCCGCCGCTGCCGGCGGCCTTCGCCGCGTAGTCGCCCTCGTCACCGCCCGAGGCGATGTTGACCACCTTCCAGCCCCCGTCCTGCCGGACGGTCCAGACCGAGGCGCTCTGCCCGTCCGCCGCGACCACCGTGCTGGCGGTGAACTCGGCCTTCGCCACCGGCGCTCCCGGGGTGCCGGCCACGAAGCCGGGGTCCAGGAGGTAGACCGGGACGGTGTCGCCGGCCAGCCGTGGCGCGGCCGCGTCCGCCGCCCGGGCCTCCTCGGCGGCGCCGATGGTCAGCTGCTGGGTCGGCGGGACGCCCTTGCGGGCGAAGAAGTGGCCGACCTTGTCGAGGACGGCCGGGTCCTGGACGGCGTTGCGGGCCTGCGCCAGTTCGGCGGCGGGCACCGGGGCCGGGGCGGCGGCGGCCTGCGCGACCGGGGCGGCGGGGGCGGCCGGCTCGGCGGCGTGCCCGGCCGGGGCGAGCGACAGCGCGAGGCCGACGGTGAACAGGGTGCCGGCGGCGGCGGTGACGGCGGTCGCGGCCCGACGGCGGCTCTTGATCTCGGTCATGGTCGCCCTCACGCGCCGATCCGGTACAGGGAGTGGGTCCACGAGAACGTGTTGTTGTTCACGTAGTACCAGTAGTCCGCCCAGTTGTAGCGGTAGTTGGAGGGCCACGGGTCGCCCCAGTAGACCCAGTTGTTCCCGGTGTCGTAGCCGTACAGGACGTGCATGTGGCCGCCGCCCGAGCTCCACTGGATGCGCGTCTCGATCGGACGGTTGGCGTTCACCTCGGACTGCACGGTGCTGTAGTTCAGGTACCCGTTGACGTACGAGCCCGGGTTGATGCCGACCCAGTCCAGCCCGTTCTGCACATCGCCCAGCGTGGCCTGGTTGTTGGGGCAGCTGGAGTTGGCGGAGCGGCCGAACGCGGCGTTGCAGAACTGGTTCTGGCTGTAGTTGTAGCCGAACCAGGTGGCGATGGTGTTCCCGCTCGCCGCCCAGCACCAGTTGGTCTGCTGTTGCTGCTGCATGGTGATGTTGAGCTTCTTGTACGTGCCGGCCAGGTCGGCCGTACTGCCGGGCGCGGCGGCCGGGCGGACCTGGTGGACCTGCTGTGCGGCCCGGTCCTGGGCTTGGACCTGCTGCCCGGCCGGGGCGGCGATCGCGGGTGCGGCCATCGCGGCGGTGAGCGCCGGGCCCAGCACGCCGAGGGCGAGAACGGAGACCGCGCGGCGCAGCCGTATCCGTGGAACTGGCATGGGGGAATGCCTCCTTGCACGAGTGGAGCGAGGTGCTGTGTGGGGGCGCGGTCCGGATCGCGCCCCGAGCATCGCGCCTTGTCAGAGGCGGGTCAACGGCCTTCGGCGGGGCCCGGGCCGGGATGTGAACGGGCGGGCGCGGATGTGAACGGCGCCCCGGAAACCCCCGCGCGGCAGGCCCGGACCGGTGACAAACCACCGCACCGATGTGAATATTCACGGTCAAACGCCGGTCCGGCCGAGCCGCCCGCGCGCCGGACCCGCCCGCCCCAGGAGGCCGCCATCCACAGGAGCGACCCAGCCGACCTCGCCGCCGCCCTGCGCACCGGCCCCTTCCACCTGGCCCTGCGCACCGCGATCTCCACCCGGGGCCTCGCCCTGCACCGCATCCGCCGCCATCTCGCGCTGCGCGGCGTCAACGTCGGCCTGACCAGCCTCAGTTACTGGCAGCAGGGCCGCCGCCGCCCGGAACGCGCCGAGTCCCTGCGCGCCGTCGCCGCCCTCGAAGAGGTCCTCGACCTGCCCGAGCACTCGCTCACCCGGCTGCTCGGCCCCCGCCGCGCCGCCGACCCCGCCCCGGCCGGACCGCCCGTGCGCCCCTACCGCGACCTGATCTCCCCCGCCGTGGCCGTCGACGACCTGCTCGCCACCCTGGCCGGTCCGCGCGACACCGGGCTGCACACCATCACCCACATCGAGCGCATCCGGATCGGCCCCGACCGCCAGCTCGCCCGCCGCGACTCCCAGCACGCCCTGCGCGCCCACCGCGACGGCATCGACCGCTACCTCGCCCTCTACCAGGGCGACCCGGGCAGCGACATCACCCGGGTCGGCGTCCGCGCCGAGGAGAACTGCCGCCCCGGCCGCATCCGCCGTGACCAGGCCCACCACCTGCTCGCCGCCGAACTCCTCCTCGACCGCCGCCTACGCGCCGGCGACACCCACCTGCTCGGCTACGGCTTCGACGACGCCCCCTCCCCCGTCCCCAGCTGCGAATACGTCCGCGGCTTCAACTCCGGCGCGGGTCAGTACGTCCTCCAGGTCACCTTCGACCCCGCCGCCCTGCCCGTCCGCTGCCACCGCTTCGCCCTCCACTCCCCCGGCGCCGTCCCGTACGAGAGCGAGGAACTCACCCTCGACGGCCACCACTGCGTCCACCTGGTGGCCACCGCCCTGCGCCCGTGCCTGCTGGGGATCCGCTGGGACTGGGAGTGACGGCCGGTCGGCCGGCGGGCACACCGGCGAGGGCCGACCGGTCGGCGGCGCACCCCGTGGGGACGGCCGACCGGCCGGCGGCGCACCCGGGTGGGGACGGCCGACCGGCCGGCGGCGCACCCGGGCGGGGGGCCGACCTGGGCTCCCTCGCCGACGACTGTCCGGGCGCCGCCGGAGCGCGCCCCTACTCGGCCGCCACGCCCAGCTTCCCGGCCAGCGCCGCCGGATCGGTCGTCGGGGCGTCACAGGCGAAGTGCCGGCAGACGTACGCGGCGGGCGCCCCGCCGACCAGTGGCCGGTCGGCCAGCAGCGGCACCTCGGTCCCGCCGGGCGCACCGACCGCGACCACCGCCCCCGGCGCCGTCCCGAGCAGCGCCGCCCGGCGCAGCGCCGCGGTGGCCGGGTCGCCGTCCGGGCCGACCACGGCGACCTCGCGCGGCCCGTCGAGCAGCGCCTCGGCGACGGCGAGGCCCCAGCCGATGAACCGCGGTGCCCGGCCGGCGAGCGCGCCGACCACGCCGAGGGCCCGCTCGGCGGCGGTGCGGTGCCGGTCGGAGCCGGTGTACGCGGCGTACGTGAGCAGGGCGCCGGCGGCGGCCGTCCAGCCGGACGGGGTGGCGTTGTCGGTCGGGTCCTGGGGGCGGCGGATCAGCTCCTCGGCGTCGTCGGCGGTGTCGTAGAGCGCGCCGGACGCCTCGTCGGTGAAGTGCTTGAGCACGGTGTCGAGCAGGCCGCCGGCCAGCTGGAGCCAGGAGGCCTCGCCGGTGACGGCGTACAGCGCGAGGAAGCCCTCGGCGGTGTCCGCGTAGTCCTCCAGCACGCCGGCGTTGGCACCGGCGCGGCCGTCCCGGGAGGTGCGCAGCAGCCTGCCGTCCGCGGTGAGGTGGACGGCGAGCAGCAGGTCGGCGGCGCGTTCGGCGGCCTCGATCAGGTCGGGGCGGTCCAGCAGCGCGCCGGTTTCGGCGAGCGCGGCGACGGCCAGGCCGTTCCAGGCGGCGACCACCTTGTCGTCCCGGGCCGGGGCGGGCCGGGACGCCCGGGCCTCGGCCATCCGCGCCCGGATCGTCTCGTACTCGGCGACGTCCTCCGGGTCGGCGAGGAGCTGGAGCACCGAGGTGCCGTGCTCGAAGGTGCCCTCGGCGGTGACGGTGAACAGCCGGGCGGCGGTGGCCGCGTCGGCCGGGCCTAGCAGGTCGACCAGCTGGCCGGGCTCCCACACGTAGTAGGCGCCCTCGACGGACTTCCCGGTCTCCTCGTCCAGGCTGTCGGCGTCCAGCGCGGAGGCGAACGCGCCCTCGGGGGTGCGCAGTTCGCGCAGCAGGAAGTCCGCCGTGGACAGCGCGACCCGGCGGGCCGGCTCCGAGCCGGTGGCCCGCCACAGGTGCAGGTAGGCGCGCAGCAGCAGGGCGTTGTCGTACAGCATCTTCTCGAAGTGCGGCACCACCCAGCCGGCGTCCACCGCGTACCGGGCGAAGCCGCCGCCGAGCTGGTCGTGGATGCCGCCGCGGGCCATCGCCTCACCGGTGCGGACGGCCATCTCCAGCGCCGCCTCCGAGCCGGTCCGGGCGTGGTGGCGCAGCAGGAACTCCAGCACCATGGCCGGCGGGAACTTGGGCGCGCCGCCGAAGCCGCCGCGGCTCTGGTCGAAGTCCCGGCTGAGGGTCACCAGCGCCTGGTGCAGGTCCGCCTCGCCGGGCGGGTTGTGCGCACCGGCCGAGTAGACGGCGGCCCGCTCGGCCAGGTCGGCCCGGATCCGTCCGGCCACCTGGCCGACCTCCTCCCGCCGGTCCCGCCAGGCGGCCTCCACGCCCTCCAGCACCTGCCGGAACGACGGCATCCCGTGCCGGGGCTGCGGCGGGAAGTAGGTGCCGAAGTAGAACGGCTCCTTGTCGGGGGTGAGGAAGACCGTCATCGGCCACCCGCCCTGCCCGGTCGCGGCCTGCACCGCCTCCATGTACACGGCGTCGACGTCCGGCCGCTCCTCCCGGTCCACCTTCACCGGCACGAACCGCCCGTTGAGGTACTCGGCGAGCCCGGCGTCCTCGAAGCTCTCGTGCGCCATGACGTGGCACCAGTGGCAGGCGGCGTAGCCGACGCTCAGCAGTACCGGCACCCCGCGGCGCCGGGCCTCGTCGAAGGCCTCCGGCCCCCAGGGCCACCAGTCCACGGGGTTGTCGGCGTGCTGGAGCAGGTACGGCGAGGTCGCGTCCGCGAGACGGTTCGGCATGCCCCCATCCTCGCGCATCCGGCGGCCGGAGCGCGGCAGGTCAGGCCGGTCCGGACCAGTAGCTGATGCCCAGGTTGGCGTCGAAGGTGCGCATCCGCCCGAGCACCTGGTCGGGCGTCGGGCCGAGGAGTTCGTCGACGATGCGGCCGTCGGCGAGGAAGACGACGCGGTCGGCGTAGGAGGCCGCCACCGGGTCGTGGGTGACCATCACGACGGTCTGGCCGAGTTCCCGGACGCACCGGCGCAGCAGGCCGAGGATCTCGGCGGCGGAGCGGGAGTCCAGGTTGCCGGTCGGCTCGTCGGCGAAGACGACCCGGGGCCGGCCGACCAGTGCCCGGACGCAGGCGACGCGCTGCTGCTGGCCGCCGGAGAGCTGGGCCGGGCGGTGGCCGAGCCGGGCGCCGAGGCCGGCCGCCTCGATCAGGGTCTGCAGCCACTGCCGGTCGAGGCTGCGGCCGGCCAGGGTGAGCGGCAGGGTGATGTTCTCCGACACCGTCAGGGTGGGGATCAGGTGGAAGGCCTGGAAGACGAAGCCCACGTGGTCGCGGCGGAGCCTGGTCAGTTGGCCGTCGCTCAGCCGGGTGAGGTCCACGTCGCCGATCCGGGCGGAGCCCGAAGTGCAGGACTCCAGCCCGGCGAGGCACTGGAGCAGGGTGGACTTGCCCGAACCGGACGGGCCCATGATCGCCGCGAACTCCCCCTCCCGGAAGGCCACCGAGACCCGCTCCAGCGCCACCACCTGGGCCTCGCCCGAACCGTGCACCTTGGTGAGGTCGACGGCCGCCGCGGCGGCCGGGCCGTGGTTCGCGGCGCGGCGCGGGCCTCCGGGGAGGGGAGGGCCTCCGGGGAGGGACGGGTGCTCGGTCATCGGTGGTGCTCTCCTCGGCTGGAACGCGGGCGACGGTCAGGACTGGGGTCGGGTCGGGGGCCGGACGGGCCGGCGGGCGGCCGCAGGCCGGTGCCCGCGCCCAGCAGGGCGAGCGAGCGGACCGCGAGCTCCCGCCCGGCCGCGGCCGGGCGTCCCTGGTGGCCGCCGCTGTCGTGGTGGTCGAGCAGGACCGGTGCGGCCCCGGTGCCGGCCTGCCCGAGCGCCGCGCAGAGCTTCCAGGCGTGCCAGGGCGGCACCCGCGCGTCGTTCGCCCCGGTGGCGAACAGCACCGCCGGGTACTCCGTCCCGGGCACCACCCGGTGGTACGGGGAGTAGTCGAGCAGGGCCCGCAGCATCCCCGGGTCGGCCGGGTCGCCGTACTCCTCCGTCCAGAGCCGGCCGAGGCCGCCGACCTGGTAGCGGGCCAGATCGGTGAGCGGGGCCGCGCACACGGCGGCGGACAGCAGCCCGGGCTCGCGGGTGAGCGCCGCGGCGACCACCAGTGCCCCGTTGCTGGCGGCCAGCGCGCCCAGCCCGCCGGCCGGGGCCTCGCCGCGTTCGACCAGCATCGCGGCGGCGGCCCGGAAGTCGTCCACGGTGGTGTTCTTGCCGGGGCCGCGGCCGGCGGCCGCCCAGGCGGGGCCGAGTTCGCCGCCGCCGCGGGCGTGCACCCAGGCGATCCGGCCGCCGGCCCGCAGCCAGGCCTCCATGGCCGGGTCCCAGCTCGGTTCCAGGGGGATGCCGAAGCCTCCGTAGACGGTGAGCAGGGTGGGGGCGGGGCGGCCGTGGTCCCGCGGCCCGGGGTCGCAGACCGTCACCGGGACGGGCGTGCCGTCCCGGCCGACGGCGGTGAGGGTGCGCAGCGCGGCGCGGTGCTCGGGCGGTTCGACCGGGCCGGTGCCGTCCAGCCTCCTGGTCCAGGTGCCGTACCGGGGGTCGTCGGCGAGCAGCCAGACCGACCCGCCGACCCGCCCGTCCCGATCGTACGGGGTGGCGCCGAGGCGCAGCCGGGCAGGCCAGTGCAGCGCGGTGGCGGCGGCCGGTGCCCCGTCAGGTGCTCGGCCGGGTACTCCGCCCGGCGTCCCGTCCGGCCGGAGCTCGTCCAGCCGGAGGACGTCGAGCCGGTGGGTGGTCCCGAGCCGGCGGAGCAGCGCCAGGGCGGGCGTCCGGCCGGGCCCGAGCACCCGCAGGGCGGTGACCGGGCCCTCGGTCGGCGCTCCGGCGGCGGGCGGCGCCACGACGGCGGGCCGGCCGGCGGTGCCCCGGGCGAGCCCGTCCAGGTCCAGCGCGAGCAGCTCGTCGGCGGCGAGGAAGCAGACGGTCTCGTTCAGGTCGAACGCGGTGACCCGTCGGCCGTCCAGGTCCAGCGGCTGCCAGTAGGGCACCGTCCGGCCGGTGCACCGGGTGACCCACCAGCGCACCGGGCCGGACGGCTGCGGGCGGGTGCGCAGCAGCAGGTTCCCGCCGGGCCCGCCGTGGAGGGTGAGCCGGACCGGCCCGGACACCGGCAGGGCGAGCCGGCGGGCGGGCCCGTCGACCGGGTGACGCGCCACCAGGGTGTGCTCGGTACGGGTGCCGGCGGTGTACACCAGCGCCTCGCCGACGAAGGCGAGGGTCGCGTACGGGGCGGCGTCGGGCAGGTGGTGGGGCCGGCCGCCGGGCCGGGTGGGGAGCAGGTGCAGGCCGCCGTTCTCGGCTCCGTCCCGGTGCAGTTGGACGGCGACGAACCCGCCGTGCGGCGCGGGCTGCCAGCCCCTCCAGCACCGGGGCGTCCCAGCGGATCTGCGGGTGCAGCGTGCCGAGCAGCGCGTCCACCCCGCCGCGGCCGGCGATCCGGCGCCGGACGTCCCGCTCCGCCTCCAGCCGGGACCGGACGTCCGCCCAGCAGGGCCGCAGCGCCACCCGGTGGAACTCGCGGACCGCCGCGGCGACATCGGCCCGCCGGACCACCGGCTCGGCCCCGCCGGCACCCCCGGCACCGGCACTGTCGCCACCATCCGCACCCCCGGAGTCCCCCGCCCCGCCCGGCGCCCCGTCGTCGGTGACCGTGACCCGCAGCGCCGACCGCCCGCCGTGCCGGGCCGCACCGACCTCGATCGCCACCTCCCGGGCCCCGGGCGCGTGCCGGCGCACGTTGGTCAGCGCCTCCACCACCAGCCGGTAGCCGAGCCCGCTGATCGCCGCCGGCAGCTCCGCCAGCTCGGCCTCGGCCGGAGCCTCCAGCCGCACCCGCGCGGAGCCGCTGCGGGTGAACCGCTCGGCCAGCGCGGGCAGTTCGCTCAGGTCGCGGCGCAGACTGCGCACGCCGGGCCCGCCCGCCGCCGACCGCCCCGTCCCCCCGGCCGCCGCCGGGTCCGCGACCGCCGCCCCGAACCGCCCGCGCGGCTCCGGGTCGCCGTCGTCCGCCGCGAAGACCTGCACGGTCCGGTCCATGGTGATCAGCGCCTGCCGGCCGGCCGCCTCGATCCCGGCCAGCAGCTCGACCACCTGCCGGGGGTCCTGCTGGGCCAGCACCTGCGCGGCCTGGGCCAGCACCACCACCCCGGTGACGTCGTGCGCGGCGAAGTCGTGCAGGTCGCGGGCCAGGTCCAGGCGCTGCGCCCGCCGTTCGGCCGCCACCGCGGCCCGGGCCCGGGTGTCCATCGAGCGCAGGTAGCAGCCCGCCCCGACCACCGCGCAGGACAGCAGGGCCGAGGTCAGGCAGAGCTTGGTGGTCACGGAGGGCGGGGCCGGCGGGTCGGCCCACACCCCGGCCCGCAGCGGCACCAGCGCCACCGCCACGACCAGCAGCGCGCCGTGGCCGAAGGCCGCCGCCGCCGGGGGCCTGCGCACCGCGGGGACGATCAGGGCCAGCAGCGCCACGGTCTCCAGCAGCCACCAGGACTCGATGGCGCCGGACGCCGGTCCGCGGTAGCCGGCGGTCACCAGCAGCGAGACGACGCCGGCGGCCAGCACCGAAGGGCCGACCGCGCGCACCCGCCCCGGGGCCCAGAGCGCCGGCAGCAGCCCGGCCACCACCGTCACCACAGCGGATCCGACGATCAGCGGCCCCGGGTCCCCCAGCCCCGCCGCCGCGGCCGCCAGCACCCCCGCCACCGCCGTTCCGTACCCCGCCCTGCGCACCACGGTGTGCCACGACCACGTCATGGTCCGGGATCCTACGAAGCCGGACGGCCCGGCAGGGCGGCTTCGCCGAAGGCCGGTTCCCCGCGGGGGACCGGCCGACGGCTCACTCCTTCGGGGCCTCCGGCTGCTCGACGAAGTCGACCTTCTTGAACTGCTTGTTCATGGACTTGGCCAGGAACCAGGTCGCGACGCCCAGGGCGGCGAAGACGACGAAGCCGAGGAGGCCGGGGGTGACCTTGGCGTCGTCGACGGCGAGGTCAGCGGCGAGGTGGACGAGGTTCACGGAGGCACTCATATCTCTATGGTGGCCCGGCTCACGCGGAGCCGGGCCGTCGGGGGGTCGTTCAGTCGCGCGTGTCGGCGGCCTCGGCCGCCAGGGTGGGGGTGCGCAGGCCGGCGAACAGGTCGTCCTCCGGCAGGTCCACGTCGACCAGGGTACGGGCGAGTTCGTAGTCCTCGGTGGGCCAGACCTCCCGCTGCACCTCCAGCGGGACGCGGAACCACGGGCCGTCCGGGTCGATCTGGGTCGCGTGGGCGATCAGCGCGCGGTCGCGGGTCTCGAACCAGTCGCCGCAGCGGACCCGGGTGGTGATCTCGCGCTCCTTGCGGCCGCTCTTCTCCCACCCCTCGATCCACTCGCCGTACGGCGACTCGTGGCCGTGCTCGGTGAGGTACTCGTGCAGGGCCCGGATGCGGCCCATCGGGAAGCCGTGGTTGTAGTACAGCTTGAGCGGCTGCCAGGGCTCGCCGGCCTCCGGGTAGGCGTCCGGGTCACCCGCGGCGTCGAAGGCCAGCATGGTGATCTTGTGGGTCATGATGTGGTCGGGGTGCGGGTAGCCGCCGTTCTCGTCGTAGGTCGTGATGACCTGCGGCTTGAACTCGCGGATCAGCCGGACCAGCGGCTCCGCCGCCTCCTTGACGTCCTGGAGGGCGAAGCACCCCTCGGGCAGCGGGGGCAGCGGGTCCCCCTCGGGCAGACCGGAGTCCACGAAGCCCAGCCAGGCCTGCTCGACGCCGAGGATCGCCCGCGCCTCGTCCATCTCCTTGCGGCGCACCTCGTGGATGTTCTCCTCGATGTACGGGTCCCCCTGGAGCTTGGGGTTGAGGACCGACCCGCGCTCGCCCCCCGTGCAGGTGGCCACCAGCACGTCCACGCCCTGCTCGACGTACATGGCCATGGTGGCCGCGCCCTTGCTGGACTCGTCGTCCGGGTGGGCGTGCACCGCCATCAGTCGCAACTGCTCAGTCAACGCCTTGCGTTCCTTCCACACTCGTCGGGCGTTCCGCGGAGTCCGGGTCCGCCCACCGTACGAACCGCTCACTACGGGACCGCGTCGCCGCGGGGCCGGGCCGCTGAACGTCTCCGGCGCGGCCGGGCCCTGCCCCCGCCGGACCGGCCGCGGGCGTGCCCCTCCTATAGTGACGGACTGGAGGAGCGTCGCATTCCCCCGCACCACCCGCGCGGCCCCTCCCCCAGGAGAGGACGGAGTCCGATGAGTGCAGGCACCACCGCCACCGGTCTGCCCGAGGGGCGTTACGGCCGCGGCGGCGACCGCGACCCGGACCGCCGCCTGAAGGTGGTCGGCGCGGTCTGCGGCGTGCTCGGCCTGGGCCTGGTCGCCTGGCTGGGCGGCTCCTACCTGCTGCGCGAGTCGAAGATCAACGGCTCGGTGCCGACCTTCCAGGTGCTCTCCGACTCCGAGGTCCAGCTGCACCTCACCGTGCGCAAGGGCGACGGGCAGGCCGGCACCTGCACGGTCCGCTCGCAGTCCGACGACCACGCGGTGGTCGGGGTGGCCGACTTCCCGGTCCCGGCGGCCGGCTCCAGCTACGACGCGGTGGTCACCCTGCGCACCACCTCGCGCGGCACCACCGCCGAGCTGCTGGGCTGCACCCCGGCCAAGTAGCGCGCCCCGAACGGCGCACGGCGGCCGGGGCCCGCGCACCGGGCGACGCGCCCGGGCGACACCCGCGCGACACCCGGCCGACGCGCCCGGGCGGCGCACCCGCCACCGCCCCGCGCCGAGCGGCGCGCACCCCCGGCGACACGCGCCCCGGGCCGCGCGCCCACCCCCGGTAGCGCGCATATTCGATCCGGAGAGCGGGCATCCGTAGAGGGTCCCGCACTCCGTTGCCGTACACCCGGGCGTCATGCCGCCGTCAATGGCGCGCAAACGGCTCTCCCGCTTGTCAGCAGGACTTGTTAGGCTCGTGGTTTCGCCCCTTCCGCACCGGATGGTACGGGAGCGGGCGTTGCTTTGTAGTTGAGACCGATATCACCACCGACCCTGCTGACGACTCACACCCTCAGCACAGCCCCAGCACCTACGAGGAGCACCCGTGACCCAGACCAGTGAGAACGTGACCTGGCTCACTCAGGCCGGCTACGACCAGCTCAAGGCCGAGCTGGACCACCTGACCGGGCCCTGGCGCATCGAGATCGCCCAGAAGATCGAGGCGGCGCGCGAGGAGGGCGACCTCAAGGAGAACGCCGGCTACCACGCGGCGAAGGAGGAGCAGGGCAAGTACGAGCTGCGCATCCGCCAGCTGACCCAGCTGCTGGAGCGCGCCAAGGTCGGCGAGGCGCCGGCCGACTCGGGCGTGGTGGCCCCGGGCATGGTCGTCACGGTCGCCTTCGACGGCGACGAGGACGACCTCATGGAGTTCCTGCTCGCCTCGCGCGAGGTGGCGGGCTCCGACACGCTGGACGTCTACTCCCCGCAGTCGCCGCTGGGCCGCGCGATCGACGGCAAGAAGATCGGCGACGAGGCCACCTACGAGCTGCCTAACGGCAAGCCGGCCATGGTGAAGATCGTCAAGGTCGTGCCGCACGCCGGCTGATCCGGCCGCACGGCACGAGGGCGGCCGCGGAAGTCCGGGACTTCCGCGGCCGCCCTCGCACGTTCCGGGCCGCGCCCGCCGGCCGGCCAAGACGCGGTGCCCGTCAGGCGGTGGACGAGCGGTACTTGCGCACCGCCAGCCAGGAGAACACCGCGGTGATCACGACCGACCAGAGCACCGACACCAGCGCCGCGTGCTGCATCGGCCAGGCGTCGTCCACCGGCCCGACCTGGTTGCCGAACAGCACCCGGCAGGCCTGCACGGTGGCGCTGAACGGGTTCCAGTACGCGACCCCCTGCAGCCAGCCCGGCATCGAGGTGACCGGCACGAAGGCGTTGGACACGAAGGTCAGCGGGAACAGCCAGATCAGCCCGGCCGAGGTGGCCGCCTCGGGGCTGCGCACCGACAGGCCGATCAGCGCGCCGATCCAGGAGAAGGCGTAGCCGAGCAGCAGCAGCAGCCCGAACGCGCCGAGCGCCTTGAACGCGCCCTCGTGGATCCGCCAGCCGACCAGCAGCGCGACCAGCGCCAGCACGACCAGGATGAACGCGGTCTGGCACAGGTCCGCGAGGGTGCGGCCGACCAGCACCGCCGACCGGGCCATCGGCAGCGAGCGGAACCGGTCCACCAGCCCCTTGCTCATGTCCTCCGCGATGCCCGCCGAGGCACCGGCCACGGCGAAGGTGACGGTCTGGGCGAAGATGCCGGCCATCAGGAACTGGATGTACGTGTCCGAGCTGGAGCTCGCACCGGGGATCTTGATCGCCCCGCCCATCACGTACGAGAACAGCAGCACGAACATGACCGGCTGCATCAGCCCGAAGACCACGATCTCCGGGATGCGGGTCATCCGGCGCAGGTTGCGCTTGGCGACCACCCAGGAGTCGTGCAGGGCGGCGGCGGCCCCCCGGCGCTGCCGGGGCATCGCCGGGCCGATGGCGTGCTCGGTGGCGGTGCCCATCTCAGCTCTCCTTCCCGGCCGCGACGGCCGCCTGCTCGTCCGGGCCCGACCCGTTCGCGCCGTCCCTGCCCCGGCCGCGTCCGTCGGGGCCGGGGGCGCCCTCGTCCTCGGCCCGCTCCTCGGCGACGTGGCCGGTGAGGGTGAGGAAGACGTCGTCCAGGGTCGGGCGGCGCAGCCCGATGTCGTCCATCTCGATCCCGCGGGAGTCCAGTTCGCGGATCGCGTCGGCGAGCACCCGGGCGCCGCCGCTGATCGGCACGGTGATCCGGCGGGTGTTCTTCTCCACCGTCGGCTCGCCCAGCGCGTAGCCGGAGAGCGCGGCGACGGCGTCGGACATCCGGCCGGGCTCGTGCACCACGACCTCGATCCGCTCGCCGCCGATCTGCGCCTTGAGCTGGTCGGCCGTGCCGCGGGCGATCACCCGGCCGTGGTCGACCACCGCGATGTCGTGGGCGAGCCGGTCGGCCTCCTCCAGGTACTGGGTGGTGAGCAGCAGCGTGGTGCCCTGCTCGACCAGCGTCTCGATGACCTCCCAGAGCGCGAGCCGGTTGCGCGGGTCGAGGCCGGTGGTCGGCTCGTCCAGGAACATCACCGGCGGCCGGACGACCAGCGCGGCGGCGAGGTCCAGGCGCCGGCGCATGCCGCCGGAGTAGGTCTTGGCGGTGCGGTCCTTGGCCCCGGTGAGGTTGAACCACTCCAGCAGCTCCAGCGCGCGGGCCTTCGCGGCGCGGTTGCTCATCTGGTAGAGCTCGCCGACCATGGTGAGGTTCTCGAAACCGGTCAGGTACTCGTCGACCGCCGCGTACTGGCCGGACAGGCCGATCAGGCTGCGGACCCGGTTGGGGTGCTTGAGCACGTCGACCCCGGCGACCACCGCGCGGCCGGAGTCGGGACGGAGCAGGGTGGTGAGGACCCGCACGGTGGTGGTCTTCCCGGCGCCGTTCGGGCCGAGCAGCCCGAGCACCGTGCCCTCGGGGACGTCGAGGCTGACGCCGTCCAGGGCTCGTACGTCGCCGAAGGTCTTCACCAGGTTCTCGGCTTGGATGGCTGGCGCCATGGCCTTGCCTCATCTCCTCGAACGTATGGGGCGATCTGTCCCACTCTGCCCTGTTTCCGGGCACGCGGGCGACTCGATTCCCGACCCGTGGGACCAGAACGCGATGTATCGCGAGTCTCCCAGTACGCGATATATCGCGTCAAGGGATCCGGCTCGGTCGGCGACGGTTCAGGGCCGGTCCGAGACGGATCAGGGCCGGCCGGCGACGGACCGGGCTCAGTCGGAGACCACGTACCCCGCGTCCCGCAGCTCCCCCACCACCAGCGCGCAGTGCTCCGGCCCCTTGGTCTCCAGGTGCAGGTCCACCTCGACCTCGGTCAGCCCGAGCCGCGGGTCGGTCCGCACGTGCGCCACGTCCAGCACGTTGGCGTCCACCCTGGTCAGCACCCCCAGCAGGTCCGCCAGCGCACCCGGCTTGTCCGCCAGCCGCACCCGCAGCGACAGGTAGCGGCCGGCCGCCGCCAGCCCGTGCCGCAGCACCCGCTGCATCAGCTGCGGATCGATGTTGCCGCCGGACAGCACCGCCACCACCGGGCCCTCGAAGGAGTCCGGCCGCTCCAGCAGCGCCGCGATCGGGGCCGCCCCGGCCGGCTCGACCACCAGCTTCAGCCGCTCCAGCCCGAGCAGCAGCGCCCGCGAGAGCGCCTCCTCGGAGACCGTGCGGATGCCGTCCGCCAGCGTGTCGACCACCTCGAACGGGATGTCGCCGGGGCGTCCGACCATGATCCCGTCCGCCATGGTGGCGAAGTGCTCCAGCGACACCGGCCGCCCGGCCGCCAGCGAGGGCGGGTACGCCGCCGCGCCGGCCGCCTGCACCCCGACCACCCGGACGTCCGGCCGCAGCGGCTTGACCGCCGCCGCGATCCCGGCCAGCAGCCCGCCGCCGCCCACCCCGACCAGGACGGTCCGCACCTCCGGGCACTGCTCCAGGATCTCCAGGCCGACGGTCGCCTGGCCGGTGACCACGTCCCAGTGGTCGAAGGGGTGGATGAACACCGCGCCGGTCGCCTCCGCGTACTGCTGCGCGGCCTGCAGCGCCTCGTCCACGGTGGCGCCGTGCAGCCGCACGTCGGCGCCGTACTCCCGGGTGGCCGCGACCTTCGGCAGCGGCGCCGCGACCGGCATGAACACCGTGGAGCGCACGCCCAGCAGCGCGGCCGCCAGCGCCACCCCCTGGGCGTGGTTCCCGGCGCTCGCCGCCACCACCCCGCCGGCCCGCTGCACCGGCGAGAGTCCCGCGATCCGCACGTACGCCCCGCGCAGCTTGAAGGACCCGGTGCGCTGGAGGTTCTCGCACTTCAGGTGGACCGGTGCGCCGATCAGCCCGGAGAGGTGCCGGCTGCCCTCCATCGGGGTCACCCGGGCGACCCCGGCGAGCATCTTCTGGGCACCGCGGACGTCGTCGAGGGTGATCGGCCAGTTGCGCATGGCGTCAGCCTACGGGCGGGGTGGCGGCAATCCGGGATGCCGGGCCTGTTCCCGGGCCCGCCCGGCCCGCGTACCCTGCTGGTTCTGAGCCTCCCTCACCGCACGACGATCGTGAGCCGCGATGACGACGACCTCGCCCCAGGCCACCGACCGCACCGACCCCGTGCACACCCAACTCCAGTACCAGCTGGCGGTGTTCGCGCGCCGCATGGAGCAGGTCCGGACCTCCGGCGGCGGGGTCGGAGCGCTGGACCGGGCCGCCTACCTGCTGCTCGACCGGCTGGACCGGCACGGGCCGGCCAACGTCAAGGCGCTGGCCGAGGCGCTGGGCGTGGACTCCTCGACGGTGACCCGCCAGGTCGCCCCGCTGGTCGCGGCCGGACTGGTCGGCCGGGTGCAGGACCCGGCCGACCGCCGCGCCGTACGGCTCGCGCTGACCTCGCACGGCGCCGGCCGGCTCGCCGAAGTCCGGGACGGCCGGGCCGAGTTGACCCGCCGCCTGGTGGCCGGCTGGCCGCCGGAGGAACAGCGAGCGTTCTGCGCCCTGCTGGCCCGCTTCAACCTCGCGATGGAGTCGTACACGGCGGACCAGCAGGGGCAGTTCGGGGCCGCTGGGCCCCAACGGCCTTAGCCGAGCGCCTGCTTGAGGTCGGCCAGCAGGTCGTCGATCGACTCGATGCCGACCGAGACGCGCACCAGGTCGGACGGCACCTCCAGGGCCGAGCCCGCCACCGAGGCGTGGGTCATCCGGCCCGGGTGCTCGATCAGCGACTCGACGCCGCCGAGCGACTCGCCGAGGGTGAACAGCTGCGCGCGGTTGCAGACCTCGACGGCCGCCTCCTCGCCGCCGGCGACCCGGAACGAGACCATGCCGCCGAAGGCCTTCATCTGCTTGGCCGCGATGTCGTGGCCGGGGTGCTCCGGCAGGCCCGGGTACAGCACCTGGCTGACCTTCGGGTGGCTCGCCAGCAGCTCGGCGACCTTCTCCGCGTTGGCGCTGTGCCGGTCCATCCGGACGCCCAGCGTCTTGATGCCGCGCAGCACCAGCCAGGCGTCGAACGGGCCGGAGACGGCGCCCATCGCGTTCTGGTGGTACGCGACCTCCTCGCCGAGGGCCGCGTCGGCCAGCACCAGCGCACCGCCGACCACGTCCGAGTGGCCGCCCATGTACTTGGTGGTGGAGTGCACGACCGCGTCCGCGCCGAGCGAGATCGGCTGCTGGAGGTACGGGCTGGCGAAGGTGTTGTCGACCACCAGGAGTGCGCCGGCACCGTGCGCGATCTCGGCCAGCGCGGTCAGGTCGGTGATGCCCAGCAGCGGGTTGGACGGGGTCTCCACCCACACCGCGCGGGTGTTGGGGCGCAGCGCCGCGCGGACGGTGGCCAGGTCCTGGGTGTTGGCCACCGAGAACTCGACGCCCCAGCGGGTCAGCACCTTGGCGAACAGCCGGAAGGTGCCGCCGTAGGCGTCGTTGGGGATGACGATGTGGTCGCCCGGCTTGAGGACGGTGCGCAGCAGGGTGTCCTCGGCGGCGAGGCCGGAGGCGAAGGCGAGGCCGCGGGCGCCGCCCTCCAGCGCCGCGAGGCACTCCTCCAGCGCGGTGCGGGTCGGGTTGGCGCTGCGACTGTACTCGTAGCCGCCCCGCAGGCCGCCCACCCCGTCCTGCTTGTACGTGGACACCTGGTAGATCGGCGTGACGACGGCCCCGGTCTGGGGATCTGCTTCCTGACCCGCGTGGATGGCGAGAGTCTCGAAGCCCTGAGGAAGCTGGTGCTCGGTCATGGGTCCGAGCCTAGTGTGCGAACGCCGCCGTGCCCGCACGAACCGGCAACCGGGAGGAACCCGCAGGTGGGAGCGGGGGTGCGGCGGGCCGCGGCCGCGCCGCCCGGGGCCCGGGGCCGCCGCCGGAATCCGGCGGCCGCCGTCCGCGTTGGACCCTGCGCCAGGATTCCCGACCCGCTGGAGCAGGCCGTGCTGTTCAACCGCCACAAGACCTCGCTCGTCCCCGCCGACGAGGCGCTGCCCGGCCGGGCCGCCCCGGCCTTCACCCTGACCGAGCCGCACACCGTGCTCGGGCACCCGCTGTCCGGCCCGTACCCGGAGGGCCTGGAGGTGGCCGACTTCGGTCTCGGCTGCTTCTGGGGCGCCGAGCGCGCCTTCTGGCGGCTCCCCGGCGTCTGGACGACGCTGGTCGGCTACCAGGGCGGCCACACCCCCAACCCGACGTACGAGGAGGTGTGCAGCGGGCTGACCGG
This sequence comes from Kitasatospora sp. NPDC001547, assembly GCF_042894165.1. Taxonomy (NCBI): domain Bacteria; kingdom Bacillati; phylum Actinomycetota; class Actinomycetes; order Kitasatosporales; family Streptomycetaceae; genus Kitasatospora; species Kitasatospora sp. NPDC001547. The sequence continues at coordinate 157,721 of NZ_JBIAVL010000003.1, read as the reverse complement.
GCACACCGAGGCGGTCCGGGTGGTGTACGACCCGGCGGTGATCTCCTACGAGCGCCTGCTGAAGACCTTCTGGGAGGCCCACGACCCGACCCAGGGCAACCGCCAGGGCAACGACGTGGGCACCCAGTACCGCTCCGCCGTCTACACCCACTCCCCCGCCCAGGCCGAGGCCGCGGCGGCCACCCGGGACGCGTTCCAGCCGTCGCTGACCGCGCTCGGTTACGGCCCGATCACCACCGAGATCGCCCCGGCCGGGCCGTTCTACCCGGCCGAGCCGTACCACCAGCAGTACCTGTCGGAGGCCAAGAACCCCAACGGCTACTGCGGTCTCGGCGGCACGGGGGCCTCCTGCCCGATCGGCGTGGCCCGCACCCGGGGCTGACCCCCGCCCCGGCCCGCCCCGGGGAGCGGCCACTCAACGTGACCCGTCCCCGATCGGGGCGCAGACTGGAAGGGCCAGCAGGGACGGCCCGGCCACCCGCTGGTGGCCGGGCCGTCCTCGTGGGAGAGGAGTGCGCCATGTCCGGTCTCTACCAGCGGAACTTCGACGATCCCGAGGAGGTCCGCCCCTTCGAGGAGGGCAAGGGGGAGCTGCGGCTGGTCAACCTGGACGGCGGCCCGGTGGGCCGGGCCGTGTTCGAGCCGGGTTGGCAGTGGTCCAAGCACGTGAAGCCGATCGCCGGGACCGACAGCTGCCAGGCCTCCCACGCCGGCTACGTGGTCTCCGGCCGGATGAGGATCGTCATGGACGACGGCCAGGAGTCCGAGATCGGCCCCGGGGACTTCATGACCTGCGCGCCCGGCCACGACGCCTGGACGGTGGGCCCGGAGCCCTGCGTGATCGTCGACTGGCAGGGCTTCGCGGACTACGCGAAGCGGTGAGCCGGTCGACGGCGAGCCGGGCGGCTCAGAGCACGGCCGGCGGCTGCTCCTCGGCACCGTCCACCGTGTGGCCGGCGCGACCGGCCAGCAGCCTGCCGTCGGTGTCGTAGGCCCCGACGGCGGGCGCCTTCCAGCCCGGCTGCGGTTCCGGTTCGACCACCGGCAGCACGGCGTAGTACCCGACCCAGTCCTTCATGCCCGCGGTGACGAGCAGGGTGGCGACGGTGACCCGGCCGCCCTCGAAGACCATGATCCTGGCCGGGGTCGGGCCCAGGTAGAAGCCGTGCACGAGGAGGCGGTCGGACGTCCGGCTGAGGTCCGTCAGGATGCCGGGCCGTTCGACCGGCAGCTCGGGGTCGCTCAGGTCGACGCACGACACGCCCTGGTAGCCGTCGGTCGTCCGGTCGACGGCGTCCTGGCAGTTCTTGGTCGCGGTCACCGACAGCCGGAGCCCGTCGACCGGCTCGACCTCCTGTCCGGCGGCGACCTTCCACACCGGCGAGAGCGGCGGCCTGCTCGGGGTCGCCTGCGGGGTGGGAGTGGCGGCCGTGGCGGTGGGCGTCGCGGTGACGGGCGGCGGGGACGCCGCCCCCGCCGGCGCAGCCGCGGCCGGCGCCGCCCCGCCCGCGACCTGCCCGGCGGGCCGGGCGCCTCCGGCCGTCACCGCGGTGATCCCGCAGACCAGGGCCACCGCCACGGCGGCCGCCCCGGTCCCGGCTCTGCGCCTGGCCCGGCGGCGTCGGGCGGCGGCGATGATCGGCACCGGGTCCGGCCCGATCACGTACGGGTCCTCGTCCTTGAGCAGTTCGCCGAGCCGGTCCTCGAAGCTCATACCGTCACCTCGATGCGCGTCGTGGGGTCCGCCGCCCCGCCGGAGCGGTCGGCGAGTTGGGGCAGGGCGCGCAGCTTGGCCATCGCCCGGTGCAGCGTGCTCTTCACGGTGCCCGGGGCGATGCCCAGTTCGGCCGCGATGTCGGCCTCGGCGAGGTCCCCGTAGTACCGCAGCACCACGACCGTCCGTTCCCGGCGGGTGAGGGTGCCCAGCGCCTCGTGCAGCAGGGCCCGCTCGGCCAGCCGTTCGGCGAGGTCCTCGGGGAACGGCTGGTCGGGGGTCTGCTCGGTGGGCAGTTCGTGGTTGCGCAGCCGGCGCCACCAGTCGCGGTGCTGGTTGACCACGATCCGGCGGACGTAGGCGCTCGGGTCGTCCGAGGTGATCCGGTGCCAGTTCAGGTAGGCGCGTTCCAGCGCGGACTGCACGATGTCCTTCGCCCGGTCCGGGTCCCCGGTCAGCAGTTCGGCCAGCCGCAGCAGCCGGTGGCCGTAGCCGGCCACGAACGCGCTGAACTCGTCGTCCTGGCGCTGTCTCCGCTCGCGTTTCACACCTCTTCGACTCCTCGGGCGGGCCGTGGGGTTCGGTCCTCCCGAGGAGTTCTTCCGACCGGATCGGGGAGCCGGGTCAGACGGCGCTGCCGGCCTTCCAGGCGGCCCAGCCCATGTTCCAGCCGTTCAGGCCGTTGTCCGGGGCGACCGTCTTGTCGCCGGAGTTCACGACCTCGACCACGTCGCCGATCATCGAGGACTTGTAGAACTTGTAGCCGTCCGTGCCGGTGTCCTGGGCGCCCTTGGCGTCCTGGAGGCCGATGCAGCCGTGGCTGGTGTTCTGGCCGCCGAAGATCGACGGCGAGGACCAGTAGTTGCCGTGGATGAAGGTGCCCGAGGTGCTGAGGCGCTGGGCGTGCGGCACGTCCGCGATGTCGTACTCGCTGCCCAGGTTGACGGTCTGCGAGTTCATCCGGGTCTGGGTGTACTGCTCGGAGATCACCATCTTGCCGCCCCAGGTGGTGTGCTCGGGCGAGCCGCCGGAGATCTTGTACACCGCGCTGACCTGGCCGTCGGTGGTGACGGTGAGCTTCTTGGTGGCGAGGTCGGCGACGCTGGTCTGGGCGCGGCCGATGGTGAAGCTCACGTCCTTGGACTGGGTGCCGTACACGCCCTTGGCGCCCTCGACGTCCTTGAGCCGGAGCTTGAGGGTGACCTTGGTGCCCTTGGCCCAGTACTCCTGCGGCCGGAAGTCGAGGCGGGTGCTGGAGAACCAGTGGCCGACGATCTCGACCCCCGGCTCGGCTATCACCGTGATCGCCTGCTGGACGGCCTTGCGGTCGGTGATCGGCTTGCTGAAGTTGATCGAGACCGGCATGCCGACGCCGACCGTCGAGCCGTCCTCGGGGGTGAAGTAGCCGACGAAGGTGTTGGCGGGGGTCGCCGTGGTGAAGACGGCGTTGGAGTCCGCCTCCAGCTTGTCCTTGTCGAAGGCGGTCGCGGCGACGGTGTACTTGGTGCCGCTGGCGGGGGCGGCGGCGGACGTCCAGCTGGTGCTGTCGGCCGAGAGCTGGCCGGCCAGCTCCTTGCCGGTGGTGTCGGTGACCTTGACGCTGCTCAGGGTGCCGTTGGCGACGGTGACCTTGACCGGCTCGCTGAAGCTCGCGGAGGCGGCGCCGTCGGCCGGGATGACGGTGATGACCGCGGCCGAGGTCTTCGGGGTGCTGCTCGCACCGCCGGAGCCCGGGGTGCCGCTCGCTCCGCCGGAGCCGGAGCCGCTGCCACCGCCGCTACCGCTGCCGCCGGTGTCGTCGTTGCAGGCCGCCAGCAGCAGGACGGGGGCGCCGATCAGTCCGGCGAGGACCCCGCGCCGGCTCCAGCTGCTTGCGGCCGCCCGTCCCTGACCGTCCCGTGCCGTCACGTCGCGTCTCCCTGCTGATCATCCCGGGCATTACGGATACAGAAACGCAATCCGCCCGTTCACGGTTCCATCACCGAAGAGTAAGCGATCGTATGAGATGACCCAACTTGCCAACGAACAGGGACGAAACGCCCGGCCCGCGAGGTGGACCGGGCGTTCGGGGGTGGTGACGGCGGGCGCCGTCGACCGGCGTCCGCGTCCTACTCGGCGGACTCGTCCACCTGGTACTCGTCCCACTCCTCGTTGTCCGGGTCGAACTCGGTCTGCGCCGACTCCCAGGTCGCCGAGGCGAGCTCCACGCCGGGCACCTCGCCCAGCAGGGCGACGGGGTCGATGAAGTGGGCGAGCGAACCCGACGGGTCCACCTCGATGGCCTCGACGGACTGGGCGCGCTCCTCGTCGTCGAGGTACTCGTCGGCGGTGACCGCCTCCAGGGCGGCCGCCTTGAGGGCGCCCTCGTCGGTGATCTCCGCGATGAGCTCGATCTTCACCCGGACGTAGCGCGGGGCGTCCTGGTCGGTCGTTTCAGTGCTGGTCATGCGTGCGAGCGTACGGGACGGCCACGCCCGGCGTGCGGCACGGGCGGCCGCCCGGAGCACACCCCGCGCGCCCGGCGCGAACGGCACGGACGGCGCGAACGGAAGGGCCGGTCCCTCGGAGAAGGACCGGCCCCACCGTTCCCCGCACGGGCTCCCCCACCCGGGAGCCACGGGGACACGCGCCGTGCGGCGCGGTTCCGCCGCGGGAGCCGCCGCACCCTGTCAGCCGGCCGGAGCCGGGCAGGGGCGGGACGACGGCGCCTCCCGCGACGGGAGGACACGGCGGCCGGGTCAGGGCCGCCCGACGTGTCCGGAGCCGACCGCGCCCGCCGGGGAGCCGCTCCCGGACGGTTGCCGTCGCCTCGTTCGGCGTCCTGCCGTTGACCACCACGATGCCCGAGCCGTGTTAACCACATGCTGCGGACAGGTGACGCCGGTGTACCACTTCCCCCGTGGACGAATCCTCCGCATCCATCCGCGGAAGGGCGGTACGACGGCGTGGCGGTGACGGGCCGTCGGTGGCCGGCCGTCTCGCCGCGCCGGGCCGGGCCGGGCCGGGCCGGTGACGGACTGTCGGCGGCGCCGGTCGGTGCCGCCGCGGTCGCACCGGCCGCGGGTCAGTGCTGGGCGCGCCCGGTCAGGAAGCCCAGCAGGTCCTGACGGGTGACGATGCCCTGCGGCTTGCCCTCGACCAGCACGACGGCCGCGTCGGCCTTCTCCAGCACGGTCATCAGGTTGGTGACGGTCTCGCCCGAGCCGACCACCGGCAGCGGCTTGGACATCACCTTGTCCAGCGTGTCGGTGAGCTCGATCTCCTTGGCGAAGATGCCCTCCAGCAGCAGCTTCTCCACCACCGAGCCGATCACCTCGCCGGCCATGATGTCCGGGTGCCCGGCGCCCGGGGAGACCACCGGCATCTGCGAGACGCCGTACTCGCGCAGCACCCGGACCGCCTCGGCGACCGTCTCGTTCGGGTGCATGTGGACGAACTGCGGGACGCCGCCCTGCTCGATGGACTCCTTGCGGGCCAGCACCTCGCCGATGTGCGCCTCGTCCGTGGAGGAGGGCAGGAAGCCGTAGTCGGCCATCCAGTCGTCGTTGAAGATCTTCGACAGGTAGCCGCGGCCGCCGTCCGGCAGCAGCACCACCACGACGTCGTCCGGGCCGAGCTTCCTGGCGACCTCCAGCGCGGCCACCACGGCCATGCCGCAGGAGCCGCCGACCAGCAGGCCCTCCTCCTTGGCCAGGCGGCGGGTCATCTGGAACGAGTCCTTGTCGGAGACGGCGACGATCCCGTCCGCGACGGAGCGGTCGTAGGCGGTCGGCCAGAAGTCCTCACCGACGCCCTCGACCAGGTACGGACGGCCGGTGCCGCCGGAGTAGACCGAGCCCTCCGGGTCGGCGCCGATCACCTTGACCTTGCCGCCGGAGACCTCCTTCAGGTAGTTGCCGGTGCCGGAGATGGTGCCGCCGGTGCCGACGCCCGCCACGAAGTGGGTGATCCTCCCGTCGGTCTGCTCCCACAGCTCCGGGCCGGTGGAGTGGTAGTGCGAGGCCGGGTTGTCCGGGTTGGAGTACTGGTCCGGCTTCCAGGCGTTCGGGGTCTCCCGGACCAGGCGGTCGGAGACGTTGTAGTACGAGTCCGGGTGCTCCGGGGCGACGGCGGTCGGGCAGACGACCACCTCGGCGCCGTACGCCCGCAGGGTGTTGATCTTGTCCGTCGAGACCTTGTCGGGACAGACGAAGATGCACTTGTAGCCCTTCTGCTGGGCCACGATCGCCAGGCCGACGCCGGTGTTGCCGGAGGTCGGCTCGACGATGGTGCCGCCGGGCTTGAGGGCGCCCGAGGCCTCCGCGGCCTCGATCATGCGCATCGCGATGCGGTCCTTGACCGAACCGCCGGGGTTGAAGTACTCGACCTTCGCCAGCACTGTCGCGCTGATGCCCTCGGTGACCTTGTTCAGCTTGACCAGCGGCGTGTTGCCGACCAGATCGATGATCGAATTGTGGTACCGCACGGGGGTCCTCCCGGTCTCTGGGCGTGCGAGTGCTTCTCGGTACTGCAAAGCCTAGGGCGTGGCAACCGCCCCGTGGCTCCCCTCCGGCTCGCGGCCACCAATGGCCCACCTCCGCCGACGCCCCCGGTACTCCCGGCCCGCGTGCGGGTAAGAGCGCTGTGCAGGCGTTGCCGTGGCCCGGAGGGGCCGGCAGGGAGCACGGGAAGGGGGCACCGGATGCCAGGGGCACAGGACTCGCGGGCCCGGGTGGCCCGTCGGATCGCCACCGCGGCGGCCTACGGCGGTGGCGGACTCGGGCTGCTCGGGGTGGGCCTGGTCGGCCTGCTGGTGACCGAGAGCAAACTCGCCGTCCAGGCCATCGGCGTCCTGGAGACCCACCCGCCCAGGGCCGACGGCGTCTACGGGGAGGCCTTCGCCGACCGCGCCGCCGCCCCGCAGGCCCCGCTGGTCCTGGCCGTCCTCGGCGACTCCACCGGCGCCGGCCTCGGGGTGGCCCGCTCCGGTGAGACCCCGGGCGCGCTGCTGGCCGCCGGCCTCGCCTCGGTGGCCGAGCGCCCGGTCCGGCTGGTCAACGTGGCCCGCTCCGGCGGACGCTCCGCCGATCTCTCCGGCCAGCTGGAGCAGGCGCTGCCGCACCGTCCGGACGTCGCCGTGATCATGATCGGCGCCAACGACGTGACCCGGCACAGCCCGGCCCAGCTGGCCGTCCGCCAGCTGGGCGAGGCCGTCGCCGCGCTGCGCGCCAACGGCTGCGAGGTGGTCGTGGGCACCTGCCCGGACCTCGGCACGATCAAGCCGGTGCGGCCGCCGCTGCGCTGGGTGGCCCGCCGGCTGAGCCGGCAGCTGGCCGCCGCGCAGACCATCGCGGTGGTGGAGGCGGGCGGCCGGACGGTCTCGCTGGGCTCGCTGCTGGGCCCGGAGTTCGCCGCGCGCCCGGAGATGTTCGCCGCCGACCGCTACCACCCCTCCGCCCAGGGCTACGCGACCGCCGCGATGGCCGTGCTGCCCTCGGTCTGCGCCGTGCTCGGGCTCTGGCCGGAGGAGGAGCGCCCGGCCGCGGCCGTCCCGGGCGGCACCGTGCTGCCGGTCGCGGTGGCCGCCGCCGCGGCGGCCGGTCGGGAGGGCACCGAGGTGGCGGCCGTGCCGGCGGAGGGCACGGGCCGCCGCTGGGCCCAGCTGAGGCACCGGCTGCGGATCCACCCGGCCACCCAGGAGGACGGGAAGGAAGCCGGTGCGGCCCCCGGGAACACGTCGGCCAGCTCACACACCGGCGCGGGTGACGCCTGATCTACCAGACGGTAACTTTCCTCCCGGACGTCAGGTCCGCCGTCACTCAGCGAGGAGCCCGCCATGCCCGAAGCCGTCATCGTCAGCGCCGCCCGTTCGCCGATCGGCCGGGCGTTCAAGGGCTCGCTCAAGGACGTCCGGCCGGACGACCTGACCGCCCACATCATCCAGGCCGCGCTGGCCAAGGTGCCGGAGCTCGACCCGCGCCAGATCGACGACCTGATGCTGGGCTGCGGCCTGCCCGGCGGCGAGCAGGGCCACAACCTGGCCCGCATCGTGGCCGTCCAGATGGGCATGGACTACCTGCCCGGCGCCACCATCACCCGCTACTGCTCCTCCTCGCTGCAGACCACGCGGATGGCACTGCACGCGATCCGGGCGGGCGAGGGCGACGTCTTCGTCTCGGCCGGTGTGGAGACCGTCTCGCGCAGCGTGAACGGCACCTCCGACGGCCTGCCGGGCACCATGAACCCGCTCTTCGACGAGGCCCAGGCCCGCACCAAGAAGCGGGCGGAGGAGGGCGGCGGCGAGTGGCACGACCCGCGCGAGGACGGCCTGGTGCCGGACGCCTACATCGCGATGGGCCAGACCGCCGAGAACCTGGCCGCGCTCAAGGGCGTCACCCGCGCCGAGCAGGACGAGTTCGGCGTCCGCTCGCAGAACCTCGCCGAGGCCGCCATCAAGGCCGGCTTCTGGGAGCGCGAGATCACCCCGGTCACCACGCCGGACGGCACCGTGGTCAGCACCGACGACGGCCCGCGCGCCGGCGTCACCCTGGAGGGCGTCTCGGGCCTGAAGCCGGTGTTCCGCCCGGACGGCACCGTGACCGCCGGTAACTGCTGCCCGCTGAACGACGGTGCGGCCGCGCTGGTCATCATGTCCGACACCAAGGCCCGCGAGCTCGGCATCACCCCGCTCGCCCGGGTGGTCTCCACCGGCGTCAGCGCGCTCTCCCCCGAGATCATGGGCTACGGGCCGGTCGAGGCTTCCAAGCAGGCGCTCCGGCGGGCCGGCCTGACCATCGGCGACATCGACCTGGTCGAGATCAACGAGGCCTTCGCCGCCCAGGTCATCCCGTCCTACCGCGACCTCGGCGTCGACCTGGACAAGCTGAACGTCAACGGCGGCGCGATCGCGGTCGGCCACCCGTTCGGCATGACCGGCGCCCGGATCACCACCACCCTGATCAACTCCCTGCAGTGGCACGACAAGCAGTTCGGCCTGGAGACCATGTGCGTCGGCGGCGGCCAGGGCATGGCGATGGTGCTGGAGCGCCTCAGCTGACCCTCCGAACGCACTCCGAAGGGTCTGGACCACCCATTTGGAGTGACGCACCGTAATTGAGGGCCGGATCACACCGCGAGGTCGATCCGGCCCTCTTTTCTTTCGTTTCCGGCCCGGAAATCGACACTGCGGAGCGGATCAACTCCACTGCGTAGAACGGTGTTACCTAACAATTTGGGGACAAGAGCGAAAGTCACGGACCAATCGGGCATTCGCCCCTGCGGTAACACCCCCGGATGCGGCAGTGTGGACACGTAACCCCGTTCCGCTCCTCGCTAGGAGTACGTTCCGTGAGCGCCGTCTACACCATCCTGCTGCTGATCCTGATCACCGTGTCGACCGCCGTGCTGCTCCACCTCCGCGGACTCTCCCGCCGACTGGACGCGCGGACCGCGGCCCCGGCCGTGCCCGCCCCGGTGGACGAGGCCGCGATACGCCGGGCCGTCGCCGAGGCGCTCGCCGCCGACCGCGAGCGGGAGATCACCGAGGCCCGGGCGTTCTGGGCCGAGCAGGAGGCCCGCGCGGCCGAGGACGCGCCGCTGTTCGACTCTCCGTTCTCCGGTGCGTTCTCCGGCACCGACGAGTGGCCGCTCTTCTTCCCCCGCCCCACCAGCCCGCAGGACGCCGTCGACAACGCCGGGACGATGGACCCGGAGTTCGGCGAGGCGCTGCGCTCCGCGCTGGAGGACCTGATCGGCGAGGGCGGCTCCGCCCCGGCCGCGCCCGGCACCGACGGCGGCGTGCCGCTGCGCCCCGGCCACCCGGTCGGCGAGACCAAGGAGGCCCGGGCCCGCCGCGAGGCCGACCTGCTGGCCACCGGCCTGGAGGCCGGGCTGCTGGACACCGACCCGGCCGTCGAGGAGGCCGCCGTCGCCGCGCCCGACCCGCGCCGCCACCCCTCGCACCCCGACTTCGTGCCCAGCCAGGCGCCGTCCCGGGAGTGGACCGACACCCGGCTGGCCACCCTCGCCGAGGAGGCCGTCGCCCTGGTCGACGTCCGCCCGGGCCCGCTGGGCACCCTGGACGTGTACGCCTTCGCCGACGGCACCACGCTCTGCGTGGCCCCGGGCGACCGGGAGGCCGCCTACCGGCTGATCGACGCGGTCCGCGCCGGTGAGCACGTCCGGCTGCTCGGCGGCTCGCGCTTCTCCGGCTCGTACTCGCTGACCTTCTCCACCGACGAGGAGGCCGTGTACGTGCTGGCCGACCGGGTGGTCGCCAGCATCTGACGCAGGCTCACCGGCGCGCGGCTCACGGCGTGCCGAAGGCCGGCCCGGGTCAGGGGGTTACGACCCGGGCCGGCCTTCCGCCTGTCCGGCTCCGTCCGCCGCGCGCCCGTCCGCGCTCAGCCGCAGAGGGCCGCCGTCTCCCGCACCGCGGCCACCGCCGCGGCGAGCACCTCGGCCGCCGCCACCGGGCCGTCCGGCAGCGCCACCTCCGCGTCCTCCGGCAGCGCCGCGAGCGCGGCCGCCAGGTCGTGCCCGGCGACGGCCAGCTGGTCCCCCACCGCGAAGGCCCCGGCGTCCGGGAGCTCCCGCCGCGGGCCGCCCTCGGCCGCCAGCGCCGCCCCGGCCAGCCACCGGGCCAGTTCCAGCCCGGCCGCCGCCCGCGAGGGGTGCCCGGGCACGGCGCCCAGCAGCTTGCTCTGCGGCAGCGAGCGGAAACGATCCGCCAGTTTCTCGACGGCTTCGACCAGGTGCTCTACGTCATGCATGACAGCGAGCCTAGGCGAGAAAGCCGCCGGGCCCCGGAGCGAGTGCTCCGGGGCCCGGCGGCAGTGGTTCACGGCGGGAGGGGCCGTCAGTCGTCGCCGCGCAGGATCGCGATCAGGCGCAGCATCTCCATGTAGATCCAGACCAGCGACAGGGTCAGCCCGAAGGCGGCCCGCCACGACTCCCGCTGCGGGGCGCCCTGGGCGATGGCCGTCTCGATCTCCGCGAAGTCCAGCGACAGGAAGAAGGCGCCCAGGCCGATGCCGACCAGGCCGACCACGATGCCCAGCGGGCCGGAGCGCAGCCCCATGTCGGCGCCGAAGGCCGAGGCGACCACGTTGACCAGCATCAGCAGCACGAAGCCCATGGCGATCGCGATGCCGATCCGCTGGTAGCGCGCGGTGACCCGGATCCGGCCGCTCTTGTAGGCGAACAGCATCGCCGCGAAGACCGCCGCGGTGCCCAGCACGGCCTGGATCACGATGCCGTTCAGCATGGTGTTGAAGGCGTGCGAGACGGCGCCCATCGCGAAGCCCTGGAGGGCCGCGTAGGTCAGGATCAGCGGCGGGCTGACGCTGCGCTTGAAGGAGACCACCAGGCCGACGACCATGGCCACCAGGCTCGCGGCGATGGCGAAGCCGAAGTTCTCGAACGGCAGCGCGAACCAGGCCACCGCGCCGGCGACGACGAGGGTCAGCAGCGTCATGGCGGTGCGGGCGACCACGTCGTCCAGCGTCATCCGCCCGGTGGCGGCCGGACCGGCCGACGGGCCGTTGTACAGCTCGTAGAGCTGCTCGTCGGTCATCGGGGCCTGGCCCGGCTGCTGGGCGTAGGGCGTCCCCGCGTAGGGGTTGTTGCCGTACGGGCTCCCGGCCTGCGCGGTGGTGCCGAACCCCGCGTAGCCGGTGTCGCGGGTGAAGGACCCCTCCCGCGAGAAGACCGGGTTGCTGCTTCTCATGTGCTCATTCCCTCCGTGGCGGCACTGCACCGCTCCTTGCACAAGGGTAATGGCTTGGCAAAAATTCCGGGATACGCCGCGAGGAGGATCCGGTGAACAACGTCCGGCGGGGACGCCGTCGGCGCCCCCGCCGGGTGAATCGGTGCCCGGAGCCGGACTCGAACCGGCACGGCCTCGCGGCCAAGCAGTTTTAAGCTGCCCGTGTCTGCGTTCCACCATCCGGGCGTCTGCGAGACCCCCCTGAGCCTAGTCGCCCGGCTCACCCTTTCGCATGTTCCCAGCCCCGGAAGTTGTCATGTTTCCTTGCCATCTGACGAACTGTCCGGGATTCGGCCACGAAGGATATCCGTTCCGGCCATCCCGTCGCCTCAGGGTTCACGTCATACCGCAGGAGGAGGGGCCCACCCCTGCCGTACGCCCAGCGGTGGTAGGGCCAACCGTCCGGCGGAGCGACGCAGGACCATGATCAGGTCACGGAACATGGAGGTACAAGTCCGCGAGCACAAGGAGCCCCCCGTGACCACGTCGACCGCAACCGCCGTCCGCACCGGCCTGGCGGCCGCCCGAGCCACCGGCCTGAACAAGGTCTACGGGGAGGGGGAGACCCGCGTCGTCGCCCTCGACAACGTCAGCGTGGTCTTCCCCCAGGGCGAGTTCACCGCCATCATGGGCCCCTCCGGCTCCGGCAAGTCCACCCTGATGCACTGCATGGCCGGCCTCGACACCGTCACCTCCGGCTCCTCCACCATCGGCGACACCGAGCTCGTCGGCCTCAAGGACAAGCAGCTCACCCAGCTGCGCCGCGACCACATCGGCTTCATCTTCCAGGCCTTCAACCTGCTCCCCACCCTGACGGCCCTGGAGAACATCACGCTCCCGATGGACATCGCCGGCCGCAAGGTCGACAAGCCCTGGCTGGACCGCGTCGTCGACACCGTCGGCCTCTCCGGCCGCCTCAGCCACCGCCCCTCCCAGCTCTCCGGCGGCCAGCAGCAGCGCGTCGCCTGCGCCCGCGCCCTGGCAGGCAAGCCCGACATCATCTTCGCCGACGAGCCCACCGGGAACCTCGACTCCCGCTCCGGCGCCGAGATCCTCTCCTTCCTGCGCAACTCCGTGCGCGAACTCGGCCAGACCGTCGTCATGGTGACCCACGACCCGGTCGCCGCCTCCTACGCCGACCGCGTCGTCTTCCTCGCCGACGGCCGGATCGTCGACGAACTCCACAACCCCACCGCCGACACCGTCCTGGACCGCATGCGCCGCTTCGACGCCAAGGGCCGCACCAGCTGACCCCGCCGCAGCCGTAGCCCGCTCACCGACCCCCTTCCCAGGACACCCCATGTATCGCACCGCACTGCGCAACGTGCTGGCCCACAAGGGCCGACTGCTGATGACGGCGCTGGCCGTCATGCTCGGCACCGCCTTCGTGGCCGGCACCATGGTCTTCTCCGACACCTTCGGCAAGGCCATGCGGGACAGCAACTCCAAGAGCTACTCCGACGTCTCGGTCCAGGTGGTGGACCGCGCGGCCGGCTCCACCGCCTCCGCCCGGCAGAAGAGCGAGAGCGGCTCGGCCACCCTCACCGACGCCACCGTCCAGCAGCTGGCCGCCCTGCCCGGCACCGCCGGCGCCCGCGGCGTGGTCAGCGGCTTCACCGGCGTCGCCGACAAGAAGGGCGACCTGATCGGCCAGGTCTGGGCCGCCAAGGGCGCCAACTTCGCGCCGGGCCAGGACGGCAAGGACCCGCGCTACCCGATGGTCGAGGGCCAGGGCCCGAAGGCCGCCAAGGAGGTCGCGCTCGACCGCAGGACCGCCGACAAGGGCGGCTACAAGGTCGGCGACACCGTCCGGGTCGCCGCCAACGGCCCGGTCGTCGAGGCGAAGCTCACCGGCGTCTTCACCACCGACGACCCGGTCGTGAACACCGGCGGCACGCTCACCCTGTTCGACAAGGCCACCGCCCAGCAGACCCTGCTGGAGCCGGGCCGCTTCAGCAGCATCGTGCTCACCGCCAAGGCCGGCACCAGCCAGGACGCGCTGCTCGCCGAGGTCCAGCCCAAGGTGCCGTCCGGCCACCAGTTCGACGTCGAGACCGGCGCCAAGCTCAAGGCCGACGAGCAGGAGCTGATCACCCAGGGCACCAGCAGCATGCGCACGATGCTCCTGGTCTTCGCCTTCATCTCGCTCTTCGTCGGCATCTTCATCATCGCCAACACCTTCACCATGCTGGTCGCCCAGCGCACCAAAGAGCTGGCCCTGCTGCGCGCCATCGGCGCCAGCCGCAAGCAGGTCACCCGGTCGGTGCTGATCGAGGCCCTGCTGATCGGCACCGTCTCCGCCGTGGCCGGCCTGCTCGCCGGCATCGGTATCGGCGCCGGGATGCAGTCGCTGATCGGCTCGCTGAACGAGAACATGCCGAACGGCTCGCTGGTGATCAAGCCGCTCACCGTGGTGGTGACGGTCGTGGTCGGCGTCGTGGTGACGGTCATGTCGGCCCTGCTGCCCGCCATGCGCGCCTCCCGGATCGCCCCGGTGGCCGCGATGAGCAGCGGCGACCAGCCGGTCTCCCAGAAGAGCCTGGTGGTCCGCAACACGATCGGCTCGGTGCTCGCCGGCGGCGGCCTCGCGCTGATCGGCTACGGGGCCTCGCTGGGCAACTCCGACGGCCGGCTGCCGGTCGGCCTGGGCGCCTTCCTGGCCCTGATCGGCGTGTTCGTCCTGCTGCCGCTGCTCTCCCGTCCGGTGGTCGCGCTGGTCGGCCCGCTGCTGCGCGGCCTCGGCGGCACCCCGGGCAAGCTCGCCCAGCAGAACGCGGTGCGCAACCCGCGCCGCACCGCGGCCACCGCCGCCGCGCTGACCATCGGTCTGACCCTGGTCACCGGCCTCACGGTGATCGGCGCCTCGGTCAACGACACCGTCGACCGGGCCGTCACCAGCTCGATGAAGGCCGACTTCATCATCGGGGCCGCCAACGGCATGAGCCTGTCCGAACAGGTGCCCGCCCAGATCGCCAAGGCTCCCGGGGTCGCCGCCTCCTCCGCGATGACGACCGCGTACTGGGAGCTCAACGGCACCACCAAGGCGGTCAGCGGCCTGGACGCCGCCGTCCTGGACCAGCTCGCCGACGTCGAGCTGACCAGCGGTTCGACCGCCGGCTTCGGCAAGGGCCAACTGCTGCTCGACGAGGACGCCGCCAAGAAGCTGAACGCCACCACCGGCTCGGTGCTGGACGTCGCCTTCCCGGACGAGACCACCGGCCGGCTCACCGTCGGCGGCGTCTACAAGTCGGGCGGCATGCTCGGCCCGGTCATGCTGGCCAACAGCGAGATCGCCGAGCACGAGCCGAAGCCGTACATCTCCGACGTCCTGGTCAAGGGCCGGGACGGCGCCACCGACGGCCTCAAGCAGTCGCTCAAGGACGCCACCGGCGCCAACCCGGTGATCGACGTGAAGTCCAAGCAGGACGTCCGGGACGAGTTCAGCCAGACCATCACCTTCGCGCTGAACCTGATGTACGGCCTGCTGGGGATGGCGGTCCTGATCGCGATCCTGGGCGTGGTCAACACGCTGGCGATGTCGGTCTTCGAGCGCAAGCGCGAGATCGGGATGCTGCGGGCGATCGGCCTGGACCGCTCGGGCATCAAGCGGATGGTCCGTCTGGAGTCCGTCGTGATCTCGCTGTTCGGCGCCGGCATCGGCCTGCTGCTCGGCTGCTTCATCGCCTGGGCGATCAACGGCACCCTGAAGTCCAGCCTCTCCGGGCTGACCACGGTCCTGCCGTACGGCCAGCTGGCGCTGTTCCTGGCGCTGGCCGGGGTGGTCGGCCTGGTGGCCGCGATCTGGCCGGCCCGCCGGGCGTCCAAGCTGGACATCCTGTCGAGCATCAAGACCGACTGACCGGTCCCGCGACGAGAAAGGTCCCCTGCCGGAGGGTTTCGGCAGGGGACCTTCTACTTCTGTACTCCGCCCGGTCGCACGGCCGGCTGAGCACCACGGAGGTCGTGGTCCGGCAACGCTGCCGGGCGGAGGGCCTCCGACTCATACCCCGGTGCTCCCACACCGGGGTCTCAGTCGCCTACTTGCTCGCGAGTTCCTTGTCGGCGGCCGGCTTGGCGGCCTCGACGGGCTTGGTGGGCGGAGTGACCTCCTGGATCGGCAGCTGCGGCCGCTCCATCTGGGAGAGGCCGACCATCTCGCGCTTGAGGAACATCGCGAGCGTCCAGTCGGTGAAGACGCGGACCTTGCGGTTGAAGGTCGGCACCATCGCGCCGTGGTACAGGCGGTGGAACCACCAGGCCGGACGGCCCTTCAGCTTGTACTTGCCGAAGAGGATCGCCACGCCCTTGTGCAGGCCGAGACCGGCGACCGCACCCAGGTTCTTGTGCTTGTACTCCTTCTGCGGGAAGCCGCGCATGCCGGAGATCACGTTGTCGCCGAGGACGACGGCCTGGCGGCAGGCGTGCTGCGCGTTCGGCGGGCACCAGGCGCCCTCGCCCGCGGCGAGGTCCGGCACCTGGGCGTTGTCGCCGGCGGCCCAGACGTAGTCGAAGCCCTGGACCTGGAGGGTCGGCGCGGTGTCGACGTGGCCGCGCGGGCCCAGCGGCAGGCCGAACTCGGACAGCACCGGGTTCGGCTTCACGCCGGCCGTCCACACGATGGTGGAGGCGTCCATCTCCATGCCGTTCTTCAGCATGACGTGGCCGTCGACGCAGGAGTCCATGGAGGTCTCGATGTAGACCTCGATGTTGCGCTCCTCGAGCTTCTCCTTGGTCCACAGACCGAGGTCCGGGCCCATCTCGGGGAGGATGCGGTTGGCCGCCTCGACCACGACGAAGCGCATGTCGTCACGGCTGACGGTCTTGTACAGCTTGGCCGCGTCGCGGGCCATGTCCTCGATCTCGGCGACCGTCTCGATGCCGGCGAAGCCGCCACCGATCACGACGAAGGTCAGCGCCTTGCGGCGGACCTCCGGGTCCGTGGTGGACTCGGCCTTGTCGAGCTGGGCCATGACGTGGTTGCGGAGGCCGATGGCCTCCTCGACCGTCTTCATGCCGATGCCGTTCTCCGCCAGACCCGGGATCGGGAAGGTGCGGGAGACCGAGCCGGTCGCGACGACCAGGTACTCGAAGGGCAGCTCGTAGCTGTCGCCGGCCGCCGGCTGGATGGTGGCGACCTTGCGGGCGTGGTCGATGCCGGTGACGGACCCGGTCAGCACCTCCGCCTGCTTGAGGGCGCTGCGCAGCGGCGCGACGAGGTTGCGGGGCGCGACGTTGCCGCCGGCCGCCTCGGGGAGGAAGGGCAGGTACGTCATGTACGACCGCGGGTCCACGACCGTGACGGTCGCTTCGCCGTAACGCATCTTCTTGAGGATGCGCATCGCGGCATACAGGCCGACGTAACCACCGCCGACAATGAGGATGCGAGGACGCTCCGTGGTGCTCATATCCGAAAGTATCCAGCACCGTCCGGAGCAGCCTTCGTGAGGCCGGTCACAAGTTGACGGACCCCCCGTGCTACACTGCGCGGCCGCAAAAACGGGCCCGGCACGGCGGCCTCCACCCCTGGACGGCCCCGCGCGGACGCGCGCCGGAGCACCACCGGCCTGAGCAGCAACGATCCGCACAGGGCCGGGGTTCCCGCGCGTGATTTCGATTTTCAAACCTCAACCGAGGCCTGGCCTGCGATCCCATGGGCCATTCCGCCGACGGGCCTTCGGTCCCACATTTCGGACGTAGCGGGCGAGCCGGTGCCGCGAATGGCCGGATCGCCATGTGAAGAAATTCACGAACTTTTCCGGCCGGGCCGGGCGCGCTCCGGCCCCGACCCCCCGAAAGGGGTGCCGGGGCCGGTTCGGGTAAGTCCCGCACTGGGTCAGCGGGCAATACCCCAGGCGATGCCGTCGAGGATGTCGTGCTCGCTGACGACCACCTCGGCGGCGCCGGTGCGCTCCATGATCTCCAGCAGCTCCAGCGCCCCGGCCGCGATCACGTCCACCCGGCCCGGGTGCATCGACGGGATCGCCGCCCGCTCGGCGTGGGTGGCGGCCAGCAGCCACCGGGTGATCTCGGCGACCCGGTCCCGGCCGATCCGCGAGTGGTGGATCGCCTCGGAGTCGTAGCCGGGCAGGTCCTGGGCGATCGCGGACACCGTGGTGACCGTCCCGGCCAGGCCCACCAGGGTGGCCGCGCCGGTCAGCGGGACCACCTCCTCGGCCCGGTCCAGCTCGGCGCGGACGTGCGCCCGGGCGGCCGCGACCTGCTCCTCGGAGGGCAGCTCGGCGTCGCCGAAGTACCGCTCGGTGAGCCGCACGCAGCCGATGTCCACCGAGCGCGCCGCCTGCACGTCGTCCGTCCCGAGCACGAACTCGGTGGAGCCGCCGCCCAGGTCGAACACCAGGTACGGGCCGGGGAACTGACCGCCGGTCAGCTCCTTGGTGGCGCCCACGAAGGAGAGGTGCGCCTCCTCCTCGCCGCTCACCACCTCGGGCTCGACGCCCAGGATGTCGCGCACGCCCTTGACGTACTCGTCGCTGTTCTCGGCGTCCCGCGAGGCGCTGGTGGCGACGAAGCGGACCCGCTCGGGGCCCACGCCGAAACCGGAGATGATCTCCTGGTACTCCCGGCAGGCCGCGAAGGTGCGGGCCAGCGCGTCCGGGTGCAGCCGACCGGTCCGGTCCACGCCCTGGCCCAGCCGGTTGACGATCATCCGGCGGTCCAGGTCGGTGATCGCGCCGGTCTCGGGGTCGAGGTCGGCGACCAGCAGGCGGATCGAGTTGGTGCCGCAGTCGATCGCGGCCACGCGGGTCGTGCTCACTCGGACTCCTGCTCCGCCGCGGCCTCCTCGGCGGCCCGCTTCCTCGCGGCGCGCTCGGCGGTCTTCTGCTCCTTGGCCGCGATCACGGCCTCGTGGTCCTGCTCCTTGGCGCGGTTGCGGGCGACCCGCTCACCGGCGGCCTCGACCTCGGCCGGGGAGACGCACGGGCCCTTGGCCCACCAGTCCTCCAGCATGCCGATCGCCTCGTCGCCGAGCGGGTTGACGCCCTCGCCGGCCGCCAGCGAGTGGCCGACCAGCACGTGCAGGCACTTCACCCGGTCCGGCATGCCGCCGGCGCTCGGGAAGCCCTCCAGCACCTCGATCGCGTCGCGCCGGGCGATGTAGTCCTCGTGCGCCCTCTGGTAGGCGGCGGCCAGCTCCGGGTCCTCGGCGAGCCGGGCGCTCTGGTCCTTCATCACGCCCTCCGCCTCCAGGGTGCCGATCAGCGAGGCGGCCTTGGGGCAGGTCAGGTAGTAGAGCGTGGGGAACGGCGTGCCGTCCGGCAGCCGGGGCGCCGTCTCCACGACGTCCGGGTTGCCGCAGGGGCAGCGGTGCGCCACGCCGCGCAGGCCGCGCGGCACCCGGCCGAGCTGGGCGGCGATGGCCGCGACGTCGGCGTCGGAGACGGTGGGGTGGTTCTCAGTGGTCATGGGGGGAGGTGTCTCCAACGGGGGACGGTGGGAGGGGAAGGGGGGTGGCGGGGGCCGCCGCGGCGGTGTCGGCGGCGTCCACCGAGTCCCAGATGCTGGCGTACCAGGGCTTGGCGGCCTGCGCCGTACCGCCGGAGGAGGCGGGCGCGGCGGGCACGGAGGATCGGGCGCCCTGGCCGGCCGGGTCCACCGCGATGTACGGGGTCTCCTCCGGCACCGCGTAGTGCAGCCGGGCGCGGGCCTGCGCCTTGACGTACTCCGGGTCCTGCCAGCGGGCCTTCTCCCGGCGCAGCTGCTCGACCTGCTGGCGCGCGTGGTCGGCCTTCGCCCGCTGGGCGGAGATCTCGGCGCGCTGCGAGATGAACTGCCGCGTCGGGTAGGCGAGGATCGCCACCAGTGAGCAGAGCACCAGGACGAGGACGGTCGCCCGGCTCGTGAACCGGGGCCGGGCGGAAAAGCCCGGGATCCTCCAGCCAGCCATCTCCCGTATCCCCTCCTGGTCGCGACGGTGCCCCGCCGTCCACCCTACGGGGTGAACGGCGGGGCACCGGTCAGGCGTGCGCTACCGGGAGCGCCCGGCCCTCGTGCGGGCCGTGCGCGTCAGCCCTCGTGCTTGAAGCGCGGGAAGGCGCCGCGGCCGGCGTACTCGGCGGCGTCGTCGAGGATCTCCTCGATGCGCAGCAGCTGGTTGTAC
Organism: Kitasatospora sp. NPDC001547; assembly: GCF_042894165.1. NCBI lineage: Bacteria > Bacillati > Actinomycetota > Actinomycetes > Kitasatosporales > Streptomycetaceae > Kitasatospora > Kitasatospora sp. NPDC001547. The sequence continues at coordinate 138,143 of NZ_JBIAVL010000003.1, read as the reverse complement.
TTGGCGACGCGCTCGGAGCGGGCCGGGGCACCGGTCTTGATCTGGCCGCAGTTGGTGGCGACGGCCAGGTCGGCGATGGTGACGTCCTCGGTCTCGCCGGAGCGGTGCGACATCATGCAGCGGTAGCCGTTGCGCTGGGCCAGCTCGACGGCGTCCAGGGTCTCGGTCAGCGAGCCGATCTGGTTCACCTTCACCAGCAGCGCGTTGGCGGTGCCGGTCTCGATGCCGCGGGCCAGGCGGGCCGGGTTGGTGACGAACAGGTCGTCGCCGACCAGCTGGACCTTGTCGCCCAGCTTGTCGGTCATGGCCTTCCAGCCGTCCCAGTCCGACTCGTCCAGCGGGTCCTCGATGGAGACCAGCGGGTACGCGGCGACCAGCTCGGCGTAGTACTCGATGAGCTCGGCGGAGGTGAGCTCCTTGCCCTCGAACTGGTAGGCGCCGTCCTCGTAGAACTCGGAGGAGGCGACGTCCAGGGCCAGCGCGACGTCACGGCCGGGCACGTAGCCGGCCTTCTGGATGGCCTCGACGATGAGGTCCAGGGCCTCGCGGTTGGAGTCCAGGTTCGGGGCGAAGCCGCCCTCGTCGCCCAGGCCGGTGGACAGGCCGCGCTCCTTCAGCACGCCCTTGAGCGTGTGGTAGACCTCGACGCCCCAGCGGACGGCCTCGGAGAAGGACTCCGCGCCGATCGGGGCGATCATGAACTCCTGGATGTCGACGTTGGAGTCCGCGTGCGAGCCGCCGTTGAGGATGTTCATCATCGGGACCGGCAGGACGTGCGCGTTCGGGCCGCCCAGGTAGCGGAACAGCGGCAGGTCGCTGGCCTCGGAGGCGGCGTGCGCGACGGCCAGCGAGACGCCCAGGATGGCGTTGGCGCCGAGCGAGGACTTGTCCGGGGTGGCGTCCAGGTCCAGCATGGCCTGGTCGATCAGGCGCTGCTCGGTGGCGTCGTAGCCGACCAGCTCCGGGCCGATCTGCTCGATGACGGCCAGGACGGCCTTCTCGACGCCCTTGCCGAAGTAGCGGTTCTTGTCGCCGTCGCGCAGCTCCAGGGCCTCGAAGGCACCGGTGGAGGCACCCGACGGGACAGCGGCACGACCCGTGCTGCCGTCGTCGAGGCCGACCTCGACCTCGACCGTGGGGTTGCCGCGGGAGTCGAGGATCTCACGGGCTACGACGACATCGATGGACGGCACGAGGCATCTCCTTGCGGAAGCAGGGTCCGGTCTGACGGTGGTGCTGTCAGCAGGACGATTGCGGAGTCGTTACGACCAGAGCCTAACCGCCCGGGCTCCCGGGGCCACGTCCGCCTCGGTCCCGTCTCAACGTGTGGCCCCGCTACGCACCGGTAGTTCACCTGCTTGCCCCAGCTTGTCCCACCGGAGCGGGCGAATGCGGACGAAGGGGACCGGTAGGACCGGTCCCCTTCGGACGGCGGGGTGGAACGGTGTCGGCGTCGGGCGCCGACGGGCGTCGGCACCGGGCCCGACGGCTCAGCCGAGGTGCAGCACCTGGCCGGGCATGATCAGGTTCGGGTCGCCGCCGACGGTGGCGTGGTTCTGGTCGTACAGCGCGTGCCAGCCGCCGGACACGCCCTGGGCGGCGGCGATGGTCGACAGGGTGTCACCGGCGCGCACGGTGTAGTCGTGGCCGGTGGCCTGCGGGGCCGACTGCGCGGCCTGCGGGGCGTACTGCGGCTGGGCGGCGGCCTGGCCGGCGTACTGCTGGTAGACGCTCTGGTGGCTGGTCCAGTACCAGGCGCCGTTGTTCTGGTACCAGTACACCTTGGCGTCGGCGTCCCAGCCGGCATGACCGGAGAAGCCCGGAGCCTGCGCCTGCTGCTGCGGGGCGGCCTGCTGGACCGGCTGCGCGGCGGGCCTCTGCACCGGCTTCTGGGCGACGGGCTGCTGCGCGACCGGCTTCTCGGCCGGCTTGGCGGCGGGCTTCGGGGCCTGCTGCTTGGCGGCGGACTGCGGCTTGGCGTCCGAGGAGGTGTCGACCACGGCCGGGGCGCCGCCCTTGGTCAGACCGGCCTTCTGGGAGCAGACCGGCCAGGCGCCCGGGCCCTGCGAGGCCAGGACCTTCTCGGCGACCGAGATCTGCTGGGCCTTGCTGGCCTGGTTGGCCTGCGCCGCGTAGGCGGTGCCGCCGTACGCCTTCCAGGTGCTGGAGGTGAACTGGAGGCCGCCGTAGAAGCCGTTGCCGGTGTTGATGCTCCAGTTGCCGCCGCTCTCGCACTGGGCGACGGAGTCCCACGTGGAGGCCGGGGCGGCGGAGGCGCCGGTGGCGGTGAGGAGCGGCATCGCGAGTCCGACGCCGGCCACACCGGCGACGGCGATGGCCTTCTCGGTCTGGGTGCGACGACGGTGGCGGCCAGTTCCAACGAACAGCATGAAGAGGTCCCTCTCCGCACGCCTGCGAGGTGAGCTGTCGGGTTCGGACCGGGAGGTGGCCCGGCCGCCGTACGCGGAAACGATTCCGCTCAGGCGGCTTCACCCCAAGCCGTGGGAGACGGCAACAAACCTGGTTCCCCCGCCCCTGCCCAGGGTCTGGTCGGTTTCCCGTGGCGCGGCGGGCAGGATTCGGCGTTCCGCGCACGAGGTCCGCAGCTGCGAACTCCAGGGAGAGTAGACAGATCATCAGACCGATCACAAGCTCATATCGCAGATATCACACGACAATTACGGCCCGTATCCGATCGCCTACCAACGGCGGCGTTATGTCCGGATTGATGGGTGTTCACACCCCGTCGGCGGGCGGTCGGCGACCTCTATCAGCGCGGTCTCAGCCTGTCGCGGGCCCGGACGGGGCCTGCGGAGGGGTGTGCGGAGGGGTGTGCGGGGAGCGGCTCTCCGGGCTGAATTCCACCGGCAGTTCGCGCAGCCCACGCATGATCAGACCGCCGCGCCAGCGCAGGTCATCCGGGCTTTGCGCGAGCCGCAGGTCCGGCAGCCGGGAGAGCAGCGTGGCCAGCGCGGCACGTCCCTCCAGCCGGGCGAGCGGGGCGCCGATGCAGTAGTGGATGCCGTGCCCGAAGCCCAGGTGGGGGTTGTCCGTCCGGGCCAGGTCCAGGGTGTTCTCGGCCGCGAACCGGGCCGGGTCGCGGTCCGCCGCCGCCAGCACCACCAGCACCGGGTCACCGACCGGGATGTCCACCCCGCCGATGGTCAGCGGGCGGGTCGCGAACCGCCAGGTCGCCAGCTCCACCGGCCCGTCGTAGCGCAGGAGTTCCTCGATCCCGGTCTCCAGCAGCGCGCTCTCCCCGCGCGCCACCGACTCCTGCAGCAGCCGGCGCTGCTCCGGGTTGCGCAGCAGCGCGTACGTGCCGTTGCCGATCAGGTTCACGGTGGTCTCGAAGCCCGCGAAGAGGAGGATGAAGGCCATCGCCGCGGCCTCGTTCTCGGTCAGGTGCTCGCCGTGGTCACTGGCCCGGATCAGACCGGAGATCAGGTCGTCCCCGAGGTCCGCCCGCTTGCGGTGGATCAGCTCCAGCAGGTACGCCCGCATCCGCTTCACCGCCCGCCCCACGCCGCCGCGCTGGCTGCCGCCCTGGCCCGGCTTCGTGTGTCGCAGCATCATGCCGGCCCAGTCGCGGAAGTCGTCCTGGTCCTCGGACGGCACCCCGAGCATGTCGCAGATCGCGTAGATGGGGAGCGGGAAGGCGAACTCGTGGATCAGGTCCGCCGAACCGCGCTGCGCGAAGCCGTCGATCAGCCGATCGGTGAGCTGCTGCACCCGCGGCTCGAACTCGGCCACCCGGCGCGGGGTGAACGCCTTCGACACCAGCCGGCGCAGCCGGGTGTGGTCCGGCGGGTCGATGTTCAGCAGGTGGGTCATCAGGTCCGCCTGCCGCTCCCCGGGGATGCCCACCCGGCCGGTGCGGTGCGCCTGCTCGCTGTGGTGCGCCGGGTTCTTCGACAGCCGGCTGTCCGCGAGCGCCTGCCGGGCGTCCGCGTACCGGGTCACCAGCCAGGCCTCGACGCCGCTCGGCAGCGTGGTGCGGTGCACCGGGGCGTGCTCGCGCAGCCAGGCGTAGGCGGGGTACGGGTCGGCGGCGAACTCCCAGGTGAACAGCTGCGGGGCGGGGGCGTCGGACGGCGCGGCGGCGGGCCGGGCGGGGTGGGGCTGAGCTGGCATGGATCGACCGTATCCGGTGCGACGGGACCGCCCTCCCTCCGACGGACCGCCTCCGGCGCGCCCGACGGCCGGTGGCCGGTCGGTTGCCGCCGCGTTGCCGGTTCCCGGCCGGTCCGTGGCCGGTCCGTGGCCGGTCCGTGGCCGGTCCGTGGACAGCTCTTGGCCGACTCTTGGCCGCGGGGCGGGCGTGAGCCTGGTCACCTGAGGGGTAATCCCTGTTGCGGGGGATCGGGACGTGCCTACGATCCTCCGCAGTACGCGTGGGCGCGGTGCGGTGTCGCCCACAGGGAGGAGCAGGCCATGCGGGTCAGCGGGTCAGTCGTCGTCGTCGCGGTCCTCGACGGCGGGTCGGGCGCGGGCCTCGCCCGCCGGTTCGCCGCGGCCGGCACCGTCGGCATGCTGATCGCCGACCAGCACGTCGGCATCGCCGAGGACCTCGCCGCCGAACTCGACCGGCCGGGCTGCCCCGTCGTCGGCGTCTGCGGCGACATCCGCCGCCCCAGCGACGTCGCCGCCCTCGTGGACACCGCCGAGAAGCACCTCGGACCGATCGACCTGTTCGCCGTGGCCGGCCCGGGCGGCGAGCGGATCATCTCGCTGGCCGAACTGCCCGCCCACCTCGACCTGGAGCGGCTCGCCGAACTGGTCGTCCTCGTCGGCGAGGCCATCGGCGAGCTCGTTCCGCCGCAGCGGCGGCCCGAGCCCGCCGCCACGGCGGCCTGAACCGCTACTCCCCGTCCGGCTCCCCGGCCGGCCCGAGGCCCTCGGCCGCGCGCACCGCGTCCCGGTAACCGCGCGCGGCCGACCGCAGCGCCGCGTCCACGTCCACCCCGGCGTCGTGCGCCCGCTGCGCCACCGCGAGCAGCAGCCGGCCCGCCGAGTCGGCGGTCAGCTCGGCGGGCAGCTCGTACGGCTCGTCCGGCACCCCGGTGAAGCCCGCCCGGCGCACCCGGGACACCAGCTTCGCCGCGTACGCCAGCGCGGGCAGCCCGGCCGGCACGCCGTCCAGCACCGACTCGCGGTCCGCCTTCTCGGCCGCCTTCAGCTGCTCCCAGTTCGCCTCCACCTCGGCGGCGCCGCCGGCCTCGGCGTCCCCGAACACGTGCGGGTGCCGGTACATCAGCTTCTCGACGATGTCCCCGGCCACGTCGTCGACGGTGAACGGCTCGGTCGGGTGCTCCTCGGCGATCCGGGAGTGGAAGAACACCTGCAGCAGGACGTCGCCCAGCTCCTCGCGCAGCGTCCCGCGGTCCCCCTCCTCGATCGCCTCGACCAGTTCGTACGCCTCCTCGACCAGGTACTTCACCAGGCTCTCGTGCGTCTGCTCGGCGTCCCAGGGGCAGCCGCCCGGGGAGCGCAGCCGGTCCATCACCGTCACCAGGTCCAGCAGCCGCGACCCCGGCAGGTCGTACGAGCCGGGCAGCACCTCGATCTCCGGCACCTCCCCGGCGTGCTCCACCGCGAGCCGCGCCAGCGCGTCCGTCAGCCCCGGGTCCCCGTCCGGGCTCCCCAGCCACACCGTCGGCCCGGCCCCGGCCGGCTGCCCGGTCAGCAGCCGCGCCAGCGCGGGCGCCGGCCCGGGCGGCACGACCTCCACCGCCACCCCGGCCTGCCGCACCGCCGCCACCTGCGGATGCCCCTCGTCCCCCACCAGCACCCGCCCCGCCGACCGCAACGCCTCCCACGCCGGCCACGCCAGCAGGCCGGGAGCCACCCGGTGGGTGGTGGTCAGCAGGATGAGCTTCGCGCCCGGGGCGTTCGTCGGCACAGCATTCGTCGTCACACCCCGAACCTACTCTGCCGCCCTCCGGAGGTGCGGAGGTGCGGAGGTGCGGCGGTGCGGCGGTGCGGAGGTGGGCCGGTGGGGAGGTGGGGAGGTGGGGAGGTGGGGCGGTGGGCCGGTGGGCCGGTGGGGAGGTGGGGAGGTGGGGAGGTGCGGAGGGGGGGAGGTGCGGCGGCGGCGGACGGTGTCCGCTGTGGGGGTCAGCGCGGGGCCGGGGGCCACGGCGTGGTGGCGGGGGTGAGGGTGGCGAGGGACTGGCGGAGGCGGCGGACGGCGGGGTGGTGGGGGCCGTCGCGGCGTTCGCGGTCGAGGAGCAGCGGGAGCAGCCACTGCCAGGCGTTGTGGGCGTCGCCGGTGGCGGCGAGCTGGAGGCCGATGCGTTCGCGCAGGTCGTAGCCGCGCTCGGGGTCGGTGTCGAGGCCGGACTCCAGGCGGGCGGTGTGGGCGGAGAGGAGCGCCTGGTACTCGGCGAGGGCCTCGGCGCCGTGCCCGAGCCGGTCGAGGCAGAGGGCGGCGCGGTAGCGGTGGTCCAGGCCCTGGGGGCCGTGCGGGCCGCCGTCGGCGGTCGCCGCGAGGCGGCGGTACTCGGGGAGGGCCTGCTGAGGGTGGCCCTCGTGCAACAGAGTGCGGGCGTAGATGGTGCGGATGGTGCGCACCAGGGGCGCGGCGTCGCCGAGTTCGGCCTCGGCCCGGGGCAGCAGCCGGGCGGCGAGGCCGAGCACCTCGGCGTGCCGGCCCGCGTCGACCAGGTCGGAGAGCCGGGCGCACTCGGCGCCGAGGTCCGGGCCGGCCGGGACGGGCGGGGGTGTCGGCGGGGCGGGCGGCATCAGGAAGGGCCGCGGCTCGGAGCGGACCGGCGGCGCCGGTACGGCCGCCGCGACCGGCGGCTGCGGCTGGTGCGGGTAGCGGAAGGGGCGGGCCGGGTCCGGCAACGGGGTGTAGCGGGGCTGCGGGGCCGCCTCGGCCGCGGGCAGCAGCGGGAGCAGCCGCGCGTACACGGCCCGGGCGTCGGCGGGGCGGTCGGCGGGCTGCTTGGCGAGCAGGTCGAGCACCAGCCGTTCCAGCGGCTGCGGCACCTCGGGGCGCAACTCCCGCAGCGGGACGGGCGGCTCGTCGACGTGGCGGCGTAGGACACCGAGCGCGGTGGGGGCCCGGAACGGTTCCTCGCCGGCGAGCATCTCGTGCAGCAGGCAGCCGAGCGCGTAGAGGTCGCTGCGCGGGTCGGTGGTGGCGGCGAGGGCCTGTTCGGGCGCCATGTAGGAGGGGCTGCCGACCGGCACGCCGGTGAGGGTGAGCCGGGTGGTCTCGGTGTCCAGGGCGGTGGCGATGCCGAGGTCGAGCAGGACGGTGCGGCCGTCCTCGCGGACCATGACGTTGCTCGGCTTGAGGTCGCGGTGGACGACCGGGATGGCGTGGACGGCGGCCAGCGCGGTGCACAGCTGCGCGGCGACGGCCGCCGCGCGCTCGATCGGGAAGGGCGCGTCCTCGGCGATGAGATCGGCCAGGCTGACCCCGGGGACGCGCTGCATGACGAGGTAGAGCTCGCCCTCGTCCTCGCCCGCGTCGAAGACGGTGACCAGCCCGGGGTGGTCGAGCGCGGCCGTGACCCGGCACTCGCGCAGGAAGCGTCGACGCAACTCGTCGCTGTGGCGGGCCCGTTCGCCGCCGGAGCCGCTCCCTCCGGGGAGCAGGTGCTCGGGGCGGAGCAGCTTGACCGCGACCGGGCGGTGCAGCCGTTCGTCCTGCCCGGCCCAGACCTGGCCCATGCCGCCGTGGCCGATCTTCTCGGTGAGCCGGTAACGGCCCGCGATCAGCCGGGCGGCGGTCACGGGCGGTCCTCGCGGGCCTGGCGGCGCAGCAACTCGCCCAGTTCGCGCAGGTCGTGGTCGGTCTCGTGGGCCGGGGGCGCTGGGGGCGGCGTCGCGGGGATGGGGGCTACGGGCGCGGTCGGCGCCGTGGGGGCGGGCGCCCCGTAGCCGGGCACGGTCGCCGCGTACGGCGGCACGTTCGGCGCCGTGTACGACGGCACGTTCGGCGCCGTGTACGACGGCACGTTCGGCGCCGTGTACGACGGCACGTTCGGCGCCGCGTACGACGGCACGTTCGGCGCCGCGTACGGCGGGACGGCCCGTGGCGCGGCCGACGGCGCCGGCGGCCCGGCCAGCCAGACCGCGCGGCTGTCCATCAGCAGGAAGTGCGCGGGCGGCAGGAGCCAGAGCACGGCCAGCGTGACCGAACCGGTGGTGTCGGCGGTCGGGTTCTTCAGAGTGCCGGCGACCCCGGCTGAGACGATCATGGCGAGCAGCAGCGCGCAGAACACCACCGCACCGGCGATGTCGTACGCCCGCCGGCGCCGGACCGCCAGCAGCAGCGAGGGGACGGCCCCGAGCAGGCCGAAGGTGAGCAGCGGGGCCACCGTGCACAGCACCCGCGCGGTCACCCCGAACCGCCCGGGAATCGCGGCCTGCACGCCCATCGCCGCCGCCCCGGGCTGCACCCCCGGCACGGTGCCCGGCGGCTGCCCCGGCCCGTACGGCGTGCCGCCGGGCGGCGGCCCGAACTGCCCGGGGTACTGCCCTGACATGCGCACTCCTGAGCTGGTGAGGACCGTCACCGAGGGCGGTGCGAACGGTTCCGCCACACCGTACCGCCCGACCCGCCCGCCCCGGAGGCCCTTCCGCCCGACCGCAGCGACACCGGAGGACACCGGCACTGAGTCCGAGTCACCTCCACGGCGGCCCTCAGGCCGGCGGCTCCAGGGTGCCGGTCGCCAGGGCATCGGTCGCCGCCTGGGTGAGGCTGCGGCCGAGGGCGGCGGCTTGGGCGAGGGCGGTGTCGAAGGCGGCGAGGCGGGCGAAGGCGGCGCCGAGGCGCTGCTGGGCGGGGAGCGGGAGGCGGGGGAGCTCGACCCGGCGGATGTCGAGGCGGGCGGTGGTGGTGGCGTGGCTGGCGGCGCGCCGGGTGCCGGCGGTGGAGCGGAACTGGCCGGCCAGGAACTCGGGGTCGAGGGCGCCCCGGTCGGGCCGCAGGAGGTGGAGCTGGCGGCCGAGTGCGACGCCGACCAGCGGGCCGTCGGCGGGGACGACCCGGGCGGTGCCGCCGCCGAGGGCGGGGACCAGGACGTCGCCGGGGCGGGTGCGGACGTCTCCGGCCGGGCCGGGGCAGTCGGCCAGGACGGCGCTGGGCGCGGCGCCGGTGGCGAGGTCCTGGTCGGTGACGACGGGGGTGCCGCCCGGACCCGTCCCGATCGGGCGGGTGGCGGCGCCGGTGCCGGAGGAGAACACCTCCAGCGCGCCGCCGCGGACCAGCTCGCCGATGGTGACCGTCCCGACCGGAGCCGCCCCGGACGCCCCGGACGCTCCGCCGCCGGCTCCGCCGGACGCCCCGCCGGACGCCCCGTCGGGCGCGGCCGCCGGCCGCGGCAGCAGGGTGGCCGGGTCGGGCAGGCCGGCCAGCAGCTCGGCCAGCCGCCCGCCGAGGTGGCCGAGTTCGGCCGCGCCACCGAGCGGGGCCGCGGGCGGCACGTGCCGGGCCGGGGAGAGGTCGGTCTCGTCGTCCAGCAGGTCGATGGCGGCCATCGCCCGGTGGACGCCGGGGCGGTCGTCGGGGACCGGCAGGCCCTCGCGCGCGGCGAGGTCGAAGCCGCGCCAGGCCTCCAGGACGGTGCGCCGCAGCTCGGTCCAGTCGACCTTGTCCCGTCCGCCCTCGGCGGTCGGCGCCCCGGCGGCCCCGGCCGGACCGGAGGGCGCCGCCCCCGCGTCGAGCAGCAGCACCTGGCGGAAGTCGTCCCCCGGCCGGGGCGCGCGCAGCACCCACAGGTGCAGCGGGACGCCGTACGGCGGGGCGGCGCCGGCCGGCAGCGCGATGACGGCCCGCAGCGCGCCGGAGCGCAGCAGTTCGGCCCGGATGCGGCGGCCTGCCCTGCGGGCGGCGACGGTCGGCGGGAGCAGCAGCGCGGCGAGGCCGCCGGGCCGGGTGTGCGCGAGGCAGTGCAGCACCCAGGCGAGTTCGGACTCGCCGCGCGGCGGGACGAGCCCGCCGGGCCAGCGGGTGTCGAACTGCAGCTCGTCGTGGCCCCAGTCGCGTTCGTTGTACGGGGGCTGGCAGAGCACGGCCTCGAAGGTGTCGCCGGGGAAGCCGTCGGCGCGCAGGGCGTCGCCGGCCCGCAGGTCGAGCGGGAGCGGGCCGGGTTCGTCGGCGGGGGTGTGCAGGGCGAGCCGGAGCCGGGCGAGGGCGGCGGTCACCGGGTCGGCGTCCTGGCCGTAGCGGCCGGTGGTCGGCGGGTGGACGAGCAGGACGGCGCCGAGGCCGACGGCCGGGTCGAGCACGGTGGCGGGAACGCCGGCGACGGCGGCGAGCAGCTCGGCGGCCTCCGGCGGGGTGGGGCTGAGCTGCCGGGTGTTGGCCTCGGCGTACCGGGTGAGCAGTTGCTCGTACGCGCCGACCGGGCCGCTCCGGGCGGCGAGTTCGGCGAGCAGCCGGGCGAGGTCCAGCTGGGTGCTGCCGAGCAGGCCCGGGAGTCCGAGGGTGCGGGCGCCGTCCGGGCCGAAGGCGTGCACGGCGGTGCCGGTGACGGCCCGGGGCAGTGTGACGGCGAGCCGGGTGTCCGGCCGGTCGGCGAGTTCGGTCCACCGACCGGGCTCGCGGTGCAGCAGCAGGAGCAGGGCGCCCGCCTCGACCAGCGGGGCGGCGGGGTGGCCGGCCGGGTCGCGGAGGGTGTCGACGAGCTGCCAGACCCGCTCCAGCAGCGGGAGTTCGGCGATCTTGCCCTGGGCGCGCAGCCAGGACTCGACCTCCGGGAGCGCGAAGGCCGGGCTGGCGTCGGTGCCGCCGACCGGGCGCGGGAAGTCGGGGTGGCGGCGGCGCCAGTTGCTGACCGCGGCCCGGCCGACGCCGGCCAGCCGAGCGATCTCGGCGGCGGTCACTTCGGAACGGTCCGGCACGGGGGCTCCTTCGGTGGGGGCTGCGACCGCACAGCAGGGGCGGGGGCTGTGACCACACAGCATAGCGACGCCCCTCGTCAGCGGAGTTCACATGTGAACAGAGCTGTTTTGTGAAATCCCATTGACTTGGTTCACGTTCCGGTGGTGTGATCTCCCCGTCGCCGCCGAACGGAGGCGACGCAGGGGAAGACCACCGATCCGCCGGGAGACACCCATGTCCGCGAACGCCCGCCGTACCGCCGTCCACCGCACCACCGTCCGTCGCAGCGCCACCCGCCGCACCGCCCTGCTGCTGGGCGCCGCGCTGGTCACCCTGAGCGCGACGGCGTGCAGCTCCACCAGCGGCCCCTCCGTCTCGACGGAGCCGAAGCGGACGGCAGCCGCCACCGGCTCCGAGGCCGCCAAGCCCGCCGAGAGCAAGCCCGCCGACGGCAAGCCGGCCGAGAACAAGCCCGCGGACACCGGCAAGGCCGCCGCCAAGGTCGGCGACACCATCGCGCTGAAGGGCAACGATCCGGCCGACACCGCCGACGTGACGGTGGTGAAGGTGGTCGACAACGCCGAGGGCGGGGACGAGTTCACCCACCCGGCCGAGGGCAACCGCTTCGTCGCGGTCCAGTTCCGGATCAAGGCGAGCGGCAAGAAGGCCTACAGCGACGTCCCGGGCAACAGCGCCAAGGTGGTCGACACCCAGGGCCAGGCCTTCGGCACCACGATCGCGGACACCAAGGCCGGCCCGAGCTTCCAGGTCCCCGCCAACATCGCCCCCGGCGAGAGCGCCCTCGGCTTCGTCACCTTCGAGGTCCCGAAGGACGCCAAGCTCGACAAGGCCCAGTTCGGCCTCGACAGCGGCTTCGCCCCGCAGACCGGTCAGTGGAAGCTCGGCTGACGCGTCGGTTCACCCGGTTCACGGTCCGGCCCGCGGGCCGCGTCCCGTCAACGACGGTCGGCGCCCGTTCACACGAAACGGCGGCCCCGGGGCAGAACCCGAGACCGCCGTGGACCACCCCGAGGACGGGCGCTACTTCTTCGCCCCCGCCAGGTCGTCGAACATGGCCGACAGGAACTCGGTGCACCAGCCCAGCAGTTCCCGCCCGACCAGCGGCTTGCCGCCGATTCGCCCGGTGCTCGGGCGCGGCACCAGCAGTTGCCGGGCCGCCGCCTTCACCTGGCTGCGCGGGTAGAGCCGGTTCAGCCGCAGCTGCTGGGACTCCCGCAGCTCCACCGGCCCGAAGCGGACGTTGGAGCCTTGGAGGGTGATGTCCGAGATCCCGCACCGCCGGGCGTACAGCCGCAGCGCCGCGACCATCAGCAGGTTCTCCACCGGCTCGGGCAGCTTGCCGTAGCGGTCCACCAGCTCGTCCCGGACCTGCGTGATGTCCTCCTCGGAGTTGACCGCCGCGATCGAGCGGTACGCCTGCAGCCGCAGCCGCTCGCCGGGCGCGTAGTCGTGCGGCACGTGGGCGTCGACCGGCAGCTCGATCTTCACCTCCAGCGGCTCCTCCTCCGGCTGCCCGCCGTTGGCCAGCGACTCGCGGAACTCCGCCACCGCCTCGCCGACCATCCGCATGTAGAGGTCGAACCCGACGCCCGCGATGTGCCCGGACTGCTCGCCGCCGAGCAGGTTGCCCGCGCCGCGGATCTCCAGGTCCTTCATCGCGACGTACATGCCGGCGCCCATCTCGGTGTGCTGGGCGATGGTGGCCAGCCGCTCGTGCGCGGTCTCGGTGAGCGGCTTCTCCGGCGGGTAGAGCATGTACGCGTAGCCGCGCTCCCGGCCGCGCCCGACCCGGCCGCGCAGCTGGTGCAGCTGGGAGAGGCCGAAGGTGTCGCCGCGCTCCACGATCAGGGTGTTGGCGTTGGAGATGTCGATGCCGGACTCCACGATCGTGGTCGACACCAGGACGTCGAACTCCTTCTCCCAGAAGTCGACGACGACCTTCTCCAGCTGGGTCTCCCCCATCTGCCCGTGCGCGGTGGCGATCCGCGCCTCGGGCACCAGGTCCTTCAGCCGGGCGGCCGCCTTGTCGATCGACTCCACCCGGTTGTGGATGTAGAACACCTGGCCCTCGCGCAGGAGTTCACGCCGGATCGCGGCCGAGATCTGCTTCTCGTCGTACGGCCCGACGAAGGTCAGCACCGGGTGCCGCTCCTCCGGCGGGGTGGTGATGGTGGACATCTCGCGGATGCCGGTGACCGCCATCTCCAGGGTGCGCGGGATCGGGGTCGCGGACATGGTGAGCACGTCCACGTTGGCGCGCAGCTTCTTCAGCTGCTCCTTGTGCTCGACGCCGAAGCGCTGCTCCTCGTCGACGATGACCAGGCCGAGGTCCTTGAACCTGGTCTCGGAGGAGAACAGCCGGTGGGTGCCGATGACGACGTCCACCGAGCCCTCGAACAGCCCCTCCAGGACGGCCTTGGCCTCGCTGTCGGTCTGGAAGCGGGACAGCGCCTTCACCGTCACCGGGAAGTTGGCGTACCGCTCGGCGAAGGTCGAGAAGTGCTGCTGCACCAGCAGCGTGGTCGGCACCAGCACCGCCACCTGCTTGCCGTCCTGCACGGCCTTGAACGCGGCCCGCACCGCGATCTCGGTCTTGCCGTAGCCGACGTCGCCGCAGATCAGCCGGTCCATCGGGACGGACTTCTCCATGTCCGACTTGACCTCGGCGATGGTGGTCAGCTGGTCCGGCGTCTCCGCGTACGGGAAGGCGTCCTCCAGCTCCCGCTGCCAGGGGGTGTCCGGGCCGAAGGTGTGGCCGGGGGCGGCCATCCGGGCCGAGTACAGCCTGATCAGGTCGGCGGCGATCTCCTTGACCGCCTTCTTGGCCCGCTGCTTGGTCTTCGCCCAGTCCGCGCCGCCGAGCCGGTGCAGCGTCGGGGCCTCGCCGCCGACGTACTTGGTGACCTGGTCGAGCTGGTCGGTCGGCACGAACAGCCGGTCGCCGGGGTGGCCGCGCTTGGCCGGGGCGTACTCCAGCACCAGGTACTCGCGGGTGGCGCCCTGGACGGTGCGCTGCACCATCTCGACGTACTTGCCGACGCCGTGCGCCTCGTGGACGACGTAGTCGCCGGCCACCAGCGCCAGCGGGTCGATCGCGTTGCGGCGGCGCGAGGGCATCCGGCGCATGTCCTTGGTGGAGGACCTCTGGCCGGACAGGTCGGTCTCGGTGATGACCGTGAGCTTGAGGTTCTCGTCGACGAAGCCGTGCTCGATGGAGCCGCAGGAGACGTGGACGACGTCCCGGGTGGGCGCCTCCGCGAGGTCGGCGACCAGCCGGGCCGGGATGCCCTCGTTGCCCAGCACCTCGGCGAGCCGGGAGGCCGGGCCGTGGCCCTCGGTCACCATGACGACCCGCCAGTCGGCGGCCAGCCGCTCCTTGGCGTCGGCGATCGCCCGGGCGGTGTCGCCGCGGTAGGCCTCGACGGCGTGCATGCCGAGGGTCAGCGTGTTGGCGTCGAACTCCAGGATGCCGTCGACGGTCGACTCGCTGGTCGCGAACGGGCTGACGGACCACCAGGCCAGCCCGATCCGGTCGGCGTGCTCGCGCACCTCGGCGAGCGAGCGCAGCGAGGCCGCGGAGACGTCGATGGCCTCCAGGTCGATCGGACGGTCCCCGCCGGACGCGGCCGCGACCCAGGAGGCGTGCAGGAACTCCTGGCTGGTCGCCACCAGGTCGGCGGCCCGGGTGCGGACCCGCTCCGGGTCGCAGACCACCGCGACGGAGCCGAGCGGCAGCACGTCCAGCAGCAGCTCCATGTCGTCCACCAGCACCGGCGCCAGCGACTCCATGCCCTCGACCGCGATGCCCTCGGCGATCTTGTCCAGGATCTCGGCCAGCCCGGGGTGCTCGGCGGACAGCTCGGCGGCCCGGGCCCGCACCTCGTCGGTGAGCAGCAGCTCCCGGCAGGGCGGCGCCCACAGGCCGTGCTCGGCGATCTCCAGCGAGCGCTGGTCGGCGACCTTGAAGTACCGGATCTCCTCGACCTCGTCGCCCCAGAACTCCACCCGCAGCGGGTGCTCCTCGGTCGGCGGGAAGACGTCCAGGATGCCGCCGCGTACGGCGAACTCGCCGCGCTTCTCGACCAGTTCGACGCGCGCGTAGGCGGCGGCGGAGAGCCGGCGGGCCACCTCCTCCAGGTCGTACGACTCGCCGCGCCGCACGGCCACCGGCTCCAGCTCGGCCAGCCCCTTGACCTGCGGCTGGAGCACCGAGCGGACCGGGGCGACGATCACCTGGACCGGCCCGGCCGCCGGGTCGTCCGCCCGCGGGTGCACGATCCGGCGCAGCACGGCCAGCCGGCGTCCGACGGTGTCCGAGCGGGGCGACAGCCGCTCGTGCGGCAGGGTCTCCCAGGCCGGGAACTCGGCGACGGCGTCGGCGGGCAGCAGCGAGCGCAGCGACGCCGCGAGGTCCTCGGCCTCGCGGCCGGTCGCGGTGACGGCGAGCACCGGGCGGCCGTGGTCCCCGGCGGCCTGCCCGGCGAGCGCGCGGGCCAGTGCGGCGACGGCGAACGGCCGGGCGGCGGGCGGGCCCACCAGGTCCAGGTGGCGGCGTCCGCCGGCCGCGGCTCCGGGGGCGGTGGCCGCCTCGATCGCCTCGGCGAGCGCCGCGTCCCGCGCGACGACATCGAGCAGTCCGGTCAGACTCATCTGGGGTCTCTTCTTCGTCCCGTGGCTGGTGCTGCCCCCGGGCGGCGAAGGCCCGCCGGGGCAACGCGAACGGCCCGGCACGCCGAGCGGCCGGGGGTCTCCAGCCTACGCCGAGGCACCGACACACACGCGGTGCACGCCTTCGGCGGGGCCGGACCGGGGCCGGACCGGGGCCGACGGCGGCCTGGTCGGGGCCGGCTCCGGGCCGGGTCGGGAGCCGAACCGCCGGCCGTCCCGACGTCCTCCCCGCACAGTCTTGTCAGGAGCACGTCCGGGGACGAACGACAGGACGGAACACCGGACCGCCCGGTGGACGAACCAACCGGGAGCCGCACCGGACCGGGCTCGGCTATCCGCCACGAACTGGACATACTCCTGTCACTGCCCGTCCATGGAGATCGCGCACCATGGTGAACGTGCCCGCCGCACCCAACCGTGGGGGATGGCTGTGGGGGCATTGTCGCACCACCGATGGGGGTCGGAGGTGCGAGGCCGGGCGGCCCTGGGTGGGGGCGCCCGCCCAAGCGCCGGGAACCGTGGCGCCCTTTCCTGGAGGGCGCCACGGGTCTCGGCCTCTTTCGTTCCGGGGCCCACCCGCCGGCCGGCCGCCCATCCCGTAGCCGCCACCCCTTCTCCCGGTCCAATCCCGCCGCCCGGCCACCGCCCCGCCGCCCCGCCGCCCGGCCACCGGTCCGCCCGGCTCCCGGCACGGCGAAGGCCCCGACCACCCAAGGCGGGGGGCAGTCGGGGCCTTCGCGACGCTTGGCCGGCGGCCGGTCAGCGGCGGCGGTAGCTCACCGTGTGCGGGGTCGCGTAGTCGCTGCCGTCGTCCACGATGATGATCTTCGGTACGATCCGGGTCTCGTCCTCCGAGGGCTTCCCGGCGCCGTCCCCGGCGGCGGTCTTCCCGTCGGCGGCTCCGGCCGCCGGGCCGTCGCCCACCCTCCCGTCCACCGTCTCCCCGGCCGGCGGCGCGGCCGGCTTCGGCGGCACCGGGCCGGTCGCCACCCGCCCGCCGATGGCCTTGGTGGCGCTGCTGCCGACCACCGGGGTCCGCAGCACGGTCGCGGACTGCTCCTGGGCGGGCGCCTTGCCCGCGGCCGGGGCCTCGGAGGCCAGGGCCTTGCGCAGGTTCGCCACCGGGATCTCCCCGGTGTCCGCCTCCGAGTCCACCGGCGCGGCGTCGTCCACCGGCCCGGCGTCGACGACGGCATCGGCGACGGCGGCGTCCGCGACCGCGTCCCGCGGAGCCGGCGGCGCCGGCACGGCCGCCTCGGCGGAGTCCCTGGAGGCCCGGGCCGCCGCGGCCACCGCCTCGGGCTCGATCTGGCCGACCGCCGCCCCGGTGAGCGAGGCCAGTGTGGCCTTGATGTGGTCCAGGTGCTGCTGCACCGTGTCCAGCCGGGCGTCGTACTCGCGCTGCTCGCGCTCGCTCGCCGCGTTGATCTCCTCGGCCTCCCGGCGGGCCCGCTCGATCAACTGGTCGGCCTTGGCCTGGGCGTCCGTCTCCAGCTGCTTGATCCGGTTCAGCACGGTCTCCCGCTGCTGCTCCGCCTCCTTGACCCGGCGCTCGGCGGTCGCCGACACCTCCGCGTCCTCGGCGTCGGCCTTGGCCTGGGCGGCGGCGAAGGTCTCGTCGGCCTTGCGGCGCCGGGCGGCCAGCTCGGCCTCGGCCTGCTCGCCGGCCTCGGCGGCGGCCACCCGCACCTTGGCGGCGTAGGCGGTGGCGGCGTCCCGGACGGCGCGGCTCTCCCGGTCGGCGTCGGACCGGATGCTCTCGGCCTCGGCCCGGGTCCGCTCCTCGGTGCGGCGGGCGGCCGCGTCCGCGTCGGCCCGGGTCGTGGCGGCGTACTCCTTGGCGGCACTGGCGGCCGCCTGCCCGGCCTCGTAGACCTCGTCCCGGAGGTCCTCGGCGAAGCGCTCGGCCTTCTCCCGGACGGCGCGCGCCTCGTTCTCGGCCATCGCGGCCAGTCCGGCGGCCTGCTCGCTGAGCACGTGGTAGTCGGGGTCCGGGGCCTCCTCGGCGGTCCGGCGGATGTCGGCCAGCCGGGCCTCCATCTGCCGGATGCCTGCACCCAGGACGCTCAGCCGCTCCCACGCCTCGTCCCGCTGCGCGGTGAGAGCGGCGAGGGCTCGTTCGACCTGCTCGGGCGCGTAGCCACGGCGGGCCTGGGTGAAGCCGTACTGGGGGACGGCGTCGCTCATGGGCTCTTCCCCTCGTTTCGCGGGCTGCGGAGCCCATGATCGGACGGAACGGACGGATCCGGAACCGGTTCGGAGCCCGGGGCCGGATTCCGTCGCCGTACGGACCGGAATGTGTCGAGGACCGGACGAATAGACCCATCCTCTTGACCTATTTTGCGCAGATCCGGGCGAAACCCCAACGAGGCACAGCTGCGGCGGCATGCTGAAGGGGTCGTTCCGGACACCGGAACGACCCCTCCCACCTGCGAGGATCAGCGACGGTCCGCTACAGCAGGCCGTCCCAGAACTGCTCCAGCAGCACGGCCCACCACGTGTCCGCGTTCTGCAGGGCCGCCGGGTCGATCGCGGCGAGCTGGGCCTGGAAGTCGGTCGTCCAGCGACCGGCCTGGTCCGGCGTCAGCCCGTACCGCAGCCGCCACATCCGGCCCAGCAGGGCCAGCGAGCGGACGAACTCCGGTACACCGCTGTTGACGAACCGGGGCGGCTGGCCGGTTCCATCGATGTCCACGGCCACCACGTGCGCGGTGCCGTACTGGACGCACAGCTGGCGGCCGTAGTCGTTGCCCAGCACCAGGTAGCCGCCGAAGTCCGGGCCCGCGCCGAGGCCGCGCTCGGCGGCCAGCTCGGCGAGCGTCGGGATCGGACGGCCCTCCTGCGCCTGCGCCCAGAAGAACGGCCCGAAGTCGCGCGGCAGCCCGGCCCACATCAGGGACTGGGACACCGGCTCGGGCACCCCCTGGCGGGAGACGGCGCGCTGCTCGTAGCGGAACAGGTTCTGCCCGAAGGCGGCGCCCGCCTCCTGGGCCAGCTGCTGCGGCGGGAGCGGCGGCAGCGCCTGGACCGTCCCCGGCGCGGGCAGCGGCACCCGGAACGGGCGGACCCGCTGGGCGCCGGAGGCCAGCTGGTGCAGCTCGTCCAGGTGGTCCAGCAGCTCGGCCATCCCGGCCTGCCGGGAGGCGTGGTCACGGCCGTACGGGGCGGTGTGGGTCAGGCGGACGTTCGGCCAGGACGCGGCGATCATGCGGTTGCAGTAGCCGCCCGGCAGGTCGCACGACTCCAGCTCGGTGTAGAGCTCCAGCACCTGCTCCGGCGGCACGTTGAGCCGGCGCAGGTCCTGGAGGATCTTCCACTCCGGGTGCGGGGTGCCGGGCTCGCTGCGGTGCAGCAGCTTCTGCTCCGAGCCGTCCGGGCCCCGGTAGCTGAGCGCGGCGAAGTACCCCGGGCCGACCGCGGGCACGCCCGGGGGCACCTGCGCGGACGGCGGCGAGCCGGGCGCCGCCGCCGGCGGGACGACCCCGGCGGCACCGCCCGCGTTCGGGTAGCCGTAGCCGGCCGCGGGCGCGGCCGGGGCCGCCGGGCCGCCGGGCGGCGGCGGGACGGCGGGGCCGCCGGACGGCGGGGTGCCCGGGTCCACCGGGCCGCTCAGCAGCGCCGGGTCGATCGCGCCCGCCAGCTGGGTCGCCTCGTAGGCCGTCCCGGAAGCGGACGGACCGGCGGCGGACGGACCGGCGGACGGTCCGCCCTGCGGGGCCGCCGTGGCCTCCCCGCCGCGCAGACCCGCCGGGGGCGGAGGCGGCGGGGTGGACGCGGCGCCGCGGCCGCCGGGGGCGGCGGCGGGCGTGCCGGAGCCCGGGGTGTGCTTCAGCCCGGCGGGCGGGGGCGGCGGCGGGACCGAAGCCGCGTTGCGCCCCAGCCCGGCGGGAGCGGCGCCCGCACCGGGGGCACCGGCGAGGCCACCACGCAGCGCGGCCGGCGGGGGCGGCGGCGGGGCCGAAGCCGCGCCCCGGCCGAGTCCGCCCTGCGCCGCGGTGCCCTCCGGGGCACCGGGGACAGGGGTGCCGGGAGCCGGAGTGCCGGGAGCTGGAGTGCCGGGGCCCGGGGCACCGGGCAGACCGGCCAGGCCGGGCAGACCGCCGGGCGGGGCCAGCATCGTCGGCGCGTGCTCGACCTGCGGGCCGGCGGCGGGCGGCGCGGCCGGGGCACCGGGCGGACCACCGGGGCCGGGCACACCGCCGGGCGGGGCCAGCATCGTCGGCGCCTGCTCCACCGGCGCACCGCCGGCGGGCGGCCCGGCCGGGGCACCCGGCAGGCCCATCAGCCCGGGCACGGCGTCCGGCGGAGCGAGCAGGGTGGGCGCCGGCTCGGCGGCCGGGGCGGGCACCGGGGCCGGCGGGGCGGCGGGCGGTTCGGCGGCGGGCGGGGGGACCGGGGGCATGCCGTAGCCGCCGCTCGCCGGCGGCATCAGCATGGTCGCGGCCTCCGCACCGGTCGGCGCGGCGGGCTCGGGCCGGTCCGAGCCGGTGATCCGCAGCCCCTCGGGCATCAGGACGGTCGCGGCCTCGTCCCCGGCCGACGGCTGACCCGGCCCGGCGGGCGCCACGGGAGCGGCGGGCGGGACGGGCGCGGGAGCGACAGGTGCGACGGGCGCGGGCGGCGGCACCGGCTCGTCGTGCGGGGGCGGCGCGAGCATGGTCGGCGCGGACCCGGCGGGCCGGTCGGAGACCGGCGGCTCGGTCAGCACGGCAGGGGCGGGCCGCGGCGCCGGAGCGGGGACCGGAGCCGGAGCCGGCGCCGGAGCAGGCGGCTCCTCGACCGGCGCGATAGCAGCGGCGGCGGCCGGAGCATCCGCGGCCTCCCCCGGCGGGCCGGCCGGAGCCGTCCCGAGCCGCTCCGCCTCCGCCGCGATCGCCGCGGCCCCCGCCTCCTGGAGCCACTGCGGCGGGCTGAGCAGGAAGGAGGTCGCCTCCACCGGCCCGGGCGCGGGCTTCGCCGCCCCGGCCGGGTTGGCCGCCACCGGCCGCCCGTAGACCTCCTCGTACTGCCGGACCACCTCGTTGACGGGCAGCGCGGGCCAGAGCGTGCTGGCGCCCGAGTCCCGGGCGATCACCAGCCGCGCCTCCCCCGAGCCGCCGCTCCCGCCCGTACCGCCGGAGCCGTCGTCCGCGGGCGCCACCGCCCAGCAGACGAAGCCCAGGTCGAACTCCCGGACCCGCACCTCGCGCTGCTGCGAGCGCGGCACCCCGCCGTTGATCCACTCCTCGGCGAGCTCCTGCGCCTGCGCGTACGTCACCACGCCCGGTTCACCCCTGTCCGCATCCTCTTCGTCCCCCGTTCCACCGACACCACCGCGACCACCGAGACCACGCGCCTCAGCCCACCGGGACGGCCCGGGCGAACCCGCCGTCCACCATCAGCTCCGCGACCGTCTCCAGCTCCGGCGGGCTGCCCGCCAACCGCAGCAGGAAGGCGTCGAAGTCCTCGCCGCAGGGCAGCAGCAGCCGGGCGCAGCGGTCCTCCGGGGCCTCCGGGGCGCCGTTGTCGCGGGCGTCGTCGTACAGGTGGAACCAGACCGAGCCGGCCCGCTCGCCGCGCACCTTGAGCGCGACCAGGCCGCCCTGCGCGTAGGCGATGCCCAGGTAGTCCTTGGTGAGGTGGTCGCGCAGGCACTTGTTGGCGTACACGAGGTCCTCGGTGCCGTACTCCTCGGTGAGGGTCAGGAACGGCTGGTCGAGCAGCAGCCCGAGCTCGGTGTCCAGCGCCACGCCGACCGGGGCGCGGCCGCCGCCCAGCTTGAGGAAGGTCCGGTAGGCGTCGGGCAGCCGGTAGCCGAGGCGCTGCTCGGCGCGCTGCACCAGGTCCTCGGGGACGCCGATCGGGTCGCCGCCGTCCATGGCCAGCGCGAAGTGCACCGGTCGGCGCTCCTGCAGCGGGCGGGTGCCGCGGCGGGTGTGGTCGGCGGCCGAGGTGGCCAGGCCGGCGTGGTGCCGCAGCAGCGCCTTGACCTCGACCGGGACGAGCTCCATCCGCCGCCAGCCGGGGGCGGCCCGGCCGACCGCGTGGTGCCAGGTCCAGCCGGGCGGGGTGGCGACGGCGGTGGGCAGGTCGGCCCAGAGCGGGTGGCCCTGGGTGTAGAGCGCGGCGTTGGCCGAGACGTAGTCGGTCAGCCGCAGCTCGTCCACGCCGAAGCCCTCCGGCGGGTCGGCGACCTCGGCCGCCGCGGCGGCGTACGGGCCGAAGTCCGGGAAGCCGTACTCGTCCACCCTGACCCCGGCGGGGTGCCGCTCCGCGCGGACCGGGTCCGGGAACTGCACCACCTGACCTGCGTACGCCGCGTTCGGTGCGGCGGCGACGCCGGGCCGACCTGTCGTCATCTGGGAGCCCCCACTGGCTGCTGCAAAATACGGTGCTTGCTGGGCACCAGCCTAGGGCCTGCCTTCAACCCCCCGTCTGCCAGGCGGACGGCCGGGGCCCCGGCCGCGGGCCGCGGGGCCGGTCCGCGCCCGGCCCCCTCGGCTCGCCACCGGCACCTCCCCCGGGGGCCCGGGGCCGGTGTCGGTGGATCAGCGGACAAGTCGTGACGGACGCATGCGCGTTCGGCCAGGACCGGGTGGCCGCCCGCCCGGTCCGTCGCGACACCGGCCGCCGCCGCACCCCGGTTGTGCGGTTGTCGGTGCCGTTTGACAGGCTTGCCCAGGACCGGCCCGGTCGCTCCGGCCGACGCCGGATCACGAGGAGGAGGACGACGGATGACCACCGGTGAGCCGGCGGGCCCGCCCGTGCTGCGCCACCACCGCGACAGCCTGCTGCCCGCCGTCGCCGCCGCGCTGTCGCTCAAGGGCGGCGAGGTGCACACCCTGGCGGGCGACAAGGACCCGCGCCGCCCGGTGCTGCACCACCTGGTCGCCGACTTCCTGGCCACCCTGCCGTCGGAGGCCCGCGAGCGCTTCACCGGCCGCTGCCCGGAGGCCGTCCTGCTCTCCCAGTACCTGACCGGGGTCGACGGCCGGCGCTCCAAGCGGGCCGCCCGCAAGCCGATGACCCTGCACGAGGCCCGCAAGGCGCTCAAGGGCTCCCGGATGACGACCGTTCGCATCCGCGAGGAGGGCGACCCGGCGCACGGCAGCCACGCCCCGCCGTGCCGTTCCTGCGACCCGATGCTGGAGCACTTCACCGTGCGCAGCGTCGCCGTCGGGCCGCCCGCGCACTGACCGGCCGCGTGTCGGCCCGTTCCCCCCGTCCCCCAGCCCTGGAGTCCGCCCTGAACCCGCCCGTCCCGCCCGCACCGGCCACCCTCTCCCCCGCCGGCACCCGGACCCGCCCGCGCTTCCCCGCCGACGTCGCCGCCGAGCTCAAGGCGGCCGGCTGGCACCCCGGCCGCTGGCAGATCCGGCAGGCCGAGGAGTGGGCCGACACCCTGGTCGGGTACGGCGCTCCCACCGGCGCGGGGCACGTGGTCTTCCCGGCGGCGGTGGAGGCCTGGGCCGAGTTCGGCGGCCTCGCCTTCGACCTGTCCGGCCCGGGCCGCCAGCTGGCCCGCACGCCGTTCCTGATCGACCCGCTGTGCGGCCTGCACCAGCCGCGCACCCTGCTCGACCTGGGCCGGGCGCTGGGCACCCGGCTGGCCCCGCTCGGCGAGGAGGCGTACGGGCAGGCGCTGCTGGCCGTCGACGAGGAGGGCCGGGTCTACAGCCTGGACCACACCGGCGAGTGGTTCCTCGGCCACGGCATCGACCAGGCGATCTCCACCCTGGTGCTGGGCACCGTCCCGGAACGGCTGCGCACCGCCGAGGAGTGACGCGGGGCGCCGGGGAAGGGCGCTGAGGACGGCTCAGCGCAGCCGCTCGGCCCGCACCGCCAGCCGGGACGGCAGCACCGCCTCGACCCGGAAGCCCCCGTCCGCCTCCGGTCCGGAGGAGAAGGTGCCGCCCAGCGCGATCACCCGCTCCCGCATCCCGACCAGCCCGTTGCCCCCGCTGGGCAGCTTCGCCGCGCCGTCCTCGCCGCCCGGGCAGGCGTTCACCACGGCCACCCGCACCCCGTTGGGCGCATACGAGAGCAGGACGGACACCTGGGCGCCGCCGGCGTGCTTGTGCGCGTTGGTCAGGCCCTCCTGGACGACCCGGTAGGCGGTCTGCTCGGCCTCGCCGCTGAACTCCTGCCGGCTGCCGCTGACGGTCAGGGTGACCGCCATCCCGGCCGCCCTGGACTGGTCCACCAGCCGCGGCAGCCCGGCCAGCGAGTCCGGCTCCGGCTGCCGCTCGTCGTCCATCCGCAGCACCCCGAGGATCTCGCGCAGTTCGTTCAGCGCCTGCCGGCCCACCTCGCCCATCAGCTTGGCGCTCTGCGCCGCCTTGGCCGGGTCCTTGCCGGCTATCCGCTCCAGCGCCCCCGCGTGCACCACCATCAGCGACACCCGGTGCGCCACCACGTCGTGCATCTCCCGGGCGATCCGGGTGCGCTCCTCCAGCCGGGCCCGGCGGGCGCGCTCCTGCGCCTGCTCGGCCAGCAGGTCCAGCTCGGTCTCCAGGCCGTGCGCGCGGTCCTTGAGCGAGTCGATCAGCCGCCGCCGCGCGCCGACGTACAGCCCGGTCACCACCGGGGCGACGGTCAGCCCGACCGACACCAGCAGCGACAGCAGGATCTGACCCCACAGCGGCGGCGGGTCCACCGGCGAGTCCTCGGGCGTCATCAGCGACACCGCCATCACGGCGGCCGCCTCGGCGAAGGCCAGCGCGGACAGCGCCACCACCCGGCGGCGGCGCGAGGGCCACTCCCAGGTCGAGGCCAGCGTGTACAGCGCCACCACCAGCAGCACCACGCCCAGCATTCCGGGCATCACCAGCAGCGTCACCAGCACCGGGACGGCCGGCCAGCGCCGGCGCACCACCAGCGAGCCGCCGGCCAGCGTGCCGAGCACGGCTATGCCGACCGCTCCCGCGGTGGTGACGTGGATCCGGGCGGAGAGGAAGGCGATCGTGCTGGTCGCGCACTCCACCGCGGCGAGCAGGGCCAGCCCGATGTCCAGGAAAGCGCTGCGCGGCCGCTTCCACCACCAGAACGACCGGACCGGCACGCGCTCCCCAGGCGACTTGCTCATGCCCCACAGCGTAAGCGGCAACCCGCTCCCCTCCCCACCGGGATTGCCCGGTACACCCCCCGAAGCCGCCAAGTGGTCCAGACCACAGGTGGTTTTCGGCAGGCCTGTCCGCCATCCGGCCACCTCTCGGACACCGCCCGCCCCGACACCTATGCTGGTCGCGTCGGACAGCGCGGTCCGCACGCGTCACACCCGCCACACGCGTGTGGACCTGTGACGATGAGCCGTTGCCGAACCCCACCACCACAGGGAGCCAGCCGTGACCGCTCCGGTCCCCACCCCGGCGGACAACCCCACGCCCGTCACCGCCGACAACGCCGCCCTGCGTGCGGACATCCGCCGTCTCGGCGACCTGCTCGGCGAGACGCTGGTCCGCCAGGAGGGCCCCCAGCTGCTGGGCCTGGTCGAACAGGTCCGCCTGCTGAGCCGCACCGACGGCGAGGCCACCGCCGAACTCCTCTCCGACATCGACCTGGACACCGCCGCCAAGCTGGTCCGGGCGTTCTCCACCTACTTCCACCTCGCCAACGTCACCGAGCAGGTGCACCGCGGCCGCGAGTTCGCCACCCGCCGCGCCCGGGAGGGCTCGCTGCTCGCGCAGACCGCCGACCAGCTCGCCGAGGCCGACCCCAAGCACCTCCGGGACACCCTGGCCCACCTCGCGGTCCGCCCGGTCTTCACCGCGCACCCCACCGAGGCCGCCCGCCGCAGCGTCCTCAACAAGCTGCGCCGGATCGGCGAACTCCTCGACCGCATCCACCGCGACGAGGTCACCTCCGGCCTGGCCGCCGCCGACCAGGCCCGCACCAGCAGCGCCAAGCGCTCCGCCGACCGCCGCCTGGCCGAGGTCATCGACCTGCTCTGGCAGACCGACGAGCTGCGCATCGCCCGCCCCGAGCCCACCGACGAGGCCCGCAACGCCGTCTACTACCTGGACGAGCTCTACCGCGAGGCCGTCCCCGAGGTCCTGGAGGAGCTGCACGAGGAGCTCGCCCGGGTCGGCCTGAACCTGCCCGACGGCGTACGGCCGCTCACCTTCGGCACCTGGATCGGCGGCGACCGCGACGGCAACCCCAACGTCACCCCGCAGGTCACCTGGGACGTCCTCAACCTCCAGCACGAGTACGGCATCAAGGACGCGCTCGCCGCGATCGACGACCTGCGCAACACGCTCTCCACCTCCGAGCGGCTGGCCGGCGCCTCGGTCGAGCTGCTCGCCTCGCTCAACACCGACCTGCACCTGCTCCCCGAACTCAGCCCGCGCTACAAGCGGATGAACGCCGAGGAGCCCTACCGCCTCAAGGCCACCTGCATCCGGCTCAAGCTGGAGAACACCCGCGAGCGGCTGGCCGGCGGCACCCCGCACGTCGCGGGCCGCGACTACCTCGGCACCCGCGAGCTGATCGCCGACCTGCGGCTGATCCAGGACTCGCTGCGCGCCCACCGCGGCGAGCTGATCGCCGACGGCCGCCTCGCCCGCGCCATCCGCACCGTCGAGGCCTTCGGGCTGCAGCTCGCCACCATGGACGTGCGCGAGCACGCCGAGGCCCACCACCACGCCCTCGGCCAGCTCTTCGACCGGCTCGGCGAGGAGGCCTGGCGCTACGCCGACATGCCCCGCGAGTACCGGCAGAAGCTGCTCGCCAAGGAACTCCGCTCGCGCCGCCCGCTCGCCCCCACCCCGGCCCCGCTGGACGAGGCCGGCACCAAGACCCTCGGCGTGTTCAACACCATCCGCGGGGGCTTCGAGCGCTTCGGCGACGAGATCGTCGAGAGCTACATCATCTCCATGTGCCAGGGCGCCGACGACGTCTTCGCCGCCACCGTGCTGGCCCGCGAGGCCGGCCTGATCGACCTGCACGCCGGCATCGCCAAGATCGGCATCGTGCCGCTGCTGGAGACCACCGACGAGCTCCAGCAGGCCGACCGCATCCTCGACGAGATGCTCTCCGATCCGTCCTACCGCCTGCTCGTCTCGCTGCGCGGCGACGTCCAGGAGGTCATGCTCGGCTACTCCGACTCCTCCAAGTTCGGCGGCATCACCACCTCCCAGTGGGAGATCCACCGCGCCCAGCGCCGACTGCGCGACGTCGCCCACCGCTACGGCATCCGGCTGCGCCTGTTCCACGGCCGCGGCGGCACCGTCGGCCGCGGCGGCGGCCCCTCGCACGAGGCCATCCTGGCCCAGCCCTGGGGCACCCTGGAGGGCGAGATCAAGGTCACCGAGCAGGGCGAGGTCATCTCCGACAAGTACCTGCTCCCCTCGCTGGCCCGGGAGAACCTGGAGCTGACCCTCTCCGCCACGCTCTCCGCCTCCGCGCTGCACACCGCCCCGCGCCAGGCCCCCGAGTCGCTGGCCCGCTGGGACGCCGCGATGGACCAGGTCTCCGAGGCCGCCCACACCTCCTACCGCGCCCTGGTCGAGCAGGAGGACCTGCCGAAGTACTTCTTCGCCTCCACGCCGGTCGACCAGCTCGCCTCGCTGCACCTGGGCTCCCGCCCGTCCCGCCGCCCCGACTCCGGCGCCGGCCTGGACGGCCTGCGGGCCATCCCGTGGGTGTTCGGCTGGACCCAGTCCCGGCAGATCGTCCCCGGTTGGTACGGCGTCGGCTCCGGCCTCGCCGCCGCCCGCGCGGCGGGCCTGGGCGGCGTGCTGGACGAGATGTACGGCGAGTGGCACTTCTTCCGCAACTTCCTGTCCAACGTCGCCATGACGCTGGCCAAGACCGACCTGCGGATCGCCGCCCACTACGTCGAGCAGCTGGTGCCCGGCGAGCTGCACCACGTCTTCGACCAGATCAAGGCCGAGCACGCGCTCACCCTGCGCGAGGTGCTCCGGCTCACCGGCGAGAGCGAACTGCTGGAGCACAACCCGGTGTTGAAGCAGACCTTCGCCGTCCGCGACGCCTACCTCGACCCGATCTCCTACCTCCAGGTCGCGCTGCTGCGCCGCCAGCGCGAGGAGCTCTCGGCCGGGCGCCAGGACGACCCGCTGCGCGCCCGCGCGCTGCTGCTGACCGTCAACGGCATCGCCGCCGGCCTGCGCAACACCGGCTGACGCCCGCCCCCGGCGAGCTCCTCGGCCGGGGCTCGGGAACGACCGAGGGGCCGGTGTCCGGGACACCGGCCCCTCGTCGTCGGGTTCCTACTCCGCGCCGTCGCCCGCGCGCCTGCGCTTCAGCCACAGCGCCGCTCCGCCGGCCGCCACCACCAGGCCGCCGCCGACCGCCAGCAGCCCCGCGTCGGGGCCCATCGAGTCGCCGAGCACCGGCCCGAACTGCGCCGCCGCCGGCTCCGGGGCGACCGCCGGGTCCGACTCGGCGACCGGCTCCGCGTGCGCCACCGCACCGCTCGACAGCAGCACCCCGGCCGCTCCCAGCGCACCGGCCGTACCGACCCGCCGTCCGAGCCGCTTCAGCTCGACCACCCGGCTCCGCCGCACTCGGCGGACCGGACGCAATCCCCGCATCGAGAACTCCCCAGGACTGGTTCGCGTACCAGGCCGACGCTATCCGATCCGGCACGGGGTTCTCACACCGATTCAGGTGCGGACGGGCAAGCGTTGTACGACCGTTGCGTACCCGTGCCCGGTCCTGACGAGCGGTCAGCCGGTCAGGAGTTGTACGTCCCCTGGGCCCGCTCCAGCCCCTCGGACAGCAGCGCCTCCACCGCGTCCGCCGAGCGGTCCACGAACCACTCCAGCTCCTTGCGCTCGGCCGAGGAGAAGTCCTTCAGCACGAAGTCCGCGACCTCCATCCGGCCCGGCGGACGGCCGATCCCGCAGCGCACCCGGTAGTAGTCCGGGCCCAGCGACTTGGTGATCGACTTCAGCCCGTTGTGGCCGTTGTCCCCGCCGCCCAGCTTCAGCCGCAGCGCCGCGTAGTCGATGTCCAGCTCGTCGTGGACCGCGACCAGCGCCGAGGTCGGCGCCTTGTAGAAGTCCCGCAGCGCCGTCACCGGCCCGCCGGAGAGGTTCATGAAGGACATCGGCTTGGCCAGCACCACCCGCCTGCCCGCCAGCCGCCCCTCGGCCACCTGCGCCCGGCTCTTGTGCGCCTTGAACCTGGCGCCCATCCGCTGCGCCAGCAGGTCCACCACCATGAAGCCGATGTTGTGCCGGTTCCGGGCGTACTGCTCCCCCGGGTTGCCCAGGCCCACCACCAGCCAGGGGCCGTCGTAGTCCTCAGCCATTCCTCAGCTCCTCGCCTTCGCGCTTGTCGTCATCATCCCGGACACACCGCTGCCCCGGGCGCTCCGACGGGAGCGACCGGGGCAGCGGCCTCAACTAGCGGTGCGAGGCTCAGGCCTCGGCGGCGGCCTCGGCGGCCTCGGCGTCGGCGTCGGCCTGCGAGGCCTGGGCGCCGATGACCTGCAGCACGACGGTGTCGGCCGTGACGGCCAGCGAGGTGCCCTTGGGCAGCTCGATGTCGCCGGCGGTGATCGAGGCACCGGCCTCCAGGCCCTCGACCGAGACGGTGACGGCCTCGGGCAGGTGGGTGGCCTCGGCCTCGACCGGCAGGGCCTGCAGGACGTGCTCCAGCAGGTTGCCGCCCGGGGCGAGCTCGCCCTCGGTGTGGACCGGGATCTCGACGGTGACGGTCTCGCCGCGCTTGACCAGCAGCAGGTCGACGTGCTCGATGGTGCGCTTGATGGCCTCGCGCTGGACGGCCTTCGGCAGGACGTACTCGTCCTTGCCCTCGATCGGAACGACCAGCAGGGCGTTCGGGGTCTTCAGGGCCATCATCAGGTCGTGGCCGGGCAGGTTCAGGTGAACCGGGGCGTGGCCGTGGCCGTAGACGACACCGGGGACGAAGCCGGCGCGGCGGGCGCGACGGGCGGCACCCTTGCCGAACTCGGTACGGGTCTCAGCGGCAAGACGGATCTCGGACACGACTGCACTCCTCGTGGAAATGGCGCGGGGGTGCAGGCAACGCGAAAAACCGCCGGGACCACACCCTCAGTACGTTCGGGGGTCACTCGGCGGCAACGGCCTGCCGGGCGGACGTTGATCCGGCACCGGCAGCGCGTCGATCACGGAGCGGGCACCCGGCGAGCGGGCGCACGGCATCCCTCGCCGAGCAGTTTCACGAGTCTAACCGCACGGGCGGCCTCTCGCGAAATCGGCGGCGGCCCCGGTCCGTCCGGACCGGGGCCGCCTGCGCGGGCTTCGTCAGTGCACGCCCTCGAAGAGGCTGGTCACCGAGCCCTCCTCGAAGACCTCGCGGATCGCGGCGGCGATCGACGGGGCGATGGACAGCGTGGTGATCTTGTCCAGCTGGAGCGAGGCCGGGGTGGGCAGCGTGTTGGTGAACACGAACTCGCTGACCCGCGAGTTCTTCAGCCGGTCCGCGGCCGGGCCGGAGAGCACACCGTGGGTGGCCGCCACCACGACGTCCGCGGCGCCGTTGTCGAACAGCGCGTCGGCCGCGGCGCAGATCGTGCCGGCGGTGTCGATCATGTCGTCGACCAGCACGCAGACCCGGCCCTTGACGTCACCGACGACGTCGGCCGACAGGATGGTGTTGGCCTGGGTGATGTCGCGGCGCTTGTGGATGATCGCCAGCGGGGCGTCCAGCCGGTCGCACCACTGGTCGGCGACCTTCACGCGGCCGGCGTCCGGCGAGACGACGGTCAGCTTCGAGCGGTCGACCTTCCCGCCGATGTAGTCGGCCAGCAGCGGCAGCGCGAACAGGTGGTCCACCGGGCCGTCGAAGAAGCCCTGGATCTGCGCGGTGTGCAGGTCCACGGCCATCAGGCGGTCGGCACCGGCCTGGCGCAGCAGGTCGGCGATCAGGCGGGCCGAGATGGGCTCGCGGCCGAGGTGCTTCTTGTCCTGACGGGCGTAGCCGTAGAACGGCAGGATCGCGGTGATGCTCTTGGCGGAGGCCCGCTTCAGAGCATCGATCATGATCAGCTGCTCCATGATCCACTGGTTGATGGGAGCCGTGTGGCTCTGCATCACGAAGCAGTCCGCACCGCGCGCGGACTCCAGGAAGCGGACGTAGATCTCGCCGTTGGCGAAGTCCAGGGCCTTGGTGGGGACCAGCTCGGTCCCGAGCGCCTCGGCCACCTCCTTCGCCAGCTCCGGGTGGGCACGGCCGGAGAAGAGCTTCAGCTTCTTCTCACCCGACGTCGTGATCCCGCTCACTGCACCGTCTCCTCGCGTTGCGGACGCTGAACCCTCGACCCGGTGCGGGCAGGCGAGGCCCACGCGCGGTACGGGGTCGGGGGAATGTCGGTACGCCTGGACACGGGCGGTAAGCCCAGTGGCGCACGTATGTCCCCAAGGTTACGCGCCCGCGCAGAAACCGTCCGCCTCGGGACCGGCCCTCGGGCTCCGGCCCGCCCGCTCAGGCCTGCTCGGCCCCGTCCGCCGCCGCCTTCGCGGCCTGCGCGGATGCCGTCCCGGGGCGCTTGCGCTCGACCCAGCCCTCGATGTTGCGCTGCGTGGCCCGGCTCACACCGAGCGCCCCGGCCGGGACGTCGCTGGTGACCACCGAGCCGGCGGCGGTGTAGGCGCCGTCACCGATGGTGACCGGGGCGATGAACATGTTGTCCGAACCGGTACGGCAGTGCGCGCCGATGACCGTGCG
This sequence comes from Kitasatospora sp. NPDC001547, assembly GCF_042894165.1. Classification (NCBI taxonomy): domain Bacteria; kingdom Bacillati; phylum Actinomycetota; class Actinomycetes; order Kitasatosporales; family Streptomycetaceae; genus Kitasatospora; species Kitasatospora sp. NPDC001547. Next base: position 106,957 of record NZ_JBIAVL010000003.1, on the reverse strand, counting down.
GTGCTTGTTCACGCCGTCGTAGTTCACGGTGACCGAGGCCGCGCCGACGTTGGTCCCCTCGCCGATCGTGGCGTCGCCGATGTAGGACAGGTGCGGCACCTTGGCGCCCTCGCCCAGCTCGGAGTTCTTCACCTCGACGTAGGTGCCGACCTTCGCCTTGCGGGCCAGCTTGGCGCCCGGCCGCAGGTAGGCGTACGGGCCGGCGGTGGCCAGCTCGCCCACCTCGGCGCGGTCGGCCGTGGTGTTGCTCACCCGGGCGCCGGCGCCGACCAGGGTGTCCCTGAGGGTCGAGTTCGGGCCCACCTCGCAGCCCTCGCCCAGGTGCGTGGCGCCCTGGAGCTGGGTGTTCGGCAGCACCACGGCGTCCGGCTCGTAGCTGACCTGCACGTCGAACCAGGTGGTCGCCGGGTCCACCACGGTGACGCCCTCGCGCATCGCCCGCTCCAGCAGGCGGTCGTTCAGCAGCCGGCGGGCCTGCGCCAGCTGGACCCGGTCGTTGATGCCCAGGATGTCCCGGTGGTCCTCGGCCACCACGGCGCCGACCCGGTGGCCCGCCTTGCGCAGGATCTCCAGGGTGTCGGTCAGGTACTCCTCGCCCTGCGAGTTGTCCGTGGTGAGCTCGGCCAGCGCCTCGGCGAGCAGCTTGGCGTCGAAGGCGAAGACGCCGGAGTTGATCTCGGTGATCGCGCGCTGGGTGGCGCTGGCGTCCCGCTCCTCGACGATCGCGGCGACGGTGCCGTCCTCGTCCCGCAGGATGCGGCCGTAGCCGAAGGGCTCGGGGACGACGGCGGTCAGCACGGTGACGCCATTCTGCTGGGCGGTGTGCGCGTCGGCCAGCCGGCGCAGGGTCTCCCCGGTCAGCAGCGGCGAGTCGCCGGCGGTGACGATGACGGTGCCGTCCAGCACCACGCCGTCGGCGGTCAGCGACTCCAGCGCGGTGCGCACCGCGTGGCCGGTGCCGTTCTGCTGCTCCTGCACCGCGGTGCGGGTGGCCGGGTAGTGCTCCGCCAGGTGCGCCACGACCTGCTCGCGCTGGTGGCCGACCACCACGACCAGCTGGTCCGGAGTCAGTTCCCGGGCCGCCGAGACCGCGTGACCCACCAGCGAGCGCCCGCACACCTCGTGCAGCACCTTGGGCAGCTTGTTCGACTTCATCCGGGTCCCGCCACCGGCGGCGAGCACGACAACGGCGGCAAGCGAATTGGCACCCATGCGGGGAGGCTCCTCGGTAGGTTCACAGAGAGGGCAGAGCAGGCCCGGCCCGGACCCAGGCCGGTCGCCATTCGCACAGTCCGCCGAGCAGCACCGACAATACCGGCGCGGTGGAAAACGCCCGAACCCGAGGCGTGCAGAGGCTCCGCCGCTAGGATTCGAACCCAGACAAAGGCCTCCAAAGGGCCCTGTGCTGCCATTACACCACGGCGGACAGTCGTGTCAGACCCTACCCGAGTGGGCCCTGCCGTGGGTATCGACTTGCACCGATCCACGGGCCCGTTTCCGTCCCCGGCGACCGAACCCGCCCGGCCCCCGGTTCATCCATCCAGTCGGGTGAATTCACTCGAGCGCCGCGCGGCGGAGTGTTCCCCTGGACACGAAGCGCAACCTACGATGCCGTAGGTTACGCCAACGTAGCTCCGCTTCTGTCCCGTTCCGGGACGTCGCATTAGGGACGCCCATGACCATCCAGGCAGGCGAGGCGCGCGCGGGGAACGCCGCGTCCCGCACTCCGTCTCCCGACTCCGACTCCGACTCCACCGATTCCGACTGTCCCGACGGGACCGCCGAGGCCGCCGATTCCGACGGGACCGCCGAGGCCGCTGGGCCCACCGAGACCGACGCAGCCACCCAGCTGTCCGCCACCCGTGGCGGGGAGAAGCAGGGCCTCGCCGAACGGCTCGCGCTCTCGCTGTTCATCCTGGTGCCGTTCGCCGCCCTGGTGGCCGCCGTCCCGGTGGCCTGGGGGTGGGGGCTGGGCTGGACGGACCTCGCGATCACCGTCGCCATGTACTTCCTCACCTGCCACGGCATCACCATCGGCTACCACCGCTACTTCACCCACGGCGCGTTCAAGGCGAACCGCCCGATGCGGCTGGCCCTCGCGGTCGTCGGGAGCCTCGCGGTCGAGGGCCCGCTGGTGCGCTGGGTGGCCGACCACCGCAAGCACCACCGGTTCAGCGACAAGGACGGCGACCCGCACTCGCCGTGGCGCTACGGGGAGAGCGTCCCGGCGCTGATGAAGGGCCTGTGGTGGGCCCACATGGGCTGGATGTTCGACGAGGAGCAGACCTCGCAGGCCAAGTACGCCCCCGACCTGGTCCGCGACCCGGCCATGAGGCGGATCTCCCGGCTGTTCTGGCTCTGGACCACCATCTCGCTGCTGCTGCCCGCGCTGGTCGGCGGCCTGGTGAGCCTGTCCTGGGAGGGCGCGCTGTCCGCCTTCTTCTGGGGTTCGCTGGTCCGGGTGGCGCTGCTGCACCACGTCACCTGGTCGATCAACTCGATCTGCCACGCCGTCGGCCGGCGCCCGTTCCGCTCCCGGGACCGCTCCGGCAACGTCTGGTGGCTCGCCGTGCTCTCCTGCGGGGAGTCCTGGCACAACCTGCACCACGCCGACCCGACCGCGGCCCGGCACGGGGTGCTGCGCGGGCAGATCGACTCCTCGGCCCGGCTGATCCGCTGGTTCGAGCTGGCCGGCTGGGTGCGGGACGTGCGCTGGCCGGACGCGCAGCGGATCGCCGCCCGCCGCGCCGCATGAGGCGGCGCTTCCAGCATGATGTAGGGGTGAACGGGAGCAGCGCAGACAGCACAGGCGGTCACCACAGCACGCGGACGGACGCGGCGCCCGCCACGGCGCCCGCCCGTCCGCGGGCCGCTGCACCGGCAGCCGGCACCGGCGACGCAGGTCCGGACCGGAGTACCGGCGGCGGCCCGGCCCCGGCCCCGCGCCGCCGGGGCGGCCGGGTCCGGATGACCGGCAAGCAGCGGCGCGAGCAGCTACTGGAGATCGGCCGGACGGTCTTCGCCGAGCGCGGCTACGACGGCACCTCGGTGGAGGAGATCGCCGAGCGCGCCGGGGTGTCGAAGCCCGTGGTGTACGAGCACTTCGGCGGCAAGGAGGGGCTGTACGCGGTGGTCGTCGACCGCGAGATGCAGCTGCTGCTGGACATGGTGACCGGGGCGCTGACCGGCGGGCACTCGCGCGAGCTGCTGGAGCAGGCCGCCTTCGCGCTGATGGACTACATCGACACCTCGACGGACGGCTTCCGGATCCTGGTCCGGGACTCGCCGGTGGCCCAGTCGACCGGCACCTTCGCGTCGCTGATCAGCGACATCGCCACGCAGGTCGAGGACATCCTGGGCCTGGAGTTCAAGTCCCGCGGCTTCGACGCCCGGCTGGCCCCGATGTACTCGCAGATGCTGGTCGGGATGGTCGCGCTGACCGGGCAGTGGTGGCTGGAGGTCCGCAAGCCGGACAAGGCGACGGTGGCGGCGCACCTGGTGAACCTCGCCTGGCACGGGCTGGAGGGCCTGGAGCGGCACCCGAAGCTGGTCGGCGACCGCACGGGCTGACCGGCCGGGGCTGCTCGGCCCGGCCCATCGGGAGCCGCCCGATCGGCCCGGCCGGCTCAGCCCGACTGCCTGGTCCCCGCCGACCGCCTGGTCCCCACCGCGAAGATCCGACGGAACGGGAACACCGTCCCGTGCGGCCCGGCCGGGTAGGCCTCGCGCAGCAGCCGCCCGTACTCGGCCAGGAAGTCGGCCCGGTCGGCCGGGTCGGTGAGCCGGGTGAGGACCGGGCGCAGCGCGGTGCCCTTGACCCACTCCAGGACCGGGTCCGGCCCCGGCAGCAGGGTCAGGTAGGTGGTCTCCCAGACGTCCGGGAGGCAGCCGGCGGCGGCCAGGGCGTCGAGGTAGCGCTCGGGCGGGTGGACGCCGGCCCGGACGCCGTCTCCGCCGAGCGCGTCCCGCCAGCGGGCGCTGCCGCGCAGGTCGGCGAGCAGGGTGTGGCTGGGGGCGTCGAAGTTGCCCGGCACCTGGAAGGCGAGCACCCCGCCGGGTTCGAGGGCGTCCGCCCAGCGCGGCAGCAGCGCCAGGTGCCCGTCCACCCACTGGAGGGTGGCGTTGGAGACGATCAGGTCGGGCCGGGCCGGCGCCGGGTCGTAGTCGCGGGCGTCGGCGAGCAGGTACTCGGCGTCGGGTTCGCCCTCGGTGCGGGCGGTGGCCAGCATCGGGGCGGAGTTGTCGACGCCGGTGAGGCGGGCCCGCGGCCAGCGCTCGCGCAGCACGGCGGTGGAGTTGCCGGGGCCGCAGCCGATGTCCAGGACCACCTCGGCGCCGGGGTGCGGGAGGGCGGGGACGCGGGCGAGCAGGTCGCGCAGCGGGCGGGTGCGTTCGTCGGCGAAGCGCAGGTACTGCGCCGGGTCCCAGACGGGGGTGGTCATGGTTCACCTCGCAGCTATCTCGACATCAAGATATCTCCCGGTAGCCTCGCTGGCACATTTCTCGATGTCAAGAGACTTCACATCGACACATCCACCGATACACTGATCGTCATGGAGGACGAGGTCGACAGGCTGGTCGCAGCGTGGCGCCGGGAGCGCCCCGACCTCGACGTGGAGCCGCTGGAGGTGCTCAGCCGGGTCAGCCGGCTCGCCCGGCACCTCGACCGCGCCCGCCGCGCCGCCTTCGCCGAGCACGGCCTGGAGCCGTGGGAGTTCGACGTCCTGACCGCCCTTCGGCGGGCCGGCTCCCCGTACCAGCTCTCCCCCGGCCAGCTGCTCACCCAGACCCTGGTCACCTCCGGCACCATGACCAACCGGATCGACCGGCTCACCGGCAAGGGCCTGGTCAAGCGCCTGCCCGACCCGGACGACCGGCGCGGCGTGCTGGTCCGGCTCACCGACGACGGCCGCGACCGCGCCGACCAGGCGCTCGCCGGGCTGCTCGCGCACGAGCGCGAACTGCTCGCCCAGCTCACCTCCGGCCAGCAGACCGAACTCGCCGCGCTGCTGCGGCTGCTGGTCGCCCCGTTCGACAACATCCCGGGCTGACGACGGTCCCGGACTGACGAAAGCCCCGGCCTGACGACGGTCCCGGACTGACGACTGCCCCTGGCCCGGCGACCCCGTCCTCAGGGCCGGTCGACGGTGCCGACCGCCGAGGGCGGCGGGGGCACGGCGGGCTCGGCGGGGCTGACCCCGGCCCGGCGGGCGACCGCGACGGCCGCCAGCGTGGAGTGCACCCCGAGCTTGCCCAGCACGTTCTGCATGTGCGTCCGGACGGTGTGCGGCGACAGGTAGAGCCGCTCCGCGACGGCCTGCCGGCCGAGGCCCGCGACCATGCAGCGCAGGATCTGCTTCTCCCGCGGGGTCAGGGTGTCCACCAGCCGCTCGCTCTCGGTGCGGTCCCGCCGGGCGGTGGTGAGCTCACGGATCACCCCGGTGAGCAGCGCGGGCGGCAGGTGGGTCTCGTCCCGCAGCACTCCCCGGACCACCGCGAGCAGCCGGGCCAGCGAACTCTCCTTGGCCACCCAGCCGGTGGCGCCCGCGTGCAGGGCGCGGGCCGCGCGGTGCGGGTCGTCGGCGGCGGCCAGGACGACGGCGCGCAGCCCCGGGTGGGCGCGGCGGAGCCGGGCCAGCAGGGTGATGCCGTCGGGCGGCGGGGCCGCCGGTCTGAACTGGTCGCCGCGCAGCGGGTCCGCCGCGGACCGGGCGCCGGGCGGCAGCCCGCCCGTCGGCGGGACCGGCACCCCCGCCGGTACGGCCGGGCGGCGCGGCTGCGGCACCGGCGGGGCGGCGCGGCCGCGCCGGGCCTCCTCGGGGGGCTCCGCACCGGGCCGGCGGCGGGCGTGCGGAGCGGCCGCTCCGGAGCCACCGGGTAACCCGGCCGTACCGGCCGTTCCGATCACTCCGGCTGCCCCGGCCGCTCCGATCGTTCCGGCCGCGCCGAGAGCTCCTGCCGCGCCGGACGCCTCGGCGCCGAGGTCGGCGTCGATCAGCGCCACGTCGTAGGCCCGGCCCTCGCCGGCCGCCCGTTCCAAGGCCCGCTCGGCGGCGGCGGCACTGCCGGCCGCCCCCACCTCCACGTCCGGCTCGGCGGCCAGCGCCGCGGCCAGTGCCTCGGCGAAGATCCGGTGGTCGTCGACCACCAGGACGCGAATCCGCCCCATCGTCCCTCCCCCTGCTCACACCGCCCGAGCCCGGGGACGGGGACCGGCCCGGCGTCCGCGTTCCGGACCAGCCGTTCCGCCCGCCCACCGGTGGCCGATGAGGCCGAACGGGCGCCGGCCCCCACCGGTACCGCACTCAGCCTACGGGGCGGCAAACGCGCTCGTGGCGATTCGGTGAAGTTTCGCCAGGAGGCCTGCTGCTGACCGGACTTGAACCGTCGAGCGGCCGCCGAGGGGCGCCGTTCCCGGGATCCCCGGGGGCGGCGCGCCCGCGGCGGCAGGAGCCGCCCATGCTCCAACCGGCGTGCTCCGAAGGGCCGTTGCTCAACGGCGGCCGCTCCGGGGGGCGTCGCTCACCGCGCCGTCGCTCCCTGGCCGTTCTTCGCCAGGGTGAACTTCCAGGCGTCGGCGACGATCTCGTCCAGGTCGGCGCGGCGCGGAGTCCAGCCCAGCACCTCGTGGGCGCGGGCGGCCGAGGCCACCAGCACCGCCGGGTCGCCGGCCCGGCGGCCCTCGACCCGTACCGGGATCTCCCGGCCCGTGACGCGCTTGACCGCCTCGATCACCTCGTGCACCGAGAAGCCGCTGCCGTTGCCCAGGTTGCAGATCAGGTGCTCGCCCGGCTGGGCCGCGTCCAGCGCCAGCAGGTGCGCCTCGGCCAGGTCGGCGACGTGGATGTAGTCGCGGATGCAGGTGCCGTCAGGCGTCGGGTAGTCGTCGCCGTACACCGCGATGTGCGGGCGCTGCCCCAGAGCGGCCTGGAAGACCAGCGGGATCAGGTGCGACTCGGGGTCGTGCCGCTCGCCGTACGCACCGTACGCGCCCGCCACGTTGAAGTAGCGCAGCGAGACGGCGGCCAGGCCGTGCGCGACGGCCTCACCGGTGATCAGGTGGTCCACCGCGAGCTTGGTGGCGCCGTAGGTGTTGGTCGGCGCGGTGCGGGCGGTCTCGGCGATCGGCACGGCCTCCGGCTCGCCGTAGGTCGCGGCGGTGGAGGAGAACACCAGCTTGCGCACGCCGGCCGCGCGCATCGCGCTGATCAGCTCCAGCGAGCCGGCCACGTTGTTGCGCCAGTACTTCTCCGGGTCCGCGACCGACTCGCCGACCTGCGAGGAGGCGGCGAAGTGCAGCACGCCGTCGAAGGAGCCGTCCAGCACCTTGTCGGCCTCCTGGATCCGGCCCTCGACGAACTCGGCACCGGCCGGGACGCCCTCGCGGAAGCCGGTGGAGAGATCGTCCAGGACGGTCACCTGGTGCCCCGCCTCCAGCAGGTGGGCGGCGACCACACCGCCGACGTAGCCGGCGCCACCCGTGACCAGGTACTTACTCATGTTGCGACCTCCAGCGAACGACGGTCCGCCCGGGCGGGCGGAAGCCGTCGACGGAATGCGTACGACCGGGGTCATTCTCCCAATCCCACCGGGGTGCTCCGCACCACCCGGACGGCGGCTTCCGGCCTTCCCGCCGACTCCTCAGCCGCCGGCCATCCGTTCCAGCAGGCCGGTGCGGGCCGCCACCGCGGCCGCCTCCAGCCGGGTCCGCGCGCCGAGCTTCATCAGCACCCGCTGGACGTGCGTCCGGGCGGTGCTGGCGGCGATCCGCATCCCCGCGGCGATCGCCGCGGTGTCCTCACCGTCCGCGATCCGGGCCAGCACCTGCACCTCACGGCGGGTCAGCAACCGCAGCAGCCGGACGGCCTCGTCGTCGGGTTCGGCCACCGGGCGCAGCAGTTGGTCGAAGGCGCCGCGCAGGACGTCCACCGCGACCGCGGCCTCGCCCGCGCGCGCCCGTCCGATGGCCCGCTCGACCACCTCGATCCGCTCGTCGCTGGGCACGTACCCGGCCGCTCCGGCCGCGAACGCCCCCGCCACCCCGCGCAGTTCACCCACCGGGCCGAGCACGATCACCGCCACCTCGGGGCGTTCCCGGCGGATCCGGCGCAGCCCCTCGAAGGCACCCGACTCCCCCGGCGCGGCCACTCCCAGCAGACACACCTCGGGCCGCCGTCCGACCACCAGGTCGGCGGCGACACCGGCCGGGGAACCGACCGCGAGCACCCGGTGGCCGCGCAGCTGCAGTGCGGTGGCCAGCGCCTCCGCCAACAGCCGGTGGTCGTCCACCACCACGAGTCGAACACCCATGACGCCCTCCCGGTCGGGGTTCGGCTCGTGCCCGCACCCCTCGGGCGGGCGGCCGATGACGCACCATCACAGCGCATTCCGTACCCGACCCGCTAGGCCGTGGCGTGTCGGCGGTGCGGAACCGGCCGGAGAACGCGAAAGACCCCCGCCATGAGGCGGGGGTCTTCCAGTGGAGCCCCCATGCGGAATCGAACCGCAGACCTTCTCCTTACCATGGAGACGCTCTACCGACTGAGCTATAGGGGCTTGCTCGCTTGCCCGGTGTTTCTCCGAGCCGCTCGAACAAGGAAGACATTACACGGCCCCGGGCCCGGAAGGGAAATCGGCCTCCGCTCCGCCCGCCCCGGCGCTCCCGGCCCCCGCGGGGCGGCTCGGCCACCTCCGTACGCCGCACCGCTACGCCGCCGGATCCGCCCCCCACCTGGGCATCCGGCGGCAGCCGCCGTCCGGCGAACCGTCCACCGCCCCGAGCTCCGCGCCGGTGTTCTCCGGCAGCAGCCGCAGGCACCCCAGGGCCAGCACCCCCAGCGCCGCCAGGTACCAGCCCACCGGCTGCGCCGTCCCGTACGCCCCGGTCAGCCGGGTCGCCACCAGCGGCGTCGTCGCCCCGCCGACCACCCCGCCCAGGTTGTACGTCAGCGCCGCGCCCGTGTAGCGCACCCGGGTCGGGAACAGCTCCGGCAGGAACGCCGCCAGCGGCCCGAACATGCCGCCCAGCACCACCATCGCTCCCGCCAGCCCGACGAACATCAGCGGCCGGCTCACCGTCTCCAGCAGCGGGAACAGCACCAGCGACCAGACCGCGGCCAGGCCCGTCGCCCACCGCAGGGTCCGCCGCCGCCCCCAGCGGTCACTGCGCGAGGCGCTCAGCCACACCGTCGCCGCCATCCCCACCGCGCCGACCAGCAGCATCGACAGCACCAGCGTGCTCGCCACCCCGAGCCCGGCCGTCGCGTACGCCAGCGCGTACGTCGTGGTCAGGTAGAACAGCGCGTACCCCACGGTGATCGCCCCGCCCCCCGCCAGCACCGGGCGCCAGTGCCCGCGCAGCACCTCCAGCACCGGCAGCCGCTCCCGCCGCTCCTCCGCCCGGAACAGCGGCGACTCCTCGAGCCGCAGGCGCACGAACAGTCCCACCGCGACCATGACCAACGAGGCCAGGAACGGCACCCGCCAACCCCACGCACGGAACGCCCCTTCGTCCAGGCCGAGTTGCAGCGCCAGGAACACCCCGTTCGCCAGCGCGAACCCGATCGTCGGCCCCAGCTGCAGAAACCCCCCGTACCGCCCCCGCCGCCCGGCCGGGGCGTTCTCCGCGATCAGCAGCGCCGCTCCGCCCCACTCCCCGCCCAACCCGACGCCCTGACACACCCGCAGCACCACCAGCACCCCCGGCGCCCACCACCCCCACACCGCGAACCCCGGCAGCAGCCCCACCGCCGCCGTCGCCAGCCCCATCAGCAGCAGCGACACCACCAGCGTCGTCCTGCGCCCCACCCGGTCCCCGAAGTGCCCGAACACCACCGCCCCCACCGGCCGGGCCAGGAACGCCACCGCGTACACCGAGAACGCCGCCAACAGCGCCCCCACGGTGCCCAGCCCGGGAAAGAACACCGGCCCGAACACCAACGCGGCCGCCGTCCCGTAAAGGAAGAAGTCGTAGAACTCGATCGCCGTCCCGATCAGCGCCGCGGCCGCCGCCCGCCGCACCTGCCCGACCCGCCAAGCACCCTCCGCATCCATACCGCCAACCCTCACGACCCCCACCCGGCCCCGACCAGCCCCCACCCGAGTGACCGCGGCGCACACCCGCCACCCCACGCCCCCGACACGCGAGGGCGCCAGGTCCCCCTGGCGCCCTCGCATGCGTCGACCACGTCGCGTCCGCGACTACCTCGCGTACGGATTGTCCTCCGGCGGCACGGGCGGCACCGGCGGCTGGAACGACGGCGGGGGCGGGGGCACCGTCCCCGCCGGCTGTTGCGTCGGCAGAGGCGGCACCTGGGCCGCCACCGCAGCCTGCGGCTGCGCGGCAGGCTTCCGTCGGCGCCGCATCACGGCGACCACCACGCCAGCCACCAGCACCAGCCCGGCCACCACACCCGCCACAACCGGCAGCGTGCTGCCCGAACCCGACGACTTCTCCGCCTGAGGCTGCGCCGTCGGCGCGCCCGCCGCCACACCGGTCGGAGTCTCAACCGGGACCGGCACCGCCGACACCGGGGCAGTCGCACTCGCCGAGGGCACCGGGGCCGCCGACGGCACAGCCACGTCGGCCGGCAGCGGCGACACGTTCGCAGGACCGGGGTCCCCCGGTTCCGTCAAGGCAATGCGCGGCCGCACCGCACCGTAACCGATGAGGTCGTTGCGGCCAGCGCCGTCATTCGCCTTCCCAGCGGTATTGATGAGCACCCGCAGGACCTGATTCGCCGTCCAGTCCGGATGCAACGACCACACCAAAGCCGCCGAGGCGGAAACCAAGGCGGTCGCATCCGACGTGCCATGACTCTTGCAGTACCCGGTCGGACCCGTGCAGGCCTCGATCATGTCCACACCGGGAGCGACAAGAGCAACCTGCGGTCCACGCTCGGATTCAGCGGTGACCGTACCGTTCCGATCCGAGGATCCCACTCCGACAACATTGGGCAGGGCTCCCGGGTATTCGACGACATTCCCCTTGTCGCCGGAGTTTCCGACACTGGAGACCACCAGCGAGCCCTTTCCCCGGGCCCATGCCAAGATCCTGTTCAGCTTCTCCACATCAGCCGGAGAAGTCGTGACGGCGGCGGTTCCCTGCGAAATGTTGATGACCTTGGCGCCCTGCTCGACCGCATACGTCACCGCTTGCCCGATCTGGTCCAGGAAGTCAGCCGAAACCACTGCATGCTCGGATCCATTGGCGATCTTCAAGGGCAGGACCTTGGCGCGGGGCGCAAGGCCGTAAGCTCCCTTGCCGCCATCCGATTTCCCGGTCCCCGCAATGAGGCTGGCCATCTGTGTGCCGTGGCCGTCCGCATAGGATCCGACGCCACCCGGGCTACCACTGAAATCCTTGCCCGGAAGAAACTGGCCGACCAGATCCGGGTGGTCCAGCTTGAAGCCATCGTCGATCACGGCAACAGTGACGTTCTCTCCTTTGGAAATGTTCCACATCTCCGGGGCATGCATGGCGTCCAGATGCCACTGATCGTCACGGATCGGGCCACCGGCGAGCGCGGGTGTTGCGACCGGGCCGACCACGATTCCCGCCGCCAGAAGTGCCGCAGCAGCAGCCCGCCAACGCGCTCGCGCGCTCGTCCGCCCCATCACAACTCCTCGTCAATCTCTCGTCGACGCGTGCCCCGAACAGGACTGCCCGGCCACTGGGGATGCCCAGTGGCCGGGCAGTCGTTGCCGTCCTACTCAATCACGTCCGGGTTGCTGTGCGGCGTACCGCTGGTCCAGGTCTCCTCGTCCTCGTGCAGATAGTCGGCCCGCTTGCGGCGGTCGCGCTCGTTGCGGCCGCCGTGGCCCGCCGCTCCGGGGGCCATCATGCCGTTCTGCCTGGACTGGGCGCCGCCCTCGCCGGCTCCCGCCGCGCGGTTGCGCAGACCGGTACCGCCGGGCGTGAACTCCCCGCCGGCGGTCGGTCCCTTGCGACCGCCGACCGTCCCGCCGGTGGTCGAGGACAGGCCCCGGCCACGTGAGCCGCCGCCGGCGCCGACCGCACCACCGTGGGCGCCACCCATACCCGGGTGCATGCCGCCCATGCCGGGCCCACCGGTCCGGCCTCCGCCCGGCCCCGCCTCGCGGTTGCCGAAGACCGTCCCACTGGGAAGACCCGGGGTGCCGCTCTTCGCCTGCCCCGGAGTGCCGCTGAACGGCGTCGTGCGCGGCTGGACCTGGCCGCCGCCCTTGTTCGGGAGGGTTCCGCCGCCCGGTCCGACCGGGAAGCTCATGGACGGACCGTTGTTGGGGAGGCCGGGTCCGCCACCCGGGCCGGTCGGCCCGGTCGGGTAGCCGGGAAGGCCGGTCGGCCCGTCCGTCGGCAGCTGGCCGCCGCCGGGGCCGTACGGACCGGTCTGGGTCGGCAGGGTGGGCAGGCTGTTGATGTCGGTGCCGGGACGGTTGACCGGATCCGACGGGTAGGACGGCGGGATCGAGGCCCCCGGGTCCTGCGGCGCGGGCGGCAGCTGGCCTCCGCCGCTGTGCGGCGGGGGCGTGGTGCGGCCCGGCCCGGACGGGCTGGAGCCACCCGAGCCCGGGTCACGGGGTAGGACCGTCCCGCCGCCGTAGCTTCCGCCGCCGGACGGGCTGGAACCGCCGCCGCTTCCACCACTCAACCGCGGCGAGCGAACCGACCCTCCAGAACCGCCCGTGCTCCCGGAACCTCCGCCCTGGTAGTCCGAGGAGTCGTTCCGGTTGTTCGCACCAGGCGTCCCCGGCAGCACCACGTCCGAGGGAATCCCGTTCAGCGTGGTCGTCGCCGCGTTGTACGCCTGCGCCAGCTTCTCCATCTGGAGAACGGCTTCCTGGTGCTCCTTCTCGACCTTCGCCTTGGCCTGGCTGTATTCCGCCGCGGTCACCCAGTTGGGGTTGACCGACTTCATGTACTGGTCGGCGGTCTGGCCGACGGCGAGCTGGGGGATGCTGAGCAGGTTCGACTGGCTGTTGTGCTTGTTGACCGTCTGGATCTCCGTCTGCGGAGGCTCCGGCACGGCGACCTTGGCGGTGCTGAGCGCCTCGCCGGCCTGGTGCATCGCGTTGCCCGCGGTCGTGGCGTGCTCGCCGATGATCTGCGCCGACTGCTGCAGGTTGTTCACCCAGGTCTTGAAGCTCTCGGCAGCCGGACCTTCCCAGGTCACGTTGCCGACATGCGACTTGAGCGCCGTGCTCAGTTCCTTCAGCACCCGGCCGGCCGACTGCAGCTGGGTGCCGCGGCTGAGGACCGTCGCCGGGTCCGTGCTGGACACCATCTTCCTCAGATGGGCGTGTTCCAAGCTTTCGAAGTTCGTGCTGGCTGACACTACTTGCTCCCCGTCTCCCCGTAGAACTCTCCCCAGGCGGCCATCAGTACCTGCCGTCGCCCGACCCCGGCGCCGGCGTGGTGACACCCGCGTTCTTCGCGACGGAGTTCTGCGCGGCCGTCGTGTGGTCCTCGTTGGTCACGTAGTTGCTCGCGGTCTGCGAGACCGCCGTCTGCATCGCCTGGATCTGCGCCGCGAAGTCCTTGTGCAGCTGGACGAGCTGGCCGTGGACCTTCTCGTAGGCGGTGGTCAGGGCCGTCGCCTCCGCGAACTCCTCGCTCGCGAAGCTCTTGCTCGTCAGCTTCTGCTGCTGGAGCTGGTACGGCGCGGCCGCCGACCCCTCCATCGCGGCGAGCAGCGCTTCGACCTTCCCGGCGAACGTCCTGAGCGTGTCGAGCTCGATCTGGACGTTCTGCTTGCCGAAGGCCGACACCAGGTCACTGGCGCTGCCGTTCGTCTGAATGGTGCTGACGATGGGCGCGATGTTGATCCCGCCCAGCGGCCACGGAAGCTTCTGCTCCAGCATGTACGGAGCCGTGTCGCCGGCGCCCGGGTCGGTGCCCGACGGGCTGGGCGCCGGGCTGGACGACGGGTTGGACGACGGGTTGGACGACGGACTGGGTGCGGGACTCGCCGAAGGGCTGGGCGAGGGGTTCGCCGACGGACTCGGCGAAGGGCTCGGCGAAGGAGTCGCCGTCGGCGACGGACTGGGCGACGGACTCGCCGAAGGAGTCGGCGTCCCCGAACTAGTTGCATTGCCTGCCACAGCAGTTCACCTCTCCCCCGTACGGCCGGTTCGCGCCCGGGCGTCCCGGGCGGCCCCCGCCGCAACACACCGTCAACTTCTGGGTCGTACCGTCCTGGTCGGTGCACCGTCCGCCCTGTGGACGGTTTCCGCCTCAGTCATCGTAGCCACCACCTCTGTCGGCCCGGCAGGGCCCTTGGCCCGCCCGTACGCGATCGGTACGAACTTGACACGTACGAGCCGCCGGGCCCGCCCTGGGTAGACTGGCCCGGTACGCCCCATCTGCCGCGCAATGTCGCACAGCAGCGACCCCAGGCCGCAGAACGGACGTGACCGCGTGAGCTCCCTCGACGCCTCCCCCTCCCCCTGGTGGGCCCGTGCCGTGCGGCCGGCGCGGCCGCCGCTGCCGGTGGCGCTGATGGTGCGGGCGGCGGTGGGCATGGCGGTGCCGTTGGCGGTGGGGCTGCTGGTGCACCGGCTGGACCTGGGGGTGTTCGCCGGGCTCGGGGCGATGCACGCGACGATGAACGACCGGGTGGAGCCGGGCGGGCTGCGGGCCGCCCGGATCGGGACGGCCGTGCTCGCCTCCGCGGTCGGCATGCTGATCGGCACCGCTCTCCAGCACGCCGGTGCGGACGGTCTCGTCCTGGGAGTCGCGCTGACGTCGACCGCCTTCGTCTCGGGCGCGCTGAGTGCGACCGGCCCGCGCGGTTCGGCGGCCGGGATGCTGCTGTCGGTGTCGGCGGCGCTGGGCAGTGGGATGCCGCTGCCGCAGCCGTGGTGGGCGGCGGCGCCGATGCTGCTGCTCGGGGCCGCGTTCGTGGTGCTGCTGGGGCTGCCGGCGGGTGCGCCGAGCCGGCCCGCCGCGGATCCGCGCAACCGGGCGCTGGCGGCCGCGTACGACGCGCTCGGCCGTACGCTCGCCGATCTGGGCGGTCCCCGGGCCGCCGCCTCGCGCCAGGTGCTGACGGCCCGTCTGAACCAGCTCCAAGACCTCCTCGGCACGACGCACCGGACGCCGCGGAACCGCCGGAGCCGTCGAACCCGACAGGACCGCCGCGACCGCCGCGACCGCCGCGACCGCCAGAGCCGACACGACCGCCGCGCCCGGATGTACGAGGCCGCCCTCGCCGCCACCGAGGCGGCGACCGGCCTGCTCTGGGCCCGCCGCCCCGTCCCGCCGGAGGTGGCCGAGGTGCCGAACCGGCTGGCGGCCGCCGTACGGCAGGGCGGCGGCGAGGTCGCCGTCCCCGACTGGCGGCCCGACACCCCATCCCGGCAGGCCCTGGACGTGGCCCTGCGCGCCGCCGCCGACACCGTGGCCGGCCGGGACTCCCGGCTCGGCACCGCCCCCGCGCCGCCGCCGGACCCGTGGCGGCTTCGGGCGCGGCTGCTGTCCCGGGGGTCGGTCCGGTACGGACTGCGGGTCGCGCTGTGCATCGCGGTCGGCTCGGCGGTCACCGCCAACTTCCCGCTCAACAAGAGCTACTGGGTGCCGATGACGATCGCCTTCGTGCTCAAGCCAGACCTCGGCTCGGTGTTCCTGCGTGCGGTGAGCCGGTCGGTCGGCACGGTGCTCGGAGTGGTCGTGACCGCGGCCCTGCTCCTGGCCACCACCGACGAGTGGGCGCTGACCGCGATGGCCGCCGGCTGCGTGGCCCTGCTCCCGTACGCCACTGCGGCGCACTACGGGCTGAACACCGTGGTGATGACGCCGATGGCGCTGGTCCTGCTGCAGCTCGGCGGGCAGAGCAGCGCCGCCGAGTTCTGGCCCCGGGTCCTGGACACCGTGCTGGCCAGCGGGATCGTCCTGCTCTTCGGCTACCTGCTGTGGCCGGAGCGTCCCCGCCACCGGATCGAGCCCGAGCTGGTCGAGGCGGCGACGGCGCTACGGGCCTACCTGGACGCCGTCGCCGAGGACACCACCGCCGAGGACACCGCCGCTGAGAACACCGACACCGCCACCCGGCCCGGCAACGCCCAGGTGTGGCTGCGCCGCACGGCCTACCGGTCACTGGCGGACGCCCGCCAGGAGGTGCGGCAGGGGCTGTCCGAGCCGCCGCCCACCGGCCGGCTGGCCGAGCGGTGGCTGCCGGCGACGGCGGCGCTGGAACGGCTGGGCGGCGCGGTGGCGGCCTTCGCCGCGCAGATCCGCTACGGCGGCCGGGTACCGGACCCGGCCGAGGTCGACCGGGTCCGGCGCGCGCTGGACGAACTGACCGCCGCCGCCCGGGCACACCGCCCACCGACCGCCCCTGCGGTCCCGGCCGCCCCGGCTGCCGCGGCACACCGGGCGGCCGGTCCGACCACGCCCCACGACCCGACGCGCAGCGCGCTGGCCCGGGCCGCGGAGGAGCTCGAAACGCTCCTCCGCACCCGGCCCGACGGGTGACCGGGCTCAGACCTGTTCAGACCTGCTCAGAGCTGTTCAGCGCCACTCAGAGCTGTTCAGAGCCGCTCAGACCTGCTCGGCCAGCTCCAGCCAGCTCATCTCCAGCTCCTCCTTCTCGTCCCGGACCGCCCGCAGCTGCGTGTCCAGTTCGGCGACCTTGGAGAAGTCGGCGGCGTGCTCGGCGAGTTGGGCGTGCAGCTTGGACTCCTTCTCGTCCAGCTTGGCGATCTGCCGCTCCAGCTTCTGCATCTCCTTCTTCGCCGCCCGCAGGTCCCCGCCGGACAGCGCCGGAGCAGCACCCGCGTCGGCCGAGGCACCGGACCCGCCCGCGGAACCCGCAGCACCCCCAGAACCCGCACCCCCAGAACCCGCACCCGCAGCGGGCACCGCCGCGGCCGCGGCGGCCATCCGGGCCCGGCGCTCCAGGTACTCGTCCACGCCGTTCGGCAGCATCCGCATCCGCTTGTCGCCCAGCAGCGCCTGGACGGTGTCCGTGGTGCGCTCGATGAAGAAGCGGTCGTGGCTGATGACGATCATCGAGCCGGGCCAGCCGTCGAGCAGGTCCTCCAGCTGGTTGAGCGTCTCGATGTCCAGGTCGTTGGTGGGCTCGTCCAGGAACAGCACGTTGGGCTCGTCCATCAGCAGCCGCAGCAGCTGGAGCCGGCGCCGCTCGCCACCGGACAGGTCGCCGACCGGCGTCCACTGCTTGTCCTTGCCGAAGCCGAACTGCTCGCACAGCTGGCCGGCGCTCATCTCCCGGCCCTTGCCGAGGTCGACCCGCGAGCGGACCTGCTCGACGGCTTGGAGCACCCGGGTCGCCGGGTCCAGCTCGGCGACCTCCTGCGACAGGTAGGCCAGCCGCACGGTCTTGCCGACCTTGATGACGCCGGACGCCGGCTGGACGTCGCCCTCGCTCGCGTACGCGTCGCGCAGCGCGCGCAGCAGCGAGGTCTTGCCGGCGCCGTTGACGCCGAGCAGGCCGATCCGGTCGCCGGGGCCGAGCTGCCAGGTGACGTTCTCCAGCAGCAGCTTCGGGCCGGCCTTGACGGTCACGCCCTCCAGGTCGAAGACCGTCTTCCCGAGCCGCGCGTTGGCGAACTTCATCAGCTCGGACTTGTCTCGCGGATCCGGCACGTCCGCGATCAGGGCGTTGGCGGCCTCGATCCGGTAGCGCGGCTTGGAGGTGCGGGCGGGGGCGCCGCGGCGCAGCCAGGCGAGCTCCTTGCGGGCCATGTTCTGGCGCTTCTGCTCCTCGACGGCCTCGATCCGGGAGCGTTCGGCGCGGGCGAAGACGTAGTCGGAGTAGCCGCCCTCGTACTCGTGCACCTCGCCGTTCTGGACGTCCCACATCCGGGTGCAGACCTGGTCGAGGAACCAGCGGTCGTGGGTGACGCAGACCAGCGCGGAGCGGCGCTTCTGGAGGTGCTGGGCGAGCCAGTTGATGCCCTCGACGTCGAGGTGGTTGGTGGGCTCGTCGAGGACGATCAGGTCGGGCGAGCCGAGCAGCAGCTTGGCGAGGGCGATCCGGCGGCGCTCGCCGCCGGAGAGCGGGCCGATGACGGTGTCCAGGCCGTCGGCGAAGCCGGGCAGGTCGAGGCCGCCGAAGAGGCCCTCGATGATGTCGCGGATGCGGGCGTCGCCGAGCCACTCGTGGTCGGCCCGGTCGGCGATCACCTCGTGCCGGATGGTGGCCGTCGGGTCGAGCGAGTCGTGCTGGGTGAGGACGGCCATCTGCAGCCCGCCGGAGTGGGTGATCCGGCCGCCGTCGGGTTCCTCCAGCTTGGCGAGCATCCGGATGAGGGTGGTCTTGCCGTCGCCGTTGCGGCCGACGACGCCGATCCGGTCGCCCTCGCTGACGCCCAGGCTGACCCCGTCCAGCAGGGCGCGGGTGCCGTAGACCTTCGTGACGGACTCGATGGTGGCGAGGTTGACGGCCACGTGTGCTGCGCTCCTGGGTTCGGCGGTCGCGGGGCGGCCCGCCGCTCGGCGGTCGGGCACCCCTCTCGGGACACCCCGATCTCTCCAGCCTAATGGGCCCGCCGGATCGGCTTCACCGCGTCGGCTGGGCGACGGACGCGGTGAACCCGCCCGACCCGTCGGCCGACGACGGACGCGGTGGACCCGGCACCACCCCGCCAGCCGACGACGGACGCGGTGACCCCGCACCACCCCGCCGACGTCAACCGACGACCGACGCCCCCGGCACCGGCCCGTGGGTGGCGTGCGCGGTCCGGCAGGTGCCGGAGGCCCGCAGCGCGTCGGCCACCGCGGCGGCGGCCTCGGCGTCCTTGACCAGGAAGGCGCAGGTCGGCCCGGAGCCGGAGACCAGCGCCCCGAGCGCGCCCGCCTCGGTGCCGGCCCGCAGGGTGGCGGCGAGCGCGGGGCGCAGCGAGAGCGCGGCGGGCTGGAGGTCGTTGGCGAGCGCGGTGGCCAGGGCGACGGCGTCGCCCTCGGCGAGGGCGGCGAGCAGGGCCGGGTCGGCGTCGGGGGTGGGGACGTCGGCGGCGCCGGAGCCGGTGCCGGCCTCCTCGCGCAGCCGGTCGCACTCGCGGAACACGGCGGGGGTGGACAGGCCGCCCTCGGCGACCGCGAAGACCCAGTGGAAGGTGCCCTCGACGGCCAGCGGCTCCAGGATCTCGCCCCGGCCGCGGCCCAGCGCCACGCCGCCGAGCAGGGCGAACGGCACGTCGGAGCCGAGTTCGGCGGCCAGGTCGAGCAGCACCGGCAGCGGGGTGTCCAGCTGCCAGAGCGCGTCGCAGGCGACCAGGGCCGCCGCGCCGTCGGCGCTGCCGCCGGCCATCCCGCCGGCCACCGGGATGGCCTTGGCGATGTGCAGGTGCACGCCGGGGTCGGCGATGCCGTGGTGGGCGGCGAGCAGCCGGGCGGCGCGGGCGGCGAGGTTGCCGTCGTCCAGCGGGACGACGGCGGCGTCCGGGCCGGTGCAGCTCAGCGTCACGCCCTCACCCGGGGTGGCGGTGACCTCGTCACCGAGGGCGACGGCGAAGAAGACGTTGGCCAGGTCGTGGAAGCCGTCGGCGCGCAGCCCGCCGACCCCCAGCTGGACGTTGACCTTGGCCGGTACCCGTACGGTGATCACTCGCTGTCCTTACCGGGGTCCTTCGCGGGCTTGTGTTCGGCGATCGCGGCGAACTGCTCCACCGTCAGCATCTCGCCGCGCAGCTTGTGGTCGATGCCGGCCGCGGCGAGCGCCTGCTCGGCCCCGGCGGCGGAGCCGGCCCAGCCGGCCAGCGCGGCGCGCAGGGTCTTGCGCCGCTGGGCGAACGCGGCGTCGACGACCGCGAACACCTCCTCGCGGCTGGCGCTGGTCCTCGGCGGCTCGCGGCGGATCAGCGAGACCAGCCCGGAGTCGACGTTGGGGGCGGGCCAGAACACGTTCCGCCCGATGGCGCCGGCCCGCTTCACGTCGGCGTACCAGTTGGCCTTGACCGACGGGACGCCGTACACCTTGTTGCCCGGCTTGGCGGCGAGCCGGTCGGCGACCTCGCTCTGCACCATCACCAGGGTCCGCTCGATGCTGGGGAAGGTCGCCAGCATGTGCAGCAGGACGGGCACCGCGACGTTGTACGGGAGGTTGGCGACCAGCGCGGTGGGCGCCGGCCCGGGCAGCTCGGTGACCTCCATCGCGTCGCTGAACACCAGGTCGAAGGCGCCCGCCCTGCCGGGCATCCGGGCCGCGACGGTGTCCGGCAGGTGCCGGGCCAGCACCGGGTCGATCTCGACCGCGGTGACGTGCCGCGCCACCTCCAGCAGCGCCAGCGTGAGCGAGCCGAGCCCGGGCCCGACCTCCACCACCGCGTCCTGCTCCGTCACGTCGGCGGCCCGGACGATCCGCCGCACGGTGTTGCCGTCGATGACGAAGTTCTGCCCGCGCTGCTTGGTCGGCTTCACGCCGAACGCGGCGGCCAGCTCCCGGATGTCGGCGCTGCCCAGCAAGGGGGTCCCCCCGGCCGGAGGCTGGGGGCGGCTGTCAGGGGTGGGGTCGGTGGTGCTCACGCGCCAAGGATACGGGCGCGGGGGCCGCCGTCCGGACGCGCCGATCCGGACGGGGCCCCGACCTCGTGCTCAGTACCCGAAGGCGCGCGCGGTGTTCTCCGCGACGGCCGCCGACAGCTCGTCCTCGTGCAGCCCCAGCGTCGCCGCCATCGAGCGCACCGTGACCGGGATCAGGTACGGGGCGTTGGGGCGGCCGCGGTAGGGGTGCGGGGTGAGGAACGGGGCGTCGGTCTCGACCAGGATCCGGTCCAGCGGGGTGGCGAGCAGGGCGTCGCGCAGCGGCTGGTTGGCCTTGAAGGTGACCGGGCCGGCGAAGGAGAGGTACCAGCCGTGCTCGGCGCAGGTCTTGGCCATGTCGGCGTCGCCGGAGTAGCAGTGGAAGACCGTCCGCTCCGGGGCGCCCTCCGCCAGCAGCAGGGCGATGACGTCGTCGTGGGCGTCCCGGTCGTGGATGACCAGGGCCTTGCCGTGCCGCTTGGCCATCTCGATGTGGCGGCGGAACGACTCCTTCTGGATCTCCACGCCCTCCGGGCCGGTGCGGAAGTAGTCCAGGCCGGTCTCGCCGACTGCCAGCACCTGCGGCAGGGCGGCGAGCCGGTCGATCTCGGCGAGCGCCTCGTCCAGCGCGTCGGCGCCGCCGGCCTTCCGCTGCTGCCCGGACCAGCCGTCCGCGTCGCCGAGGAAGATCCGCGGCGCCTCGTTCGGGTGCAGGGCGACGGCCGCGTGCACCTGCTCGTACTGCGCCGCCAGTTCGGCGGCCCAGCGCGAGCCGGGCACGTCGCAGCCCACCTGGACCACCGTGGTGACCCCGACCGAGGCGGCCTTGGCCAGGCCCTCGGCCGGGGTGCCGGACTGCATGTCGAGGTGGGTGTGCGAATCGGCCACCGCCACCGCCAGGGGTTCCGGCAGCGGCGGCGGGGTCGACCGGGCGTCGTCCTTGGCGGCCATGTCAGGCGGCCGGCTTCTCTTCGAGGCGCGGGAAGAGGATCTCGCCCTTGGTGACGGTGGCACCGGCGGGCAGCCGGCCCCAGTCGGCGGCGGTGGCGACGGTCTGCGCGCAGAGCGCGCCCAGGCCGGCGGCCTCGGCGCCCAGCGAGGTCCACAGCTTCTCGGCGGTGGACGGCATCACCGGGTTGAGCAGGACGGCGGTGGCGCGCAGCGCCTCGGCGGCGGTGTAGAGGATGGTCGCGAGACGGGCCCGGCCCTCCTCGGAGTCGTCCTTGGCGACCTTCCACGGCTCCTGCTCGGTGAGGTAGCCGTTGACCTGCTTGACGAACTCGAAGATCGCCGCGAGGCCGCCGGCGAAGTCCAGCTCCTCGCCGATCTTCCGGTCGGCCGTGTCGACGGCCCTGGCGAGCCCGTCGGCGATCGCCTGCTCGGCCCCGCCGTGCGCGGCCGCGGCCGGCAGCGCCCCGTCGAAGTACTTGCCGACCATCGCGGCGACCCGGGAGGCCAGGTTGCCGAAGTCGTTGGCCAGCTCGGAGGTGTACCGGGCGGTGAAGTCCTCCCAGGAGAACGAGCCGTCGGTGCCGAACGGGATCGCCCGCAGGAAGTAGTAGCGGTACGCGTCCACGCCGAAGTGCGAGGTGAGGTCGGTGGGCGCGATGCCGGTCAGGTTGGACTTGGACATCTTCTCGCCGCCGACCATCAGCCAGCCGTTGGCGACGACCCGCTTGGGCAGCGGCAGCCCGGCGGCCATCAGCATGGCGGGCCAGATGACGGCGTGGAACCGCAGGATGTCCTTGCCGACCAGGTGGACCGAGGCGGGCCACAGCTCGGCGAAGCGCTCCGGGTCGCTGCCGTAGCCGGCCGCGGTGATGTAGTTCTGCAGCGCGTCGACCCACACGTAGAGGACGTGCTTCTCGTCCCAGGGCAGCGGCACGCCCCAGTCGAAGGTGGACCGGGAGATCGAGAGGTCCTTGAGGTCCTGCTCGACGAAGCGCAGCACCTCGTTGCGGGCCGAGTCGGGCTGGATGAAGTCCGGGTTCGCCGCGTAGAACTCCAGCAGCCGCGGGCCGTAGGCGGAGAGGCGGAAGAAGTAGTTCTCCTCCTCCAGCCACTCGACCGGCCGCTTGTGGACGGAGCAGAGCTTCTCGTCCTCGGTCGCGCCGTCGAGCAGCTCGGACGGGAGCTTGAACTCCTCGCAGCCGACGCAGTACGGGCCGGAGTAGCCGCCCTTGTAGATCTCGCCCTTGTCGAACAGGTCCTGGACGAACTCCTGCACCCGGGCGGTGTGCCGCTCCTCGGTGGTGCGGATGAAGTCGTCGTTGGCGATCTCCAGGTGCTCCCAGAGCGGCTTCCAGGCCTCCTCGACCAGCTTGTCGCACCACTCCTGCGGGCTGACGCCGTTCGCCTCGGCCGTCCGCATGATCTTCTGACCGTGCTCGTCGGTGCCGGTCAGGTACCACACCTTCTCGCCGCGCTGGCGGTGCCAGCGGGTGAGGACGTCGCCCGCCACGGTGGTGTACGCGTGGCCCAGGTGGGGGCGATCGTTGACGTAGTAGATCGGGGTGGAAACGTAGTACGCCGGGGCGCTCGCCCCGGTGGTGCTGTGGTCTGCAGTGGCCGCCATGGTCGGAAAGCTTAGTCGGGCGGGCGGGCCGCCCTCGACCGAGTTCTCTCCCGGCCGGGGGCGGTCCCTTCCACGTCGCCCCGGTGTCAGCCCAGCAGCCGCGACCAGAACCGGGCCCAGCGTCCGCGCGGCCGCACGGGCTCGGCCACCGGGGTCGCCCCGGCCGGCTCGGCGTGCGCCGGGTAGCCGGGGGCGTGGTGCCACGACTGGTCCGCGGAGGCCACCCGGCCCTCGCGCATGATCCGTACGGTGTGGCCGCCGCATCCCGGGCAGGTCGGCTTGAGCAGCGGGGACGGCACCCGGACGCCGTTGGCGTGGTACTCGAACACGACGTGCCCGTCCTTGGCCACGTGGTGCTCGATGTCGTACGCCTGCTCCCAGCCGTACCCGCAGCGCAGGCACGCGAAGGAGTAGGCCTCCCGTACGGTCTCGACGGGAGTGTGCGGCCGGCCGGCCAGACCGGCGGTGCTCAGTGCGCTGCCACTGCGGGGGCTACCGACAACATCACTCATGGCCGTCTCCCAGCGCCCGCCGGACGCTCGTCCGGCTGGGTCTTTCCGTTCCAGGAAATGCCCGGACCGCCCCGGCCGACGCCCCACTTGTGAAGACTTGGATGCGGGTTGGGGAGCCCTATACGCAGGGCCCTCCCAGGACCGGAAACCGCGACCGAAACTTCAGCTCAGCGGGTGTTTACCGAGGCCTTCTCTCCACGGTACGACTCCCCGTGGGCAACGCAACCCCCGGGATTCACGGCTTCCCCTGGCGCCCCTCCAGGCCTTCCCGCTTGGCCGCCACGACCGCGTCGAAGACCTCGCGCTTGGGCAGCGAGAGTTCCACGGCGACGGCCGCGATGGCCTCCTTGCGCCGCTCCCCGGCCTCCTCGCGGAGGGCCACCAGCCGGGCCAGCTCGGCCGGGGTCAGCGCCTGGGGCGCGGCCGGCGGGGCGCCGGCGACCACGACGGTGATCTCGCCCTTGACGCCGTCGGCCGCCCAGACCGCCAGCTCGCCGATCGGTCCGCGCCTGACCTCCTCGTAGGTCTTGGTGAGTTCGCGGCAGACGGCGGCCGGCCGCTCCGGCCCGAACGCCTCGGCCATCGCCGTCAGCGCCTCGGCGATCCGGTGGGGCGCCTCGAAGAAGACCATGGTGCGCGGCTCGGCGGCGATCGAGGCGAGCTGCCGGGCCCGGTCGCCGCTCTTGCGCGGCAGGAAGCCCTCGAAGGTGAAGCGGTCGACCGGCAGGCCGGACAGCGCGAGCGCGGTGAGCACCGCCGAGGGCCCGGGCACCGCGGTGACCTTGACGTCGGCGGCCACGGCGGCGGCGACCAGCCGGTAGCCGGGGTCGGAGACCGAGGGCATGCCGGCGTCGGTGACCAGCAGCACCCGGGCGCCGCCGAGCAGCGCCTCGACCAGTTCGGGGGTGCGGCCGACCTCGTTGCCCTCGAAGTAGGAGACCACCCGCCCGGCCGGGGTCACCCCCAGCGCCTGGGTGAGCCGGCGCAGCCGCCGGGTGTCCTCGGCGGCGATCACGTCCGCCGTCGCCAGTTCGTGGACCAGCCGGGGCGGGGCGTCCGAGACGTCGCCGATGGGGGTGCCTGCGAGAACGAGTACTCCTGTCACGGTCCCCATCCTCGCAGCTGTGGAGCGCCCGGGGTTTTTGGTGACGATTCGGTCAGCTTCCGAGGGAGCGGACACGCGTACGAAGAGCGCCCCTACGATGTGGCGGATGAACGGCGACACGGCGGCGCAGACGCCCACTGGTACGGACCACTCCGCGTACGGCGGCGTCGGCCTGCCGTCCCCCCGCTCACCGCAGGCCGGACCCGCCGGCTGGCGCGGACGCCTGGCCCGGTACGGCTACGCCGCCCGCCCCACGGCGACGCTCACCGAGCGCCTGGCGCCGCCGATGCCGGACGGCCCCCGGGTGACGCCCCGGGACGTGCCGCAGTCGCCGCTGCTGTTGCGGCTGGGCGTCTCGCTGCCGCAGGGCCTGTGGTCCTTCCTCTGCCGGTGGGCCGGCTGGCTGGGCCCGGTCGCGGTGGCGGTCTTCGCCGGCCTGCTGCGGTTCACCGGCCTCGGGCAGCCGCACGCGATCATCTTCGACGAGACGTACTACGCCAAGGACGCCTACGCGCTCTGGCACGGCGGCTACGAGATCAGCTGGCCGGAGGACGCCAACGCGACGATCATGACGCCGGGCGCGGCCGTCCCGTACCGGCCGACGCCCTCGTACGTGGTGCACCCGCCGGTGGGCAAGTGGATCATCGGCGCGGGCGAGCAACTGTTCGGCATGAACCCGTTCGGCTGGCGGTTCGCGGTGGCCCTGCTCGGCACCCTGTCGGTGCTGATGCTGGCCCGGATCGCCCGCCGGATGTTCCGCTCCACCCTGCTGGGCTGCGTGGCGGGCCTGCTGCTGTCGGTGGACGGCCTGCACCTGGTGCTCAGCCGGGCCGCCCTGCTCGACCTAGTGGTGATGTTCTGGACCCTCGCCGCCTTCGGCTTCCTGCTGCTGGACCGCGACCGCACCCGGGCCCTGCTGGCCCGGCGGCTGGGCGGGGTCGAGGACCCGCGGCTCGCCCAGCGGCTGAACCTGGGCTGGCGCCCGTACCGGATCGCGGCCGGCGTCTGCGTCGGCCTGACCTGCGCCACCAAGTGGAGCGGCCTGTACGTCGCGGCGGCCTTCGGGCTGATGACCGTGCTCTGGGACGTCGGCGCCCGCCGCCTGGCCGGCGCCCCGCACCCGCTCCGGGCGGCGCTCGCCCGGGACGTGGTGCCGGCCTTCGTCTCGGTCGTGGTGGTCCCGGTCGGCGTCTACATCGCGTCCTGGTGGGGCTGGTTCGCCAGCAGCACCGCCCCCGGCCAGGGCGGCTGGGGCCGGGACTGGGCGGTCGGCCGTTCCACCGACTTCCCGTGGATACCCGAGGCCCTGCGCTCCCTGTGGCACTACCACTCGACGGTCTACGACTTCCACGTCGGCCTGAGCGACCCGCACACCTACCAGTCCAACCCGTGGTCCTGGCTGGTGCTGGGCCGGCCGGTGTCCTTCTACTACGAGTCCCCCAAGTACGGCCAGGCCGGCTGCACCGTCGCCGACTGCGCCCGCGAGGTGCTGGGCATCGGCACCCCGCTGCTGTGGTGGACGGCCGTCGCGGCGCTGGCCTACTGCCTGTGGCGCTGGGCGGCCCGGCGGGACTGGCGGGCCGGCGCCCTGCTCTGCGGCCTGGCCGCCGGCTACCTGCCCTGGTTCGCCTACCAGCAGCGGACGATCTTCCTCTTCTACGCGGTGGTCTTCGTCCCGTTCCTGGTGCTCGCGGTGACGATGCTGGTCGGCGCCCTGATCGGCCCGGCCGGCGCCTCCCGGGACCGCCGGATCATCGGCTCGGCGGCGGCCGGGCTGCTGGTCCTGCTGATCGTCTGGAACTTCCTCTTCTTCTACCCGCTCTTCACCGGGCAGACCATCCCGCTGGAGGACTGGCGCCGCCGGATGTGGTTCAACACCTGGATCTGACCGTCCGCCGGGTCCGCACCGCGTTCCCGCGAACCGTCCGTACGCGGTGCACACCACGTACCAGATCCGTCACAAGTCCGGGGCGATTCGCCGACGCACCGATCCGGGCTGCCTAGGGTGGGGGGGTACCGCGTTTCCGGCCCCGGCCGGTTGCGCCCGGCCGCGAGACCCCTGGGGGAACTGCACCATGCGCAGTGGCGCGAAGATCGGCATCATCACCGGCGTGTCCATCGCCGTCCTCGCGGGCGGCGGCTACGGCGCGTACAGCCTGATGAGCGACTCGGGCGGATCCGAGGGCAAGAAGCCCCGCACGGTCGTCGCCGAGCCGCCGTCGGCCGAGCAGGCGGCAGCCGGCCTGAAGGACTTCCTGGCGGCGTGGGCGGCCGGCGACATCGCCAAGGCGGCCTCGCTGACCGACGATCCGGCCGCGGCCACCACCGCGCTGACCGCCTTCCGGGACCAGGTCAAGCCGAGCGCGCTGACCCTCACCCCGTTCGGTCCGACCACCCAGCAGGTCTTCTCCGCCGCCACCGGCACCCCCGCCCCGGCCCCCAAGCCGTCCGCCGCCGCCTCCGGGACGCCCGGCGCCCCCGGCGCCGGCGACTCGCCGTCCCCGACCGCCACCCCCGGGCCCACCGGCACGCTGATGTCCTACAAGGCGCGCGCGGAGTTCGCGGGCACCAACCGGGCCTGGGACTACCAGGGCTTCCTGGGCGTCGTGAAGATGAGCGACAACACTCCGGCCGTGCACTGGGCACCCTCGGTGATCCACCCCCACCTGTCCGGCAACGAGACCATCGCCGTCCAGCCGGTCTTCTCCCCGCCGTCCACCGTGGTCGACCGCAACGGCAAGCCGGTGCAGGGCGCCTCGCTCACCCCGGCGCTGATGACCACCCTCCAGGAGAACGCCAACAAGCTGCTGCCGCCGGACCCGAACAAGGACCAGGACGCGGGCAGCGCGGTGGTGATCTCCGACCCGGCCGGCAAGGGCTCCCAGGACAAGCTGTTCACCATCGTCGAGCCGAAGCCCGGCAAGCCGTTCAAGGTGACCATCGACAACACCCTCCAGGCCGCCGCCGAGAAGGCGATGACCGACCTGGGCGGCAAGCCCGGGTCCATCGTCGCGATCGAGCCGAGCACCGGCCAGGTGCTGGCCTTCGCCAACTCCCCGGCCAACGGCCAGAACCGGGCCTTCACCGGGCTGCTCGCGCCGGGCTCGACGATGAAGATCGTCACCTCGGCGTCGCTGCTGGAGGCCGGGATCAACCCGGACACCGTGGTGGCCTGCCCGGAGAAGAGCGGCAACGCGCACCCGATCCCGAACTCGTTCCCGGGCGCGTTCCCGGGCAACACGCTCCAGCAGGACTTCATGATGTCCTGCAACACGGCCTTCATCAACCAGGGCCTGGCCAGCCTCAAGCCCGAGACGCTGTCCGGCACGGCCAAGGACGTCTTCGGCATCGGCCTGGAGTGGAAGACCGGCCTGCCGAACGCGGACGGCAAGGTGCCGGCCACGCCGGGCAGCAAGGACGAGCAGGCCATGAACTACATCGGCCAGGGCAAGGTCCAGATGAACCCGCTGGCCATCGCCTCGATCACCGCCACCGTGCAGAACGGCGAGTTCAAGCAGCCGGTCCTGGTCGCCGAACTGCCGCAGCAGAAGGCCGCCCGCCCGCTCTCCCCGGACGTGGCCGCCAAGCTGAAGGCGATGATGGCCGCCACCGCCACCGGCGGCACCGCCAAGGACGTGATGGCCGGGATCACCGACAACGCGGGCGCCAAGACCGGCTCCGCCGAGGTCGCCGGCGTCGACGTCACCAACAGCTGGTTCACCGCCTACCGCGGCAACATCGCGGTGGCCGCCGAGGTGCAGGGCGGCGGCCACGGCGTGGACGCGGCCGGCCCGGCCGTCGCCTCCATCCTGAAGGCCGCCGGCGGCCGCTGAGAACCCCCGAGCCTCCGGGCCCAGCGCGCCCGGAGGCGAGCGGCCGAGTCACGCCCCGAGCCGCCGGGTCCGGAACGCCCGGAGGCGAACGGGCGAGTCACTTCCCGCTCAGCCCCGCGGCAGGGCGGGCTGCGGCCTTCCCCGCACCCGGCCGGGCGGGACCGGGCGCCGGCTGCTCCAGCGCCGGGCCGCCAGCCGCGGCCAGATCAGCAGCACCGCCGGCAGCGCCAGGTACCCGAACCGCCCGGCCGGGGCCAGCATGAAGGCGATGGCGAGCCCGGCGGCCAGCAGGTCGGCCGCGGCGATCGCGGAGACCGGCGGCCGGGCCAGCAGCCAGATCGCCACCGCGACCAGGGCGATGGTCATCAGCGCCAGCGAGACCGCGTGCCCGGTCGGCCCGAAGCCGGCCAGCACCTTGCCGGGCAGCGGGCTGCCCGCCGGGGTGCGGATCGCCGTCATCCCGAGCGGGAAGCGCACCACCTGCTCGCGCAGCGCGTCCGCCTGGGCCAGTACGGAGGGCAGGATCACCAGCGCGCTCGCCCCGACCCCGATCAGCGCGGTCCGGGCGGCGGGCCGCCGGCCGTACAGCCGCCAGAGCAGCAGGACGGCGACCGGCAGCGCGGGCCAGGCCGTCCACTTCAGGGTGCAGGCGAGGGCGAGCACCAGCCCGGCGCCGACGGTGCGGTCCCGCTCGGCGAGCGCCATGGCCAGGCAGCAGACCCCGATCAGCGGCAGGTCCACCCCGCCGACCACCAGGGCCAGCGCGATCAGCGGCGAGGCGGTGAGGACCGCCAGCGGCAGCAGCGGCGCCCGCCGGCCGCTCGGGCCGGGGCCGGAGGGCCGCAGCAGCCGCCAGGCGGCCAGCAGGCAGGCGAAGAAGGTCAGCGCGAACCAGATCCGGGCGTCCCCGGCGACCCGCGCGAAGGCGGTGGAGTCCCCGAGCAGCTGGCGCGGCATCCCGAACAGGGACATCGCCGGCAGGTACGGGTTGTAGTCGGTGACCACCACCGGGTGCGGCAGGTACGCGGTGCCGGTGGTGAGCAGCAGGTGGGCCGAGCGTTCGACCACCATCACCTCGGACTGGTGGCGGCCGTGCAGGGCGAGCAGTCCGAGCGGGACGAGGACGGCTCCGACGAGGGCGACGCAGGCCGCCGCGTGGGCCGCGAAGCGGCGCGGCAGGGTCAGGCAGAGCAGCCCGGCCAGGGCGTAGGCGGGGGCCGCGATCAGGCCCCAGAGCCGCTGGTTGGGCAGGTCGGAGACGAGCGGGAAGGCGGCGGCCCAGCCGGCCGCGACCAGGCAGCCGAGCAGTTGGACGGTCCGCGTCGAGGAGAGCCGGGCGAGCCGGGCGAGCCGGGCGGCGTTCAGCCGATCGGGCGTGGGCGGAAACGTGCTCTCACCACGCTGACGGGGGAAGGGCCGGGTGGAGAAGCCGCGCGGCGGCCGTCCGGATCCGGACGGCGCCTCGGTCGTGGAGGTCTGGGCCGGCGTTCTGCTGCGGCCGGTGAAGCGGCCGCGCGGGCGGGAGAAGCCGGGCGTGCGGGTGCTCACCATGGTGGAAGGTTATGGGTGTGGGCCGGGCCCTGTCGCCATGGCGTAGGACACCGGACGGGCGATGGCGCGAAAAGGGCCGCCGGGTGCCTCGGCGGTCGGCGGCCCTTCACGCGGGGTTCGCCTCCGGATCAGCCGACGGCGCTGTCCGAGGGCACGGACTGCCGCTCGGCCTGCTCCAGCCGGGAGTGCTTGATGCTGTAGCCGAAGTAGACGACCACGGCGACCACGAGGGCGATCGCGCCGGCCCGGAAGGTGTCGGCGTGCAGGCCGGTGATCAGGTAGGCGCAGAAGCCGACGCTGACCAGCGGGACGACCGGGTAGCCGGGCACCTTGAAGCCGCGCGGCAGGTCGGGCTGGGTGCGGCGCAGCACGATCACGCCGATCGAGACCACCGAGAAGGCGATGAGCGTCCCGAGGCTGGTGATGTCGGCCAGGATGTTCAGCGGGACGAACGCGGCCAGCGCGCCCACGCCGAGGCCCACCACGAGGGTGTTCCACACCGGGGTGCCGCTGCGCGGGGAGAGCTCGGCGAAGCGCTTGGGCAGCATGCCGTCGCGGCCCATCGAGTAGAGGATGCGGGTCTGGCCGTAGATCACCACGAGGGTGATGCTGAAGATCGAGATGATCGCGCCGACCGCGAAGAGCATCGCGGGCCAGCTCTGGCCGGTGATGTCCTGGAGGATCTGTGCGAGGCCGGCCTCCTGGCCGTCGAACTTCTGCCAGGGCTGGGCGCCGATGCCGGCCAGGGCGACCAGGATGTAGAGCAGGGTCACCACGACCAGCGAGATGATGATCGCCAGCGGCAGGGTGCGGCGCGGGTTCTTGACCTCCTCACCGGCGGTGGACACGGCGTCCAGGCCGATGAAGGAGAAGAAGATGCTGGACGCGGCGACCTGCACGCCGCCGATGCCGAGCGGCATGAACGGGGTCAGGTTGCCGGAGTGGAAGCCGGTGAGCGCCACGCCGACGAACAGGATCAGGATCAGGATCTTGATCGCGACCATCGCCGCGTTGACCTTC
The DNA here is from genome assembly GCF_042894165.1 of Kitasatospora sp. NPDC001547. Taxonomy (NCBI): domain Bacteria; kingdom Bacillati; phylum Actinomycetota; class Actinomycetes; order Kitasatosporales; family Streptomycetaceae; genus Kitasatospora; species Kitasatospora sp. NPDC001547. The sequence goes on along the minus strand of NZ_JBIAVL010000003.1, from coordinate 75,897 downwards.
ACCGACTCGCTGACGCCGCGGATCAGCAGGACGCAGACCATGGCGACCAGCAGCAGCGCAGGCAGGTTGAACCAGTGGCCCCCGCCCGGCGCGCCGGACAGCTGCTCGGGGATCGTGATCCCGAAGGCCAGGTCGAGGAACTTGTTCAGGTACTCGGCCCAGCTGACCGCGATCGCGGAGGCGGAGACGCCGTACTCCATCAGCAGGCAGATGCCGACGCCGAAGGCGACGCCCTCGCCGAGGGTGGCGTAGGCGTAGGAGTACGAGGAGCCGGAGACCGGGATCGCGGAGGCCATCTCGGCGTAGCAGAGCGCGGTGAGCCCGGCGGTGATCGCGGCGATCACGAAGGACAGGATGACGGCCGGCCCGGCCGAGGGCACGGCGGTGTTCAGCACGAAGAAGATGCCGGTGCCGATGGTGGCGCCGATGCCGATCGAGGACAGCTGCCACAGGCCGATCGAGCGGCGCAGGTGGATGCCGGAGCGCCCGCCCTCCTCGGGCGCGCCGGCCGGGAGGGCGTCCTTGCCTTCGGACTCGGCGATCAGTGTCGAGACGGGCTTGCGTCGCAGCAGACGCGCACCAAGGGTGTTGCTGGCCAAAACTGCGGTCCTTCTAGGCGGGGGAGGGTGTCCTAGCGGCTGGTCACCCGGAACCCTTCCGGGTGTCATCGGGGGACCAACCGAACAAACATGGGACAGTACCCGGCGAAAGCACCAGTGTCGCAAACGAACAGTCCCAACCGGCGCATTGTCCGAATTGGCGCATAGTGCTGTACAAACCGGACACTTCGTAAACGGCGCTTCTCCCACTCGGTGGTCGAAGCAGCAGCTCAGCGCCCTGCGGCGATCGTCCGCCGAGCCCCTCCGCCCGTCGCTCCGCCCGTCGCTCCGCCCGTCACTCCGGCCGGCGCCCGGCCAGCACCGCCGTCCCCGCGCCGACCGCCGCCAGCAGGACGGCGGCGGCCAGCAGGCTCGCCCACGGCACCGCGATCCGGCCGGTCCGGGCCGCCGACACCAGCTCGCGCACCGCCGTGTTGGCCGGCGAGACCGGCACCACCAGCAGCAGTACGGCCAGCGCCAGCGCCGTCGGGATGCCGTACTGCGGGCGGCCCAGCACCGGACGGTTGGCCAGCGCCCCGGCCAGCACCCCCAGCAGCGCGCAGGCCACCGAGGCCACCAGCCCGGCCAGCACCGCCGCCCCGGCCGACGGCTGCCGCTGCGCCCCCGGGCCGGCCACCGCACCACCGACCCACCACACCGCCGCCACCTGGCCGACCGCCAGCACCAGCGACGCCGTCAGCGCCGCCAGCAGCGCGCCCAGCTGGACCCGCACCGGGCCCGCCGCCGCCACCAGGCAGGCCCGCGAGGCCGGCGGCTCCGCGTTCAGCGCGCCGCGCACGTACCAGGCGCTCACCGGCAGCAGCACCCCCGCGCCGTAGCCCAGGCCGCCCAGCAGCGGGTCGCCCACCGGCACTCCGACCACCAGCAGCAGCGCGTACGCCAGGAACGGCGGCAGCCAGGCGTGCGAGCGCAGCAGCAGCTCCAGGTGGTACCTGGTCAGCGCACCGGTCCGGGTCATCACCGCTCCCCCTCCTCGCGCCGCCGCACCGCCAGCACCCGGACGGCCGGGCGGCCCAGCAGCAGCCGGCGCAGCAGCGCGTCCGAGTGCGCGGCCGGCACCGCCAGCCGCACCGCCGTCCCGGCCAGCGCGGTGACCTCCGGCGCCCCCGGCAGCAGCGGCGGCAGCGGGGCGCCGTCCTCGACGTCCACCTCGACCTCCATCACCGGGCCGTCCGAGACCGGGCCGCCCGGCACCGGCTCCTGCGCCCCGCCCTCGACGGCGCGCAGCCCGCCGTCCGCGCCGACCCGGTACGCGGCGGTGGTCAGCCCGGCCAGCCGGGCCGGGTCGTGGTCGACGAACAGCACCGTGCCGCCCGCCGCCGCCCGCTCGGCGGCCGCCTCGTCCAGCACCGCCCGGGCCTGCGGGTCCAGCCCGGTCCACGCCTCGTCCAGCAGCAGCACCCGCGCCTCGGGGAGCAGCGCCTGGGCGACCGCGACCTTCTGGCAGGTGCCCTTCGACAGCCGGCTCAGCGGCGTGCCCGCCCGGTCCGCGACCCCGAACCGGTCCAGCCACTCCGCCGCCCGCCGCCGCGCCCGCTCCGCCGACAGCCCGTGCACCCGGCCGACCCGCAGCAGGTAGGTGGCGGCGTCGAAGGGCAGCGCCGGCGGGAAGCGTTCGGGCACGTACGCCGTCGGGCCGGGCCGCAGCACCCGCCCGGTGCTCGGCCGCTCGATCCCGGCGACCAGCCGCAGGAGCGTCGACTTGCCGCTGCCGTTGCGCCCGGCGATCCGCACCAACTCGCCCGGCCCGACCGCCAGATCGACCCCGCGCAGGATCCACCGCTCCCGCCGCCCGTACCGTTTGCCGACCGCCGTCAGTTCCATCCCGCCCCCGTCGCCGTCGCGTGCGTACGGAAGGCTATCCAGCCGCGGTAAGGGCGGCGTCAGCGAATTCCTCGTCCGCGCGCCGGAGTTCACGCCTCGGCTGGTCGAGGCACGATCCGGCCTCGTTTCGCCATCGTCAACTGATGCTCCCTAGGATCGGCGGGTGACTACCGGACGACGACCACAGACCAGGCTCGGCAGCCTGTTGGCGGCCCTGGCGATAACCGGCGCCTCGCTGCTGCTCGGCCTGCCCGCCCATGCCGACGAACCATCAGCCGGCGCCGCTCCCACGACCAAGGAGGCCCCCCGGGTCGACCTCGTCCTGGACGTCAGCGGCTCCATGCGAGAGGCCGACATCCAGGGCAAGAGCCGCATCGCGGTGGCCCAGCAGTCGCTGAACGAGGTGATCGACGCGTTGCCCGCGGAGACCGAGTTCGGCATCCGCACGCTGGGCGCGACCTACCCCGGCAACGACAAGGCCCAGGGCTGCCTGGACACCAAGCAGCTGTTCCCGGTCGGCAAGACCGACAAGGTCGAGGCCAAGACCGCCGTCGCCACCCTGCGGCCCACCGGCTTCACCCCGATCGGCCTGGCCCTGCGCGGCGCCGCCCAGGACCTCGGCAAGGGCGAGACCACCCGCCGGGTGGTGCTGATCACCGACGGCGAGGACACCTGCACCCCGCCCGACCCCTGCGACGTCGCCCGCGAACTCGCCTCCCAGGGCATCCACCTGGTGGTCGACACCCTGGGCCTGGCCCACGACGACAAGACCCGCCAGCAGCTGCTCTGCATCGCCAACGCGACCGGCGGCACCTACACCGACGTCCGCACCCAGGAGCAGCTCACCGACAAGGTGAAGCAGCTGGTCGACCGTTCCAACGACACCTACACGGTGACCCCGGTCAAGACCTCCGGCACCGACAGGTGCGAGAGCGCCCCGGTGCTCGCCCCGGGCGTCTACACCGACCGCGAGAAGTTCTCCGAGCACCGCGTCTACAAGGTCCCGGTCAAGTCCGGCCAGGAGCTGCGCGCCTCGGTCAGCGTCGCCCTCGACCGCCCGGTGGCCCGGGACTACGGGGTCCTGCTCCAGGCGACCAGCGCGACCGGCCAGGAGCTGGTCCGCGGCACCGACGCCGGCAGCGGCCGCACCGACGTGGTCTCCACCGGCCTGCGCTGGTCCACCGACGACTCCAAGGGCTACGTCACCGCGAGCCCCACCGCCACGAAGGGCTCCAAGGAGAAGCCGGAGACCACCGTCTGCCTGGTCGTCAGCAACTCGCTGGCCCCGCAGACCGGCGTCCTGGCCGACCCCGGCATGCCGCTGGAGCTGACCGTCGACCTGGCCTCCGCCTCGCCCGCTCCGGAGGGCGCCGCGATGGGCCTCGGCCGCGGCTGGATCCTGCTGCTCACCCTCACCCTGGCCGGCCTGGCCTTCGGTCTGGTCCTCGGCTGGATCGCGCGCTGGCGGATCGCCGTCTGGCGGGAGAACTGACCATGCGTACGACGCTCCGCGGCACCCTCGCCGCCCTCGCCCTGCTGCCCGCCCTGGCCCTGAGCGCCCTGGGCGCCCCGGCCGCCTCGGCCGCCTCGCCGTCCCCCTCGGCCGGCGCGAAGGGCACCCCGGCCCCGGCCACCAAGGCCGGCACCTCCTTCCTGACCGCGGTCAACCTCTCCCCCGGCCAGGACGCCAAGGTCGCCGTCTCCACCGGCGACTACCTGTACTGGGCGTTCGGCGCCTCCGAGGGCCAGACCCCGACGGTCGACCTGACCGTCGACCTGGCCCCCGCGGCCGACCGGCACGGCCCGCAGACCTGGTCCGTCGAGGTCTTCGACGGGCTGCGCCGCCGCCAGTCGTGCACCGCCGGCACCCAGAACGCCACCGCCGAGCAGAGCGCCGCCACCCTGGCGCTGAACTGCACCCTGCGCGAGGTCCGCACCTGGGCCGAGCCGTGGTCCGGCGACCCGCTGCCCGGCACCTACTACGTGCGGCTGTCGGTCAGCGACGTCCCGCAGCCGGACCTCGGCCTGGCCTCCTCGGTCCGGCTGCACGTCGCCGCCAAGGGCGACGCCGACAACGCCCAGCCGGAGGGCGGCGAGCTGAAGGCCCCGCTGGTCCCGCCGGCCGGCGGCGGCGCGAGCACCGCCAAGGCGGCCGCCCCGGTGGCCGAGGAGGAGCACTGGTACACCGGCTGGTTCTCCGGCTGGAACAGCCGCTGGTACTGGACGATCGGCGGCGGCTTCCTGGCCGCGCTGGCCGGCGTCCTCGGCTACAGGCTGACCCGCCACCCGCGCGGTCGGCGGCCGGGCCACTACGGCGCCGTCCCGCCCCAGGGCTCCCCGCAGAGCGGCAGCTACGCCGGCTCGGACCGCCCCTGAGGCACTCCCGGAGGGCCGGCCGGACGTCGTTCCGGCCGGCCCTCCGGCGTGTCCGGGGGTCGTGCTCAGCCGCGGAACAGGTTGTGCCCCACGTCGGACGGGACCTCGTCCTGGACCGGCTCGTCGCCCGGCCCCGGCACGTGCTCGCCGGGGACCGGCTGATCGCCCTCCCGGTGCAGCAGCACGACCCCGTCCTCGGCCCACAGCTGCCGGTAGCCGTGCGCCAGCAGCAGCTGGATCCGCTCGGCCTGCTCCTTGTCCGTCTTGAACGGGAAGGACCGCTTGTCGCCCCGGGTGAGCACGTACTCGCGCCCGCGCGGCGTGCCGTCGACCAGCACCACGTCCGCCCGGGCGGTCAGCCGCGGCGCGATCTGGTTGTCCGCCTCGACGGACGCCCCGTCCGGGATCAGCGCGGCCGCCCGCACCAGCGCCGCCTCACTCGTCTTCGGCGCCCAGGAGGACGGTACGGCGAGCGGCAGCAGCCCGATCGGCACCGCGGCCACCAGCGCGATCCCGGCCGCGCCGAGGCCCAGCCGGCGGGCCCGCCGCACGGTCCGCTCCGGCCGCCCGGTGGCGCTCAGCCGGCCCAGCACCTCGATCGCGGCGGTGAGCAGGATCGGCCACAGCAGCGAGTCGTAGTGCCGGGCGATCGACCAGTGGTTGGGGTTGCTGGACAGGATCCGCTCGGCCAGCAGCGGCAGCGCGCACAGCACGGTGGCCGAGCGCAGCGGCAGCAGCAGCGTGGTGCCGAACAGCCAGAGCAGCAGCAGCGGCTTGAGCGGCTGGTCGAAGGCGGCCTGCACCAGCAGGAACGGGTCGTGCAGCAGGTTGCGCAGCGCGTCCCCGCCGTCGGTGCCGATCGAGCCGTAGTTCCAGTAGTAGCCCGGCTCCCCGCCCATCGCCGGGATCAGCCAGGTGATGGCGGCCGCCGAGGCGACCGGCCCGCCCAGCAGCAGCCCCAGCCCCGTGCGGCGGCCCGCCCGGTCGCCGGTGCGGCGGGTGCGCAGCAGCAGCACCAGGCCGTACGCCGCGACCATCAGGCCGAGGTCCTCCTTGGTGCAGCACAGCAGCACGGCGGCGAGCAGCACCGTGCCGTACCGGCGGGCCAGCCCGCGCTCCAGCATCAGCAGGGTCAGCGGCACCGCGAAGGCGACCTCGTGGAAGCCGACCCGGGCGGCGACCAGCAGCGGCCAGCCGAGCGCGTGGACCAGGCCGGCCAGGTCGGCGGCCCGGCGGGCGGTGCGCGGCTCGGCGTCGCCGAAGGCGTACCCGGCGATCCGCCGGATCAGCGGCACCCCGGCGGCGAACAGCAGCGACTGCCCGATGATCAGCGAGCGCGGATCGTCCCAGATCCAGTACAGCGGCGCGAGCAGCGCCAGCACCGGCGAGAAGTGGTCGCCCAGCAGCGAGAAGCCGGGCGGGAACTCGTGGTGGAAGCTCTTCAGCGTCGAGACGGGCAGCCCGAAGTGGGCGTAGCCGCGCACGCCCTGGTCGAAGATGCCGAGGTCGAAGCCGCCGAGCGACACGGACGTCCAGCCCTGCAGGCCGATCGCGCAGGTCACCGCGAAGCAGAGCGCGGTGAGCAGCGCGGTGCGCCGGGCCGGGCCGAGCAGCACGGCCGCGGCCAGCCGGCGGGCGGCGGGCCCGGCGGCGGCCGGCGGCGGGGGTGCGGTCTGGGTGGTCACGTCAGGTCTGATCCGTCCGGTCTGGGTCCGTGGGTCCGGGCCGTCAGGTCCGGTTCGTCAGCTCGGGGTCGCGGTCCGGCCTGTCGGCCGCCAGGGCCCGGGCCCCGCCGGTGGCGTCCACGGCCTGTCGCCGGGCGCGGCGCAGCCGTAGGCCCACGACGACCAGGACGGCGATCGCGATCGGCGGGTAGATCGCCCCGGGCAGCTGCCAGTACCAGGCGACCCCGCGGCCCCAGCGGTGCGGCACCGTCCACATGACGTGGGAGAGGAACACCAGCAGGGCCAGGCCGAACAGCACCTTCCGGGCCGTGGTCCTGGCCTCCACCGCCAGCAGGGCGAGGAGCGGGACGCACCAGACCCAGTGGTGGGTCCAGCTGATCGGCGAGACCAGCAGCGCGGTGAGGGCGGCGCAGACCGCGCCCCAGGCGTCGGCCCGCCGCAGCACCCGCGCCGAGCGCCCGGCCAGCACCGCCACCCCGAGCCCGCCCGCCCCGACCAGCGCCGAGGCGACGAGCCCGACCAGGCCCGGGTCGTTGACGTCGAGCAGTCGGCAGACGGCACCGCGCAGCGACTGGTTGTCCACCAGGACGGTCACCCCGACCCGGCTCGGGTCCCAGAGGTAGTCGGTCCAGAACCCGTACGAGGCGTCCGGCAGCAGGGCCCAGCCGATCAGGCCCGCCGCCAGGAAGGTGCCGGCCGAGACCAGCGCGGCCCGGACCCGCCCGGTCAGGAAGAGGTAGACGGCGAACAGGCCGGGGGTGATCTTGATGGCGGTGGCCAGGCCGATGCCCACGCCCTTGAAGCGGTCGCGGTCCGAGCGGGTCAGGTCCCACAGGACCAGGCAGAGGATGCCCAGGTTGACCTGGCCGTACTGGAAGGTGGTGAAGACCGGCTCCAGCCAGATGCCGAGGCCGGTCGCCAGGACCACCACGGCCGCGCGGTGCTGCCTGGGCCAGCCGGCCAGCTTGAGCGACAGGTGCACGGCCGCGGCGAGCAGCGCGTAGTTGAGGAGCATCACCAGGACGCGCAGGGTGCTCACGTCGAACCAGGTGCTCGGCACGAAGAGCATCGCCGCGAACGGCGGGTAGGTGGCCGGCAGGTCCCAGCCGGGCAGCCGCATCGCGTACAGGTCCTCGCCGCGGACGACGGCCTGGCCCTCGGCCCGGTAGACCAGCATGTCGACCATGGTGGCCCCGTGGGTGTGCCGGAACCAGGCGAACACCGCCAGTGACACCGCCGCCACGCAGGCCGCCTGGAGGGTCCGGGGACTCGGTCTTCCGGTTTCCGCCGCGCCGCCGGATTCCTCCGGGCCCGTCCGCCGCCCCCACCGTTTCAGACCGAGCTCGCGCACCGCGATGGCACCCCGTTGAGATAGACCAGATCGTTCCCTCGTCAGCGTCTGGGCCCACCCACCATAACCGACCCCCCTGAGCCCCAAACCGCGTCAGAAACGGGCCCGGAAGGGTGATGTGATCCGCCCCACATCCGGTCGGGGGGCGGCCCGCGGTCGGGCCCGGCACCGGCCCGGGGACCCAAAACGCGAAATCCCGCCGGGAGTTGCCTCCCGGCGGGATTTCGTCGACCGGCCTGAGCCGGTCCGTTGGGTGGAGCTGAGGGGATTCGAACCCCTGACCCCCTCGATGCGAACGAGGTGCGCTACCGGACTGCGCCACAGCCCCAACGAGAAGAAACTCTAGCACCTTTCGGAGGGGGCCTGTGACCACCCCCGGATCGCGGTGCCGGTCGGGGGGTGGCCGGGGCCTCCCCCGGGCTACTCGTTGGCCGCGCGCGGGCGCGATTCGGGGGCCTGGGGGTCGGCGTACTGGTCGAAGAGCGGGGTCTTGCGGGGTTCGGCGGGGCGGCCCGCGGTCCAGGTGCCGGGCGCCGACAGGTCGAGGCCGCGGGAGACCCGGGGCGCGACCGGGGCGGTCACGTAGGTCGGCAGCGGGACGGGCACCGGCTCCCAGGAGTCCGGGCCGGCCGCACCGCGCTCGCGCATGCCGTCCACCCACTCCTCGTGCTCGGTCGCCTCGGCCACCGCGGAGGCGGAGGGCACCGAGACGGTGGCCTGCTCCGGGTCGGCCGCCAGCCGCAGGTGCGGACGGCGGACGGCCCGCTCCTCGGCGGGCGCGGCCGGAGCCGGCTCGGCGGAGGCCTCGGCCGGGGCCGCGCCGGGAGCCGGGGCCCCGGCCCGCTGCTGCTCGCGCTTGCGCAGCCGCTCGGCCGCCTGGGCGGCCCGGACCCGGTCGAGCTTCACCTCGTACCGCTGGCGCTCCAGCTTGCGCAGGTGGCCGATGTACAGGGTGAGGAGCACCGCCGGGACCGCCGGGACCCAGAGGAAGGCCAGTCCGGCCACCGCGGCGACCACCGCGCCGAGCGCGAAGGAGAGGAACAGGGCGGTGACCATCCGGCGCCGGCGGGCCAGCAGCTGCGCCCGGCGCTCGGTGCCGGCCCTCGACTCGGGGACCGGCCGCTCGGCCGGACGCTGCGCCGGGGGTTCGGGCTCCCGTGCGGGGTCGTCGGAGGCGGTCCCGTCCCGTTCGGGAGGACCGTCGTCGCTCTGCTCGTCGTCACGCGGTTCGTCGCCCAGGGCCCGGGCTGCCCGCCGCTCCAGCGCCGAACGCCCGGCCAGCAGGCGGATGGCGGTGCTGAAGCGTTCCGTCGGGCGCGCCTCGTTGAGTTCGTCCTGCCTGCGGAGCCACATCGGCACCAGATAGGCGGCCCAGGCCCCTACGATGACGGCGTAGATAAGGCCGCTACTGCTCACGATTCACACCGTACGGGCGCCGGGGAAGGCCTGGCAGCAATTTGGCACGGCGTGTCGTGTGATCAAGCTGATTCTCCGACTATTTTGCCGCCATTTGTGGGGGTCCGGTGCCCCGCCGATGCCATATCGATATTTCTTTCGAACATATATTCAATTACTCAGCCCGCGCCCGGAACTGAGCGCCCGCCAGCGCTCCAGCATCCCCTCCGGGACCTCCTCGTCGGTCAGCGCGTACACGAGGTGGTCGCGCCAGTCCCCGTCGATGTGGAGATAGCGCGGACGGATTCCCTCCGAGCGGAAGCCGAGCTTTTCCACCACCCGCCGGCTCGGGGCGTTCTCCGGGCGGATGCAGACCTCGATCCGGTGCAGTCCGAGCGTGCGGAAGCAGTAGTTCACCGACAGCGCCACGGCGGTCGGGATGATGCCCCGGCCGGCCACCGACTCGTCCACCCAGTACCCGATGTTCGCCGAGCACATCGACCCCCAGGTGATCCCGCCGACGGTCAACTGGCCGACCAGCCGGCCCTTGTAGAGCACGACGAAGGGCAGCATCCGGCCGGCCGAGGCCTCGCCGCGCAGGAAGCGGACCATCTGCCGGTACGTCGGCCGGGACCCGGCCGCCTGGCCCGCCGCGCCGGGCGGCACGGTGGCCTCCCAGCGGCGCAGCCAGTCCCGGTTGCGGCGGCTCACCTCCTGCCACTCGCGCTGGTCGCGGGCCCGGATCGGGCGCAGCACGACCTCCCCCTCGTGGAGTTCTACCGGCCAGCCGGCGTTCAGTGCCCTCTCCTGGATGCTGGAGCCCCGGGGTCCGGGGCGTCGGTCCGGGGGTGGTCCCCGCCGCCGAGCTGGTCGACGGCGTGGGCGAGCAGCGGCTCCAGGACGGCCAGGCCGTCCTTGACGCCGCCGGTCGAGCCCGGCAGGTTGACGATCAGGGTACGTCCGGCGAGCCCGGCGAGCCCGCGGGAGAGCGCCGAGGTGGGCACCTTCTCCCGGCCGTACGCGCGGACGGCCTCGGCGATGCCGGGGATCTGGCGGTCGATCACCCGGGCGGTCATCTCGGGGGTGAGGTCCATCGGCGAGATGCCGGTGCCGCCGGTGGTCAGCACCACGTCGTAACCGGCCGCGACGGCCTCGCGCAGCACGGCCTCCACCGGCTCGCCGTCCGGGACGACCCGGGGGCCGTCGGCGGCGAAGCCCATCGCGGTCAGGCCGGCCACCAGCAGCGGGCCGCCCCGGTCCTCGTAGACCCCGGCCGAGGCCCGGTTGGACACGGTGACGGCCAGCGCCCTCCCCGCCGTGCCCGTCACGCGTCCACCTCCGGGGCGAACCAGTCGCCGCTCTTGCCGCCGGTCTTGCTCAGCACCCGGACCGACTCGATCGTGGCGCCCTTGTCCACCGCCTTGACCATGTCGACGACGGTCAGCCCGGCCACCGCGACGGCGGTCAGCGCCTCCATCTCGACGCCGGTGCGGTCGGCGGTCTTCACGGTGGCGGTGATCTCCACCGCGTCGTCCGCGACGGCGAGGTCGACCTTGACGCCGGAGACCGCGATCGGGTGGCAGAGCGGGATCAGGTCCGGGGTCTTCTTGGCGCCCATGATCCCGGCGATCCGGGCCACCGCGAGGGCGTCGCCCTTGGGCACACCCTCGCCGCGCAGCAGCTCGACCACCTGCGGGGAGACCCGCACCCGGCCGGCCGCGACGGCGGTGCGCGCGGTGGTGGCCTTCTCGGAGACGTCGACCATCCGGGCCGCGCCCTGGTCGTCGACGTGGGTGAGGCGGTCGCCGGGGGGAGGTGTCGTCACGGGTAACTCCAGGGGCGCGCAGGTCGAATACCGCGCTACCGTACCGTTCCCAGGTCCTCGGGGCCGATCAGGAGTCCAGCAACACCACGTCCACCTCGCTGCCGGCGGGCAGTTCGGTGGTGTCCTCGGGGACGGTGATCAGACAGTTCGCCCGGGCCAGCGCGCCGACCAGGTGCGACCCGGCGCCGCCCACCGGCTCGACCGTGCCGTCCGCGGCCGAGTAGCGGCCGCGCAGGAACTGCCGGCGGCCGGCCGGGGAGCGCAGCGCCGCCGGGCAGAGCGCGCGGACGACCGGGCGGTGCACGTCGGCGGCGCCGAGCATGGTGCGGATGACCGGGCGGACGAAGAGCTCGAAGGAGATGTAGGCGCTCACCGGGTTGCCGGGCAGGGCGAGCAGCGGCACCCCGGGTGCCCCGCCGATCCGGCCGAAGCCCTGCGGCTTGCCGGGCTGCATCCGCAGCTTGCGGAACTCGACGTCGGCGGCTCCGCCGTAGGTCTCGAAGACCTCCTTGACCACGTCGTACGCGCCGACGCTGACCCCGCCGCTGGTGACGATCAGGTCGGCCCGGCCGAGCTGCTCGTCCAGGACGGCGCGCAGCCGGTCGGCGTCGTCCGGGACGGCGCCGACCCGGTAGGCGATGGCGCCGGCCTCCCGGGCGGCCGCGGTGAGGGTGAAGCTGTTGGAGTCGGCGATCCGCCCGGGGCCGACCGGTTCGCCGGGCTGGACCAGCTCGCTGCCGGTGGACAGCACCACGACCCGCGGGCGCGGGCGGACCTTCACGGTGGGGCGGCCGATCGCGGCGAGCAGGCCGAGCTGGGCGGGGCCGAGCCGGGTGCCGGCCTCCAGCACCCGGGTGCCGGCCGCGACGTCGCTGCCGCGGCGGCGGATGTGCGCGCCCTCGGCGACCGGGCGCAGGACCCGGACCTCCTCGTCCGGGACCGGCGCGGTCATCGCGGCGGCGGCCACCCCGGTGCCGGTGCCGCCGTCGGTCCACTCGACCGGGGCGACGGCCCGGGCACCGGGCGGCAGCGGGGCGCCGGTCATGATCCGGGCGGCCTGGCCGGGGCCGACCCTGGGCAGCTCGTCGGCGCCGGCGGCGATGTCGCCGACCACCGTGAGCACCGACGGGTAGGTGTCGGTGGCGCCCTCGGTGTCGGCGGTGCGGACCGCGTAGCCGTCCATCGAGCTGTTGTCGAAGGGCGGCAGGTCGCCGTCGGCGACCACGTCCTCGTCGAGCCGGCAGCCCTGGGCGTCGAGCAGTCCGAGCTCGATCGCGGGCAGCGGGCGGACCGAGGCCAGCACGTCGGCGAGGTGCTCGTCCACGGTCCAGAGGCGGGGGGCCGCCGGGGCCGGGTCCGCTCCGGCGTCGCAGCAGGCGCTGGGCGTGGTGCTGTGCTCGGTGGACCCGGTCATCGGCGACTCGCTCTCTGTCGTGGTCGGTCCTGCGTCAGGCCTGCATCTCGGAGCCGACGAACTCCCGCAGCCAGGAGCGGAACTCCGGGCCCAGGTCCTCGCGTTCGGCGGCCAGACGGACGATAGCGCGCAGGTAGTCGGCGCGGTCGCCGGTGTCGTAGCGGCGGCCCTTGAAGAGCACGCCGTGCACCTGGCCGCCGTCCGCGGCCTCGCGGTCGGTCAGCTCGCGCAGGGCGTCGGTGAGCTGGATCTCGCCGCCGCGGCCGGGCAGGGTCTCCCGCAGCACGTCGAACACCAGCGGGTCGAGCACGTAGCGGCCGATCACGGCGTAGTTGGACGGGGCCTCGCCGGGCTCCGGCTTCTCGACCAGGTCGGTCACCTGGAAGACGTCCTCGCCGAAGCCGTTGGCCTTGACGGCGGCGCAGCCGTAGAGGTGGATCTGGGAGGGGTCGACCTCCATCAGGGCGACGACCGAGCCGCCGAGCTGCTGCTGCACCTCGATCATCCGGGAGAGCAGCGGGTCACGCGGGTCGATCAGGTCGTCGCCGAGCAGGACGGCGAAGGGCTGGCCGGCGACGTGCTGCTCGGCGACCGAGACGGCGTGGCCGAGGCCCTTCGGGTCGCCCTGGCGGACGTAGTGCATGTTGGCCAGCTCGACGGACTCGCGGACCCGGGCGAGGCGCTGCTCGTCGCCCTTGCGGACCAGCAGCTCCTCCAGCTCGTAGGCACGGTCGAAGTGGTCCTCCAGCGCCCGCTTGTTGCGGCCGGTGACCATCAGTATGTCGGACAGGCCCGCGGCGGAGGCCTCCTCGACGACGTACTGGATCGCCGGCTTGTCGACGACCGGGAGCATCTCCTTCGGGGTGGCCTTGGTCGCCGGGAGGAAGCGGGTGCCCAGTCCGGCCGCGGGTACCACGGCCTTGGTTACCGGAACTCGGGAGTTGGTCGTCGTCATGCGTTTACCTTACTCAGGCACGTTTTTGCCCGGCCGAGCGCGGGCGGACGGCTAGGACAGCACGTCGCGGTGCCCGGCCACGGTGGCTGGCGTATGGGTCGCGACCGGCTGGGCGAGGGGGTCCCTGCCGACACAGGCCGACAGACTACCCGTCTTTCCCGAAGGGTCACGATCGGCCTCCGCTCCGTGACCGGCGGTACGGCCGCCCTGTCCGGGGCGGTCCCCGCGGGGCCGGTCGACCTCCCCCGCGGGCTGGGCGGAGAGCCGCCAGCAGTCACCGCCGGCCGCCCGGGCCGCGGCGAGCGCCGCGTCGGCGGCGCGCAGCAGGACGGCCGCGTGGGTGCCGTCCTCGGGCAGCACGGCGATGCCGGCGGCGGCGGTCAGGCCGTTGCCGGCGGCGGGGCGGGACTCGCGCTGGCCGGAGGACCAGTCCAGCAGCAGGTGCCGGCGGACCGACCAGACCAGCCGCTCGGCGACCTGCGCGGCGCCCTCGGCGCCGGTGTCCGGCAGCACCACCAGGAACTCCTCGCCGCCGTACCGGCCGAGCGTGTCGGCCCGGCGGATCTCCATCGCGAGCCGCTGGGCGAGGTCGCGCAGCACCGCTCCGGCCCGGCCCCGGCCGTGCTCGGCGACGACCGCGTCGAAGCCGGTGATGGCCAGCATCAGCACGGCGAGCGGGCGCGGTCCGTCGGCCTGCTCGGTGTGCTCGGCCCGGCGGGCCCGTTCGATCTCCCGGTCCAGGGTGAGCTGGAGGTGGCGGTAGTTCCACACGCCGGTGAGCGGATCGCAGGAGGCGGTGCGCTCCAGTTCGGCGCAGCGCTCCTCCAGTTCGGCGATCCGCCCGCGCAGCCGCTGCGCCCCGGCGGCGGCCCCGGCCCGCGCCCGCCGTCCGCGCAGTCCGAGGACGGTGGCGCCGACCAGTGCGGGGACGCTCAGTGCGGCCAGGGCCTGGACCAGCAGCGGGGTGGTCAATGGGGGGTGCCCCTTCGCGTGTCAGGCTCTGCGCGTCGACGGTGCGCAGGCCAGGAGGATCGGATGAACGAGGATCGGTTGCCCAACGAGAAGAGCGGCCTGAGGACACGGCTGCTGGCGGAACGGCGCGAACTGGCCGCCGGGGAGCGCGCGGCGGCGGCCGACGCGTTGGCCGGGCACGCCGGGGAGCTGGCCGCCGCGGGCGCCACGGTGGCCGCGTACGTCTCGATGGGCGCCGAGCCCGGGACGCGGCCGCTGCTGGACGCGCTGCTGGCACGCGGGGTTCGGGTGCTGCTCCCGGTGCTGCTGCCGGACAACGACCTGGACTGGACCGAGTACGCGGGGCCCGACGCGCTGACCCCGGCCGGGCGCGGGCTGCTGGAGCCGGTCGGCCCGCGGCTCGGGCCGCAGGCGGTGACGGAGGCCTCGGTGGTGCTGCTGCCGGGCCTGGCGGTGGACCGCTCCGGGCTGCGGCTGGGCCGGGGCGGCGGCAGCTACGACCGGGTGCTGGCCCGGCTGGCGCGGGCGGGCGCGCGGCCGGTGCTGGCGGTGCTGCTGTACGAGCACGAGCTGCTGGAGCGGGTGCCGGCCGAGCCGCACGACCGGCCGGTGGACCTGGCGGTGCTGCCCTCCGGGGTGCGCAGGCTCGGGTGAGGGGTGGAGGCGGGGACGCCGGCGGCCCCGCTCCCTCGGGGGGAACGGGGCCGCCGGACGGGCCGTACGGGCGTCAGCCGGTGGTGAGCACCAGCCTGTGCTTGGTGGCCTTCTCGACCGCGTCCGGCGAGTAGGCCCAGGTCAGCAGCTTGCCCTTGAGCCAGAGGTCGGTCTGGTCGTTGTAGTTGTCGTGGAAGGCGTGGCCGGAGGCGCCGCCGACGTTGACCCAGCGCGAGGAGTCGAGGTCGTTCAGGTCGACCACCATGCGCATCGACGGGATCCAGTCCACCCGGTAGCCGGCCGCCGCGTTCCAGCCGGCCGCGTCGACCGCCGCCGAGCCGCCGGAGAGGCGGTACGGGCCGCGGTTGAGCAGCTTGTGCACCACGCCGGAGGCGATCGACGAGTCGTCGGTGCCGAGGGTCTGCTCGCGCAGCTCCAGCTTGTGCAGGCGGCCCCAGCTCCAGGTGGAGACGTCCTTGCTGAGCAGCGAGGTCAGCTCCTGGCGGGCGTTCTTCATCGCCTCCTGGAGCAGGTTGTCCAGGCCCTTCTGCTCCTTGTGCTGGTCGTCGATGTACGTCCACCACGAGCTGTCGGGCTTCTCCAGCTGCTGGCGCACCACCTCGGTCCAGCGGTCGCCGCCGTCCGGCTGGGCCTTGCCCGGCTCGCGGGTGCCGCACTCGGTGACGATCTTGGTGGAGCTGTCCGGCTTGGTGGGGTCGTCCTGCTGGCGGACCAGCAGGCAGTTGTCCTTGGCCCGCAGGTCGGCCGGGAACTTCTGGCCGAAGGCCAGGATCAGCAGCTGGCGCCAGACACCGTTGTAGTAGGCGGCGGCGGCCGAGTCGGCGTCCTGGTGGAAGTTCCAGTCCTTCAGCAGGTCCTGGGCCTCGCGCACGTACGGATCGCTGATCGGCTGCTTGAGCAGCAGCGGGACCAGCGTCTTGGCCATCACGCTGGTGTTGTCCAGCTGGAGGGTCTGCATGTCGTCCGGCGAGATCTTGCCGTTGTTCTTGAGCAGGCCCTCGATCTGGTCGGTGATCTCCTTGGCGCGGGTGCCGTACTCCCAGTCCTTGGTCAGGCTGTACTTGTAGGCCGGGTCCACCACGGCCTGGTTGGCGGTGACGATGTAGCCGGCCGAGGGGTTGAGGCTCCAGGGCAGCGCGGTGAAGGGGATCGGGTCCTTCCACTGGTACGCGGAGTCCCAGCCCGGCGCGGGGAGGGTGCCGTCGCCCTTGCCGCGGACCGGGATGGTGCCCGGGGCCTGGTAGCCGATGTTCTTGGCGTCGGCGTAGACCAGGTTCTGCGCGGGGACGGTGAAGTCCTTGGCGGCGGCGCGGAACTCGTCCCAGTTCTTCGCCCGGTCCAGTTCGAAGACGGCGTCCATGGTCTTGCCGGGGCTGAGCGCCGTCCACTGCAGAGCGACGCCGTAGCCGCTGGTGCCGCGGTCGGGGGCGGACTGGCCGTTGGGGGCGTACTTGCCGACGTTCTGCTGCTCGCTGCTCTGGTCGGAGATCAGCGGGGCGCCGGTCTGGGTGGTGCGGACGGTGATGGTGCGGTCCTCCCCGCCGGCGACCTTGATGGTCTCCTTGCGGAGGTCGAACTTCACGTCCTTGCCGTCGACCTGGTAGGTCTCCGGGCCGGTGACCTTTTCCAGGAAGAGGTCGGTCACGTCGGCGCCGAGGTTGGTGAAGCCCCAGGCGATGTCCTTGTTGTGGCCGATCACCACGCCGGGCATGCCCGCGAAGGTGAAGCCGGAGACGTCGAACTGGCAGGCCGGGGAACTGGTCCGGCAGTGCAGGCCCATCTGGTACCAGACCGACGGCAGGCCGGGGCCGAGGTGCGGGTCGTTGGCCAGCAGCGGCTTGCCGGTGGTGGTGTGCGAGCCGGCGACCACCCAGGAGTTGGAACCGATGCCCTGGCCGGGGCGGCCGAGCAGCTGCGGCATCGAGTCGACCCGGTCGGTCAGGCCCTGCAGCATCGCCTTGGTGGTGGCCGCGCCCTGGGCGGTGGCGGTGCCGGCGGGCGCGCCGGACTGCGGGGAGCCGTCGGCGGGGCGGTAGTTGTCGCCGGCCACGGTGCCGGTCTTCACGATGGTGCCGTTGCGGGCGAACGGGTAGTCCGGGTACAGCTCGGCGATCTTGTCCGGGCCGAAGTCCTGGGCCAGCAGCGAGCGGTCGATCTCCTCCTGGAGGTTCCCGGAGAGGTTCCAGGCCATCGCCTTGAGCCAGGCCACCGAGTCGACCGGGGACCACTGCTCGGGCTGGTAGCCGCTGTTGACGACGCCGAGCAGGCTGTACTCCAGCGAGGCCTTCGCACCGCCGGGGTGCTCGGCGAGCCAGGCGTTCACGCCGTCCGAGTAGGCCTGGAGGTACTTCTTCGTCTCCGGCGACAGCTTGGTGTCGAACTCCTTCTGCGCCACCTGCCGCCAGCCCATGGTGCGGATGAAGGCGTCGGTGTCGACCTGGCCGTCGCCGAACATCTCGGAGAGCCGGCCCGCGGTGATGTGCCGGCGGACGTCCATCTCCCAGAAACGGTCCTGCGCCTGGACGTAGCCCTGGGCCCGGAACAGGTCCTCGTTGCTGTCGGCGTACAGCTGCGGGATGCCGTTGGCGTCCCGCTTGACGTCGACGGGCGCGCTCAGGCCCGCCACCTTGACACTGCCGTCGACCTCCGGGAAGGAGGCGCGGACCGCGGAGACCCCGC
Organism: Kitasatospora sp. NPDC001547; assembly: GCF_042894165.1. Taxonomy (NCBI): domain Bacteria; kingdom Bacillati; phylum Actinomycetota; class Actinomycetes; order Kitasatosporales; family Streptomycetaceae; genus Kitasatospora; species Kitasatospora sp. NPDC001547. Next base: position 58,126 of record NZ_JBIAVL010000003.1, on the reverse strand, counting down.
GGTAGCCGCCGTAGCCGGCACCGGCCACCAGCAGCACGACCAGCACGATCACGATCAGACGGGCGCGCCGGAACTTCTTCGAGCGGGGCATCTGGGTCCTTGCGGTCCTGACTTCGGGGCGGGCGGGCGTGTCCAGGGCCTGCGGCCGTGACAGGGCACCACATTAGGCCGAGTCGGCCGGGCACCGTGAACGGGGGACCAAGCTAAAGATATGGCAAAATGTTAGACTGCGTAACGATCCGCAAGGGGAGCATTGACGACTTCTTAACGGGTCACCCCCAGCACCACCAGACACCCCGCCCGCCCATGCCTGCCCGAGGTGCCCCTGCGTGAACGTCTCCCATCTGAACCAGCTCCTGCTTGAGTCCTCCGTGATCCTGCTGTTCGCGGTGGGCGCCGTACGCCTCTCCACCCGATCAGGGCTGCCCAGCCTGCTGATCTACCTGGGGATCGGCGTGGCGCTGGGCCAGAACGGGATCGGCATCACCTTCAACAACGCCGAGCTGACCCAGGTGCTCGGCTACGCGGCGCTCGTGGTGATCCTCGCCGAGGGCGGCCTCAAGACCAGCTGGCGGGAGATCAAGCCGGTGGTGCCGGCCGCGACGGTGCTCGCCACCCTCGGCGTCGGCGTCAGCGTGTTCACCACCGCGGCGGGCGCCCACTGGCTGGTCGGCCTGGACTGGCGGACCTCACTGCTGCTCGGCGCCATCGTCTCCTCGACCGACGCGGCCGCCGTCTTCTCGGTGCTGCGGATGGTCCCGCTGCCGCACCGGCTCACCGGCCTGCTGGAGGCCGAGTCCGGCTTCAACGACGCCCCCGTGGTCATCCTGGTCGTCGCCTTCGCCACCACCGGGGAACTGGACTCCTGGTACGTCCTGATCGCCACGATCGTCGCCGAACTGGCGATCGGCGCCGCGGTGGGCCTGGCCGTCGGCCGGATCGGCGCGTACGGGCTCAAGCACGTCGCACTGCCCTCCTCGGGCCTCTACCCGATCGCCGTGATGGCGCTCACCGTGCTCGCGTACGCCGGCGGCGCGCTGCTGCACGGCTCCGGCTTCCTCGCCGTCTACATCAGCGCGGTGATCCTCGGGAACTCCAAGCTGCCGCACGGCCCGGCCGTCCGGGGCTTCGCCGACGGGCTGGCCTGGATCGGGCAGATCGGCATGTTCGTGCTGCTCGGGCTGCTCGTCACGCCCGAGACCATGGGCGACGCGGTGGTGCCCGCGCTGGTGGTGGGCGGGGTGCTGGTGTTCCTGGCCCGACCGCTCTCGGTGATGGCCTCGCTGACCCCGTTCAAGGTGGCGGCCCGCGAGCAGGCGCTGCTGAGCTGGGCCGGACTGCGCGGGGCGGTGCCGATCGTGCTGGCCACCATCCCGGTGGTGTCGGGCGCGCACCGGGCCGACGACGTCTTCAACATCGTCTTCATACTGGTCGTCGTCTTCACCCTGCTCCAGGGACCGACCCTGCCGTGGGTGGCCAAGCGGCTGCGGATCGACGAGGGCGACATGGGCCAGGACCTGGGCATCGAGTCCGCCCCGCTGGAGAAGCTGCACGGGCACCTGCTGTCGGTCGCCCTCTCCCCCGCCTCGAAGATGTCGGGCGTGGAGATCAGCGAGCTGCGGCTGCCCAAGGGGGCGGCGGTCACCCTGGTCGTGCGGGAGGGGAACTCCTTCGTGCCGGACAAGGCGACGGTGCTGCGCGGCGGGGACGAGCTGCTGGTGGTCACCACCGACGAGGTCGGCGAGGCGGCGGAGCGGCGGCTGCGGGCCGTGGACAAGGGCGGCAAGCTCGCGGGGTGGCTGAACGGGCGGTGACGGCGGGGCCCCCGGGCGGGCCCGCCTGCTCGGGGCCTGGCGAGCCGGGCGGGCTGGCGGGCCGGGAGAGCTGGTGAGCCGGGAGGGCTGGCGTCGTCTACGCGCGTAACTGTATGCTGGTTCGACCACGTCGTATGACTACCGCTAGACCACCCCCAGCATCTGCCTGACGCAGAGTTGGCGCGACCGCTCGGCGGCCGCGGTCCGGCCCCCGGCCAGCACGCCGGACCGACCCGGTATCTACCCCGGTCGACGCGCGAGAGGACGACTCTCGGCGCCGTCGGGGCTCCACCATGCCCTGCCGCGCTACCAGGCAGCAGGAAGGACCGACCGTGACGGCGCGCCGAACGGTCGACACCGCCGCGGACCACGCGGCCACCCCCGCAGCTCCGGCCCCCGCCCGCGTCGGGTACGGCGAGCTGCTGCGCACGCCCGGGGCCTGGACGTTCCTGTCCCCCGCCCTCGTCGCGCGACTGCCGTACGCGATGCTCAGCATGGGCATCCTGCTGCTCGTCACCCAGACCCACGGCTCGTACGGCACCGCCGGCACCGTCACCGCGGTCGCCGCCGTCGCCCAGGCCCTGATCGGGCCGCAGACCGGGCGGCTCGCCGACCGCTACGGCCAGGCCGCGGTGCTCGTCCCGACCGTCCTGGTGCACGCGGCCTCGGTCGGCGCGCTGATCGCGCTCGCGCTCGGCCACGCGCCCGCCTGGAGCCTGTTCCTGGCCGCCGTCCCGGCCGGGGCGAGCGTGCCGCAGGTCGGCGCGATGGTCCGGGCCCGCTGGGTGGCCCGGTTCACGGCGGACGGCGCCTCCGAGAACTCCGCGGCCCGGGTGAGCACCGCCTTCGCCTTCGAGTCCGTGACGGACGAGTTCACCTTCGTGATCGGCCCGATCCTGGCCTCCGGCATCGCCGCCCTCGCCAACCCGGCCACCGCCCTGGTCGCCGAGGCCGCGCTGACCCTCGTCGGCGGTCTGGCCTTCGCCGCCCAGCGGGGCACCGCCCCGGCCCGGATCGTGCCGCAGCCCGGCACCAAGCGGGCCTCGGCGCTCGCCTCCCCCGGCGTCCGACTGCTGGCCGGGACCTTCCTCGGGGTCGGCGCGGTCTTCGGCGGCATGCAGGTCTCGGTGAACGCCTTCGCCGACTCGGTCGGACAGCACGACGCCGGAGGCACCGTGTACGGGATCTTCGCCGGCGGCTCGATGCTGGCCGGCGTGCTGTACGGCGTGATCGCCTGGCGGCGGCCGGTGCAGCAGCGGATGCTGATCAGCTACGCGCTGCTGGTGCTGGGCTGCTCGGTGCTGTGGGCGATGCCCAACCTGGTCGCGCTGACCGTCGCCGGGCTGGTCTGCGGGCTGGCCATCGCGCCGACCCTGATCAGCGGCTACACCCTGGTCGAGACGCTGGTCGCGGACGGCGCCAAGACGGAGGCCTTCACCTGGCTGACCGGCGCCATCGGGCTGGGCCTGGCCGTCGGCTCGATGGCGGCGGGCCAGCTGATCGACGGGCACGGGCCCTCGACCGGCTTCCTGGTCCCGGTGGCCGGCGCCGGGCTGGGGCTGGTCGCGCTGTTCTCGCTGCGGCACCTGCTGGTCGCGCCGAAGGACGGGGCGGGCGCCGGTGCGCGGACCGCGGAGAGCGGGCGCCCGATGCAGCTGGCGGGTGTCGCCGAGGGCTGAGCGGACGGTGACCGGCGGGCGCTGCGGGCCGATCTCACACCGGGGTCGCTGGACTGTTCCAGCGGAATGCCGCATCATTGACCATCGTTAGCACTCATCAGGCGAGAGTGCCAGGAGGAAGACAAGTGCCCACGTACCAGTACCAGTGCACCGAGTGCGGCAACGGCCTGGAGGCGGTGCAGAAGTTCACCGACGAGGCGCTGACCACGTGCCCCGACTGCCAGGGACGGCTCCGCAAGGTCTTCTCGGCCGTGGGCGTCGTGTTCAAGGGCTCCGGCTTCTACCGGACCGACAGCCGCTCCTCCTCCAGCAGCTCGGTGAGCTCCGGATCGTCGTCGAGCACCTCGACCTCGTCCGCCGCGTCCACGTCCTCCTCGACGTCGTCGGGCTCCGGCTCCTCGGCGTCGACCCCGGCCTCGTCCAGCCCGGCTCCGGCCGCCGGCTGACCCGGCGCCGGGCACCGGCCCGGACGGACCGCAGACCTCGGAAAGGCCCGTCGGCCCCGCTTCCACGCGGGGGCGGCGGGCCTTTCCGCGTTTCCGTCCGGGGTCGTCCGGCGGGTGCGCGCTGTCGTCCCGGGCGCGTGCTGTCGACGCGGGCGTGTCCTGTTGTCACGGGCGTGTCCATGTTGTCGCGGGCGCGGTGCCGCCTCTGCCACGTCTTGCTGCCTCTTGTCTTCTCGGACGGGTCGAATTCACCCGCACGAGTGAGCGGAGTTGCCCACAGGGCCGGGTTGTCCACAGGCCTGGGGAAAGGGCTTTCCGACGTCGCCGAAAACGCTCATCGTGTGGGCATCCGGTCCGCGAGGGGCCGGTCCGCCGACAGTCCGGAGGTGCGTCGATGACGACCGCGAGCTTCTCCTTCCCCCTGCCCGTACCACTGCCGTTGCCCGCGCCGGCCGTGCCGCCCCGACAGGAGCTGCCGAGCTTCCCGCCGATCCGGCGCGGGTGCGGTGGCTGGCACCGCTGGCGCAGCGCCGTGCGGCGGCGAGCCGGAGTGCCCGTCCTGGTGCTGCTCGCGGTGGCGTCGGCGCTCGCGCTGGGGCCCGCACGGGCCGGGCTGCCGCCGCCCCAGGGCGGCGCGCTGGGCCGGACGGGTTGTCAATCCGGGGTCGCGGAAGATCACCCGTGACCGGAGGACGACTTCGTCGTTCGAGGCGACATGAAGGGGCTTCAAGGAATTCGTGCTGCGTGGAAATGTCGTCGAACTCGCCGTGGCCGTGGTCATCGGCGCGGCTTTCACCAACATCGTCAACGCCTTCGTCAAAGGCGTGATCAATCCGATCGTCGGCGTGTTCGGGACGAAGGACCTCGCGTCCTACAGTTCCTGCCTCAAGGGGCCCTGCGAGGTGAGCCCGACCGGTGAGGTCACGTCCGGAATCCTCATCCTCTGGGGATCGGTGCTCAGCGCCGCGCTCCAGTTCCTGATCACCGCGGCGGTCGTCTACTTCGTTCTGATCCTGCCCATGAACAAGCTGGCGGCCCGCCGCAAGACCGACGTCGAGAAGGCGGCGGAACTCGAGGCCAAGGAGGTCAAGCTGCTGACCGAGATCCGCGACGCGCTGGTCTCGCCGCTGCGCTGACCGGCGGGCGCCCCACGCCCCCGGTCCCCGCTCCCCAGTCCCCGTGGTGCGGTCAGTCCCCGTGGTGCGGCGGGCGCTGGCTCAGGTACCAGTCCAGCCCCCGTCCACCGCTCTCCCCCGCTCCGGGGCGACCGCCCCAGCCCGCGTCGGTGTCGTCCCCGGACTGCTGGTCCAACGGGTCCCGGAAGACCAGTCGGGCCTTGGCGGCCGCGGCCTTCCCGGGCTCCTGCTCCCGGTCCTGGTCCTGCGCCCGGCGCCGGTCCTCTTCCCGTCCCTGCTCGCTCACGCTGTCCACTCCGTCCGTTCGTCCCTTCCCTCAAGCCTAAGAGCCCGTGGCACGCCTCGGGCCCCGGTGCGGAGCGCTCCGCGCCAGGGCCCGGGTGAGGGCTCGGCCAGGGGGCCGGCTGGTCCGTCAGGCGGCTTCGAAGCCCGCGTGGTCCGCGATCTTCTTCAGCTCGGCCAGCGCGTGCTTCTCGATCTGCCGGATCCGCTCACGGGTGAGGCCGTGCTGCTTGCCCACCTCGGTGAGGGTGCGCTCGCGGCCGTCCTCCATCCCGTAGCGGGAGCGGATGATCGAGGCGGTGCGGTCGTCCAACCGCCCGATCAGGTCGTCCAGTTCCTCACGGCGGAGCATGACCATCACGGCGTCCTCGGGGGACGTCGCCCCGGTGTCCTCGACGAGGTCGCCGAACTGGGTCTCGCCCTCGTCGTCGACCGACATGTTGAGGCTGACCGGGTCCCTCGCCCAGTCCAGCACGTCCTTGATCCGGGCCTCGGTGGTGTCCAGCTCGGCCGCGATCTCGGCCGGCTCCGCCTCGCGGCCCAGCTCCTTGGACTTCTCCCGCTGCACCCGCCGGATCCGCCCCAGCTCCTCCACCAGGTGCACGGGCAGCCGGATGGTGCGGGACTGGTCGGCGATGGACCGGGTGATCGCCTGCCGGATCCACCACGTCGCGTACGTGGAGAACTTGAAGCCCTTGGCGTAGTCGAACTTCTCGACCGCGCGCACCAGGCCGGCGTTGCCCTCCTGGATGAGGTCCAGCAGCGGCAGGCCGCTGCGCGGGTAGCGACGGGCGACGGCGACCACTAGCCGGAGGTTGGAGCGGATGAAGACGTCCTTGGCGCGCTCGGCGTCGGCGGCTATCGCCTCCAGCTCCTCGCGCGTGACGCCGTCGGGGAGTCCGCCCTCCTCCTCCAGCAGGTGCTGGGCGTACACGCCGGCCTCGATCCGCAGGGAGAGCTCGACCTCCTCGGCGGCATCGAGCAGGGGCGTCCTGGCGATCTCGTCGAGGTACATGCCGACCAGGTCGCGGTCGGCCTCGAGGTTGGTCGGGCGGGCCGCGCGACTCCGGTCGGCCCTGTCGCGAACGACGGCACGGGTGGCCATGCTTGCTCCCTTTGCTGGTGTTGCCGAGGTCTGCCTGCCTGCCTCGTGAGGGCAAGAAGTGCGGGCCCTGGGGCCTCACACGTAACGATCCAACGAACAGAATCCGGACAACATTCCCAAGTCACTCAGATTCTTCCCGGCGATGCAGTATCCTGCCGGTTTTCACCCCGGTCATGGACAACGGGTGACCGGCCGAATACTTCCCGTGCCATCGGGCGACCGGTTCGGGGGCGATTTCTTCACCCGGCCCACACTGGGCCGCCGCCTACTCGTTGAACCCGCGAACGGCCGCCGGCGTTCCCCGTGCGCGCCGTCTCCCGAGCACGCCCCGCTCCGGTGCGCGCAGGTTCTCCCCACAAAAGATGCCGAATCGCTATCACTGCGGCTCTTGCTCGGCGCGGGACACTGGGAAGGTGTCAGCCATGCACCTGACCAACAGCACGACGCACCTCACTGCGCGTAATCGCAGTCTCCTTCGGGACACCGCACTCGCGCTGGGCTGTGCCGCGCTGTTCGGCCTGCTGGCAGTCCTGGTCACCGGCCGCTGGGGCCCGCTGGCCAGCTTCGACCAGGAGTGGGTCGGCGATCTCCACACCTATGCCCGGGGGCACCCGATCTGGACCGCCGCGGTGCAGACGCTCTCGGACATCGGCGGCACCGTCACGATGCGTGCACTCCTCGGGATCGCGGCCGGGTGGCTCTGGTTGATCGGCGCCCGGGTGCTGGCCGGCTGGGTGGCCGCCCAGGCCCTGGTCGGCTGGGGCGCCCAGTGGGCGCTGAAGCTGGCCTTCGAACGCGGCCGCCCCTCCTTCACCGACCCGGTCTCGCACGCCGGCAGCCCGGCCTTCCCCTCCGGGCACGCCATGGCCTCGGCGATCACCTGCGCCGTCCTGGTCGGCCTGCTCTGGTACCGGGTCCGCCGGCGCGGCCGGACCGCCGCCTGCGTGGTGGCGGCGACCGCGGTGCTGACCATCGGCTGGACCCGGGTCGCGCTCGGGGTGCACTGGCCCAGCGACGTGCTGGGCGGCTGGCTGGCCGCCGGGATCGTGCTGGGCGCCGTGACCGCGGTGATCCAGGTCTGGCGCCCCGGCGCGCTGGCCCGGGACGTGCGGCGGGTCAACTGGCGCACCAGACCCCGGGTGCAGCGGGTCGTCGTGTCGACCGGGCAGGCCCCGCACCCCGCCACCCCGCTGGACGAGGACGGGCCGCACGGCCCCCGGGAGGAACCCCTGGGCGACCAGGCCGACCGGCCCCGCCGCCCGGGGCACCCGAGGACCGCCCCCTGAGGACCCGTCACCCCGTCAGCCGTCGACGGCCGCTGCGGGCCGTCGCGACGGGTGTGCGGGCCGTCGCGACGGGTGTGCGGGCCGGTCCGACAGCGCCGTCCGGGGGCCTGACCGGCGGCTGATCGCCGGGGCGGGCGAGGACCGGCGCCAACTCCTCGTCGTCGACGTCGACCCGGCCGTCCCGCGCAGCACCCGCGAGGCCGAGACCCTCCTCGCCGATCTCACCCTCGCCCGGCCGACCGCACCCCGGACCCGGTTCGCCCTGGGCTGGCGGCACAGCCGGCACCGCGGGCTCGGAAGACCCGGCTCGGAAGACCCGGCTCACGACACCCGGCTCAGGAGGCCCGCATCGCGGCCACCGCGCTCATCCGCCCGACCCGGCGGGCCGGGAGCACCGCGGCGGCCAGCCCGACCAGGACGGTCAGGCCCAGGGCGGCCAGCACGGGCAGGACGGGCGGGGCGCCCACCGTCCCCACCGTCGAGGTGATCGAGCGGGCGGCCGCCCAGCCGTAGGCGGCGCCCAGGGCGGTCCCGACCAGCGCGCCGGCCAGGGAGAGCAGCAGTGCCTCCAGGGTGAGCATCCGGCGCAGCTGCTCGCGCGACATCCCGATCGCGCGCAGCATGCCGATCTCGCGGGATCGTTCGCTGATGCTGAGCATCAGGGTGGCCGCGACGCCGAGGCCCGCGATGGCGACGGAGAAGGACAGCAGGGCCATGCTGACGGCCGTCAGCCGGTCCAGCAGGGAGCCCAGGGTGTCCGCCTGGGCGGCCGTGTCGGTGACGGCGACCTGGGGGTGGTCGGCGAGGGCGCGGTCCAGGGCGCGGCGGGCGGTCGGCCGGTCGTCGCCGGCCGCCGGGCTGATCCAGGCGGTGGTGACGGGCGCGGCGGGGGCGAGGCGGTCCAGGGTCGCGGGCGTCACCAGCAGGGTGGCGCCGCTCTGCAGGGTGAACGGCAGGGTGCTGCGGCCCGCCTGGAGCCGCAGTTCGACGCCGCCGACCCGCCGCACCCCGGTCTCGCCGAGCCCGCTCAGCGCGGTGCCCTCGGTGAGCGCCCGGGCCCGGTCCACGTCGTCCGTCGAGGAGTTGAGCCGGGTCGGGTCGACGGCGGCGACCACGGTGGGCCGACCGTCGAGGTCGACGGTGGCCGAGCGGACCGGGGTGACGGTCAGCCCGCGTTCGGCGCCGAGCGCGCCGAGCGCCCCGGCGGGCAGGGCGCCGCCGCCGGTGGCGGTCGCCGAGAAGACGCCCGGCTGGCGCGCGGAGATCGCGGGCACCAGCGACCGGGAGGTGAGGTCCAGCGCGGTGACCGCGCCGACCATCACGGTCACGCCGAGCAGCAGCGCCGCGCCGGTGGCCCCGGTGCGGCCGGGGTTGAGCCGCAGCTGCTGGGTGGCGAGCCGCCCGGCCGTGCCGCCGAGCTTCCGGGCGGGCCGGCCCAGGAGGGCGACGACCGCGGGCAGCACCCGGTGGGAGAGCCGCAGCACCCCGAAGAAGCTGGCGATCGCCCCGACGGTGACGGCGAGCAGCGACAGCGGCGGCGGGATCGTCGCCCCGGCCACCAGCAACGCCGTGCCCGCGAGCAGCAGTGCTGACGTCCACACCGCGGCGCGCACCCTGGCCGCCCCGCCGGCCGGCGCGGGGCTACCGCCGAGTGCGGCGATCGGCGGCACGGCCGCGGCGGCCTTCGCCGGGCCGCGGACGGCCAGCAGGGTCAGCAGGACGCCGAACAGCCCGGCCGGCAGGCAGGTCAGCGGGGAGGGCATCAGCGACAGGTGCACCGGCCCGAGGTCGAGTCCGCCGACCACGGCGGTGCCGAGCGCGCCGAGGGCGACCCCGAGCAGCACGCCCGCGGCCGAGGCGCCGATCCCGAGCAGCAGCCCCTGGCGGCGGATCAGCCGGCGCAACTGCTGCCGGTCGGCGCCCACGCAGCGCAGCAGGGCGAGCTGGCGGGTCCGCTGGGCGAGCACCACCGTGAAGGTGTTGCCGACCACCATCCGGGCCACCGCGAGCGCGATCAGGACGAACGAGAGTGCCGCGATCAGCACGACGCCGTACATGGTGCCGCTCTGCCGGGTCGCCTCGGTGACCGAGGCCTCGCGGGTGTGCACCTGGGCGCCGGCGCCGAGGGTGGCGCGCAGGGCTTCGACGGTCCCGGTCCGGGAGGCGTCGGGGGCGACCCTGACGTCGAGTCGGTCGGTGGTGACACCGGTCGCGTAACCGGCGACCGCGCCGGCCGGGACGCCGATGACCGGGACTCCGGCGAGGCTCGGCGCGCCCCGCTCGTCCAGGGTGCCCACCAGCCGGGCGGTGGCGGCGCTGCCGTCGGCCCGGGTCAGGTGCACCTCGGCGCCCACGACGGCGTCCAGCCGGTGCGCGGTCGCGGTGTCGAGCAGCACCTCGCCGGGGGCGACGGGCCAGCGGCCGTCCGCGAGCAGCTGCCAGCGCAGCGCCGGGTCCTCGGCGACGGCGCTGACGGCGGCGGTCCGGTCGAGCGGCCGCCCGTCAGCCGCCAGCACGCCGCCCTTGCCGGTCAGCCGCGGAGCCACCGCGGCCACCCCGGCGGTCCGCCGCGCCCGCTCCACGGCGGCCGCGTCCAGTCCGCCGTCCGGGGCCTTCCCGGTCACCTGGACGTCGCCGGGGCCGACCTCGGCGGCCGCGGTCTGGCGGTAGGAGTCCACCAGCGCCCCGCTGCCGCTGACGGAGGCGATCAGGAAGGCCACCCCCAGCGCGATCGCGGCACCGCTCAGGAGCAGTTGGCGCAGCTGGCCGCGCAGCTCGGCCACGGTGTATCGGTACGTCGTCATGGTTCCCCGACTCGTCCGCCCTGACCGGGAACGGTGCTCCGGCAGGGGTCCCGTCGAGCCTAGGAGCGCCGTGGCCACGGCCCGTCAGCACGAGGTCTGCTTCATGATCACTCCGTGGGCGGACGGCCGCCCCCGACGTCTCCTCCTCGGGAGGTACACCACCCCCGACGCCGGTCGCACCGGCGCGCCGCGACGGCCCCGGAAATGCCGCAGGCCCTCCCACCCTGTGCGGGCGGAGGGCCTGTGACCTGCGTGTTCGTTGTGCCCCAGACAGGAATCGAACCTGCGACACCGGCTTTAGGAGAGCCGTGCTCTATCCCCTGAGCTACTGAGGCGGGGATCTATCGGAAAACGTGTCTGAAATTCCTTCGGATTTCTCCAGAGTCATCTCGCTGCAGTTATGCCCGTTAGATCCAGCACGTGCGACCCCCACGATGGTCGCACGTGCCACAGTGTAGCGCCTCGTCACGCGACCGTGCGCGAGTCGGGCCAGTTGCGGTGATCTTGCAGGTCGTGAGGGCCCTGGCGTGTGCTTCGAGGCCAGGGGCAGGGGCGGAGCCGGCTCAGCCTCGACGCATGTGGCCCTGGCTACGTGCGGAATCGGTGGAGTGCGTAGGTCAGCGCGTTCTGGGCCCAGGCGAAGCCGATCACGATGAGCAGGCCTGCTTTCGAACCGTACGCGGGCAGCCTTCCGTGGGGGAAGGCCTGGTCGAGTCGGGAGTTGGTGGATTCGCTGTCCTGTCGGAATCCGAGTAGACGCCGGCCGGCGGGTGTTTCCGGGGGGACCTGCCGGAGGTGTTCGGTCCGATTGAATTTCATGCCCTGTCCGTTTGCATCCGCTTCCTGGTCTTCCTGAGTTTCGTCCACGCGGATGCGGGTGATGTGCTTCCCTTTCGAGCAGGGGATTTCAATGCGGTGGTAGAAGCGGATCTTTCCCCTTCCTCGAACTTCGAGCTCACGGACCGGCAGGGGCGTGTAGAGAGTCTTTCCGTCGATGGTGATCTGGCGTTCGCATACGCGTCCGGCGGCCGCGTAGAGCGAGTGCCTGCAGTTCCCTTCTCGGAATTCCTCGACTTCGTGGGGGTTAATTCCATCGTGCTGGCGAGTGAAGACGACGACGCCTTGGCGGATGAGGGGCGCGCGGTGGACGCCGCGGAGTGCGGTGTCGTAGGTGATGGCTTTGACACCTGGGGCGGCCTCGAGGACCTCTGTGGCGATCTTGACGGCCGATGCGGCTTCGTCGAGCTTTTCGGGGTCGAGGTGCTTGGCTCGGTGTCGGACGGCGTCCACGTTGAGGATCATGCGACTGTGGGGGGTTCTGGCCAGCCGTGTGGCAATGGTGATGTATTTGTTTCCGTATACCTGGCGGCCGCCTCCTTCCGTTTGGATGCTGGCATCCGGGTCGATGTGGTGGTTGCGGATTTCTCCGGTCTCTTCGTCCACCGTGACGGGCTCTGTCTGGTCGGTGGGGGGCTTCATCACCGTTCCGTCGCCGTGGATGACTTGGCTGCGGTGGGGGCAGACCCAGCTCCCGCGGGGGCCGTTCGTGCTGAGCAGGCCGACGTCGAAGGCCTGGACGATCCATGCGTCGCGGCTGGCTTCGCGGAGGTGGGACACGAAGTCGAGCATTTTGAGGCGGTAGTAGTACCACTGGCTCGAGGTCGGTCCGGCGTCCGGGAGGCGGTCGGCCTCCTCCGTGCCAAGGCATGCGGTGACCCCTGCCTTGAGGATGCCCCAGAACAGGGGTTGTCGCAGGTGGGCCTGGGTGCTGCGGGCGGAGCCGAAGATGGAGATGCTGGCAGCGAACAGAAGGTAGATATAAGGCGGGAAGAGTGGAGGTCGCCCGCTGCTGCCCTCTGGCTTCGCCGGCAGCACGGCCGCCGCGACCTGGTAGAGCCGCTGATTGTGTGTCAGCGCGGTGAAGCGCCGGTCGGGCGTGATGTGGGGTGCTTGTGGCCCTCGAGGCTCGGGTTGGTCGACGGCGGATCCGAAGACGTCGTCGGGGGTGGGCCCGATCGTGTAGGGCTTGGTCTTCTTGGTCTTGCCGGTGCTGGCGGACGTTTTCGTGGACGGGGCCGGGCGGGCGGTGGCCTTGGACGGGGTGGACTGGGGCCGGCCAGCAGGTGTCTTCGGGGTGGGGGTCATCGCTGGCCTCGGTTCTGGTCCCAGCGGAGGCCTGCACGCTGGGCGGCGACGTCGAGGGAAGCGACGCCGAGCCGGAGAGCGACCTGGGTGATCTGGCCGGTGTCGGCGAGTGTCTGTGCCGCGATGTAGGAGGTGATGTCGCGGGGTTTGGCGCGGTGCCCGTTGGACAGCACCCCGCTGCGGCGGGAGATGTCAGCGAAGGTGGTGCAGATGCTGGCCTGGGTCGTGTAGTCGCTGGTGGCCGAGTGGACGGTGAGCGGGATCGGCGCCTGTGTGCCGGCGCGACGGTGCACGTGAGTGGCGCGCAGTTCCAGGACGGTACAGGACCAGTCGTCCAAGGGACAGAAGCGGGCAGCGAGTTGCTGGGTTCCGCTGGCCCAGACGCGGTTGTGTTCCAGGTCGAGGTCCGCGGTATTGGCCGGTCCGATTTCGCCGGTGCCCAGCCCGGCGAGGAGGAGGGCAAGGACGCTGGCGTGGCGGGTATGGGGCATGCCCCGTTCGGCGTGGAAGCACAGGGTGCGGATGTCGTCCGGGGTGAGGTCGCAGCGGCCGGCTACGGTGGTGCGCGCTATGGCCGGGGTGTCCAGGATCGGGGAAAGAGTGGTCAGGCTCAGGCGGCGCGCCTCGGCGCAGAACAGGGACAGGGTCCAGCGCCGGCTGCGTCGGGTCGAATCAGCGGGACCTTCGGCACTGATGCGGCCGCGGCGGTCCCGGCCGGGGGCATCGATGAACGCCTGGAGGAGGTGCTCGTCGACGTCCTTCATCCGGGAGATGTCGAGTGCGTCGGCGAACTTGAGGAACCGCTCGCTGACGGTGATCAGTTTGTCCAGGCTCTGCCGCCGCAGGAGGCCTTGGGAGGCTTTGCGGTCCCAGGCCCTGGCGACGAGGCAGACCGCAGTGCGGATGCTGGCATCAGGCATCGGCGGCCACCCCCGCGCTCGAGCGCGCTTCGGGCACGCAGCACGAATTCGTGCTCGGGCGGCCAAGCATGCGCAGGAAGGTTTCGCGGTTCCCGCGCGCTGCGACGTGACAGGACAAGTCGAATGGGGTCCTCGCGAGCTCGTCCAACGAGTGGCTGATCAAAACGTTGCGCGATTTCGCACGAAGGCGTGACGGGCTTGGGAGGGCGTGGAGGTTGCCGCTAACGTGACGGTGAGCTCTCTTGATTGAGGGCATACCGAAGCCACTTTCTGTCGCGCCATGCACGACGGGGTTTGGTGGTGGTGGAGGAGGAGGGCCCGGCTGCGCCATAACTTTCCTAGGGTCGAGGCGCGCCGGGCCCGTTAATCGTTGGGGGGCCAGTCGGGGGGCGGTCGGGCTGGGCCGAGGAGTCGTCCGCTCATGACTGGCTTCATCCGTTCGGTGCGGTGAGGACGGCAGCGAAACTGCGCAGGCTGCGGTGCAGCGTGACCAGCTCGTCCTCAGTGAGGCTCAGAAGTTCGTGGAGCTGGAACGGCCGGGCGGTGAGCTCCGCGAGGTGCGCCAGGCCGATCAGCGGGGAGGCTGGTGCGGGGGGCTCAGGGTCAGGCTGTCGCTGGCGCGGGATGTGCGCCTCGGCGTCGTGTTCAGCTGTGGCCTCGGCATCCGCCTCGGGCTGAGATGACCCCGCATCGGTGGGTTTGTCAGCAGGAGGCTCGCCGGGCGGCGTCTGGCCGATGTCTGGTCCGGTGTCAGTTTCAGCTGCGACGTCATCGAACAAGGGGACCTCCTGCTCGGCCTGCATGGTGGGCGTGACGTGGTGCGGATCGAGGGCTTGGGCATTCCATTGGATGTACCCCTCCTCGGCACCAGGGACGAGGAGCCGGGCCTCCAGCAGCCACTCGATGAGCAGCTCGACTTCGGCTCTGCGGACCTCGGGTGCCTGCGCGATGCCCATCAGCCGGTTCATGACCTTGATGCGCGTCCCCGAGCCGCCCTCCAGGGCCTTGTAGGTCGCCCTCGCGTACCAGGTCTTGTTCAGGTTCCGAGCGAGTTCAACCCGTCCGAGCAACTCGTCGTGGCGCCAGGCTGCGGCGACGCGCGCGCCGCGCGGGTTCGCCAGATAGATGCCATGACCGCTCACCTTGGTCAGGAGTCCTGCGGCGACCAGGAAGCCCATGACCAGGCCCGTACGCTCGTGAGCCACGTCGACGATCTCGGCGATCTGACGGCTGGCGAACGCGGCCTTCTGTTCACATGACGCCCGCATGATCGCGATCTGGTCGTACATCTTCACGCGAATCGTCGGCAGTGGCCGCGCCAGCTGGTCGCGACTGCCTTGCGGCGGACGAGCCATGACTACTCCTCGCGCATGAGAGAGGCCTGTGTGTGGTCGCTTGGGATCCTAGATCGCGGACATGGACCGCACGACTGGGCAGCGGCCCGCGCGCAGGCGCCGAGGCATTGCAGTGTGGACGTTCGCCATGCAGCCTGGCCCCTGCGCAGTCCGCACCGGTGCCAGTTCCCACACGGCCCGGGCCGGACTCCTGTGCACGACGGGTGCCACCCCTCGCCGCCAGAGCCCACCCCCGCGGCGACTTCGGACAATCACCCGCGAGCGCGACCCCGAGGATCGGGCGCCAGGTTGACGCCCCGGAGCCGCAAGGAGCGGCAGGTGCGCCACCCAGGCACCAGCCATCGAATGCCTGTCCGAAACCCCGGGCGCCGCCCAGCTTTGCTCCTTTCCGCCCAAGCTTCGACCCTTCTTGCTATACAAGTAGCATCCCTGGGTCGGGGGCGCACGCCGAGCGCGCCTCGGCCACACTGGTAGGCGTGCCTGGAGGAATGAGACGTGGAACCCGACCGTGCGGCTACATCGCCAGCGGCGACTGGCCATTTGCCAAGATGAAGGCACACCGAGGCGCCGAGGTCGCCCAGGCGGTCGCTCGCGCTCTCGCTCAGGCCATGGAGGGCCAGGGCCTGAGCGCCAACGCCCTGGCGAAGCGCAGCGGGGTCAACCGACAGGTCGTCACGAACGTCCTCAATGGCACCGTATGGCCTGATCTCCTGACAGTGGTGGACCTCGAGGTCGCCCTCGGCGTTCCCTTGTGGCCGGACCACCTTCAGTGGACCTCCGAGGAACTCCCCGCACCACGCCCCGAAAGCCAGGCCTGACCGGAGGGGGCACGCCCGGGCGCTCTGCGGGAAGCGCCGCACTACCACTGATTCCGGCTTCCGGTGATCCTGGTGGCTGGCCGGAGGTGATCGCGGATGAGGCGAAGCGACGATCGACCCGGTTCCCGTGACAGGTGTCAATGACACCCTGCCCAGGACTCGTGCCGCTGAAGAAACCTGGGTGCCACCCCATTTCCGCGCTGAAGTCGCAACGAAGATCCTGCCGCGGTCCGGCGTGGCGTGTCAGCATGTTCCAAGCGAACGAGCGATAACCCCTGCCTCAGGAGACCGCTCGTGTCACCGCTATGCCCTCAGCGGGTCGGGCTTGGGCCTGCGCCCATGCTGGGCTGCTGAGCTACCAGCACGTGCAGGAGGGGATGAGCGATGGCCTACGTGCAGCACCTTTCCGTGCGGGTCCCGTGGCACGACACGGGCTGGACGGGAACGGTCTGCAAGGACCCGCTGGCCAATCACGCATGCGTCATGCTCGGTGATGTCGCCAAGAAGCGCGACGACCGGTTCGAGGCCAGGCACCGCGGTCAGCCATGGTCCGCGCTCGGGGAGAATCTGCCGCCGTGCGCGCTCGAGCGGGGCGCCTTCATGAGCGACCGGGCCCACACCGTGGCGCGTGCGCACCCCTACGCGTGGGCCCTGAAGGAACTCCAGCCGGCACAGCTCCTGCTGCCGGCCTACTCCGTTCAAGCGATCCCGTACTTCTGGCTTCACCGCGGCAACGCGGAGGGCACCGTCCTGCACGAGCGGCCCGTGGCCGGCTACCGCACCCACGCCGAAGAGCGCGTCTCCCGCTTCTTCGGCAAGGAGGCGATGACGTGGGTGATGGACGGCGACAACCAGCGCGCCCTGATCGACACGTTCTTCCAGGACGTGACCGAACAGGAGTCACTGGTCTTTTTCTACCTCAAGCACTCCCCGTTCGAGGAGCCGCCCCGTCGCGTGCTCATCGGCGCCGCCCAGGTCACCGGCTGGACCGCTCCGCCGCCGTGGCCGGGCTCCGGCAGCGGGCCCTTCCCCAGCCACATGTGGGAGACCACACTGCGGCACACCCTGCGCCCTGACGGCACCGGCGGGATCCTGCTGCCCGTCCAGGCCCTGGCCAAGCTGGCCGCCGACGGCCAGGACGTGAGCTCCGCGCTGGCCAGGGCCCCTGAGACCGGCCGGAACTTCTCCTACGCCACCGAGCACGTCTCCGCGGACACCGCGGTGGCGTCCTTGATGGAGCTCCACCGCGCGGCACGCGCCGCCGTCGACCTGGGCGCGGGTTCTATCGGTGTCCCTGAGGCCTCGCTGCAGTGGTTGGACGAGCAGCTCGCCCGGGCGTGGCGGCGCCGCGGCCCAGCTCCGGGCCTGCCGGCGGTCATGGGTCCGCTCGGCTTCCAGATGCCGACGTTCGCGGCGCACCGGCTGATGTCCGCTGCTGGCGAGGGCGCGGACCCGTGGCCGCTACTGGAGGACGTGCTGGAAGGCCGCGTGGCTGACAGCGAACTGCGGCAGTTGGCGACCGGCACCCGGCAGGGGCTGTGGTCCCGCACCACAACACAGGAGCGGCAAGTCTTCCGTCTGCTGTCCCGGTTCGATCTGACCTCGCAGACGGTCATGGATGTCCTCGCCCGCCGCACCGCGGTGCCCGTCGAGCCCGCGTACCTGCTGGACAATCCATACGACCTGGTGACGTGCACCGTCGACGACGGCGAGCCAATTGCGTTCGAGACGGTGGACCGCGGTGTGTTCCCCGACCTCCAGCTCACCGAACTCCACCCGCTGCCTGTCACCCGGCCGTTCGACGACCCGAACGACCGGCGGCGGCTGGACGCGGCGATGACGACCATCCTGGCGCGCGCCCAGACCGAGGGACACACGCTCCTACCTGCCGAGCAGATGAACGAGCGGCTCGCTCTGCTGACCGTGACCTGCCCCCTCCCCACGGACGCTTCCGTCATCCGGCGGCTCGGATTGCACGCGGAGGCGCTGCACCCCTCGGACGACCCGAGCATGCCCGAAGCGTGGAGCCAGCTGCGGCGCGCCGTCCTGCAGGGCAGCCAGCCGGCCTACAAACTCGCCTCTGCGGCAGTGCGCCGCAATTTCATCCGGGACCGGCTCAACCAGATCTTCCGCGGACCCGACCGTCCGGTCCCGGCAGACCTGGCCGCGACCTTGAACCACGCCCTGGACATGCTGACGCCAGCCACAGATCCCGACGGCGAGGAGCGCTCTCGCACCGAGAAGACAGCGGCCTTCGAGGAGATCTACCGCAGCCGGGTGACGATCTTGAACGGGCCAGCCGGCACGGGAAAGACGACGCTGATCCAGGCCCTGGCCAAGCGGCCCGAGGTGACCCGGCGTGGCCTGCTACTGCTGGCACCGACCGGCAAGGCGCGGGTTCAGCTGGAGCAGAAGGTCGGCCGCCCGGCGCTGACCCTGGCCCAGTTCCTGCGCGAGCAGGGCGGACGCTACGACGACCAGTACGGCCGCTACCTCATGAAGCCCGCACAGGACCGCCAGTCGGTCGGCACGGTGGTGGTCGACGAAGCCTCCATGCTGACCGAGGACATGCTCGCGGGCCTGCTGGACGCGGTGGAGGTCACCGAGCGGCTGGTCCTGGTCGGGGACCCGCGGCAGCTGCCGCCGATCGGCGCCGGGCGTCCCTTCGTCGACCTCGAGCGCAGCCGCCGCCCGGACCAGGCCGAGCTGCCCTGGCCCCGCGTCGCACCGGGGTGGGCCGAACTGACGGTGCTGCGCCGCCAGCAGGGAAAGGCCCGGGACGACCTCGCCCTGGCCCGCTGGTACAGCGGGGACGGCCGACCGGACGAGGCCGAGAGCGTGTGGAGCACGCTGATGTCCGGCCAGGACACACCCACATTGCGCGCGGTGCGCTGGGGCGGGCGAACCCCCGCGCGTGTCCTGCAGGACGTGCTGCAGCAGGAGTTCGGCGTCACGGACGAGCTCACCTTCGCCCAGTCCTACGGCGCCGGCACCTGGACCGACGGCCAAGGCCGCGTCTACCCCGACTATGCGCCCGCCCCGAGCCGGTGCGAGCAGTGGCAAGCACTGTCCCCGACCCGGACCAGAGCCCACGGCACCGCCGACCTGAACCGGCACCTCAAGCAGACCTTCCGGCGCACGTCCCTGCGCTCCGCGCACATGTTCCCTGGGGCGCGCCGGGTTCCCCCGCCGCTGGGCCCCGAACAGATCGTGGTCGGCGACAAGGTCGTCAACGTCCGTAACCAGTACTTGGACGCCTACCGGCCTGCCACCCGAACACCGGAGCCCAGGCGCTACGTCGCCAACGGTGAGATCGGCGTCGTCACCGGACAGCTCAAGTCTAGGAACATGTCCAAGGCCCCCTCCCGGACCGATATCGAGCCGCCCGCTCGGGCTCTACGACGGGAACCTGATTCACACACCCACTTCGGGCAGGCCGTCCGCAGCAAGAACGAGGTCATCATCGCCGACCTGCTGCACCGGCTCGCCCGCGGCCGCTTCACCTACGAAAAGCCCCTGCCCGGGCCCGACGGACGCAACCGATACCCCGACTTCACGGTCACCACCGACGACCCGAGCCGGCCCATCTACTGGGAGCACCTCGGCCTCCTCAACTGGGAGCACCTCGGCCTCCTCAACGACCCCGAGTACAGGTGCCGCTGGGAGGCGAAGAAGACCTGGTACGCCCAGCAAGGCATCCTGCCGCCGCCCGGCGGGCCCGGTGGACAACTGCTGGTCACCGACGACAGGCACGGGGTGAACGAGCGGCGCTGGGAAGAGCAGTTCAAGGCGGTCTCCGGAGCCGCGACGAGCATCCGACCACAGCAGATCACCCGTCGGCCACCACCGGGCACCTGACGCACAAGGGCCGTGCCCCGGCCGTTCAGTCGCCGTGCGGCTGAACGGCCGGGAGGGTGTACCAGTCCATCGCGGTCATTCAGACATGGAGCAGTCGTCCAGGGCCACGTCAGAGCGCCGCTGACAGCGCCAATCCAGTGCGGCGAGCGGCGGCGCTTCAGGTGCGGAACCTGACGCCGACGCACACCAAGGTCACAACAGCCCACCCGCGCGCCGACCACCAGCGATCGGCAGTCGGGAGTCGCCAGAGCCGCCGCTTCTGATGCACCGCGGCGCCCATTCTTCATACCCCAACCGCACGGCAGGCACAGCGAGCCAGCCCATAGGCACGCCGAGACCGGCGGCCCCCACGGCTCCGCCGAAGACCTCCCGCACAGTCGACATCCACAAAGCAGCCCATCAGCCAGTGTGCCATAAAGCCCATATACGAGACAATTCGGACTCTCGGTCAATTCTGCACCACCAGCCCCTCAATTCACATTGCACCGAAACGGATAAAACGCGCACAATGGTGCGCACTCAATCGAACCGACCTATATGAATTAATGGGTTCCGCGGCCGCAGTTCATCGACTAGCGTGAAGCGCACGGCTCCTGCGCTCGTATGTCGATCGCCCGCGGTCGCATATCGATCGCTTGCCGGTTCCCATTGAGGTTCATCGGTAAACGCAGGGAGGATCAAATGTCTCCGACTCTTGCACTCGCAGAGACCAAGCTCGACATTCCGGTCGAGCAGCTCATGGAGGCCCTGAGCGACGAGGCCGCGGCTGACGCGCTCCTCGCCCAGATGGGCTGGACTCGTGCGGACCTGACCGAGCGTGCCGAGGCGCTCGCCCGGTCGCTTTCCGCCGAGATCTCCACGCTCAACGTCGTCTGAAGAGGACTTTAGCCCTCACTTCAGGCCTATGGGGGCGCCCGGCCGGGCGCCCCCATAGCGCATCAAACCGCTGAAGCTGGAATGGCTCGCATTTTGCGAACCATGCTCTGTGCTCCTGACGCACCGCCCACCCTCGGCCCTAGCGGTAGCTATTGCTATCCCGGAGTTCATATCATGACGACCCTGGACGCCGCACCTTCCGTCGCACTCCCCAGCGCACGGACCGCCTTCCACATGTACTGTACTGCGATTCTAGAGGCGATTTCCGGAGTTGCGGAGTTACAGGCCAACGATGGCTCCAAGATCACTCCAACCGCATATCGTCTGCGCTGCCGCGAACATGAGACGGCGACCGGTATCGGGATCGGTGACAACGTCCCGCTCCAATGGGCCGAGATGGCTCCAGACGGCGGCCTCATAACGGCAACGCTCTCGGCGCTGCTGGATCTCACCATCCCGGAGAACGACAACATTCCGCTGTTCGAGGCCGAGTGGCAGTCAAAGACCGACCCGGCACGGGGCAACTGGCAGTGCGTGCCGGACGGCTCCGGAGACTACGTCTTCTCGTACCCGATCCCACCGGTCGAGACGGACTTGGACGGGACCGACTACCTTCTCCTGCTCCTCGATGCCGTCCTCGACGAACTCGATCTGCTGCAAGACGGCCAAGTCGTGTACCCAGCGGCGGTCAAGACGGGGCAGACGGCCCGCCCCCTTCCGTTGCGTCCGGTGAACGAGCCGCATCCGCTCGCCGAGCGGACCGAAAACACCCGCGCCACCATCCGTCGGCAGCCCCTGTTCTCGGTCTCCCAGACCGAGCCCACTATTCCGGTGCTCGCCCGCCACTGGGGCCTGCTCGCCAATCTTCTGGATGTTCGCAAGAAGGAGCAGGGCACGGCTCTCGCAGGATTTCGCCTGCGCCGCACTGCCGACTGGGTAGTCCCCTCGCACGGGCACCCCTCTGAGGTCTACGAACACCTGGCGCGCATATGCAACGTTGCGTGCACTTTCTGCTACCTCTTTGGAAACCCCGAGACGCTGGCTATTGCGCGAGCGAAGAAGAGTATTGCCCGCGACGAGTTGGATACGCGGCTCGCGTACTACCAGCCGAAGAAGCGGCAGGCCTTGTTCTCCGCCCAATGGGAACTCAACGAGTTCCTGGTCGATCCGCGCCTTCCCGAGGTCATGCGAACGGTTCGAGAGAGAACTGATCGCCCGTTCTTCTTCACCACCAACGGGAATCCACTCACGCCCCAGATCGTCGAGCAGCTGGCCGGCCTCAAGCCCGTTCATTTCGTGGTGTCGACGAACACCGTTGACGAGCCGCTGCGGCAGGAGGTGATGAAGGAGAAGGCCGCGCGCACCTGGACGGCATTGAACTGCCTTCAGGAATTGCGCAAGCACGAGATTCCCTTCGGAGTGAGCATGGTAGCCACTCCGGACTTCCCGCTCGACGACCTCACCCGAACAATCGAGACGGTTGCAGAGCTCGACCCCACCTTCATCCGAGTGAACGAGCCCGGGTTCACTCGCGATCACCCCTTCCCCATGGACTTCGACACGGACGTCCTATGGGGCAGCGTGATCGAGTGGGTGCAAAAGACCCGCGAACAGACCAACATTCCGATCATCGCGATCCCCAGCGCCTACGAAGAAAACTTCTTCTACGAGGATCCGATGGCGGCCCGAATCATCGGGGCCATCCCCGGCTCCCCTGCAGCCGAGGCCGGCCTGCGGCCTGGTGATGTGGTCGAACGCGTGGGCTTCCTGACGCCGGCTACTCGTTCAGAGCTCGTCAGTGCCCTTCTCTTGGTCAAGGGGAAGGTCAAGATGCAGGTCCGACGCGGCGGGCACCTGGTCGATCTCATCCTCGATACAACGCTGCCGGCACGCTACCCCTTCACCGGCGCCTACATCGGCAAGTACTTGGTTCCCCACGGAGTCGTCACAGCCCCTTCGATCAGTGCCCACGATGCGACGGGAATCGCTGCCGCAATCGAGGACGTCGGCGCGCGGCACAGCTGGCTCGTCACGTCCTCACTGATGCTGCCGGCTGCCCGCTGCTTCATCGAGCGATACCTCCCGGATCACGCGGACGGGATCGACTTCGTCATCGCGACCAACGAGTACCTCGGCGGCAACATCCGTGTGATGGACATGTGCACGGTCGGCGACATCGATTCATCCCTACGCCGCCAGGTGGAGGCCACCGGGCGCAAGCCCGATCTCATCCTCCTTCCAGCCACCGGCTTCAACGCCCATGGCCGGGACCTGGTCGGCCGCCACTGGGGTGACCTCGAACGCACCTGGAACATCCCCGTGCGCCTGCTCGGCCACACGACCCAGTTCGTCTTCTGATGGGTACCCGTACTGTTCTCGTCCGCCCACCGGTTGACGTGCTGCACAAGTTCAGCAAGCCGGTGGAGTGTCTCGGAATCGCCTACTGCGCTGGAGCCCTGCGTCATCACGGCTTCGAGGTCGCGATGCTCGACGGCATGCTCCACGACTGGACGGAAGAGGAAACCGCCCGGCGGATCCTTGAGCTGCGGCCGGACGTGGTCGGGATCACCGTCGTCCTCAACCACTTCCCGGACAGCACCGCGCGCCTCTGCGCGCTGCTCCGCGAGAGCGGCTACCAGGGCAAGATCGTGATCGGCGGCCACGCCGTGTCCTTCATCCCGGACCGAGTGCTCAACGGCACCCCGGTCGTGGATGCCGTGGTCTCCGGAGAAGGCGAAGGACCTCTCGTCGGCTACGTCCGGGCCGTGGCCGCCGGTGAGGACCCTCGTCTGGTCCCGGGCGTCTATGCACGGTGGGACGGCGAGGTCCGCTGGAAACCGGCACCCCGCGTCCGAAACCTGGACGCACTGGCGGCCCCGGCCCGAGATCTGACCCGGGAGGTCATCGATCTCGACGGCCTGGTCTGTGTCTCGACCAGTCGAGGCTGCTACGCCAGGTGTACCTTCTGCAGCATCCCGCGCTTCTACGGACTTGAGCGCGATCGCCCGCTTGCCAATGGCAGCTGGCTGGCCCGCTCGGTCAATCACACGACCGCCGAGATCGCGGATCTGCACGAGCGGTTCGGTCTCATCGAACTCCTCGTGGTCGACGATGAGTTCTTCGGCGGTTCCGAGGCCGGGCATGCCCGCGCCCGGATGATCGGGGAGCGACTGGAGGAGCTCGCACTCCCCGTGGAGTTCGCCATGTCCTGCCGGGCCGAGAACGTCGAGGAAGAGGTCCTCACCGCCTTGGCGCGGGGCGGGCTCCGGCATGTCTTCGTGGGCCTGGAGACCGGCGATGACGAGGCCCTGCGGCTGTACGGCAAGGGACACTCCGTCGAGCAGAACGCTCGGGCCGTGCGCATCATCAAGTCGCTGGGCCTGTCCTTCCAGCCCGGCTTCATGCTGTTCAACCACCGGGCGACGATCGCCGAGGTCCGCGCGAACCTCGATTTCCTCAAGGAGATCGGGGAACTCAAGCCGGTCACCATCAACAGCGCGGTCGATCCGCATTTCGGCACACCGCTGAACCGGGTGATCCAGCACGACGGGGCGCTGGAGGACGACGGCAACACGCTCTCCTCCGCATACCTCGACCCCAACGTCGCCCTGGCCAAGAAGGTCGCAGAGACAGTTGCGGCCCGATACGCCCCATACCAGGCGCTGATCGCCGGCCTGCAGTCGTCGGTCACCTTCGAATGGCGGCGCCGAGTCCCCGGACGCAAGCCCGAAGTGGCCAAGGCCATCGACCGGTTCGAGGAAATCTCCAACACGGCCTTCGCGCAGGTTGTGGAGAACGCTGTCGACAACCTCCTCGGGAAGGACGCTCCCGGATCGACCGAACTGCTCGATGACGTGACGCGCGAGCTCGCGCAGGTGGAATCCCGGCTCTCCCTTGCCAAGGCCCTGCTACTCAGCACGGTCGCGAAGGAAGAAGGAGGCGTCCGCTACTACACCCAGAACGATGTCATCGCGCGCAGGAAGGAGCTCCTGGTTTGAACCCGATCCTGGAGTTGCTCGCCGGAATCGACCCGCAGCACCCGCTTCTTGAGCAGATGGCCGAAGGGCTCAGGGCCGAGGCGGAGTGGCGACGCGGCGCGCTCGAACTCGTCGAGTCGCTGAGCGACGACGAACTGGTCGCACTCAACCACCAGACCACCCCTCCCGACGTCGACCCTCGGCTCCTCGCGGTGGCGGAACGCGAAGGGGTGGGTGTCGTCCGGATCAACCTGTTCAGTCGTGAGGCTTTCCTCAGGTTCTGGCGAGCCGGCTCACTCAGCCCGCACTACCACCGCCGTTCCTTCGCGACCCGGCTTCTGAACGGCTCCTACCATCACCTCCGGTTCGACAACGATGGGACGCTCGACGCTCCGAAGTTGACCCCACGCACCCAGGAAGTCCTCAAGGAGGGCGACGGTTATGCGCTGGACTGGCGTGACTACCACTTCGTGATGTTCCCGGCCGACGCCACCTGCACCCTGACTATTCACACACCGCCCGCGATCCCGCCTAGGGGAGAGTTTCCTCGCCAGACCCGGGATGAGGTACTTCGGCTTCGCGTCGACGTCCTCGCCTCACTGACCGCCACGGCCGGCTCTTCGACGTGAGCACCATGAACGCTGCGGACCGTTTCGTACTGGGCACCTGGGGGCTCTCCGGAGCCGGCACAGCCCCCAGCGCATCCGCCTACGGTCCGGTGAGCGCGCATTCGGCGGCGGAGACCTTCGACCGCGCGTGGGAGATGGGATTGAGGATCGTCGATACGGCCCCGGCATACGGCGGCGGCGAAGGGCTTCGCCGACTGGCCCACTGGCAGCGCTCACGTGGGCTGAACTGGCAGGTGGCCGCCAAGCCCGGACGCCCTCGGGTGGACGGTCGACCTGTCAGCAGGATCGATCCTGCCGCTCTGTTGGAGGAGATCACCGCCGGAGCGGACCTGGTGGGGTCACCGGCGTTCGTCCTGATCAAGGACCCTGATCCAGAGTCGTACCAGGACGGGCGGTTGGCACAGGCCCTCGACGCCCTCGAATGGCACCTGCCGCAGACCACGGTCGGTGTGGCCAGCCATCTCCCGGAAGCACTAGCCGGGCTTTCCTGCGGCACCAATGCACGGGTGGCGCAGATCGAGCTGAATGCCGTCAACCGCCATGTGTCGGTGCCCGCGGCACGGCGGCTCGCGAAGTCCGGCTGGGAGGTGTGGGCGATGCAACCCCTTGCCTACGGGTTCCTGGCCCGCCCAGACCGTCGCCCGCAGTCAGAGGACGACTGGCGCGGCCAGATACCCGAACACGTACAGGCGGGGCTTTGTCTCGCGGCCCGGACCTTCGCCGAGGCCGTCGGGGCTGACGCGGGCCTCGAGGAACGTGCCGCCGCCGCCATTGCCTTCTGCCTCAGTGTCCCGGCGGTCTCCCGTGTGGTGATCGGCCCTAAGGGGCCGAAGCAACTCGAAGCGGCCGAGGCCGCCCTGACTCTGGTCGACGATGCGACGACGCTGTCCCGTCTGCACGCCTGGACCCCCTGACACCCGTCCGCATCGAACGATCGGAATCAATCATGGTTGACACCACACCCAAGCTGAGCATGGCCCAACTGGAAGCCTGGCGGGAGGATGGCTTCTTCCTGATCCCTGGTTTCCTCTCGGCGAACGAGCTCGACGCCGCCGGGGCAGAGCTGCCCCAGATCTACCCCACGGCCGAGGAGTTCGCCGCCGATACCGATCCGGCACGCAACGACCGGTACCGCATCACCCGTCAGGGCCGGGCCAACTCCTACTGGACCAACCCCCAGCTACTGTCCCAGCACGCCCTGCAGTTCGCCGGGCTGGTCGACTTCCCATGGACGGGACAGGCGCTCGACCGGCTGGTGGTGCATCCCGCGCTCGTGTCGGTCGCCGCCCAGCTCCTCGACAGCAACGATCTGCGGATCTACCAGGCACAGCTGTGGGCCAAATACACGGGCGCCACCAACTACGCCCAGCCTCTCCACCAGGACTATGCGACGCACACCATGCTGGTGCCGACCAAGTCCGCGCCCCCTCAGCAGGTCGAGATGTTCCTCTACCTGCACGACGTGCCGGAGGAGCTTGCACCGACCCGTCTGGTGCCACGCCGTCTGACCCGCGACAAGCCCCCGATTCCCTATCGTGTTTGGCCGGACACGGACCCCGAGCTCTACGAATCCGAAGTCGCCTTCCCGGGGCCAGCCGGAAGCCTGCTCGTCTACGCACCGGACGTGTGGCATCGGGCGGTCGATCTGACCGCGCCCGGCGGCGCACGGATCTGGATGAACGTCAGTTACAAGACCGCGAACACCGATTGGCTCGGACTCCAGTCATTCGTCCGAAATGGACTGGCCCGGCAGTGGCAGGAGTTCGTCGCCGGTTCGACTCCGGAGGAACTGGCTCTGTTCGGCTTCCCGTTGCCCGGCCACGAGGCCTACGACAAAGACGTTCTCGAAGGAATGGCACTCCGCTACCCTGGCCTGAATCTCGGCCCGTGGCACGCCGCATTGGCGTCAGACGCACATCGGTAAGAGGAACTTGAGCATGACGACTGGTGACAGCACGGCCCACGGCGGGCTGCAGCAGCCTCGGGGGATCAGCGGCCTGATCCGTGACCGGTTCGGCGGACTTCCGAGCTCGTTCACGATTCTGTGGGCCGGCACTCTGGTGAACCGCGCCGGAACCTTCGTCGCCCCGTTCCTGGTTTTGTATCTCACCCAGCACCGGCACGTATCCGGCTCGTACGTGACCCCCATCCTGATCGGATACGGCGTGGGCGTCCTGGCGAGCAGTCCCATCGGAGGACTGCTCGCCGACCGGCTGGGTCGCCGTCCGACCATGGTTTTCGGCTTGGCGTCCGCCGCCTCTTGCCAACTGATGCTGGCCGTGGCCGATTCGACAGCGGTCATCGCACTGTTGATCGTGTTCCTGGGACTCGCCAGCGATCTGTACCGCCCGGCCGCCAATGCCCTGGTGGCCGATGTGGTACCCGCAGACGACCGGCCGCGCGCCTACGGCCTACTCCACTGGGCAACCAACTTGGGAGTCCCGGTCGCCGCACTGGGCGCAGGCTGGTTCGCCTCGCACAACTGGACCGTCCTGTTCCTCGTGGATGCCGCCACCGCCCTGGTCTTCGCCGGCCTGGTTCTTTGGAAGGTCCCCGCCAACCCACCCACTCCTGATGAAGCCGGACAGGCTGCTCAGAACCCGGCCGAGCCGGTCAAACTGTGGCAGGACCGCGGACTCCTGGGTGCCTGTGCCATCAGTCTGGTGGCGTTCGCGATCTACTTCCAAAGCACCTATGCCGTGCCCCTTCAGGTCGTCAGCAGCGGACTGCGCTCCTTCGACTACGGGATCATGATGGCGACGAACGGCGTGCTGATCGCCGTGGTGCAGCCACTGCTCGGGCCGACACTGTCGAGGATCCCCCGCCAGTGGGGTCTTGGCGCGGGCCTGCTGCTGGTAGGCGGCGGGATCGCGCTGACCGGAGTCGCAACCAACCTGCCAGTGCTGCTGTTCTCCGTGGCAGTGTGGAGTCTTGGCGAAATCGCTCTGGCCGCACTGCTGCCTGCTGTCGTCGCCGAGTTGGCCCCTGCCGAAGCACGCGGGCGGTACATGGGGGCATTCGGCGCCAGCCTCGGCTTGGCTGGGGTGGTCGCTCCCCTCGGCGTCAGCTTGTTCGAGACGGAACCGTCTCTACTGTGGACAGTGTGTGTTGGGGCCGCTGTACTACTTGCAGTCGTACAGGGGCGCTTCTTCGGCGGAAACGCCG
Source organism: Kitasatospora sp. NPDC001547 (assembly GCF_042894165.1). Classification (NCBI taxonomy): domain Bacteria; kingdom Bacillati; phylum Actinomycetota; class Actinomycetes; order Kitasatosporales; family Streptomycetaceae; genus Kitasatospora; species Kitasatospora sp. NPDC001547. Next base: position 29,831 of record NZ_JBIAVL010000003.1, on the reverse strand, counting down.
CTGTTGCCGCCGCCGACCACAACGGAAGCATCAACGTCCCGGGGAAAGAAGAATGTTGAACAGCCACCCCCGCATCTCCGACGTCGCCGAGGCCTGGCGGTCGCTCGATCCTCGACGTTCCCTCTTGAACGCCCCTGAATGGGTAGAGACGTCCGAGGACGACAGCCCCGACTCGGCCAGGTACGCGGTACACCATGATGCGGATGGCCAGCCCAATGCCAGCGTCGCAGTGTTCCGGGTCGACGGGAACATGTTCCGTAACTACGACCCGGTCGAGGTGTTGCTCGACTGCCCCGAGGATGCCCACGAGAACGTGGCCCCGGAGGAGGTGGCACGGCTCACCGCCCTGCAGGACGAAGCCTCCGCTCTGCTCCGGGATGCCATGCGCCCGGCTGCGGTCTGCATGCTCCCCGGCGCATACCTGCCCGGGATCATCCGGACCGCGACAGATGCGCAGACGATTCACGAACTACTCGACACACTCGACCGGGCAGCACAGGACTGGGGGGCACGATCCACCGCGGTCATGCACGTGCCGGCCGAGGACAGCCAGCTCGACCAGATCCTGCGCGAGCGCGGCTACGTGTCCAGCACGGTCACAGCCCAGTGCGTCATCCCCGTCCCCGGGAAGAGTTTCGAGGACTACCTCGCCACGTTCGGCCGCAAGCGGCGATACAAGATCCTGCGTGAACGCCGGGTCTTCGCCGAATCCGGGATCAAGACCCGCTGGGCGGGGCCGGAAGTCCTGGAGGACGAGGCGATGGTGGCAGAGATGGGCCGACTGCAGTCCGAGCAGTTGCGTCAGTACGGTCATGACATTCCCACGGAACGCATGGTCGCCTTGCTCAGGCGGATCAAGGAACACCTCTCCCCGTGGTGCCGCGTCCTCGTGGCCGAGCGTGACGGCGTGATGGAGGCTTTCGTGCTCTCGTACGCGGACGCCGAATCGCTCTACCCGAAGATGGTGGGCTGGTCCGACTACGCACAGCGGAACTTCGCCTACTTCAACATGGTCTACTACGAGCAGGTCGCCTACGCGTCGGAGCAGGGACTCTCTCAGATCGTGGCTGGCCCGGAGACGTACGACGCGAAGGTGCACCGTGGTGGTGTGCTCCATCAGCGGCGGATGTACGTCCGTGCCATGGAGCAGGAGACCAGCGTCCTGGTTTCGCTGGCCGAAGCCCTCGACCGCGTTCACCAGGCCCGCCTGAACGCCTACGTCTCCTAGTCGCGCCCCCGAGGACACGAGCACGGCGATACGGGCCGCGCCCGTACGTTCGACGAGTGTCGAGAATCCGGGTACTTCCGCCAACACGTCTGCGCCAAAGTCGTATTGATGTGGCGCTACCCGACGCGAGGGCGAGTTTCGATCTCCGTAAACTGTCCGCGTGGCCGACTAGGCGACAGAGCCTCACGTGATCGACCGCTGGAGTCACGCTCTGGTGGTCGACCCGCCAGGCAGGCAGTAGTCAACAAGCGAGAGGAGGGAGGGGCACCTCTTCCTGGCCGGAAGGCCAGGTACTGAGCCCCGGATCCCGATGAACCACAGCTCCAGTGCCCGTGATCTGCCAACCCAGTACGCCCCGGCCGAGGTAGAAGCGAAGCTTTACGAGCACTGGGTAGCCGCGGGCTACTTCGAGGCGGACGTCGAGAACGACAGGCCGCCCTACACGATCGTCCTCCCCCCGCCGAACGTCACCGGCTCCCTGCACCTGGGCCACGCATTCCAGCACACCCTCATGGACGTCCTCACTCGCCGCAAGCGCATGGAGGGCTACGAGACGCTGTGGCTGCCGGGAATGGACCACGCCGGCATCGCCACCCAGAACGTGGTCGAACGCGAGCTGGCCAAGGACGGCGTGAGCCGCCACGACCTCGGCCGCGAGGCGTTCATCGAGCGTGTGTGGCAGTGGAAGGAGGAATACGGCGGCAAGATCCTCGGCCAGATGCGCCGCCTCGGCGACGGAGTCGACTGGAGCCGCGAGCGCTTCACGATGGACGAGGGGCTTTCCAAAGCCGTCCAGACCATCTTCAAGAAGCTGTACGACGACGAGCTGATCTACCGCGCCGAGCGCATCATCAACTGGTGCCCGCGCTGTCTGACCGCGCTGTCCGACATCGAGGTCGACCACCAGGACGACGACGGCGAGCTGGTCTCCATCCGCTACGGCGAGGGCGAGAAGTCCATCGTGGTCGCCACCACCCGTGCTGAGACCTTGCTGGGTGACACCGCGGTCGCCGTCCACCCGGACGACGAACGCTACAAGCACCTGATCGGTACCGAGATCGAACTGCCGCTGACCGACCGGCGTATCCCGATCATCGCGGACGAACACGTCGATCCGGAGTTCGGTACGGGTGCCGTCAAGGTGACGCCCGCCCACGACCCCAACGACTTCGAGATCGGCAAGCGCCACGGCCTGCCGTCCATCACCGTGATGGACGAACGGGCGGTCATCACCGCACACGGGCCGTTCCAGGGGCTCGACCGGTACGAGGCCCGCCCGGCCGTGGTCGCGGCCCTGCGCGCGCAAGGCCGGCTCGTCGCCGAGAAGCGCCCCTACGTCCATTCCGTCGGCCACTGCTCACGGTGCAAGACCACGATCGAACCGCGGCTGTCGATGCAGTGGTGGGTCAGGGTCGGCCCCCTCGCGAAGGCCGCCGGCGACGCCGTCCGCGACGGCCGCGTCAAGATCGAGCCCAAGGAGATGGAGCCGCGCTACTTCGACTGGGTCGACAACCTGCACGACTGGTGCATCTCGCGCCAGCTGTGGTGGGGTCACCGAATCCCGGTCTGGTACGGCCCGGACGGCGAGGTCGTCTGCATCGGCCCGGACGAGCAGCCGCCCACCGGCGAGGGCTGGCACCAGGACACCGACGTCCTGGACACCTGGTTCTCCTCCGGCCTGTGGCCGTTCTCCACGCTCGGCTGGCCGGAGCAGACCGAGAACCTCGCGAAGTTCTACCCGACGGATGTACTGGTCACCGGGTACGACATCCTCTTCTTCTGGGTCGTGCGGATGATGATGTTCGGCCTCTACGCGATGGACGGAACGCCACCTTTCCACACCGTGACGCTCACCGGTCTGGTCCGCGACCAGTTCGGGAAGAAGATGTCGAAGTCCTCAGGCAACGTCGTTGACCCACTGGACTGGATGGACACGTACGGCACCGACGCGGTCCGCTTCACTTTGGCCCGCGGCGTCAACCCTGGTACCGACGTTCCGATCGGCGAGGACTGGGTCCAGGGCTCCAGGAACTTCTGCAACAAGCTGTGGAATGCTACCCGATTCGCGTTGATGAACGGTGCCACCGTGGTGCCCGGGTTCCCGGCCGGTACCGCAGGCACAGGTGGGCAGACGCTGAACACGGACTCGCTCTCAGCCACCGACCGCTGGATCCTCTCGCGGCTGAACGCCACCGTCGCCGAGGTGAACGCCCTCTACGACGAGCACCTGCTGGCAAAGGCCTCCGACGCCCTCTACCACTTCGCCTGGGACGAGGTATTCGACTGGTACGTCGAGTTGTCCAAGACGTCGCTGGCCCGTGGAGGCGAACAGGCGGAAGCGGTCCGCGCCGTCCTGGGCCACGTCCTCGACGTCACCCTCCGGCTGCTGCATCCGATCATGCCGTTCGTCACCGAGACACTGTGGACCACATTGACCGGCGGCGAATCGCTGGTGATCGCCGAGTGGCCCAAGCCCGACGCCGCCTGGCGCGACCCAGCTGCAGAAGCAGAGATCAGCGCGCTTCAGCAAGTGACCACCGAGATCCGCCGGTTCCGCGCCGACCAAGGGCTCAAGCCCGGCCAGAAGGTCCCGGCCCAGCTGAATCTGGCCGACAGCGCGGTCACTGGCCACGAGGACGCCATCCGGCAACTGACCCGCCTCACGCCTGCCGAGAGCGGCTTTATCTCCACTGCCTCCCTGTCAGTGGCTGGGGCGCACGTGCAGCTCGACCTCTCGGGCGTCATCGATGTGGACGCCGAACGCAAGCGCCTGACGAAGGACCTGGCAACGGCCGAGAAGGAGAAGGAGCAAGCACAGGCAAAGCTGTCTAACCAGGCCTTCCTGGCCAAGGCTCCTGATGAGGTAGTAAAGAAGATCAACACCCGCCTGGTGGCTGCTCAGGAGGACATCGCGCGCCTCACTTCTCAGCTCGCTGCGTTGCCCCAGAAGTGACCTAACACCCGAACACGGGCCCCGGCCGCCGCAGGGCTACATATCGGCCCCCGACGGGAAGGCACCGCAACGAGAATTCGAATGGGGGGCGGTCGTGAACCGCCCCCCATTTGCCCTTGACCATCCTTGCGAACACACACGCCACGACAGCGAACTCGCAGGCGTTCAGTCATGGGGCGGGATGAAACACGGTCCTTGGCGCAGTCGGCCACAACGTTCTCCGGTACCTCATCACAAACATGCGACTTCTCACCCGAGAGCAACCGAGAGGGAGTGATCTTGGCCGCCGGATCCACCGATCTCGAACTCCCCTGGCCCAACCTGCGTCGACCGACTCCGGATTTCCTGGTACAAATCCGCAGGCCACTCGGTCTTCCCAGACCACAAGATCCCAACCAGGTTGGCACTAACCAGGATGGCTCGGGTCAAGTCTGCTCCGCGCAGGTCAGCGCCACCCAGGTTGGAGCCACTCAGATCAGTGCCGCGCATCCTCGCACCATTCAGGCTGGCGCCGGCCAGATTCGCGCCGGTCAGGTTGGCGCCGCTCAACTTGGCGTTGGTCAGATCAGCGGAGCTCAACCTGGCGCCCTGCAGGACAGCACCGCTGAGCCTGGCCCGAACCAATCGAGCCCCCGCCAAGTTGGCAGCAGTCAGATCAGCGACCGCCAGGTTCGCGCCAGTTAGGTCGGCATCGACCAAGTTGACACCGGCTAGGTCAGTATTGAGCAGGTCGGCGCCGCGCAGGCTGGTGCCGTGCAAACTGACGCGACGCCGCTTAGTGACCACCGGGCCAGCGTTACTCACGTCGGCCCGATTCAAATCCTGGGGCCGCGATCCACCCTTCCAATTCATCGACTGATCCACCGTGAAGACCGGGTGAACCCTGGTCATAAGAGCCCAGAGACCCCCTCTCCGAAGAGGCGTCTGTGGCACAGAAGGCCCTGCGAAAACCGGGTGGGACCGGGTGAGGAGCATCCAGAGCTGGGTGAGAGCGGACTCAGCTGGCATCCTGAACAGCTCCTTCCTGCTTGAGCTGCGAGGGAAAGACGGTGTTCTGCTCCTGCAAGAAGTCAGCCGCTGGCTCGATCGATCGGCCTGGCGCTGCTTGCGTCTGGAGCGCTTCGAGGATCTTGGGAGCAGCTATTCCGGCAAGAATCGCGCCGAAGCCTCCGGAGACTTGGCCGGACTCTCCAAGTGCAACGGCCACTCCGACTCCCAGCAACATCCGAAGAAGAGCCGCTAGGGAATACAGGCCTAGTGAAGCCGCGTTTCGCCCCTTCCACGGCAGCTTCCTGCGCTCTTTCAAGCTCGCCTGGAAGTCTGCGACCTCCACCAGCGCGGCCCCGAGAGCCCCCCATAGGCCGGCCTGCCACCACTGCACCAGCGCCTCCATTTGAGCTGCCCCAGTCTCACCTCCAGGGTTCCACGAAGGCTCAGCCTTCGTGGCGACATCGGCGGATCTCGCGGCGCGAACCCGGGCGAAGGCGGACGTGGTTCGAGTCACTCAAGACGCAACTCCCCCGGCGGGAGCCACCCGTCCAGATATCCCGACACGAGCGTGACAACACCTGGGGGGTAGATCGAGCGGCGGTTGCGCATCAACGCTTCAGTGCTCCACCAGACATGCTGCGAGTCGACGGGTCCACCCGTGGGCTGTACAGGCTCATGTAGCCGCAAGATGATCACCGACATGGAGGTTCGGCGCTCACGCTCCCACGTCCCCGCCGGCCCCGGCCATGACCGGCCCTGCATATCGCCCACGCGGTAGCCGGCTTCGCCGAACATCCTCGCTATGAAATCGCGAACGGGATCGACTTTGGCGAACCCGCACTCCAGAGACAATTCGGGCGGCATCCACCCTCGACAGCAGCCACCGCAGAGGAACAGCCGTCTCGCGCCATCCAAGATCAACAGCATCGCTCGACGCTCCAGTCGAGCTCCCGGGATCCACACACATCCAGCGATCCCCGCTGCTACTCAAGCAGCAACGGTCCAGCACTGGCTACCACCCGAAAGGGCCCATGCCCGACACAGTCACTGAAGATCGAAAGCAGGTGCCAGGCCTCACTTCGAGCGGCTCGCGCCTGTCACCTGCAGAGCTGGCCTGACCTGCACCTCTGCAACCGCAGCGTTGGCAAATCGCCCCCCTGGCGTTGTCGCGGGAGCCAGGCCACATCACCTGAGCTGGGGCGACTGGATTTCGGAGACATCCCACTGAGGCGCGGCCCGGGTGCTCCCAGGCCGTTCACAGCGTACCGGATCGGGCGCGGGGCGCGGGGTGACGGAGGGGGGCACGGGCGGCCGACGGGGTGTCAGGGCGGGTCAAGTAGCCTGCCGGGCAGGGTGGGATCCGCCCCGGCACGCCGCGCTAAGGAGACGAAGGCCCGATGAGACCTGCTGTGCACCCGGTGGGCCGGTTGTTGGGGCAGGTCTGGGTGTGGCCCGCGGCGGTCATGCTGGCGGTGGGCGGGTACCGGCTGGGGACGCCGGACCTGTGGCGGGACGAGATCGCGACGTGGACGGTGGCCACCCGCTCGCCGGGCGACCTGCTGCGGCTGCTCCAGCACGTCGACGCCAGCAACGGCGCGTACTACCTGCTGATGCACGGCTGGACGGCGGTGTTCGGCGACTCGGCGGTCTCGCTGCGAATACCCTCCGTGCTGGCGATGGCCGGGGCGGCGGCGCTGGTGGCGCTCACCGCCCAGCGGCTGTTCGCCGGCCGGGTGGCGGCGGTCAGCGCCGGCCTGCTGCTCGCGGTGCCGCCGGAGATCTCCCGCTACGCCCAGGAGGCGCGCTCCTACGCGCTGGTGACCTGTGCGATCGCGGCGGCCTCGTACTTCCTGCTGCGGGCGCTGGAGCGGCCGACCTGGCGGCGCTGGGCGCCGTACTGCGTGGCCATGGCGCTGGCCGGTGCCGGGCACCTGGTCTCCTTCAGCACGGTCGCCGGGCAGGTGGCGCTCCTGGCGCTGCACCTGTGGCGCACCCGTCCGGCGGCGGACCGGCGGCTGCTGTGGCAGTACCCGCTGGCGGTCGCGGTGGCGGTGCTGCCGGGGCTGCCGGTGGTGCTGCTGGGCAGCCGGCAGTCGGACCGGCAGCTGGGCTGGATACCGACCCCCTCGATGCGCGGTCTCGCCTACTTCGGCGAGCGGCTGTTCGGCTCGGAAGCCGTCTTCTACGCCTTCCTCCCGCTGGCGCTGCTGGCGCTGGCGCTGCCCGGCCGGCGGATCCAGGCCTGGCAGGCGCTGCTGCTGGCGGAGCTGCCGGTGGTGGGCGTCTGGCTGGTGTCCCGGCTGAGCGACACCTCGTACTTCCTCGGCCGGTACCTGCTGTTCACGGTGCCCGCCTGGGCGGTGCTGGCCGGCGGCGGGGCCGGGGCGGTGTACGGCGCGGTGGCGGCCCTGGCCCGGCGACGCGGCCGGGCCACCCGCGGGGCCGTCGCGGCGGCCGGGCTGCTGGCCGTCGGACTGCTCGCGGCACCGGCCGTGGCGGCGCTGCCGGAGCAGCGCGCGGTGCGGTACACGGGCTCGCACAACGGCTCGGAGGAGCCGTTCAAGGCGGTGGCCCGGGAGATCTCGGCCGGCTACCGCGCCGGGGACGGGCTGGCGGCCCCGCTGGGCGACCAGTCCTGGGCGATGGCCTGGCCCGGCGTCAGCTACTACCTGCCCTCGGACGTGCGCCCCTTTCCGGTCTTCGTCGCGCGGAGCGCCGACGACGCCGAGGAGCTCTCGCCGACCGCCTGCCCGCGGCCGGAGGACTGCCTGGGCGGGGCGTCCCGGGTCTGGCTGGTGGTCCTCGGCGACACCGCGGACCCGCTGGGCACGATGCCGACGGACCAGGCGCAGGCGCTCCGCACCCGGTACGGCGCCCCGGACCGGGTGACGCCGCTCGGCGGGCTCACCCTCGCGCTGCTCGACCGGGACGTCTAGGGCCGGCGGAAACGGAGGAAGGGGAGCCGGTGCGGACCGGCTCCCCTTCCTCCTGTGCTCGACGGCTCGGCGCGTCAGCGCCTCCACGCCTCAGTGCCTGAGCGGTTCAGCGCCTCCGCCTCAGCGGCTCACAGCGTGCGCAGCAGTCGGGACTGGATGGACGGCGGGTTCAGGTCCGACTGGAGCGCCACCGGGACCTCCAGCTTGTCCGCGCCCGCGCCCACCCGCAGTACGCCGATCTCCTTGCCGGCCTGCTCGGTGTGGCCGATCTTCGAGGTGTCCAGGGTGATCGTGCCGGCGACGCCGGGGAAGCCCGCCACCACCAGGTCCTTGGTCGCGACGAGCGGGACCTTGCCGCCGAGCCCGTCCTCGACCGAGCCGACGACGTCGCCCTTCTTCACCACGGTCTGGCCGGTCACGCCGTTCTGCGCGGCCTGGATCTGCTTGCCGCTGACCTTCAGCACGGTCGGCAGGATGCCGTCGCCCGGGTTGGGCGAGGTGGCCTGCTGGCCCAGGGTGACGCCGAGGATCAGCCGCTTCACGCCGCCGATCTCCTTGTACGCGGCCCACATCAGGCAGCCGCCGGCCGGGGTGCTGGAACCGGTCTTGACGCCGATGACGCCGGTCTTCGGGTTGATCAGGCTGTTGGTGTTGGGGATCTTCACGTTGTTGAAGTTGGTCTCCGAGGTGGAGACGATCTGCCGGAAGATCTCGTCCTGCATGACCTGCTCGGCCAGCTTCAGCTGGTCCTTGGCGGTGGACTTGGTCTCCTGGTTGAAGCCCGCCGGGTCGGCGTAGATGGTGTTGGCCATGCCGAACTTGGACGCGGTGTCGTTCATCGCCTTGACGAACGCGTCCTCGGAGCCGGAGTGGTAGCGGGCGAGCAGCCGGGCCACGTTGTTGGCCGAGGGCAGCATCAGCAGCTCCAGCGCCTGGTACTCGGTGAGCACCTGGCCCTCGGTGAGCGTCACCCGGGACTCGTCGGCGTTGCCGGACTCCTGCGCGGCCTGCTTGTCGACGATGATCTTCGGGCCGCTCTCCCCCTTCTGCAGGGGGAACTTCTGGAGGATCAGGTAGGCGTTCATCACCTTGGTGACGCTGGCGATCGAGGCCGGCGTCTCCGGGCCCGAGCTGCCGAGGCTGCCGACGCCGACCACCTCGGCCGCGGACTGGCCCTTGGCCGGCCAGGCGAGGTCGAGCGCGTCACCGGAGAAGCTGTAGCTGCCGACGGCGGTCATCTTCGCCTTGGGGTCCGGCAGCGGGCGCAGCAGCTGGGCCACCGCGAGCGCGCCGAGCACCACGGCGAAGAAGACCGTCCAGATGGTCACGCGCTTGAACGCGCGCTGCAGCGGCGAGACCGGGCGGGCGTTGAGGGAGGCCAGGACCTCCATCGCCTCGGCGGTGGTCTCCGGCGACGGCAGCGGCTCGGGGGCGGGCAGCGGCTCGGGCTTGGGCAGCGGCGGGACCGGCGGCACCGGCCGCGGGTCGGGCTCCGGCAGCGGCTTCGGGCCGGGTACGGGGGCGGGGGCCGGCTTCGGCAGCGGCGCCGGACCGGGGGCCGGCTCGGACTTCGGCTCCGGCGCGGCGCCGGCCGGGCGGGCGCTGCCGGCGGAGGCCGCGGAGGAGCCGGAGGCGCGCAGCGGCGCGGGCTTCTCCAGCTTCTCGGCCTGACCCGACGGCTGACCGGGCTGCCCGTTCCTGGTCAGTGCGAGGGTCACGGCGCCCCTGGCGGGTGCGTCGTCGGCGCCGGTGTCGTCGGCGCCCCCGGTGTCCTCCGGGTGGTCCCCGGCTCGGGCGTCCTCGGCGTCCTCGGTGTCCTCGGTGTCCTCGGCGTCATTGGCGTCATTGGTCGGGCCGGCCGCGTCGGTCGGGCCGGCCTTGCCGGTCGGCTCGGGCTCCGAGGTCTTCTCGGACTTCTCGCCCTGCTCCGCCTTCTCGCCCTGGTGCGCCTTGTCGGCCCTGGCAGCCTTGTCGGCCGCGTCGTCGGCCGGCTTCCCGGCAGGTGCGGCCGCGCCCTCGGCGCCGGTCTCCCCGGACGGCTCCGCCGCCGCCTCCCCGGCTTCCGCCCCGGCCTTCTCCCCGGTCTGTTCACCGGCCTTGTCCGCCACCGCGGCGTCCGTCCGCATGACGAGACGCGGGTCGGCGGCGACCGGACGCCCGACGGGCTCGGTCACCTCCGCCGCCTCCGGCGAGGACTCCTTCTTCCCGTCCCCACCTTCGGAACTCCCGTTTCCGGCACCCTTCAGCAGCTCGTCGGGCAGCCGCAGCGCGGTGGTCTTGTTGTCCACCGGCAGCCGCAGCATCGTCGTCCGGCTGTCCACATCCCGGACACGGAGCTGCACGGTCGAGCCGCCCTTGGGCGCCGCCCCCGAAGCGTCGGCGGACGCCTTCGGAGCCGCCTCGTCGGAGGTCTCCGCAGGGCTGTCCGAGGAGGCGTCGGAGGTGGTCCCGGCGGTCGCCCCGGCGGCCGCGGTTGACGAACCGTCGGCCTCCGAGCCGGAGCCGTCCTCGGTCGGCCCGGCGGCCCCGGCCGCCGCACCGGTCCGTTCGCGCTCGCGGTCCCGCTGCCGCTCGTCGCCGTCCCTCAGCACCCTGTCGGGGGACTCGCCCACGTATCCCAGCCTCCTCAACGCCCCGCGGGGCACCGGCGAACCCGATTTCGGGAAGCCGACGCCCCGCCCGTGTACCTGTACAGTCTCCGCCACCGGCGGCCGTTCCGGCCGCGCACACCCCGCCCGACCGGCGCTTATTGTCGTCGCCCGGTCGCGCCGCGGTCTGTTCACCGGTCAGACGCGAGGCCCGCCGCCGCCGGTTCCGCGCCTTCACCGCAAGGTCACGATTCGGAGGCGTACTCGACAAGCCCGTGTGAGAGGCGTCACCCTGTCTCTCATCCACGCGGGGAGGCTTGGATGGGCAAGAGCCGCAGAACTGTTCCCGAGGAACTCTTGCTGCTCGCTTTGGACCCGACCACGGGTACCACGGCGCAGCCGCAGACCCTCGACCTCGGACTCGCCGGGGCGCAGCTCGTCGAGCTGTCCCTGGCCGGACGGATCGTACCGGAGGGAGACCGGATCGCCGTCGTGCTCGCACGACCGACCGGTGACCCGACCCTTGACCACGCACTGGAACTGCTGCGCCGACGCGGCAGTCCGGTCCGCGCGGCGCACTGGATCGGCGGGCCCCGGCTGGGGCTGCGGCAGACCTACCTGGCGCACCTGGAACGCTGCGGCATGGTCACGGCCGTGCCGGGCCAGGTGTGCGGGGTGCTGCCGACGACCCGGTACCAGGCGTCCGACGACTGCACCAACGCCGCGATCAAGCAGCGGCTGGACACCGCGATCCGCACCGGTGTCCCGCCGGACCCGCGGACGGCCGCGCTCGCGGCGCTCGCCCACTCGGTCGGGCTGGGCAAGCACCTGTACCCGGGCAACGAGGGCCGTTCCTCGCGGTCGAGGCTGCGCGACCTGATCCGGTACGACCCGCTGGGCGGGATGGTCGCGCACGCCGTGATGGACGTGCAGAACGGCCTGCCGGCACAGCAGAACCGTTCTTCCCAGGGTTCCGGGGCCGCCGTCGGCCGCCCCGGCGCCCGTACGGCGAGCCGGGGTTCGGGTGGGCGGGTCCCCGCCTCCCGGGTCGGCGTCCGCTGACCCGGGAGACCGGGAGAATCGCGGAGGCCTCCGGGAGCGCGGAGGCCTTCGAGACGGAGGCCTCCGGGAGCGCGGAGGCCTTCGAGACGGAGGCCTCCGGGAGCGCGGAGGCGGGGAGGACCGCCCCGGCCGGGGCGGTCCGCACGGCCCGGCGGGCAGCCACCACGGCGCCCGACACCACCGGCCGCGCACCCGGCGGCGCACGCCGCCCCGCTCGCACCGCCCGCGGACGCTGAGCGACCCGACGCACGACCGGTGGTACCGGTGCCGGGAACACCGCCGGCACCACCGCTCCGGACGCGCCGCCGGCACCACCGGCAGCACCACCAGCACCGAGGGGCGGTCGCCCCGCGACGCGAGTCGCCCGGCGACCGCCCCTTCGCCGTCCCCGGACGCCCGGCAACCGCCCGCCCCCGCACGTGCCGGGGCAGGTGCGGACCGGTCCGGGGGCGGCTTCCGCAGTACCTGTCCGAGTCACCGAGCCGCATTACCACCTGGGAACTTTCGCTGTCTCGCGGAAGCACTTTTCCGATGATCTGTTCTACCGCGCTGCTGTGAATCCCCGGCGCCGAGCTGGCCCAAGGTGACATGCTGCTCCAAGTCAGGGGGGTTGGTCCCAATGTCCGAAGTGTTCCGAGGACTGCAGTTCCAACGAGCACCAGAGGTCCGGCCGGAGGTCGAAGTGTCCGCCAACGTCAATCCCACCGTGCGCCGCCGACGCCTGGGTTCGGAGCTGCGCAAGCTCCGCGAGGGCCTGGGTATGACGGCCGAGGAGGTCGCCGGCCGGCTGATGGTCTCCCAGTCGAAGATCAGCCGGCTGGAGAACGGCCGCCGCAGCATCAGCCAGCGCGACGTGCGCGACCTCTGCGACGTCTACAAGGTGCCCGACGACCAGCTGCGCGCCAGCCTGATGGAGATGGCCAAGGAGTCCCGCCAGCGCGGCTGGTGGCACGACTTCAACGACATGCCGACCCCGTACAGCGTCTACATCGGGCTGGAGGCCGAGGCCTCCTCGATCCGCGCGTACGAGTCCTCCTTCGTCCCCGGTCTGCTGCAGACCGAGCACTACGCCCAGGCCGTGGTCGAGGGCACCCAGCCGGACACCGACGCGGTCGCCGTGCAGCGCCGGGTGCAGGTCCGGATGAAGCGCCAGGAGCGCATCCACGGCGAGAACCAGCTGGGCAGCCTGTGGACCGTCATAGACGAGGCGGTGCTGCGCCGCGAGGTCGGCAGCAAGGCCGTGATGGCCCAGCAGCTGCGGCAGATGCTGGAGCTCAGCCAGCGCCCGAACATCACCATCCAGGTGATCCCGTTCTCGCACGGTGCCCATCCCGGCATGACCGGGACATTCTCGCTGCTGGAGTTCCCCGAGTCAGCCGATTCCACGGTTGTCTACTTCGAAGGTGTGACGAGCGATCTCTACCTGGAGAAGGAGGCGGACGTGCGCCGCTATACCGGTCTGTACGACTACCTGAGGGCGGCCGCGCTCGGTGTCGCGGAGAGCCGGTCGCTGATAGCAGACATCGAGAAGGAATTCCACGAATGATCACCCCGTCCGAGTACGGAACCCGTTGGCGCAAGAGCAGTCACAGCGGCGGCCAAGGCGCCTGTGTGGAGATAGCCGCCCCAGGCGCGGGGGAGGTCGCCGTCCGGGACTCCAAGGACCCCCGCGGACCCCAGCTGCGCTTCTCGACCGAGGCCTGGAACGCCTTCGCCTCGGCCGCGGCGGGCGGCGCCTTCGGCGAGCTCCCCGGCTGACCGGCCCACCCGGTTCCGTACCCGGACCAGTTGCCCGTAGCGGTGTCCGTCGCCCCCCGGCGGCGGCCGGCGCTACGGGCAACTCCCTTTCCGGGCCCTCCGGATCAGCTCCGAGAGCTCCGAGGGCGCCGAGGGCCCCGGATCAGCCCGTCACCGGGTAGCGGGCGGCCCAGTTGACGCCCTCCGCGGTCCGCCGGTCGTGCAGTTCGGGGCCGTGCACCAGCTCCAGCACGAAGTCGTCGGCGAGTTCGAGGATCGCCCCGCGCCCTTCGAGCCCGGCCAGCAGGCCCGGCGGCAGCGCGGTGTCCCCGTGCAGCGCCCCGAGCAGGTTGCCGCAGATCGCGCCGGTGGAGTCGCTGTCCCCGGAGTGGTTGACGGCGAGCAGCAGGCCCGAGCGCACGTCGTGCGCGACCAGGGCGCAGTAGACCCCGATCGCCAGCGCCTCCTCGGCCACCCAGCCCTCCCCCAGCGCCTCGACCCGGTCCGCGGACGGCTCGCCGGCCCGCACCGCGTCCAGGGCGGCCCGCAGCGCCGCGGTGGTCTCCTCGTGCGCCGGCCGCTCGGAGAGCAGGGCGAGCGCGAGGTGGACGCCCTCCTCCAGGGTGCCGCCGCGGGCGACGGACTGGACGATCACCGCGAACGCGCCCGCCGCGAGGTAGCCGGTGGGGTGGCCGTGGGTGAGCACCGAGCACTCCACCGCGAGCTGGAACACCAGGCCCGGCTCCCAGGTGGTGAGCAGCCCGAAGGGCGCCGCCCGCACCACCGTGCCGCAGGCCTTGGAGTGCGGGTTCTTGGGGGCCTCCAGGGTGCCGAGCCGCTCGGCGTCGGCCCCGCCGAGGCCGGACAGGCAGCCCTGCCCGGGGGCGCGCTGGGCGTACAGCCACTCCTCGCGGCCGAGCCAGCCGAGGTCGGGGCGGCGCTCGTCCGGGCCCCAGTCGCGCTGGGTGGCGGCCCAGCGCAGGTAGGCCAGGTGCAGGTCGGTGGGCGGGTGCCAGCTGCCGGTGTCCCGGCGGATGTGGGCGCGGATCAGCCCGTCGACGGTGAACAGGCTGAGCTGGGTGTCGTCGGTGACGGCGCCGGTGCGCCCGTACGCGGGGACGTAGCCGGTGACGCCCTGGGGGCCGTGCTGGGCCCGGATCTTCTCCAGCGACTCGAACTCGACGCCGGCACCGAGCGCGTCGCCGATGGCACCGCCGAGCAGACAGCCCCGCACCCGGCTGCGGTAGTCCTGCTGCTGGGCGCGTGACCACAGTGGCATCACGACGGGGCGCCTTTCCTCGGGTGTGGGGGCCGCGCGACGCTCGGCCGGGCGCGCGCCCTCGCACTGTATTCGAAGAGCCGATCGAATCGGCCCCGTCCCCCGAGTTCGGCGCCCCTCCCGCCCCCGGGGGTCCGGCTCCTCCATCCCGTCCTCCGGAGTTCGGCGCCCCCGTCCCGGTCCCCGTGAATACGCCTCCGTCCCGGCCCCCGTACGGACGGCGGCCGGGACGGGGACGCCCCGGGTCTCAGTCCAGCACCGGCAGCAGCTCCGGCAGGTGTCCGTCCGAGGCCAGCGCCGCCGCCCGCCGCTCGGCCGGCACCTCGCCGTAGGTGGTGGTGCGCTGGCGGTGCGGCCGGCCCGCCGCCTCGGCGATCGCCTGGAGGTCGCGCACCGACTTGTAACTCCCGTACGCCGAGCCGGCCATCCGCGAGA
Organism: Kitasatospora sp. NPDC001547; assembly: GCF_042894165.1. NCBI lineage: Bacteria > Bacillati > Actinomycetota > Actinomycetes > Kitasatosporales > Streptomycetaceae > Kitasatospora > Kitasatospora sp. NPDC001547. The sequence continues at coordinate 14,623 of NZ_JBIAVL010000003.1, read as the reverse complement.
TAGTCTCCTCCATCAGTGTGCCGCCGAGGTCGTTGGCGCCCGAGCGGAGCATCTCGGCCGCGCCCTCGGCACCCAGCTTGACCCAGCTGGTCTGGATGTTGGGGATGTGCGGGTGCAGCAGCAGCCGGGCCATCGCGACCACCGCGCGGTTGTCCCGGGCGGTCGGACCGGGCCGGGCGATGCCGGCCAGGTAGACCGGGGCGTTGGTGTGGATGAACGGCAGCGTGACGAACTCGGTGAAGCCGCCCGTGCGTTGCTGGATCCCGGCGAGCAGCCGCAGGTGGCCCAGCCAGTGCTTCGGGGTGTCCACGTGCCCGTACATCATCGTGGACGAGGAGCGGATGCCCAGCTCGTGCGCGGTGGTCACCACCTCGACCCAGGTCGCGGCCGGCAGCTTGCCCTTGGTGAGCACCCAGCGGACCTCGTCGTCCAGGATCTCGGCGGCGGTGCCCGGGATGGTGTCCAGGCCCGACTCCTTGGCCCGCTGCAGCCAGTCCCGGATCGACAGCCCGGTGCGGGTCGCCCCGTTGACCACCTCCATCGGCGAGAAGGCGTGCACGTGGATGCCGGGCACCCGCTCCTTCACCGCGCGGGCGATGTCGAAGTAGGCGGTGCCGGGCAGGTCCGGGTGGATGCCGCCCTGCATGCAGACCTCGGTGGCGCCCACCTCCCAGGCCTGCGCGGCCCGGTCGGCGACCTGCTCCAGGGAGAGGGTGTAGGCGTCGGCGTCGGTGCGGCGCTGGGCGAAGGCGCAGAAGCGGCAGCCGGTGTAGCAGACGTTGGTGAAGTTGATGTTCCGGGTGACGCAGTAGGTGACGTCGTCCCCGACCGCGTCCCGGCGGACGTCGTCGGCGATCCGGCACAGCGCGTCCAGGGCCGGGCCGTCCGCGTGGAAGAGGGCCAGCGCCTGGTCGTCGGTCAGCCCCGCCGGGTCGTCGGCGGCCACCGCCAGGGCCTCCCGGAGGTCCCCGGCCAGCCGCTCGGGGGCGCCCTTGGCGAGCACCTGCTCGCGCAGCACCTCCCAGTCTCCGTACACGTCCTCGAAGTCGGCCCGGCGGTCGCCGGTGCGGCCCTCGGTGTCGACGGCGGTGTGCAGGTCGGTGCGCCCGTACGACTCCGGCAGGTCCTCGGGCTCCTGCCAGGGCAGGCCGCGGACCACCGCGTCCGGGTTCGCCAGGCCGGTGGCCGGGTCGGCCAGCGCGCGGACGTGCGGCAGCACCCGCGGGTCCAGCCAGGGCTCGCCGCGGCGCACGTACTCGGGGTAGACGGCGAGGCGTTCGCGCAGTTCGAAGCCGGCCGCGGCGGAGCGCTCGGCCAGCCGCTCGATCTGCGGCCAGGGGCGCTCGGGGTTGACGTGGTCCGGGGTGAGCGGGGAGACCCCGCCCCAGTCGTCGATGCCGGCCGCGATCAGCCGCTCGTACTCGCCGTCCACCAGGTTCGGCGGGGCCTGGAGGCAGGCGGCCGGGCCCATCAGGTGCCGGGCCACCGCCACCGTGGCCACCAGCTCGTCCAGTTCGGCGTCCGGCATGCCGCGCATCGCGGTGTCCGGCTTGGCCCGGAAGTTCTGCAGGATCAGTTCCTGGACGCCGTGGTACGCGCGGGAGACCCTGCGCAGCGCGAACAGCGACTCGGCGCGCTCCTGGTAGGTCTCGCCGATGCCGATCAGCAGGCCGCTGGTGAACGGGACGGAGCTGCGCCCGGCGTCCTCCAGCACCCGCAGCCGGACGGCCGGCTCCTTGTCCGGGGAGCCGAAGTGCGGGCCGCCGGGCTCGCTCCACAGCCGGGTGGCGGTGGTCTCCAGCATCATGCCCATCGAGGCGGAGACCGGCTTGAGCCGCTGGAAGTCCGTCCAGCCCAGCACCCCGGGGTTGAGGTGCGGCAGCAGGCCGGTCTCCTCCAGGATGCGGATCGACATGGCGCGCACGTAGGCGATGGTGTCGTCGTAGCCGTGCGCGTCGAGCCACTCGCGGGCCTCGGGCCAGCGGTCCTCGGGCTTGTCGCCGAGCGTGATCAGGGCTTCCTTGCAGCCGAGTTCGGCGCCCCGGCGGGCCACCTCCAGCACCTCGTCCGGGGACATATACATCCCGTGCCCCTCCCGGCGCAGCTTGCCGGGGACGGTGGCGAAGGTGCAGTAGTGGCACTTGTCGCGGCAGAGCCGGGTGAGCGGGATGAAGACGCTCTTGGAGTAGGTGATGACGCCGGGTCGGCCGGCCGCTTCGAGGCCCGCGTCCCGGACCCGGGCGGCACCGGCACAGAGGTCCAGCAGGTCCTCGCCTCTGGCCTGGAGCAGCACCGCGGCCTCGGTGACGTCGAGGGCGACGCCGTCCCGGGCTCGGCGCAGGGCGCGGCGCATCGCGTTGGCGGTCGGCGGGGTGCTGGCGTCCGTGGCGGTTCCGTCCATGGCGCGACCCTACGCCAGCGGAGGGGCCCGCGGAGGGGCCGACCCTGAGACCGTCTCAGGGTCGGCGTACCCAAGAAGGCCACCCGATCTGCCCCCACAGGGCGATGACGGCGGCGGCGCGGCGGCCTCTAATGGAGGGGCAAGGCCAATCGGACGTGTTCGCGGAGGAGTTGAGGACGCCATGACCAATGAGAAGACGGCGGGGGACGATCTGGACGGCGGTGTACCGTACCGCTCCCGGCGGCGCGTCCTGATGCGTGCCGGGGTGCCGGTGGCGGTGGTCGCGGTGATCGCCGCGGGGGTGGGCCTGGTCCCGGCGCTGGCCGCCGACGGCGCGCCCGACCTCCCGGCGCTGTCCGCGGAGCAGCTGGTCGCCAAGGTGCTCGGCTCCGAGGCGCAGACGCTGTCCGGGACGGTCTCGATCAGCACCGACCTCGGGGTGCCCGGTCAGCTGCTCGGCACGGCCGGCGGCCTCGGCGCGGCGGCCGGCGGCAAGGGCGGCGGGGGCTCCGCCGCGGACCCGCAGTCCAAGCTGCTCGGCCTGCTCGGCGGGGACCAGACGCTGCGGATCGCGGTGGACGGCCCGGACCGCCAGCGGGTGGACGTGCTGGAGAACATGGCGGGCTACACCCTGGTCCGCAACGGCGACCAGGCCTGGGCCTGGGACAGCTCGTCCAACAGCGCGGTGCACATGACCGGTCGGGCCGCCGGCGAGCGGCCGCACGCCGGGACGCCGCTGTCCGAGCTGCCGACCAGCCCGCAGGAGGCCGCCCGGCAGTTCCTGGCCGGGAGCGCCGGCACCACCTCGGTGACCGTCGCCGGGACGGCCAAGGTGGCCGGGCAGAACGCCTACCAGCTGAGCGTGAAGCCCACCCAGTCCGGTTCGACCCTCGCCGAGGTCCGGATCGCGGTGGCCGCCGAGAACGGGGTGCCGCTGTCGGTGGCGGTGAAGTCCGTGGACGGCAGCACCGTGCTGAACGTCCGCTTCACCCAGGTGTCCTTCGCCAAGCCGGCCGACAGGACCTTCGACTTCACCGCCCCCAAGGGCGCCAAGGTGACGGAGCAGAAGGCGGGGGACGCGGCCGGGGGCGCGCCGGGCGGGGCCCGGGAGCACCGGGGCGCCGGGGCGGCCGAGGGCGTCAACGTGATCGGCGAGGGCTGGACGACGGTCGTCTCCACCAAGCTGCCCGGCGCGGTGGACGGGGCGCCGAAGGGCGACACCCAGGGCGGCGGGCACGGGGACCGGTCGGGGCGGTCGGTGGACCCGCGGGCGATGGTGAAGTCGCTCGGCAAGCCGGTCGCCGGCGGCACCCTGGTGAGCACCAAGGTGCTCAACGTCCTGCTCACCGACGACGGCCGGGTCCTGGCCGGCGCGGTGACCCTGCCGGTCCTCCAGCACGCCGCCGGGGTGAACTGACGGATGACCAAGGCTCCCGTAACGGGGGACGTTACGGAGTCGGCCGGGGGTACGGGCGCCGCGTCGCGCCCGGCCCCCGCGCCCGTTCCATCCGCTTCCTCCGCCGCCCCCTCCGCCCCCTCGCCCCAGGACGCCGCCTCGCCCGCCTCCCGGGGTGCCGCCGGACCGCCCGGCCCCGGCACCGACGACGTCATCCGGACCCGCGGCCTGACCAAGCGCTTCCGCGGCGGCCAGCTCGCCGTGGACGGCCTGGACCTGGCCGTGCCGCGCGGCTCCGTCTTCGGCTTCCTGGGCCCCAACGGCTCCGGCAAGACCACCACCATCCGGATGCTGATGGGCCTGATCGCCCCCACCTCCGGCGCGGCCACCGTCCTCGGCGAGTCGATGCCGCAGTCCGTCGCCACGGTGCTGCCCCGGGTGGGCGCGCTGATCGAGGGCCCGGCCCTGTACGGCTTCCTCTCCGGACGGGACAACCTGGTGCGCTTCGACGCCGCCGACCCGACCGCCGACCCGCGCACCCGCCGGCAGCGGGTCGAGGCGGCGCTGGAGCGGGTCGGCCTGAGCGCCGCGGCGGGCAAGAAGGCCCGGGCGTACTCGCTGGGCATGAAGCAGCGGCTGGGCCTGGCCTCCGCGCTGCTCCAGCCGCGCGAGCTGCTGGTGCTGGACGAGCCGACCAACGGGCTGGACCCGCAGGGCATGCGGGAGATCCGGACGCTGGTCCGGGAGGTCGCGGCGGAGGGCACCACGGTGTTCCTCTCCTCGCACCTGCTGGACGAGATCGAGCAGGTCTGCACCCACGCCGCGGTGATGTCCCGGGGCCGGCTGGTGGTGCAGGGCACCGTCGCCGAGCTGGCCGCCCGGGCCCAGGGCCGGCTGGTGGTCCGCACCCCGGACGTGACGCGGGCCGCGGAGGTGCTGGCGGCCCACCGGGTCACCGCGCTGGTGCCCGGCGACGGCCGGGTGGACGGCGAGCCGGGTGTGCTGGACGAGGAGGCGCTGCCCAGGCTGTGCGCGGCGATGGTCGAGGCCGGGGTGCGGGTGCACGGATTCGGGCTGGAGCGGGGCACGTTGGAGGACGCCTTCGTGGCGCTGACCGGGGAGGGCTTCGATGTCGCGGGCTGACGCGCGGACCGAGTCGCGGACCGAGTCGCCGGCCGAGGCACCGGCCGGGACACCGCCGATCGTCATCGGTCGGCGGCCGCAGACGGCGGCCGGGTTCCTGGCGCTGTTCCGCAGCGAGCTGCACCTGACCTTCCGCCGGATGCGCACCAAGGTGCTGCTGGGCATCCTGGCGGTGCTGCCGATCCTGATCGGGGTGGTGGTCAAGCTCAACACGGACAGTCCGCACGAGGGCGGCGGCGGTCCGAGCTTCATCGCGCAGACCACCCAGAACGGGCTCTTCCTCGTCTTCACCGCGCTCGCGGTGGCGCTGCCGGTCTTCCTGCCGATGACCGTCGGCGTGGTCGCCGGGGACTCGGTGGCGGGCGAGGCGGCCACCGGGACGCTGCGCTACCTGCTGGTCGCCCCCGCCGGCCGGACCAGGCTGCTGGCCGCCAAGTTCACCGCCGGACTGGTGTTCTGCCTGGCCGCGACGGCGGCGGTCGCGGTGACGGCGCTGGCCGCCGGCGCCGCGCTCTTCCCGCTCGGCCGGGTCACCCTGATCTCCGGGGACACCATCGGGCTCGGCGACGCGCTGCTGCGCGCGCTGCTGGTGGCCCTGGTGGTCGCGGCCTCACTGGCCGGGCTGGTGGCGATCGGGCTGTTCGTCTCCACCCTCACCGGCAGCGGCATCGCGGCGATGGCCGCCACCGTCGGGCTGGTGGTCACCGTCCAGATCCTGGACGCCTTCCCGCAGCTGGACGCCGTCAGCCCGTTCCTGTTCTCCCACTACTGGCTGAGCTTCGCGGACCTGCTGCGGGCACCGATGTACTGGGACGGCGTGCTGAAGGACCTCGGCCTCCAGGCCGCCTACGTCGCGGTGTTCGGCTCGGCGGCGTGGTCCCGCTTCACCAGCCGGGACATCAGCGCGTGACGGCCGGCTCCGCCGGTACGGGCTGCGGCGCCACCGCCGCGGCCCGCACCGCGCGGTCGGCCCGCACCTGGCGCAGCGCGTCCCAGGTGAGCAGCGCGAGCGCGGCCCAGACCAGGGCGAAGCCGGCCCAGCGGGCGGGCGGCATGGACTCGTGGAACACCGCGACGCCGATCAGGAACTGGAACACCGGCGCCAGGTACTGCAGCAGCCCGAGCACGGTCAGCGGCACCCGGACGGCGGCCGCGCCGAAGAACAGCAGCGGGATCGCGGTGATCACCCCGCTGAGCATCAGCAGCCCGGAGTGCCCCCAGCCGTACGAGCCGGCCACCGTGTGCCCGAAGGTGCCGCGCCCGGAGACCTCCAGGTAGACCAGGTAGCCGAGGGCGAACGGGAACATGAAGGCGCTCTCGGCCGCCAGGCTCTCCAGCCCGCTCAGGCCGACCTGCTTCTTCAGCAGGCCGTAGGTGGCGAAGGAGAGCGCCAGGGTGAGCGCGATCCAGGGCAGCTGCCCGTACGCGACGGTCAGCACCGCGACGGCGGCGGCGCCGATGCCGACCGCCGTCCACTGCGCGTTGCGCAGCCGCTCCTTGAGCACCAGGACACCGAAGCCGATGGTGACCAGCGGGTTGATGAAGTAGCCGAGGCTGGTCTCGACGACGTGGCCGGCGTTGACGGCCCAGATGTAGACGCCCCAGTTGACCGAGATCACGGTGGCCGCGCCGGCCAGCATGGCGAGCCGGCGGGGCTGGCGCAGCAGCGGGCGTATCCAGCCCCAGTGCCGCTGGGCGATCAGCAGCAGGACGACCGCGACCAGGGACCAGACCATCCGGTTGGCCAGGATGTCGTCGGCGGCACCCGGTTCCAGCAGCGGCCAGAACAGCGGGAAGAGGCCCCAGATGCCGTACGCGGCGACGCCGTACCAGAGGCCCCGGCCGTTGTCCTGCTGGTCTGTGTCCGCCATGGCCGAGTGCCCTCCCGCGCGCGTGTGTCCAGGTGACGGTAACCGGCGGGAGGGGTGGCTGTCATCTCCGTTTCCGCACTTTGGTCATGACACCGTTTGCATGCTGGACCTTCCACGGCCTCCCGGGGGCCCGGAGCTGCGGCGTTCCGGGCCCCCGGGGGCACGGTGGCGCTTCGGGCTCCCGGGCCCGTAGCGGCTCGGGAGCCCCGTGGGCCGTGGCGGCTCAGGCGTTCAGGGCCTCGCGGACGGACTCGGCCAGCGGGACGGTCGGACGGCCGATCAGCCGGGCCAGGTCGCCGGGGGTGCCGGCCAGCTCGCCGCGCGCGATGCCCGCGTCCACGTCCACCAGGGCCTCGGCGAAGCCCTGCGGCAGGCCCGCGCCGACCAGCGCGTCCAGGTGCTCGGCCGGGGTGACGTCCCGGTGCCCGACCGGCTTGCCGGAGGCCTTCGCCAGCTCGGCGGCCAGCTCGGGCAGGCTCCAGGCGGTGTCGCCGCTCAACTCGTACACCGTGTTGTCGTGCCCCTCGCCGACCAGGACGGCGACCGCCGCGGCCGCGTAGTCCCGGCGCGGGGCGGTGGCGATCCGGCCCTCGCCGGCGCTGCCGAGCACCGTGCCGCGCGCCACCGTGCCGGCCGCGTCGCCCAGGTAGTTCTCGGTGTACCAGCCGTTGCGCAGGAACGCGTACGGCAGGCCGGAGGCGAGGATCAGCTCCTCGGTCGCCCGGTGCTCGTCGGCCAACCGGAAGGTGGCCGCGCCGGGAGCGCTGGTGTAGGCGAGCAGCGCGACCCCGGCGGCCTTGGCGGCCTCGACCACGGCCCGGTGCTGCGGGATCCGGCGGCCGACCTCGCTGCCGGAGATCAGCAGCACCCGGTCGCCCTCGGCGAAGGCGCCGGCCAGGGTCTGGGGCCGGTCGTAGTCGACCACCCGGACGGCCACGCCGCGCGCGGCCAGGTCGGCGGCCTTCTCGGCGGAGCGGACGGCGACGGCCACCTCGCTCGCGGGGACCTGGGCCAGCAGGCCCTCGACGACGAGACGGCCGAGCTGGCCGGTGGCGCCGGTGACGACGTACATGGTGTTGCTCCTCAGGGGTTGCTACGGGGTTCTGACCTCGAAACTCACCCTACGGACAGCACTAACCTTTCGAAAGTACGCACTTCAAAGTAGGGTACTGACATGAAGGTAAGCGAGCTGAAGGCGGGCGGACCGCCGCCCGCCGACGTGTTCGACCGGATGTGTCCGTCCCGGGGCGTGCTGGAGCACGTCACCAGCCGCTGGGGCGTGCTGGTGCTGGGCGCGCTGAACGAGCGCGGCTACCGGTTCAGCGAACTGCGCCGCCGGGTCACCGGGGTCAGCGAGAAGATGCTCGCCCAGACCCTCCAGACGCTGGAGCGGGACGGCTTCGTGCTGCGCGAGGCGCACCCGGTGATTCCGCCGCGGGTCGACTACAGCCTCACCCCGCTGGGGCGGGAGGCGGCGGAGCTGGTCGCCGCGCTGGCGCACTGGTCGGAGCGGCGGGTGCCCGAGGTCGAGACGGCCCGTCAGGAGTACGACGGGCGCGCTACCGCTCCGCGATGAGGGCTTCGAGCCCGTCCAGGACCCTGGCCAGGCCGAAGGCGTAGGCGTGGTCCGGGCTGTAGGCGCCGCCGTGCGCCTCCCCGGCGGCGGCACCGACCCGGGCGGCGACCGGGTAGCGCTCGGGGTCGAAGACCCGGGCGAGCAGTTCGGCGTTGGCGGCCCACCACTGCTCGTCGGTCATCGCGCTGTCCTGCCGGGCGGCGCGCTCGTCGGCCGCCATCCGGGCGCAGGTCTGGACGAAGCCGAGCAGGTGGGTCAGCCCGGCGTCCAGGTCGACGTCGGACAGGCCGGTGCCCTCGAAGGCGCGCAGCTCGTACTCGTACTTGGCCATCAGCCCGGGCCCGAGCGGCGGGCGGCTGGTGGAGACGGCGGCCACCCACGGGTGGGCGCGGTGCAGCGCGCGGTTGTCGTCGGCGACGGCGGTGACCCGGGCTCGCCAGCCCTCGTCGGCGGGGGTGCTGCGGGGCATCGTGGCGTAGACCGTGTCCAGCATCAGGTCGAGCAGCTCGGCCTTGCCGGGCACGTAGGTGTAGAGCGCCATCGGGGAGAGCCCCAGCTCCTGCGCGACCCGGCGCATGGTGACGGCGTCCACGCCCTCGGCGTCGGCCAGGGCGATCGCGGTGGCGGCGATCTCGCCGGTCGAGCGGGCCTGCCGGGGGCCGCGCCGACCGGGCTTCTCCTCGGCGGTGAGCCCCCAGAGCAGGGCGAGGGTGCGTGCCGGATCTCCTGCGCTGCTGCGGTCGGTGGCCATGGGGCCATCGTGCCACGCACCGGCAGGGGGCCTTGACGGTGCGGGCGGCTACCGTCTGACCATGACCAGCCCGACCGATCCGCCCAGCCCGACCGGACCGCCCAGCCCGGCGGGTCCGTCCAGCCCGACCGGACCCGAACCGCTTCCCGGTACGGACACCGCGCGGACCCTCCGGCCGCGGGTGACCTGCCGCCGGTGCCACCGGCCGCTGCACGATCCGGAGTCCCGGATGCTGCGGCTGGGGCCGGAGTGCCGGGATCCGGCGGAGCGGGTCGCGCGGTTCGACGTGGACCAGGATCCGCTGCCCGGGGTGGGTTAGAGCCGGCCCGTCTCAGCCCCTCCCGAAGAGGCGGCGCAGACGGCCGGGGCGGGGCTCCTTCCCCGCCGCTGCCCCCTCCGCGCGCTCCGCCGCCCGGTCGGCCTCCCCCGTCGCCGGTTCCGCCCCCGCCGGTTGGGCCGCCGATTGAGCCGCCGCCCCCGCGTCGGCGGCGTCCTCCCGGGCCGTCAGGCGCCGGGCGAGCGCGCGGTCCTCGTCGGACATCCAGGGCGCGGCGAGCACCAGCGCGGACAGCGAGCGCAGGATGGTCACCACCCGGGTGTGGCGGGCCCGGGCGTCGTGGTGCAGCCGCTGCTGGAGCAGGGCGGCGACGTCCGCCCGGGTCCGCGGCTCGGTCCAGCCGATCGCGACCAGCGCGAAGCCGGCCGCCTCGACCACCCAGTCCTCCGGCCCGAGCAGCAGGTCGCGCAGTACCCGGCGGCGCTCGGAGCCCTCCCAGGGCTGGTCGGTGCGGTGGTGGGCGATGCCGAGGCAGGCGAAGACCTGGACGGCCCGCACCCAGAGTTCGGGCTGGTGGGCGAGCAGGGCACGGCCGAGTTCGTCCTCGCGCGGCATCGGCGGATGGACCAGGACGCCGAGCAGGTCGTCCAGCGGCAGCCCGGCCAGCCGCACGGCGTGGTCGTAGGCGGCGGGGACGGTCGGCCAGAAGACCTCGGCGGTGGCCCGGACGAGTTCGGCGCTCCGCGGTGCGGGCGGGGCGACGGCCGGGCGCGGGTCGGTGCCGTCCCAGGCCCAGATCCGGGTGGTGGGCTCGGTCAGCGGCAGCCGGGGGTCGGGCTCGCCGACGGCCTGGTAGCCGACGGTGGCGCGCGGCAGCGCGAGCCGGACGGCCAGCACCGAGCTGGGCGGCTCCAGGGTGGAGGCGGTGCAGTCGATCTCGGTGTCGCGGGTGGCGCCGGGCTCGGCGAGCACCTGGTGCAGCACGTTGACGGTGGCCTCGGTGGCACCGGAGACCAGGCCGAGCCAGGGCTCCCGGCGGCTCAGCCGCTCCAGCAGCTCCTGGGCGTACCCGTGCTCGGGGTGGGCGCGGTGGTGGTCGGCCAGGCCGAGCAGGTGGGCCGGGTCCCCGTCGAGGGCGTGCCGCAGCCCGTACCGGGCCGGGCCGGCCTTGGGGTGGTCGGGCTCGACGGCGAGCACCCGGTCCAGCCAGGGCAGGCCTTCGGCGGGGCGGCCGAGCGCGCCGTACAGCTCGGCGACGTCGACGGCGAGGTAGCCGCTGGAGTCGTCGCGGTCCGGCGCGGCCCGCTCCAGCTCGGCCTCCCAGACGTCGAGCGCCCGCTCCGGCCGACCGGCCGAGCGCAGGGCGTTGCCGAGCATCACGGCGGGCAGGTAGCCGGGGGCCAACCGGTGGGCCCGCTCGGCGAGTTCGACGGCCCGGACGGTGTCACCGAGCCGGCGGGTCAGGCCCGAGGCCATCGCGAGCAGCAGCACGTGGTCGGTGTGGCGGGCCAGCACCGCCTGCGCGAAGTCGTGGAACGGCCGTACGGCTTCGGCGAGTCCGGCCGGGAGCGGGTCGGGCAGCGCACCGGTCGCGCGGGCCACCGCCTGGGCGACGGCGTCCGGGTCGACCAGGCCGGGCAGGTCCTCGCGGGCGAGCCAGGCGGCGTGCGCCCAGGGGCGGGCCGGCTCGTACTGGACGGCGGAGGCGAGCAGGCCGACGGCGGCGTCCCAGTCCCCGGCGGCGGCCTCCACGTGGGCCCGGCAGGCCACCGTGCCGAGGTACACCTGGCCGTCCAGCGGGAACAGCCCGCGGGCCGCCGCCGGGCCTCCCGCCGCGGCGCACAACTCGGCCAGCGCCTCGTGCAGTTCGGGCAGTTGGGGGTCGGCGAGGATCGCGTCGCCGAGGTGCTCGGCGGCGTGCGCCAGGTCCCCCGAGTCGATGGCCAGCCGGGCGACCGCCACCTCCCCCTGCGCGGCCAGGCGCCCGTCGCCCCCGTCGTCGGTGTGACCGCTCATTCGTCCTGCTCCCCCGGTGGTCCCGCGCGGTCCCGTCCCCGCTGCGCACGAGGCTATCCGGTGCCGACGACAGCCGGATGATCACCATGGCCCGGCCGTCCACCTCTTGGATCGGATACGACCCGTGCGGGTGGTTTAGACCTCCGAGGGGTGCGGTCGACGGCCGGCGACCACCACGATGGCCGAGGTCCTTCGCGAGCGAAGCGCCAAGAGCAAACTTCCGATCCAGCCAACGGAATCGAGGCATCGATGAAGCTCTCGCGCACCCTGTCGCTGGCGGCCTCCGCCGCCGTCCTGAGCACCCTCGCTGTCGCCGGCCGGACCGCCCCGGCCTCCGCCGCCGGCTCCTTCGTGGTCAGCGAGTCCCAGTTCAACCAGATGTTCCCGAGCCGGAACGGCTTCTACACCTACCGGGGCCTGGTCGACGCCCTGAGCGCCTACCCGAAGTTCGCCACCACCGGCGACGACGCCACCCGCAGACGCGAGGCGGCGGCCTTCCTGGCCAACGTCGGCCACGAGACCGGCGGCCTGCGGTTCGTGGTGGAGCAGAACACCGCCAACTACCCGCACTACTGCGACGCTTCGCAGCCGTACGGCTGTCCGGCGGGGCAGGCGGCGTACTACGGGCGCGGGCCGCTCCAGCTGAGCTGGAACTTCAACTACAAGGCGGCCGGCGACGCCCTGCACATCGACCTGCTGCACGACCCCTCCAAGGTCGAGAAGGACCCGGCCGTCTCCTGGAAGACCGCCCTCTGGTTCTGGAACAGCCAGACCGGCGCCGGGCGGATGACCCCGCACGACGCCATCGTCAACGGCAAGGGCTTCGGGGAGACCATCCGGAGCATCAACGGCGCGCTGGAGTGCGACGGGAAGAACCCGGGCCAGCGGGACGACCGGATCAACCTGTTCAAGAAGTTCGTCGGCGTCCTGAACACCAGCGTCGGCGGCGGCAGCGTCTCCTGCTGAGTCCCCTGCCGCCGGTCGGCCCGCTCCGCTGTCGGTGCCCGCTGCTTCACTGGTCCCCGACGTCGAACGAGAACGAGTGGGGTGGCCGCGATGGGTGTGCTGACCGACTACTTCCGGGCGCCCGATGCGGCGACGGTCGTCCGGGCCCTGGAGCTCGGGGAGGGCGTGCTGCCTCCGTTCGACGGGCCCTCCGGCGGTTCCTCCGACGAGGCCTCCGAGGGGGCCATCGACGGGGTGCAGGCCAAGGGCGTCGATCCGGACGTCATGCTCGGCCAGCTGGTGGCGGCCGTCCTCGGGGAGCCGTGGCGGGCCGGCCTGGTGTCGGAGACGGCGGTCTGGCCGACCACGCCGCAGCCCGGCCCGTCCGGGCCCTGGGACGGGGACGACCCGTGGGCGACCGGCCCGTGGGTCACCGAACTGGGCGCCGCCGCCCGGGACGCGCTCGCCGCGGTGCCCGACGAGCGGGTGCCGGAAGCCGTCGCGCGGTGGGCCGAGGCCGAGGAGTGGTACGGCGCCGATCCGTCCGATCTGCTGCCGCTGGCCGAGGAGTTGATCGCCCTCGCCCGCCGGGCGCGGGCGGCCGGCGAGCGGCTGTACTGCTGGATCTGCCTGTAGCGGGGCCTGGGGCCCGACTGCCGGCGCTGGACGGCCGGACGGACGAGGCCCTCGGCCTGCTCAGGTCGTCCACCGAGTACGGGGCTCACCGAATCCTTGCCGGAATCCTGAGCAGGCACGGCCACTACGCAGAGGCCGTCGCCGCCGTCCCCACGGTGTCCTCCCAGCGCGAGGCGTGGGAGCGGCGCTGGGGCGGGCGGCCGCCGACCGGCTCGCCCGGATGTTTCAGAGAGAGAAATATTCAGGTGGACGGCGGTGTTCCGGTAGGCGTCGACGCGGGAGGTCCGCGCGAGGCTGGAAGGAGTGCGGCGCCGTGCGCGTGGAGATCTGGAGCGACATCAACTGCCCGTGGTGCTACGTGGGCAAGGCCCGGTTCGAGCAGGCGCTGGCGGCCTTCCCGCACCGTGAGGAGGTGGAGGTCGTCCACCGCTCCTTCGAACTGGACCCGCGGGCGCCGCGCGAGGCCCGTCCGGTGGTGCCGCTGCTGGCCGCGAAGTACGGCATGAGCCTGGAGCAGGCCGAGGCGGCGGAGGCCCGGATCGCGGAGAACGCGCATGCCGAGGGCCTGCCGTACCTGCGCGAGGGCCGCGACGCGGCGAACTCCTTCGACATGCACCGCCTGCTGCACTTCGCCGAGGAGCACGGCCGGCAGGCGCAACTGCTGGACGGGCTGTACCGGGCCAACTTCGCCGAGGAGCGGTCGGCCTTCGAGTCGGGCCGACTGGTCGAGCTGGCCGTCGAGGCCGGCCTGGACGGCGAGGCGGCCGCGGCCGTCCTGGCCGACCCGGAGGCGTACGCGGAGGCGGTGCGCGAGGACGAGGCCACGGCTAGCGCCATGGGTGCGACGGGCGTGCCGTTCTTCGTCCTGGACCGTCGGCTCGGCGTCTCGGGCGCTCAGCCCGCCGAAACGTTCACCCGCGCGCTGGAGCAGGCCTGGGAGAGCCGGGTCGCGACGCCGCTGACGCCACTCACGCCGAAGGAGTGAACGGCGGCGGAGCAGGAAGTCGGCCCGTCCGACTTCCTGCTCCGCATAATGGGGGCCCGCAGGACACCGGCTGCGGGCTGTCCCGCTGCCGGGCGGTGCCGCGGGCGCTACTCCCGCACGAACCCGTGGCTCCGCTCCACCTTCGCCACGTGCAGCGTGTAGCCCTGGTACCAGTCGGCTCGCCCGCGCTGCTGCGCCACGCGGTGCTCGGCGTTGGTCCGCCACTCCGTGAGGGCCTCGGCGTCACGGAAGTACCCGACCGTGATGGACAGCCCGCCGGGATTCTGCGCGTGGTCCATCCCCAGGAAACCGGGGATGTCCTTCACCAGCTCCTCCATGCGGGCGCTGGTCTCGCCGTAGCCGCTCTGGTCCTGGGTCCGCACCGAGGTGAAGACCACCGCGTAGTAGGGAGGTTCAAAGGCCTGCACGGGCCCGACAGGTGCATCCGGTTCGTTGCTCACCGCGCCACCGTAAGGCGGGCGGCACCGGATGATCCAGCGGCTTTTGCCGCCACGAGCACGGGCCGTAAACGCGAAGAACCCCCATCCGGATCCCGGATGGGGGTTCTTCAGCAATGATTGTTCGGCGGCGTCCTACTCTCCCACAGGGTCCCCCCTGCAGTACCA